>NZ_AP035981.1:0-166859 GCF_059730785.1 Pantoea sp. X-Soil-ISGK-421 | reverse complement strand
TAAGCAGTGAAGGGCTGACTCTATTTGATCACTTCAAATGCAAAAGTGGTGATGAGAATTTCAGAAAATAACCCATCAAATATTGAACGTAACTTATTATATATAATGGATATTATTTAAATATTTCAATCTGAAATTCCCGGTATTCATCGCGATTGATGCTGCAAAAATGCCTCATTTAGCCGGATAAATTATGGTATGCTTACCCTCAATATACTTTTGCTAAAGGAATATCTTTCCAATTTGTTGTCCATGCCGGGGACAACATTTCTCTTTTCATCTTCCATTCTGTATTAATGCCCTGCCCCGCAAACCACACGTTGCCAAGCCCGGACTGATTAATACCGTCCAGCACCTTCATCAGCTGTGCACTGTTTTTTCTCGGCTGATCTTCATCGAACAGATTCAGCTGGCTGACGCCATACGGTGTGAAGTCATCAAGCATGATGCCTGCCGTCATATAGCGGCGACCTTCAAGCCATATACGGTCCAGCGAACGCATGACCACCTCAATCACGTCACGCGTATCCTGCGTTGGTCGCGGGAGCTTCTCGCCGGTGCTGTTGCCGTAAAACACCTCATCCGTCACGTGCGGTGAAGTACGTATAAACACGCCCACGTGCCTGCAGAACTGCCGCTCTTTCCTCAGCTTCTCCGCTGCGCGCGTCGCGTACTGGCAGAGCGCCTCCTGCATAGCCACCTTGGTGGTAATGCGTTCGCCAAAAGAGCGGCTGGAAACGATCTGCTGCTTCGCCGGCGGCAACTCCTCGAGCGGAATGCACGATTCGCCGTTGAGTTCGCGCACGGTTCGCTCGAGAACGACGCTGAAGTTTTTGCGTATTAGGGCAGGGTGCGCACGCGCCAGTTGCAGGGCGTTTTCAATTCCCATCAGGTTGAGACGCTTGCCGATGCGACGACCCACGCCCCAGATTTCCTCGACAGGCTGATTCAGAAGAAGGGTTTCAGTTCGTTTAGGATTTTTTGACGTAAGCGCCAGTACGCCCCGGAACTGCTTCCATTCTTTGCTGGCCCATTGTGCGCTTTTCGCCAGCGTCTTGGTCGGACCCATACCCACGCCGACGGTCAGGCCAGTTATATTAAGCACATGCGCACGCAGGCGACGGCCGAAATCTTCGAAGTCTTCGCAGCCGTCAATGCCGGTAAGGTCTAGGAACATTTCATCAATGGAGTACTGCTCAACTCTAGGTGTCATCTCTTCAAGTGCTGTCATCACGCGCTGCGACATGCTGTGGTACAGCGCGTAATTCGAACTGAAAACATGTACGCGTTCTGGATAGTCTTGGGTTTTTATCTGGAACCACGGCGCGCCCATTTTGATGCCGAGCTTTTTGGCGCCGGCGCTGCGCGCGATGACGCAACCATCGTTGTTGCTGAGCACTACTATCGGTTTCCCGCGAAGATCAGGGCGGAAGAGCGCCTCACAGCTCGCATAAAACGAGTTCACATCTGCCAGACCGAACATTGGCATAGCTACCTCCGGCGCGCACGCGTGCTGTTAAAAAACCAGGTGACTACGCCAAGCAGCTGGAGCTCTTCCGGATAAATTACGGGGTAGGCTGGATTCATGGGAAGCAGAGCAAGGCACGGCTGCAGCTGCAGGCGCTTGACCGTGAACTCGTAGTCTACTTCCGCAATGACGATGTCGTGGTGCGCTGCCTCTTCTGCCCGATCAACCACCATGACGTCGCCATCAAACAGGCCGAGATCCTGCATGCTGTTGCCGCTGGCGCGCACGAAGAACGTCGACGCGCGCCGGCGAATGCAGAGCTCGTTGAGGTCGAGCTCTTTTTCAACGTAATCCTGTGCAGGGGAGGGAAAGCCGGCCGCGCAGGGCTCTGCGTAAAGCGGCACGCGTATTCTGGGAGTAAAAATGGGGGGCCAGAGCAGAGTGAGATCCGCAGAACATGCTGCCTGTTTCATAGAGCAGCCCTCTGCAGATGATCCGGCGATAAAGCGATTGCTATCTGTACGTCACGCATAAAAATCCTCCTCAAAATGATACTGTTTTTATATACAGTATTATTGAGGCGGATTTGTCTGGCAAGTCCCCTAAGTTGAATGATCGTCGTTTAGCCACTCATCTGCCTGAATGGCGACCAGTTTTATTTTCCTGAGACGTCGGCGGTCATTTTCCGGAAGCTTTAGCAGCCCGTGGTCTTTGCTGAAATGATCGGAATTAAGTGTGAATTCAATCTTTAGCCTAAGGATGACGGCGTCAGCTGGGTATCAGTGGTTTGAAGCTATATCTGGCAGCTTCATGCCGCATAGAGGTATCAGAAAGAAGTCTGTGCAGTTCACGCTAGCCAGGTTATTTCTGGAAGAAATGTTCTTACAGGTACGAGACGTCCGCTATGTGCCAGAAGCGACGTTATAGGCGAGCGGATAGCTTTCGGCAACATAAACTTGCATAAATCTAAACCTTCAAAGATTTCTGAGCGAGCCTACACTTTGATTTATACCAACATTCTGATAACAGCTTTACAACGCAGGCGCATAGTCTGGCTAGTGATAGCCAACTCCAAGGCCAGCAGGTCGAGGCTATGGTTAAATCATTTGAAATGCTCCTTTAATCCTTGATATATGCCTGCATTGCTCAGGTTAGTATGTTTATCTCTCACATCAATGAGAATTGTTCTTCACCACATTTCCAGCCATGAAATTTAGTTATTTTAGCGGCATCGGTCACTTTTAAATCTCAATTCAGAACTCTTAACCTTTTTGATGAATACTGGTTATTTGTACATTGAAAAAACATTTAAAAAACAGTTTTAATAATCATTATTTATGTTTGGGAGTCGGCAATGTCTGATGTAAGCGTGGTTCAAAACCCTAGAGTGAGAATACTTAGTCTAAATGGGGGAGGGGCAAGGGGAATGTTCACTATCAGTGTGCTTGCCGAGATTGAACGAATACTTATGAACAAATACCCCGAGCAGCAAATCAGGATTGGTGAATATTTTGATCTCATAACAGGTACATCCATCGGCGGGATTTTAGCCTTAGGCTTGGCATCCGGAAAGAGTGCCCGCGAACTCGAAAGTGTATTTTTAGAGAGAGCACATGAAATATTCCCAACGAGATGGCCGGTAGTAAACCTGATTAAATCGATTTTCGCACCTATTTACAGCAGTTCGCCGCTTCGCAAAACGATTGAATCGATGATTGGGGCAGAAACTACCTTTAACGATCTAACACGACGAGTGATGATTCCTGCGGTAAACCTCACGTCAGGAAAACCGCAGATTTTCAAAACTCCCCACAATCCTGAATTTACCCGCGACGGAACGCTGAAATTGATTGATGCCGCACTTGCGACATCCGCAGCCCCAACTTTCTTCGCTCCACATCACTGTAAAGAGCTAGGTGCGCATTTTGCTGATGGGGGTTTAGTCGCAAACAACCCCAGCTACATTGCTCTTCTAGAAGTATTTAAGGACTTAAAGCCAAACTCAGATGTTAACCACAAAGACATACATATTCTTAATATTGGTACCGTTGGTGAAGAGTATTCGCTAAATCCGAAACAGCTTAGCAGGCAGGGGTGGAACGGATACATTCGTCTCTGGGGGGGCGGTAAAAGACTGGTGCTATCAACCATGACAGCTAACCAACACCTGCATAGAAATATGCTCCTGCGAGAGCTCGCGTATAACAACGCTTCAGAAAATTATAACTGTATTGATGAGACTATCCCCAATGAGGCCGCAGGTGAAATCACTCTTGACAACGCGTCGAAGAGTTCTCTGGAAAATCTAAGGGCTAGGGGCAAGCAGCTAGCGCATACACACTTCGCTCAGAATCAGAAATTGAAGCAATTTTTCAATGCCATTGCAGAACCTTTTGAACGTACAACAGCGCAGGAGTTATTTCAATGATCTGGGACTTCAACAACTATTACAGCCACAATGTTGATGGTTTAATCAGTAAACTGAAACTAAGTGAAGCTGAATCAGATACGCTGAAAGCGCTTCGCCAAAAAGTACGTGAAAGAACCAGAGATGTTTTTCAAGAAGCGCGTACTGTTGCATCAGACGTTAGAAAATACACACTGACATTCGAAGATGTTAAATCGAAGCTTGTTCATACCAACGTTCGCTATCTATCTTCTACCGATCAGGCACAAGTAGCGCGATTAATTTTTGAAATGGAGGACGGGGCCCGTGATGACTTCATTAAATACCAGCCAAGGTTCTGGACGCAGGGGAGCTTTCAGTACGATACGCTGAATCGGCCTTTTCATCCTGGACAGGAAATGGATATTGATGACGGGACTTACATGCCAATGACTGTATTCGAATCAGGGCCACGAATTGGTTATACCCTACTCCTTCTGCTCGTTGATACGTCGCTTAAATCACTGGAAGCTGAAAACGACGGGTGGATTTTTGAAGAAAAAAACACTTGCGGTCGCATTAAAATCCCTCGTGAAAAAACGCACATAGATGTGCCTATGTATGCGATTCCCAAAGATCAGTTTCAAAGCAAACACACGGCAGCCGATTCAGCACATCTTATAAAAGCTAATAACTCTATTTTTGAATCAGCCGCTATGGACCAGTCTGTGCGTGAAGCCTACCTCGTTGAGTCCGACAAAGTGAACCTGGCATTGCGCGATGGACCGAAGAGGTGGGCAATAAGTGACCCTAAAATTGTCGAGGACTGGTTTAAGGACAACAGTAATCGCATCGGGAATCATCTTCGTTCAATTTGCCGGTTTATGAAAGCATGGCGAGACGCCCAGTGGGAAGTTGGAGGCCCTTCTTCGATTAGTCTGATGACTGCAGTAGTGAATATTCTCGATAGAGAGATTCACAAAGGCTCGGACCTGACTGGGACAATGAAGCTCGTTGCTAGGTTGTTACCTGACGAATTCTGTAACGGGCTGAAAAGCCCGGATGATACAGATGAAAAGCTGTTATTCCCAGCTGAGCAAGATCACGATCTGCATCAGAGAACAATCGTGGAAGCAATGAGAAGTCTGCACGGAATTTTACTCGAGGCGGAGCGTTCGGTAAACCGAGAACAGGCCTTACTCAAGATGAATGAAGCCTTTGGCAAACGAGTGACAAATGCGGCTTTAATCACCTCAATTGCTGCGGCTCCGGCATTCCAATCTTTCCCTTCGAAAGAGTCTGAGCCTGTGAAGATCAATAACACTATGGTAAGCGGCTGATGGAAGATGGCCAACTACATCATATAATGACCAAGTGCGGGTATCGGTACTCGCACGCACGCACGCTGCCAGAAGAAGCTGTTCTGTATAGTCGGGAGCGTAGAAAGGGATACTATACAAAAGAATACGAGACTGATGCAGGTAGTTTTCACATTGCTTTGGTTATCCCCTCAGATCCGTTTATTGAACTACCAACTGCCTGCATCTGTGAACTCCCTAAGCAGTTCATGGACTGCCTCCTGCCTCATACCTACCAAGGAATGATTCTGTGCTACGTCGAACAGATGGAAGCGGACTGGAATTCAAACGATTTGGAAGGTACATACAGAGCTGTTGATGCACAGATACAAAACACGCTTGTTAATGCGGTATTAGCGGCGACAGAAGGCGTCAATGTCAGGCGGGAGCTGGCAGGCGAGTTTGCCGTTTACTGGGAACCCAGTGAGAATCTCTACATTCTTTCGAATGCCAGCCGGGGCACCAGACTCAAAACTCGAGTATCTCAAACAAGTAATGCTGACGGAACTATGCGGCTTGAATACTTAACAATTGAAGAATCTTCTTCGGAGGACTCGGAAAAAGTTATTACAAAATGGCTTAATCAACGATATCTTCGCCGCAATTCCATGAAAAAATACATAATCAGCACCCATTACGTTTCAGTAAACCCTAGACGTTTAGCAGGGATGAAATGGCCACCAGAGTCATTTCGTAACTTATTGGATTGGCTTAAAAAAACAGATCATAATGCTAGAGATAGGGTTGTTGAGCATATTAAATCTGAGAGCAAGGAAAGATTTATATTTCTTTTTGATATTGCCGATCAGGATATTTTTGCTGTTTATGTAGAATTTAACTCCCTATTTTTAGAATTTAGAAATCGCAATAAGTTTTCGAAAAACGCCATTTCCAAACTCGCCTCCATGTTGGGTGGAAAAAACGCCTGCACCACATTCAAAAGACTTGGGGTCGTACGTGCAGACATTGCCACTCTCCTTAGCCGAAACTCTCGACGGAAAGGGATAGAAAGCCTAGATGCAAAACGTATCGCCCTCATAGGCTGCGGGACGATTGGCGGTTATGTTGCAGAGTTATTGCTTCGTAACGGTGCTGGGTGTGGGGAAGGTTATCTGCATCTCTATGACAATGATATATATGACCCAAGTAATTTCGGTCGCCACACATTGTCATCAATTAATTTCGGATGTTATAAGTCCACCTCGCTTATGAAGCGACTCAAAGACTCTGTACATCTGGAAACAAAAATTACGGGTTTTGAAAATCAATTTCCTATCAAATCAGTCACAATGCAGAATTACGATATCATTATCGACGCTACAGGCCGACCTCCAGTATCAAAGCGTATAGCTTCTATTGTAAGAAGTATTCCACTAGAGCACCGGCCAATTATTATTCATGCGTTTAATGATGGTAATGGTCGGGTTGCAAAGGTTTTCATTGATGATGGCAGAAGCTGTTACGGATGTATGATTTCAGATCCCGCTAAATATCGTGATGGTGTCGACTCACGATTTTATGAACTTGATGCATCAAGTGAAAAAATCAAAAGTTGTGGAAAAACTTATACTCCCTATGATGCAGCCGTGAGCAGTATTACAGCATCTCTTACCCAAATGGCTGTACTCAATACCCTGGAGCCTGACCTGCAATGGACCTACAGTGAGCACCTGCTTAACGGTGGCCGCTCATTTAAACCTCAAATACTGAAACGTCAGTCTACCTGCCTGATATGCTATGAACATTCCTGAACTTGTATTTAAAGACGCTCAGGGTAATCATCTGGTAATTATGAGCTCAGTACTCCGAAAACTTTACTTTTATCGTCAGGTTCACCAAAAGAGTACCGAAGCAGGGGGAGTTTTAATAGGAGAGCGCCGGGGAAATCACATCGTCATCACTGATATTTCAGAACCCGGCTTTGAGGATATTCGATCACGACACCAGATTACAAGAAAAGGCGAACACCATCAGCATAAAGTGGACGAGTCATTTCAAACTTCTGATGGCTATCTTGTCTATCTAGGGGAGTGGCATACTCATCCTGAGGATCATCCTTATCCATCCAAATTGGACATCAATTCTTGGCATGCCGGACTTAACACTACTAAGCCAATGGTTATGCTTATCATTGGTAGAATTGGCGTTTGGGCAGGGCAGAAGCATGGAAATAGAATTAAAAAATTGCATAGAATCAGCGATGAAAATGACAGGCATTTGATAGGCTTGCCTTGAATGTAAATTATACAAATTTAGTTTCTCTGACCTACTGGTTTCCACATTGATTAACACTAGCGATATTAGTGAAACTACTTAGCAGTAAAAAAACGGAGAGTTTCCTCTGTTCGCTCAAAACTGCCACTAAGTTCCAACCACGATGAAAGCCTACAGCGGTTCAGTGAAGCACTTTAATGTTAGAAGAGAGCATCCGGTAAGATCACTTGAGGATAAGCAGAATGCTTCTGGAAAAGCTCAGGTTGCTGGAATGCAGCCTTCACGATGACAGGCGAAACGAACGGGAGTGTCTTGAGCGGATTCTCCATTCTGAATTCCTGGAAATCACACGATCAGGCGTGATGGTTGACCGTTCAGAGACGATCACGTCGCTATTAAACGAGAAAACTGCATCGCCTATTATCAGCATTAATTTCCGACTCACCGAAATGGGGGGATGCTGCGCCATGCTTCACTACCGGACGTCTAATGCTGACGGCAGTCGTCCTGGATTGCGCTCTTCCTGCTGGCTGTATTCGGATAAAGGGCATTGGACTCTGGTTTTTCACCAGGGAACGCCAGCTGAAGGCACTGCTTAGGTTCGCTGCTGAGATGTTCTGTTCAATTTGCCTGTATAACGGTTCAGATACAAAAAAGGTCGCCCGTGGGCGACCTTTCCTGGCACTTCCTTTTGCGACCATCCGTTATTTGTACAGCTCAGCGGTCATGTGAACGACGTTGCCATTGCTGGCCTCAATGATTTTGTATTGTGCGCCTTGCTGCTGAGCCTGCGCGGCGATTTTAGCCTCGGCACCGTCCATAGTCAGGGACGTTGCGGTAACGCTCTGCGCGAAGCTGGCTGCTGACATCAGTGAAAGAGCGGCAACGGCGGCGATAGACATAGCTTTAATGGTTTTCATGGTCTTTATCCTTGGTTTGTATGGTTGAAAGCGCGTTTGCTTTCGATGGGATAATGATAACCATAGTTACTATTACCTAATTAACAATAAGTGCTGGTATTGTGATCGCGCTAACTATTTCGGCAATAGGTGTACTCGATGATCGGTTCGACGGTGGGTTATTATGTTTAATGTGGAGAACCCCCCCCTATAGCTATCATTTTGGCGTTCGTTTTTCTCTCTTTGCGGGCATTAGCCTCACGTCAATCCTCTTTGTACCTTTAACGAATCCGCATCACTTAGTCGCGACCAGTTTTATTTTCCAGAGACCTCGGCCGTCATTTTCTGAAGCATCTGCAGCATAAGGTCCTTGCTGAGCTGATCGGACTTCAGCGCGCCGGCATAAGGTTGATAAGCGACAGCGTGACAGTGGCCATCGCCACGGATCGCTTTACGCGCTCTGCATTCTCGTAGTCTTTGTACGTGCGAAGGCTTACCCCAAGTTCTGCGGCAGCCTTGTCCCGGCTCCAGAGCCTCAGTTGCCTACCAGTCATGTTCCTTCTCCTTACCTGACAGCTTCACTTCATTTTCTAAAAAAGTGCAAAAACTGCACCTTTTTATAAATTGTCTACTCTCTCTTATTTCATTCTTTGATCCCGTTCGCACGCTTCACCACAGCGCTGTAAAGGCCGGCGCCCGATCCTAAATACGCCATGCAAGCTCCCTCTGTGCCATCGGGCCCGCACCTCGCCTTCACCTTAGCCGGGCCGCTGCGCCGGCAAGGGGTCTGTCGTCACCCGTTCCCCGCCGTACGCGGGACATTCAGTCCGCTCCGGCGGCGCATGCGGCTTCCTCCCTCGCCCGTTGCCTGCTCCGCTTTGCGCCCGGCTTCCGTGGCGGCACGGTGCAGATGGTGCCGTGCAACCCTTAACGGAGGAGTCAACATGCCAAAACTGGTGCGCCATCAGGCTTCGGGTTTCAGGCTCGGAGAATCACGTGAAAAATGCACGAGCGCTGATTGAAGGTGGGGAGGGCGTTTAGCCCTACGCGCGGACGGCTGCAGAAGGGATCCAGCTCTTTCTGGCGGGCTGTGCCGGGCTGCTGCGCCCGGTGGAAGCGACGGACTATGCGCCGTATCCCGCTCTAGTGAAGGGGACGGGAAGCGATACTCCGCAGAACCGCGCTTTTACGCAGTGGGTGGCGCAGCTGCGTGCCGGCGCAGAGCTGATGCCGGAAATTTGCAACAAGCTGCACGAACTGTGGCTGGCCAGCGGCCTGCAGCGCATGACGTGGTCATCGCTCTCTGCTGAGCAGCAGACGGTGATCGCCGGACTGTGGCAGATAAAGCAGGGTGACTGGCACTGGATGCGGGGTAATGACAGCCTCAGCGCTTCGTGGGACAGCCAGTGCCGCGAAGACGCGCTGCCGCTGCAGGCACTTCCGTTCGACATGCTGCAGCTGAGCCCGCCGCGTCTTGATGCGGAGATTAACGGATACAACGGACGCCTGCTCCACGGCGTGACGGACGGGTTTACCGACGTAGTTGAGCGCTGCGGCACACGCGCAGAATCTTGACGTGTCGCACGCCGAACTCATCACCCTTAACGCTGATTTTGATACGCCTTGGTCGCCTCCCTCGCCGGACGTGCTGTCTGCGCTGAGCGAGCGTTACGTCGTCACCGTTGAGCACTGGTATGCAGAGTCCGGCAGCAGCTACTGCGGATGGGCTGTTTATGAAGCGGGCTATCAGACCGAGGAGTGCTGCGACTCGCTGGAGTGGAGCGATGAGGAAGACGAGTTCGGGTTCAGTGAGGTGAACGGCCCGGCATGGATCATTGACAACGTGGCCAGCTACGGTGGCTGAACAGGAGGCGGCGGGCGCAGGCTCGCCGGACAGAAAATGAATGTATCCCCGACCATTGAAAAACTGATCGAGCACCTGCAGAAGTTTGCTCCCGACAAGCCCTGAGTGGGTCACTTCTGGATAGCTGAAGACTTAAAAGACGTGGCCCCGGAGCTCACGCCGGAGGAAGTGGTGGCCACCTTATCGCTCGCTGACAACACGCTCGACGCTGCGAACAGCCTCAACTGGTATTCACCTTACCTGGTTGGCTTTAAGGATCGTTCCGGCCGTTCGATTGCGAATGACGTAAACAGCGAATGGGTGCTGCCGGCAAGCCAGCAGATGTATCGGGTGCTCAAAGACGACAGCCTGGCGGTGAGCTTCTACGGCTGGAATCGCGTGGATATCTTTATGCAGGCGTGGAAGGCTGCAGGATTTCGCGTCGTTGGCCACCTGGTCTTTACCAAGCCCTAAGCCTCTAAGTCGGCGTTCGTCGGCTACCAGCACGAGAGCACGTACCTTCTGGCCAAAGGCCGTCCGCGGCTGCCGGCAAAGCCTCTCCCTGACGTCATGCCCTGGCAGTACACCGGCAACCGCCATCACCCGACCGAAAAGCCGGTCAGCGTCCTTCGCCCGCTGATTGAGACCTTCACGCAGCCCGGCGCCATTGTCCTTGACCCGTTTGCCGGCAGCGGTTCGACCTGCGTAGCTGCCCAGGAGTGCGGCCGCCGCTGGATAGGTATCGAGCTTCTTGAGGAGTACCACGCCGCCGGCCTGCGCCGCCTGTATGAACAACGCGCCGCGCGCGCGGCATAAGGGAGACAGATAAATGCTTAATGCAACAGAACATAACGCAGCCGATCGTCTGGCTCACGACGTGGCTGATATCGACGAGACGCTGACCGAGCTGTTTATGCGGATCCACGCAATGCGCCAGCGCTGGCCGCGGGACAGCGACGCGACCGCGGTGCTGCTGACTCTGATGGCAATAGACGATATCTGTGATTCCCTGAGGGATGCAGGCCGGCGCGCGGAACAGCTGCGGGGGTGCCTGCGCAGATGACAGAATTCCGCGGGGTGGTTGAAAAATGACCACTCCCGGATGCACCCTCTGACGCCTGGCCTGCATAAATGTATCCACAGGGTTCCGGGGCGGATATGCACTCCGGATGTGGACAAGACAAAAAGGATGTCGCGATGCTCCACCCCTCATGCACGCCGGCGGCGTGCGGGGACAAAACTCCGTGCGGTCTGCGGCCGGTGCCGTGACTTCACTTTAGCCCGGCCGCTGCGTGTTCAAGAGCCGCAGGCTCGTCTCCTCCCCCGTTCGCACTCTCTCCGGCACGCTTACTCCCGTCGCGCCTCCGCTCATGCTTCGCGTCTGCGCCGTCCGTAATCCCGCCTCCGTTCGCTTGCGCTGCGGCCTCGTCACCGCTCTTGAACACTCCGCTTTTCGCCGGGCTGTCATTCAGTCACGGCACAGGCCGGAACTGTTCACCACCCTGACTGCGGAGATTTCTGATGAATACGGCCACCCCTGCTTTTGAGTCCGTGCGCGTCCTTGACGGCTACGTGCGCCTGCGTTTCCTGCCCGTGCTGTTCGGCGATGATTTTATGCGCGCCGAAAACAACGTGTACCTGTACGCCAATCGTTACCTTGCGGACTACGACGGCGGCGTGTGGAACTTCGCGCTACTGCCGTCCGGCGGTGGCTTCATGAAGCCCGCAGCGGAGGAAACCTGGCGTTTCATTAACCCGGCAAATCACAGCGACGTGCGCCTGAGCAGCGAGGCGGCGGGCATCGTAATCACCTCTCTGGTGCTGAACCACCGCAGCTGGATGTATGACCGCCATGATGACACGGAGCTGTGCGCGCTTTACTGCCGCCGCCACCGCCTGCTGACCGACTGCGCCTTTGCCCACCCGGAAGCCGCCGCGATTTTTGCCGCGCTGGACTGATTAACCCACGGGGCGACACTGGCCGCCCCGCCAACAGGAGAATAAACATGATGCACGGTAACATTAAAGAAGTGTGTAACCACCTGATGGAATCATTCGGTGAAGACTGCCCGGTTGCTGTACTGGTCTGGACGCTGGAAGACGTGCTGGACAGCGCGGAATGCATGGATGTCACAGAAAAAGAGGCGGGCAGAGTTCTGGAATTCATCGCAGAGGATGGCGACCATCGCCGCTATGGCATCGGGCGGAACGAGATATGGGACATGCTGACAAAACTGCGAAAGGAGGAGGCGCAGGCGCGGGAAGTCACCATGTCCGCCAGCGCGCTGCCACAGGTGCTGTGCGTATAAGCAGCTTAAGGATGCGCAGAACGGTGAAGGAACAGCCAGAAGGCTCTGGCCACAGGAAATGGAAGCCATCAGAAATGTAATGAACGCATACAAAGACTGAACCCGTCCGGGGCTACCAGCACCGGATCGGTTTTATGTAATTTAACTGCTGCAACCGGCTGGCGGGGGTGTTTTAAACGCCCCGGCTAGACGATTGCCGGGACTTAAATGAGGACTAATGAAATGGGCTCATCGCATTCGATATACACTAAAAAAGAAGTTAATCTTTTTTCAGTTTTTTAACTAGCTCACTAACTATTTCATTAACTAAGGTTGGTATTTTTGCATGGTGGCACTCTGTGATTAAATATAAAAGATTAGCGCAACTTCCTTTTCTGGCTTTTAGTCGTTCAAGTCTGAATATTTTTTCTATTTTACTAATCCTGTTAAATTTAAGGAATCTTATCTGCTTCGCCCCTTTAGTTGTGAGGTGTTTATAGATCCAGCCTTTGGATATAAAAATGTGCTGAGAATAATTATCAAAGTGGGGGTGCACCCATCTGTATGAATTCGACGTGGATGGATAAGGAGAGCCAGCAGTTATTGGAGAGAAAAGAAAGGGGGCGACATTTTGTGTCCGTTTAAGCTTTTTCTTCAGATATTGTGAGTGCTGATTCTTAGCGGAATTGCACTCACTGCAAGATAAGGCTAGGTTGTAAACTTCATAGGTGAAATCGCTGAACAGCGCTTTTTCAACGATATGCTCAATGTCCGTATCAGGTACTAAACCGAGGAGGCGCCGGCAATAAGCGCAGCGACCCTCCTGACTAACCCGCAATTGATCTTTAAGGTGTTTCTTAAAAACGGGGACATTACCAGAGGTGTTCGCCCATTGCTTGCCATGTAGTTTGGCTTTTGTGATGTTTTTAGGGTAGTCGGGAGTAGGTGAGATGAATTCAAATCCTGCATCAATTTTATTATTCAGCATAGCTCATCACCGTATTGATAACCTCAATCATAGGGTCATTTTCAGACAGCGCTGCCTGTATCTTTTGGAGTTCAGGAATAAGTTTTTTGAACTCAGGTGTGTTTTCTTTATTGTCCTCAATTAAACTGACAGCTAGCTGTAATGTGTCTATGACGAAAAAATTCCTGCCAGTGGCTATCCCGAAGTGGTTAATTAATATTTCATCTGTAGATGCGCCGTAGAGAGATTCTTTTTCTTCTGAAGATTCCCCGTCCCGACTGAGGTCAATGACCAAGCAATTGTCTGTTACAGAGCTGACAATCAGTGGCGAGTGCGTAGATACTATTACATGAGATACTTCATAGTTAGTGAAGATTTCGCTAATTGCAGCGATGAATTCAATCTGCCATTGAGGGTGTAGGCTAACTTCGGGTTCATCAATCAGAACGATAGCAGCAGGCTCAACTGCAAACCCAAGTCCCAGAATTGAGATAAGCATGTTAAATTCGCCCGTACTCAAATCATAGACAGAAAATATCTCATCGGTTTTTAATGAGGTGACTTCAGCTCGGGTAATTCTGAAAAAATCAACCAACAATCCAAGTTTTATCATTCTACGTGTTTTGGGGCTTAACTTGCTAATTCCCTCCTCACTAAAATCAATCTTGAATGTTCTTCTGTATTCACTTTCTAAATCATCGAATTCTCTTTTACTGAATTCTTTCATTAGATAGTTAGCTAGATCGCTGTCAATTAATCGCTGCTTTTTAGATTCATTAGCAAAGTTGAGTGATGAGTAATGTACGCGGTCATGTAAGGAATCAAAACCAGAGCGTTGCTTATCTCGAGGCTCTGGTGAAACAATGAATGTTATTTGAGGTAGGAGATTTATTTTATTGAATGTATTTTTAAAAAAGCTGTCTTTTATTCTAGGTGTTTTTTTACTGGAAAATGCTTCCGATAGCATTGTTTCAAATGGCTGGCGACGGCTAATTATATTAGCGCCAGCCTTTTGTCCCAGGTAGGTGTAGCAATTAGGATTGGAAGGGGATTTTCCTCTGGCTTTTTTGAGAGGGTAGCGGTCAATTGATGCTCCGGAATATGCAATGACTTTAAAACTTTCTGGGTCATGGGTATGAAAGGTTACTTCCGGACGATCTACTTTTTCAGGTTCATCCATCATTGCATTTTCAGCGATTGTTTTTAAGATGATGCTCTTGTTGGACCCGTTTTTACCAGTGATTACTGTGTAAAACGGCCTGCTATTGTCATGTTCAGAACTTATCAAATCCAAATTTAGCACAGTGTTTTGATGCGTTTTTAATTGCACTGAGTTAACTTTGTTCATTTATATTCCTTTGCAAATGACGATGGGTTAATGGTGTTTTTTTATTTTGTTAATGGAAGTCATAAGGGTTGTCATAAAGTGCTTAGAATTAATTTGTGGTGAAACTGATTTGGCTTAAGTTAAGTGAATTCTAAGTTTCATTTTGGAAGGTTCTGTTTTTATCAATGAAAAGTCAACTTCCCGCCGTCAAAATACGTTTTAACAGCAACAGCAACAGCAACAATATGGCCCCCTTCGGCTCCCCGGCAAGCCGGGTCGTCGAGCCCTACTGCGCTAACCGGCAAAGCCGGTAAGCTCCGCCGGAACGCGAATGGTCGCGCTCCGTGCCTGACGGCTAGGGTCTGATGGCTGAGGTCAACGGCTGCTGTCGGCTTCGCCGTCGCTTTCACCGTCCCGGCAAACCCCCGCCGGGCCTTTAAGGTCAGCCCGCGGGGCGGTCTGAACGGTCCCTTCTGACGCTTCCCTGCATTCCGGCCAGCCCTTGCGCGGAGGGCTGGTCGTAGCACCGCCGGTTCAGGCAGAAAGGGGTGAAGTGCACGCCACCAAAAACTTTTCGCCAGGGGCCGCAAAAACTTTTTGTCGTCGCCCCTTTATGCCTTCACTTCGTCGTTGCTCCTTTGCCCTTTGCCGCGAAAGGCCAGACCGGAAAGAAGAAACCCGCGTCAGAGAAGGTCTTTTTCGGGTCCGCAGCGCGTGCTGCACCCACTCAGCCGGATTTAAGGAGCTATGCCATGCAAAACACACTCGTAAGCGTCACCCCTGATGCGACCACCGACCGCGCCCCGATCAACGCCGCCGGGGAAGTGATTTCAGATACTTTTTTTGCGCCCGTTAAAACTGACGTAATTGATAGCCTGCTGGGCCGCTATGGCCTCATGTATACGAAGCTGAAGCATATAGCCGCCACTATCCGCGAAGGTGAGAACGATCAGGCTGTTGAGTACTTCCTGAATGGCAACGTTCACAGTGCCCGAGGTTTTCACATGCCGCCAGTTCGCGTGGTATTCGACATGCCCGGCGCGGTAGCGGCCCTTAATGCCGATTTCTGGCAGCAGGCGCTGAACCTGACGGACGTTTACGAGTACATGCCCAACGACCGCCGCAACGAGTGGAACGAGCAGATCCGTGAGAAGAAAGCGCCGGACTTTGAGGAAAGCGCGGTGCGTGCCACGCTCTCTGAGCTGCTTTTCTCACGTCAGAAGTTTTTCTCCGAGCGCGTTGACGGGATTTTCCGCAGCCTGTCACGCAGCCACGTGACCAACCGCCCGGAAGGCTTCAGCAAGCGCATGATTATTGAATGCATGTTCGATCAGTGGGGCATGTGCAATTACGACCGCACCGGCTACGTGGACGACCTGCGCAAGGTGATCGCGAAGTTTATGGGGCGCGACGCGACCGGCCTGAACACGACCAATAAAATTCTGAACATCGCGCGCGCCCGTTCGGGGGAGTGGGTTGCCATCGACGGCGGAGCCCTGCGCGTGAAAGCCTTTATGAAAGGCACCATTCATCTGGAAATTCATGCGGACATGGCCTGGCGTCTGAATGAGATTCTGGCCTTCCTGCATCCGGCGGCCATCCCGGCGGAGCACCGCCTGAAACCGCGCACGAAGCAGAAAAGCTATGAGCTGCATACCAATCTGCTGCCGTTTTCCGTCCTGAGCGTGCTCAGCGACCTGGAGACAGAGCGCACCGAGCCAGTGCAGCGCAACCGCTGGGAAGAGCCGCGCCCACCGGTTACAACGAATCCATTTAACCGCCGCGTTAAGGGCTATTCGGACGAAAACAAGGCAGCACGCGCGGAAGCGGAAAAAGTGCTGATAAGCCTGGGCAGCGTAAAAAAGAATATCAACGCCTTAACCTGGTTTGAATTCGATTACGACCCGACCACGGTGCTCGAAGATATTCAGCTTTCCGGCGCATTGCCGGAGCAGAAAACGCACCAGTTTTACCCGACCACGGGCGAACTCGCCGCGCAGCTGCTTGACGAGGCGGACATCCGCGAGGGTGAAACCTGCCTGGAGCCGAGCGCGGGCATGGGCGGACTGGCCGACCTGATGCCGCAGGCGCATACAACCTGCGTGGAAATTTCGCCGCTGCGCTGCCGTGTACTGGAGGCCAAAGGCCACAACGTGATCGAAGCCGATTTTCTGGCGTGGGCATCGGTGACCGATCAGCGGTTTGATGTTGTCGTGATGAATCCGCCTTACAGCGAGGGGCGCGCCGTGGCGCACCTGAATGCGGCGGCGGAACTGGTGAAGAACGGCGGACGCCTGGCGGCCATCCTGCCCGCAGGCAGCGACCGCAAAAACCTGCTGCCGGGCTGGGACTGCAGCTGGTCCGCGCCGATGGAGGGTATGTTTGCGGGAACCAGGGTTTGTGTGGTGCGCCTCATGGCGTACAAGCCGGAATAAACCCGGCCCGGCTGGCAGGGGCGACCCTGCCGGACACCGCACCGGCCCGATAAACGGGCCGGGAAACTGACCCCCGAGACAGAGCAGAACATCATGACCCAGGAAGAAAAATTCACGCTTAACACCCTGCAGGCCTTCACCGGCTGCGATTTTGAAGCCTACCGCAACCGGGGCGAAGCGTTTCGCCAGCGCCTGAGCGGTGCCGTCCTGAACGTGCTGCAGCTGCCGGACAGCTGGCGCACAGACTGCGAGATGCGCGGCGAGTGGGGCGGAGCCTATCCCGTACACCTGCGGCTGACCCGCGCCGATGCCTCCGGGCTTGCCATCGAGCTGCTCAGCCCGTCGGCCGATTCCCCGCTGTGGTGCGCGGTGCTGACGGATGCGCGCACCATGTCGCGCGTCCCGCTGAGCGTTGGCTATCGCTTTGAACCTGCAACGCTTCGCACCACGCTTGAAAAAATCGCAGAGTACACGCGGGCGGGCTTCACAGGTGCCGGTGAGCTGGTCGCCGCGCTTCGGATGGGAGGGCACGCAGCATGATCCCGAAATCATTCTCTCTGGTCACCCTGCTGCCGGAACGTCAGGCCGCCCTGCAGGCCATCGCGGCGGTTGAGCACGCGCAGCAGCGGGGGACGCGGCTGGCCCGCCATCCCTACGCCGCCGCGTTTATGAAGCAGCTGAGCGGCAGGAGTCGCGTCAGCGTCCAGGCACTGAACCGCATCCGGGGCATTTACCTGCGCCCGCGCGAAAAGCGCGCGCCGCTGCCCGAGTGGGAAGGGGCGCTGGATACTTTCCTCAGCACAGCGGGTGAGGTGTGCCCGCTGCCGCTTCCAGGCGAGCTGGCCACCACGCTGTTTCCGGAGGCCGTTTTCCGCCGGGCAGAACGTGCAAAACACGCTGCAGATAAAACAATTAACCACGCTACGCGGCGGGAACGGCAGGCGGCGGACTACCATGAGCGACAGCTGGAGAACCGCATCCGCCAGGCTGAAACTGAGCTGGCTTTCCGCACGCCGGAGACGCTGCGCGGCTGGTTCGCCGCCTGGTGTGACAGCGTGCCGGAAAACGATATGAAGAACATGATCGCCGCGTGGGCGCGGCGCTTTCCGTCGCTGGACGGCCTGGAAACCCTGCAGCCGTATGCCGGAGACGTTGCCTGTGAAGTGGCGGGAGAAATTCACCTGCGATCGCTGCACATGGACAGCGCGCAGAAGGGCATGAACCGCTGGCTGGTGCCAAACAAGCTGACGGCGCAGTCTTATCAGGAACAGGTGACTGATAAATATTGAACTATCCCCAATATGGGGATATAGTATCCTCTAGTTGGGGACAGGGACTAACCATGCACGCGTTATTTATTGAGCTTTCTACCTTTGAGAAATACCGGGCCGACTATCTGAATGATGACCAGTTCAGGCTGTTTCAGAGCATGCTGCTGGCCGACCCGGAAAAAGGTGATCTGATCCCGGACACGGGCGGGCTGCGTAAGGTCCGGTTCCGGGACGAGCGACGAAACAAGGGCACCCGTGGCGGGATCAGGGTTATCTATTACTGGACCAACGAAAAAGGCCAGTTCATCCTGTTTACCATCTACGATAAAGATCAGCGTGACGATCTGACCAAACAGCAGCGCGATGCCTTGGCGTCGGCGCTGAACGTAATTAAAAAGGGGCTGAGACATGACTGAACGCGACATTTTCAGTGAGCTGATGACCGGCATGCAGGAGCTGAAAGATCACCAGGACGGAAAAATCACGCTCAAGACTTACAAGGTCAGCAAGCGCGAGCCCGTCACCATCGCGCCGCAGGAGCTGCGCGACGTGCGCGAAAAGCTTAACCTGTCACAGGCCGTTTTCGCGCACTACCTGCACACGGGCGAGACCACCTATCAGAACTGGGAACAGGGCAGGGCTAAGCCTAACGCTCAGGCCGTACTGCTGATCCGCATGGTGCAGCAGAACCCGGAAACACTGCAGACGCTGGCGCAGCTTTAAAGAGCATACCGCTGCACTTTTACCGCGAGGACAGGACTGATGATAATGTTTTCTCCCCCGCATCCGGGCGGCCTGATCACCGAATACATCGAAGATAATCATACAGGGCTGCGCGCGTTGGCGAAGGCGCTGGGTGTATCCGCTTCCGCGCTGGGTAAAGTCGCCAGTGGAAAAGCACCGGTCAGTGCGGAAATGGCGGTGCGACTGGAGGCGGGGCTGGGTATTGCGGCGCGCCTCTGGTTATCCATGCAGGCCGCCTGCGACCTGCACAAAGCGCGTGCCACCACAGACGTTTCCGGCGTGCACCTGCATCCGGGCGTGCTGGCCGCTTCCGCACAGGATCGGCCCGGCAAGTAACCCTGCGAAAGATGACCCTACACCGCGCCGCCTGGCGCGGTTTTGCTTTGTGCTTTCTGCCAGCCCGGAACGGCAACACCGCCGCCCTGCGGGCCGGGAAAACCAGTGCTGGCGCACCGGTCCTCTCCGCCCGGATGCGTATGGCCATAATCTATCGACCCGGTTCAGCTTCTGTTTTTCTGCAGTCAGTTCTGACTTCCCGCCGCATAAAAATATGCTTAAACAGCAACAGCAACAGCAACAGCAACAGCAACAGCAACAGCTACAACATGGCCCCCTTCGGCTCCCCGGCAAGCCGGGTCGTCGAGCCCTACTGCGCTAACCGGCAAAGCCGGTAAGCTCCGCCGGAACGCGAAAGGCCGCGCTCCGTGCCTGACGGCTAGGGTCTGATGACTGAGGTCAACGGCTGCTGCCGGCTTCGCCGTCGCTTTCACCGTCCCGGCAAAACCCCGCCGGGCCTTTAAGGTCAGCCCGCGGGGCGGTCTGAACGGTCCCTTCTGACGCTTCCCTGCATTCCGGCCAGCCCTTGCGCGGAGGGCTGGTCGTAGCACCGCCGGTTCAGGCAGAAAGGGGTGAAGTGCACGCCACCAAAAACTTTTCGCCAGGGGCCGCAAAAACTTTTTGTCGTCGCCCCTTTATGCCTTCACTTCGTCGTTGCTCCTTTGCCCTTTGCCGCGAAAGGCCAGACCGGAAAGAAGAAACCCGCGTCAGAGAAGGGCTTTTCAGGCACCGCGCGGCGGTCAGCCGGATCATTTATTTCAGACAGGAGCACATCATGACTTCAACCCAGACGGGCACCACCACCGAAATGCGCTGCGTAGCGGCGCTGGGCGACGGCGCATTTTCGCGCGAGCAGGCCACTCACGTCACGGCCGCTTTCAGCAACGTTTTCATTGAAGACGATCAGGGCAGCCACTTTCGCCTGGTCGTGCGTGAGCCGTCAGGCGCGCTTATCTGGCGCTCGTTTGGTTTTGAACATGATGCGGGCTACTGGCTGCGCAGGTACATCAACAGCCGGGGCGTGCGTCAGTCCCTGAAGGAACAGCTGACTGCGCTGACCGACCTGAATGACGTCCCGATGACGCTCACCCAACGCCGAGAGTTTATGGCCCATATCCTGAACAACCTGGCAGAGGCCGTAGTGCAGCGGGTGCCGGAAAATCAGGTGATGCTTCCGGTTGACGAGTCAGAAGTCTGGAAAGAGGCAGGGCGCATCGCGCTGGCGCACTTCGGACTTCAGGGGGAAAAAGCATTCCTGAAGGCGAGCCAGTGGCTGACCGTAGAGCTGGAGCAGGGCAGTAACGTACAGGCGTAAAAAAAGCAGGTTTTCCCCTGCTTAATTCACGGCAGCCAGTTCCACCTGTCTGCCTCATCAAAGACCAGACACTTTGGAGAGTAATATGATTTTTGACCCGCAAATCGTCGCACACGCACTGAGCTTTGTAAATGCCCTGCGCAATGGCCAGCTGGCGCACGTGCCCGCCATGCCCTTTGCCCTCTGGCAGCAGTTTATGACCACCGTAAACAACCTGATGGAGGCGCAGCCATGAGCATCGCAACGCCCCTGAATTTAGCCTTCGCGCTGGCACCCTTGACGCAGAATGACATCATCCGCGTGCTGGGCGAATACACCTTTATCCGCCTGGATAACGGCGACGAAGCGTTTTATCACCATGGAAACTGGATCACCGGCGCGGACGCGAGCTGCGGTGAGCCTTCCGTATTAGGGCTGGCGCAGAGCATGGCGCGCGCGGGCTGCAAGTCACTCCGCTGCGTCGAACTGCCGGTGCCGGATGATGCGGAGTGGAGCTGGGAGGACGTAGTCCAGAGGCTCGTGAACGCATCAGTTACGCGTCAAGTGCGCGGCGAACTGATCGTGACGGCCAGTGAAAACACGTGCCACGGGCGCGGCGTGCACGTTTGTTCCGACCCGCTTCTGAGCGGCATTAACAGCAATCTCTGGTTTCCGCTGAACCCAGCGGAGGACTGGCACGCAGGCGTCGAACGCGTGCTGACCATGAACGGCGTGGCTGAAAACGTGGTGCGGCTGGAGCCGCTGCGGGACGGCCCGGAATACACAGATTTTAAGGTGATTTACAACCGGAAAATCTGTGCCTGATGCGCAGAAGGGCCGGAGAAATTCCGGACTCATGACGTTATTTTTTCCGTCCCGCCCTGAGCGCCACAGCTTTACAGAGGTCTTCACAATGAAATCCGAATCCATCAAATCACTGACCGCTTCACCTTCTGAAAAAACGTTCACCATCCTTGATTTACAGGCGCTGTCACAGCGGGCAGAAGCTTCGGCTGAGGCGAACGATAATGCCCGCCGCATCAGCCTGGCGGCATCCGCACTGTTACATTTCGCAGAGCAGACGTGGATTGGTGAAAGTACCGAGCCGGCAGAGACTGCAGTCACCTACCTTCTGACAGACCTTATGCTGTTATGTACACATTTCTGGCCAGATGACGGTGAAGTCTCTTTTGACAGCTTAATGAAAAGAGCCAAGGCGTACTTCGAGGCAGAATCCAATGAACGTTCAGAGTGGGAATGCTCAAAATGAAAATGACCATCACTGATATAACGGAAGGCATGAACAGTTCTCACGAAGGCTATGTCGACTTAGTTGCTGATTCTGTTTCCTTCAGCCTCGGCCGCCCTCTCACAAATGAGGAATATACCCAAATCTATAGCATCACTGAACGCGCCATTTCTGATGCGGTTCAGCAGCTGGAAAGCAGCGGAACTGTGGATGATAAACCGCTCACACAGGATCAGTTCAATGACCTTGCTGACTACATTTATCGCTGGGGCGTGTTCACCGGGCCGGGGGGCATTCAGGGGCATGAGTTTCAGGCACTGACCGTCATTGATGAGCCCACCGACGAACCGGAAGGGCGTAAAATTTACGTCGGTGTCCGTTACCCGTTAGCGGTGTATGACTTTGACACCGGCTTTACGACCCTGCGCTCCTGAAAAGAAAAATAACCCTCCGTGAGCGGGCGAAAAATCGAGCCTGCTCACGGAACCAAGCGAAATTAAAATCACACAATGTCGGGGGACGTCATTCAGACGGTGTACAAAAATGACTTTATTAAATGATATTCAAAGCCAGCCAAATGAACCGGAAATCTGTCGCTGCGCGGTTGTCAGTAATGCGCACATGACGCAGAGTGATTCTGAGATTCTGGATTCACTGTCGCTCAGGCTGAGCGGTGAAGAGGGAGCCTGTCACTGGATACATCCCACGCGATACGGATTTCTGATCCGCCTGTCAGCAAGCTCGGACGCGATTGAGGAACTCAGAAGGGCAGGGCTGTCTGATGACTTCTGTCACGTTGTCACCTTTCTGTCTGAAAAGTGCCAAGCTTCGATGATTCACTTCGACGCTGATGCTGACCTTCTTGAAGGATTCAGCGTACACAACTGGTAAAAAATAATTCCGGCAGGCATTCATTAAACCTGCCGGATTTCTTCATGATACAGGCTGATTGTCCTGCGGGGTGGTTTTCTGCTGTACTGACTCCACCTTACGCGGAGTCCGTTTTTTCTTTCCACTTCCCTCGTTCACCACAGCGGAAATTGCCTTTTCACTAAAACGAAACTCCATGGCATCCAGCGCAGACTTGATATCCGCTATCGTGTAACCCTTCTCTTTCGCCAGCACCAGAATGGTGTCTTTAAGATTTTCCAGCGCCGCCTCTCTGGTAATGCGCTGCGGCGTCAAATCCGGGAGATTTTCCAGCTTCTTACGCGCCTCATCAAGCTGCTCCTGAGTGAAAACATTACGTACCGCCATCTCATTCCTTCCTTCACAATGGTAAAGACAAGATTTTGCTGGATTTCTTCCACCATTTCCACCCCCATCACCTCACATGACGCTGGTTTACTTCTGAGCAGCTAAGTGGCAAAATACGAACAGTTGATTAAAAGCCGGGACAGGAAATGTTTTGTGACCACCGCCAGCACGCTGGCAGTGATTCCCAAAACGACCTGCTCAGGGCTCCGCCCCGAGACCCGGGTAATGTGCCAAGGTTGAGTTATGTCGAAAAGCGAAAAGCGTCAGAGGGAAAAACTGGTCAAGTGCCGCTGTACAGAGGCGGAGTACGAAGCCATCAATAAGAAAGCCGTCGCCGCCGGGCTGACGACTTCTGAGTACCTGCGCCGTACGGCACTTAACCGCCGTATTACCGTGCGTACCGACATTCGCATGATGAACGAGCTGCTGCGTCTGGGCGGCTTGCAGAAACACCTGTACACCCAGATGCAGACGAGCATGACCACAGAGCTGAGCCACCAGTTTTCCGAGGTACTGACCATCATCAAACACGCCATAAACGCGCTGGATATGACGCCAGTGCCGGTCGAGGACATGAAAGACCGATGAACGTGATAATCCCGCCTAAACGTCGCGACAGGAAGACCAGCTTTAAGAAGCTGGTTACCTACGTGAGCACGCGCGAGGAAAAGAAACCGGATGAAGCCGTGACTCACGAAGCGGCCCATACCACGGGAGCTGAATACGTCGCGACGTCGGGATTTGGTCAGCTAATTGATTACGTCGGACGTAAGCGTGCAACACCGGTTACCGAAATCGTCAGCATTTCACCCGAGGGCATTCAGCGCGTGCTCTCCGGTGAAGTGCTGTGTGAAACCAACTGCTTTTCACTGGATACCGCCGCGTCAGAAATGAACCTGACGGCCTCGCAGAACCGCCACTGCAAAGACGCGGTGTATCACTTTATTCTGTCCTGGCAAGGCGACGAAGACCCGTCACCCGATGCGGTATTCCGCTCCGTGCGTTACAGCCTCAAACAGCTGGGTATGGAAGAACATCAGTACGTGGCCGCCATCCACCGCGACACGGATAATATCCACTGTCACGTGTCGGCTAATCGCGTACACCCGACCACGTTCCGCGCGCAGAACATGTGGAACGACGCCGATGAACTGCAGAAGTGCTGCCGTGTGCTTGAGCGCGAGTTCGGCTTTAATGTCGATAACGGCAGCTGGCATATGGATACGTATGGTGACCTTCACCGTACCCGTCGTGATATGCCCTCTGCTCCACGCGGCGCGGCTAAGCGTGAAATCTTTTCTGATAAAGAAAGCCTGCATGGCTATGCCGTTCGCGAAACCCGTCAGATGCTGAATGACTTTGCAGAACAGGATTGTCTGGACTGGCCGCTGGTCCATAGCGTGCTTCACACGCGCGGACTCGGTCTTCGCGAGCAGCAGGGTGGGCTCGCGGTCTACGATCTTCTTAACCCGGAAGGCGTCAGCGTGAAAGCGTCTGACGTACATCCTGCTATCAGCCATGCGTCCATGGTTAAGCGCTGGGGTAATTATCAATCAGCACCTCCTGCATCCGATCCTGACAATCATGAAGCAGGGATACTGGTCGTTGATAAATTCTATATGCCGCAGCTCCACGTTCGCGATCAGGAGGCACGTCGTGAACGTCGCGAAGCCCGTGCCATAGCGCGTGACATTCTGCGCGCGCGTTATGATGCCTACCGCAGCGGCTGGGAGAAGCCAGACCTTCGCACGGGTGAACGTTTTCGCCAGATTGCCTCGCACTGCGTGGTTGCTAAAGCTCACGTTCGCGACACAGTTAGAGATCCATTGATGCGAAAACTGATGTATCGCGTTGCCGAGTTTGAAAAGATGAAGGCAATGGCCGAACTGCGCCTGCAGCTGCGCAAGGAGCGTCAGGTACTGAGCGACACCGGTGCGAGCCGACCGCTGAGCTGGAAGTCATGGGTTGAGCGAGAAGCGCTGAAAGGGGATGCTGCAGCACTCAGCCAGATGCGTGGCTGGGCATACCGTGAGAAACGCGCTACCCGCCAGCAGAGAAATGCGTGGCCGGAACCTAACGCCGTTATTCACTTTGGCCCGGGTGATGATGTGCCAACGTTTAAATCGAGCGAACATGAGACGCGACTGCTGCATGACGGAACGGTCAGCTATCTGCGCGACGGTAAACCGGCTGTCACCGACTTTGGTGACAGAGTAGAAGTGTACCCCGCACCTGACAACAAGACTGACCGTTCTAACAATGACCTTGCTGCAGAGATTACTGCGTGGCACAGCGGCGATAATACGACGCTGACAGGAGAGGAGAAAGCCGTTAACCGCGTACTGTATTCTGGCGTAGTCCGGAACATTACTAAGCGTGACGGGCTCGTGTTTGAAGTCAGCGATCCGAAACTGATGGCCAGCGTACACGCTACTGAAGAAAGCATGCGGAATCAGAATGTACAGCCAGAACTGAATCAGGCAGAACCTCAGATCAGGGACGAGCAAGATTTACGTCCTGTTAACAGAGATTTACCACGACCATGAGGAGTTTAAAAAGAGAGACATAAGCCAAACGGAAGTATTTAGTCGCTGATTGCACAGGGTTAGGAGCCTGTACAACCAGCTAACCTTAACAACCTGTGTAGGAGGCTGCTATGGCTGCCGAGGATCTTAGTCATTTTTCTCATCTAAACAAGTTCTTTCCTGAATTGACCGAAATACAGTCAGCACATGTATGTATGCTCGTGTTTTCATCCTGGTCTGCTGAGGAAATAGCAGGGTATCGTAATGTCACAGTTGATACAGTTAAAGACTCATTAGTTGCTGCTCAAAAACGCCTTAGAGCAAGTAATATGAAATTACTTCGGGGTGTTGTGGTACTTCGGGTGATGATGAGTATTTCTAGCTTTATGTATGGCAATAATTTGCCTTAACGTTATAAGCTTTAAACTATTAAAAGATTTTTTAGTGTCAAAGCAGCTTTTTTAAGCTGCTTTTTATTTATTATCAATAAGATAACTAACTACCCCCTTTTTAGGGGGTGTTTTCTTTTTAGGACCAATCTTATTTAATGCTTACATTGCTAACACGATCCATACACTCGGTTACGGAAGAATACAGATGCCTGCTCACATCAATAAAGATAAAGGAATGCAAGTCCTGCTGCGCCTCTCGCCTGAGATGACCGCTATGCTGAGCCAGGCCGCAGACCGTTCTGGTCGCAGTAATACTAAAGAGGCTCTTGTGCGCCTTGAAGACCATCTTAAATCTTTTACTGACCTCGCCACACCAGGGCGCCGGTTTACCGCTGAAGACAGCGACAAAGCTATTAAATAATTTTCAACCAGCAAGAATAATTGCTGGCCTTCTTTTTGATTGAATTATGCGCGCCTGCGCAGGGCATCGTTTTGCCTAAAAACTCTTCTGCTCTTTAACAATGTGCCCGTTTTTATATTCCCGACCTCAGGGTCCTCTCTTGCCGGCATCCTTTACCGATGCGCGGAAGATGTCCGGAGGCTACGTCATGGCCTGCACTACGTTGGGAGAACAGTAAAGCCACAAAGAAACGACTGTGCGGCTTTACAGGCGGGCACCGCGCAAAGTCGGAATTGTGGAGCGTAACCGTTATACCCCTACGTACAAATTCGATGTATCCAGTTCGACCGGTGCATTTACTGCATCAGGCCCCGGCGCGATCCGCCGGACACAACCTGTATCTGGAGAAGATTAGCCCTGCATTTTCGTGCGGTCGTGAACGGGCATCCCTGACGGTTTCAATTCGCAAAACGCACAGTGACACAGAGCATTCTGTGCCGGCCCACTCTCGCGAGTGGGTCTGCCCGGAAAGTCTTTTAAACATTTCATTTAAACGGATGCCCGGGGACGCGGGCGCATTTCATGGGGTGAAATCATGCATCTTTCAAAATCAAAACGCGAAGCGCTGCGGCGGCAGTTTAACGGCTGCTGCGCCTACTGCGGTGAAGCGCTGCCGGCACAGGGCTGGCACGCTGAAGCTATCAGTAAAGAGTTCGTTGAGGGGGGAATTGTTCCCGTCTGCACCACCTG
Organism: Pantoea sp. X-Soil-ISGK-421; assembly: GCF_059730785.1. NCBI lineage: Bacteria > Pseudomonadati > Pseudomonadota > Gammaproteobacteria > Enterobacterales > Erwiniaceae > Pantoea > Pantoea sp. X-Soil-ISGK-421. Next base: position 139,456 of record NZ_AP035981.1, on the reverse strand, counting down.
CCGGACGATCAAAGGAAATTCTACTCCTGATGAATTCCGGGCGCTGCTCGCAGAGCAGGTCGACAGAGCGCTGCGCCACAGCGTGAATTTCCGTACGGCGATGCGCTTCGGCCTTGTGAGCCCGCGGGCTGAACGGGTTGAATTCTGGTATCAGCGCTGTGACGGCATTCGACCACAGAAATCTGATAAAGCTCAGGATGAAACAGGTAGTAGCGCCCTGAGAGACCGGCGTCTGAAGCTAAATGAAGGCGCCGGAAATAATTTATGAAACGCTCTGTGTTCCTGCGCGCATCCCTCCGGCGAGCGCTTCGTATCTGCCGGTCAGCACCGCCCGTTTCGCAGCCGGGCCCTTCTCACAAAAGGGCGGCCTCTGAAGGAATAAAATCATGAACAAGACACTTCTCCGTTGCGCTGGCCTAGCGCTTACGCTCGTCTTTCCGCTTGCTTTGACATCCTGCCTTCCCCATGAAAAAAGCGTTGCGCCGCAGACCTATCCTGCTGGTACATGTCAGAGTTGTGATGCGTTCAGCGTCAGCGTCTGGCATGTCAGTGCCGGTGAGGCCAAATTTACAGACTTCTTTCCGGCCCAGGACTCCTCAACGGAATTGCTTAATTCTGAGGATATAAAGGTCATTGATGCTGCCAGAGCTGAAGCCATCCTGCAGCTGTTGCAGCATGACAGACGCTCAACTTTTATCGGAAAAGCATGGAGCACGTCTGCCGCCGGCAAGAGCCAGTTGTTTAGCGTTCACAATGCTTCAGGCGCATTTTCAGCCGTAATTACGGCTGGCCCTCAGACCCGCAAGCTGTCATCCCGCGTGGTGAAGCTCATCCTCTCAGACAGCATTTCTGACGCAGCGAGTCGGGTTTCTGAAGAAAAATCACGGGTAAGCGCCCGCGTGTTGCTCAGAGACGGCCAGACGGTGTTGTCGGTTCGGTCTGTGCAGGACGGCTGGCTTGTATGGCTTATTGGTGAGACGTTCTCCGCCTGACGTCTGCCCGGCGCGTCCGGGCCATTTCTTTCCCTGCAACGCAAAGCGCACTCGCCCTCACCGGTCAGTGCGTTTTTCGTTGTGGCGGACCTGCGGCCAGCGCACGCGGTCAGACTGACATCGTCTTATTACTCATTAATTCGATGCGACAAGTCTAAGTCATGCCGCTCTGGCGTCTGTCAGTCTGGCCAGAGCACCGGGAGGCACCCGGCGCCGCAACACTCCTTCTGACCGGCAGGTTTCGCCTGCCTTCCCGCACGGTTTTTGCCGGTCCGGCTCCGGCCGCCGCAGAGACGGTGCAGCCCTGAGTTATCCGGAGTTCTCTCTATGTCATTTACCGAACGGGCAGGGCTGATACCGGTCCTGTTTCTGACTGGCTGCGCGCAGCAGGCGGTCATCACCAGGCCGCCCTCGGGCAGCGTGGTGGACGGCATGCTTACGCGAAGCGCGGCCGACATCAGCGCCATGCAGTACCGGCTTCACCAGAGCACGCCTTCGGCGCAGCGCCCGGCTTCACCGTTGGGCACGAAAGCTCCCGCGCCGCTGCTGTCGAAACCTGCTGTCGCGGCGGGCGGGTCCCCTGCCTTCAGAGGCATCACAGCGCCACCGTCCACGGCGGGCGCCGGGCCTTCCGACGGCTTCGTGCGTCAGGGTGGCGCGGCGCCCACACTTCGTGCAGCCCTGCGCAAAATTATCCCGCCCGGACACGCGGTGGTGTTCGACAAAGCCGTTTCCGCCGACGCGCCTGAGCTGTGGCAGTGGACGGGGAACGATCGCTGGCCGTTTGTCGTGGACAAGCTGCTGGCCGGGCGCGGGATGAAGGCGACCGTTACCGCGAAAACCGGCACCGTCACCGTAGAGCGCGCGCAGACGGCACGCAGCGCAGACAAATCAATATCGCCCCCGGCACCTGCCGGCGTACCCGCCAGACCAGCATCGGCCGGAGGGGTGAAAGCTGTGCCACGGCCAACTACCGGACGTAACCCGTTCCACGGCGCTGCCACGGCTAAAGCAGTCAGGACCACAAATGCTCCGGTATCACCGGCAACAACCCGCGTCCCCGTTCTGCCGGTGATACCGCCGCCGGTGGTTCAGGTTCGCCACTGGCGCATCGAGACGGGCAGCACCGTGAAGGACTGGCTCTACACGCAGGCCGCCGCGGAGACCTGCGCCGTGCCGGGCATTAAGAACTGGACCATCGCCTGGCTCACGCCGACCAACTACCGGGTGGATGCGCCGCTGAACTTTGACGGCAGCTTCCGCGAGATGCTTAACCGGCTCTTTACCCTGTACGGCACGGCGAAGGTGCCGCTTTACGCCGGCGTGCGCGCCGCGCAGTGCGTGGTGAGCGTGGACGATAAGGAGGTGCAGTAATGTTTATGTACTGGCTGCTGGCGCTGTTTCTGGGGGCGCTTCTGGCCGGGCTCACGCCTGACCAGCGCGCCGTTCAGCAGGCGGGGCAGCTGCAGGACCAGACGCTGAGCCTGCAGGCCGCGCAGATGGTGCGCTACATGAACCGCATCAACGACTGGCGGTACAGCAACCCCGCGGCGAACAACGTCAGCGTGACGGACGCACAGCTGCCCGGCTGGAAAAGCGTCACCGGCCTGAACAACCTCATTTCCGGCGGCCGGACGTTTGTCTGGCGTACCGGTCAGCCCGGACTGATGTCCGCGCTGCTCACGCAGACGCACCGGTCGGCGCTGACCGGGCGGGTGGCCTCCCGTCGCCTGCTCGACAGCACCGGTGCCGACATGCAGATCACCGTCCCCGCCGCCGTTCCCGACGGCAGCGTGGTGTGGGTCAACTGATTCTCTCTTCCTGACAGGAAACCGTAATGAAAATACCTCACCGGCTGACCGCGGCGGCGATGCTCTGCCTGCTGGCCAGCAGCTGCAGCACGCTGGACCGCGTCGGCGCCACGGAAAAACGCGCAGATGCTGCCGAAGCGCAGGCCGCCGGGCATAAACGCGCGCTCGACAGCGGCCAGGTCGTGCGCGACCTGACCTCGCAGTGGATCAATCCCGTGCCGATTAACGGCGTGGCCGGGCTCCGCCCGGCGCTGCCTCCCTGCACGGTCAAAATTAACCGCCCCGGCACCGTCACGCTGGCGTATGTCAGCGCCTTTATTACCGACCAGTGCCGCATCCCGGTGGTGGTGACACCGGACGCCCAGGCCGCGATGGCGGGCGGCAGCGATGCCGGCGGCCGGACCGAGAAGATGCCGGGCCCGCTGCCGGCGCCCGACGCCAGCGGGATGGTGCCGCTTGCCGCCATGGGGCAGACAACAGGCCGACCGGTTGCCGTGCCGCAGGGCGAGGGCGGCCTGCGGGGCGTCAGCTGGAACGGCTCCCTCAGCGGCCTGCTGGACAACGTCACCACGCGCCTCGGCCTGTCGTGGCGCTACGAGTACGGGCACATCGCCATTTTCTGGCTCGATACCCGCAACTTCGCCATTAACTTCATGGACAGCGACGCGAGCTTCGTGTCGAAAACGGTGAGCGGCACCACGACCTCCACCGGGACCAGCGGTGGCAGCGGCGGCGGCAACACCGGCGACAACAGCACCAGTCAGACCACCACGGCGACCATCAAGTCCAATATCTTTAAGGACGTGGAAAACACGGTGAAGTCGATGCTGACGCCGGGCTCCGGGCGCCTGAACCTCTCCGCCGGCGTGCTGACGGTCACCGACACGCCGCGCGTGCTGGACGCCATCGGGCGCTACATTGACGACCGCAATCGCGAGCTGAACCGCCAGGTAATGATTTCGGTGAAGGTCTTCAGCGTGGAGAACCGGCATCAGAACCAGCTGGGCATCGACTGGAACGCGGTGCTGAACACCGGCAGCGTGGGCCTGTCCCTGACCAGCCCGTTTACGGGCGCGGCTTCCGACGCGCTCAGCGGCGGCGTGGCCATCCTCGACGGCAAAGGGGAGGGCACGCAGACGTTTCTGAAGGCGCTGGACGAGCAGGCGAAGCTCAGCGTAGTGACCTCCGCTTCGGCGCTGACCACTAACCTGTCCGCCGTGCCCGTGCAGAACGCCATCCAGCAGGACTATGTGCCTAACATCAGCACCAGCCAGACGGCGAACGTCGGGACCAGCACCTCCATCACCACGGCGACCATCACCACCGGCTTTAACATGACGGCGCTGCCGCTGCTGTTCCCGAACTCGCCAAAGATGCAGCTGGAGTTCTCCATCAGCATGTCGGATGACCCGACGTTCACGGCCTTCACCTCGGGCGGACAGAACGCCCAGCTGGCGAAGACCACCCCGAAAACTATCGTCCAGCGCGTGATCATGCAGTCCGGCCAGACGCTGGTGCTGAGCGGTTACGAGCAGCTGAGCGATTCGGCCAACCGTCAGGGCACCGGCAGCTACAACTTCTTTGGCCTGGGCGGCGGCGCGCGCGGTGACGACAGCCGCCGCATGTTTATCATCCTCGTGACGCCCGTGGTGCTGGGTTAAGGAGTCCTTATGACGTCAGAACTGACGCCGGCGCCGGCGGTCAGCGTGCTGCCCGCGGGCAAAGCCGCGCTGGTCGCCGGGCTGCACTGGCAGTGGGTGGCCGCGCGCGGCCGACGGCGCATGCGCATTGAGGCCCGCGACCAGCTGGCGAGCCACTGGCTGGCGCTGCCGGCGGGCACGGGCGACGACCCGGCCACCTGGCTGGGCTGCCTCACCGACGAGGCGGACATGCTGCCTAACGGAAAACGGCCCGCGTCGCTGGCGGCGGCGGTGCTCGGCAGCGTGCCCGCGGACTGCTGGGGCGTGTTTCTGCTTCCCGGCGGAAAGTACTGGTTTATGGCGGTCACCGGCGGTCACCCCTCTCCCTACGGCGACGTGGTGGGGGACGCGGCCACGGTGCTGCGCGCGTCAGAGCGGTTCCGCACCACGGCGCCGGCGCCGTCATCGGGCTGGACGGTGTTCGATCCGGACAGCCTGCTGGAGATGCCTGACGCCCGCCGCGACCCGCTGGCAGCGCTGATACCGGCCGCCGTGCCGGCGCGTGCGAAGCTGCACAAAACCGACAGCCGCACGGCCTCCCGCCTGCTGCTGCTGGGTGCGGTGTGCGCCGCCGCGCTCTGGTACGGCAACCACTGGCTGGAGGCCAGGAAAAAGGCCGAACACGACGCCTGGGTGCAGGCGGAGCTCGTCCGCGCAAAAGCCGCCGCGGCGTCAAAGCCGGGCAGCCTCGCCCGGCCGTGGGGCGGCCAGCCTGACTTTTCGGGGATGCTCAGCGCGTGCGTGAAGCAGTGGCGTCAGGCGCCGCTGTCGATCGCCGGCTGGGTATTCCGCCAGGCGATGTGCGAGTCCACCGGGCAGCTCACGCTGCACTACGCCCTGCCGGACGGCGGCACGGTCGGCGACTTTGCCGTCCGGCTGCCGGCGCTCTACGGCCCGGGTACGCCGGTCACGTTCAACATGCCCGGCCCCTCGGACGACGCGTCCTTTAAGGAAGCGGTGCGTTTTGCCCCTGCGCCGGCCGAAACGCTGCTGCCCGGCGACGAGCAGCTGCGCCGCATGACCAGCTACGCGCAGCGCCTGCGGGCCAACCTGCGCTTCAGCGAGCCGGTGGTGCTGACCCAGACCGTGGGGCAGGACCGGATCCCGCTGCCGTGGAAGCGCTACAGCTTCACCTTTATCACCGATATTCCGCCGGACCGGCTGTTTGACGCATCGCGCTTCCCGGGTAACGGGCTGCGGCTGAGCTCCGTGAAGGCCGAACTGCACAGCAGCCGGCTGACCTATACCCTGGAAGGAACACTCTATGCAGAGAAATAAGTGGCGTTACCTGCTGCTGCCCGCGCTGCTCAGCGGCCAGATGGCCGTGGCCGGCCCCGTGACACCGGACGGCCTCAATCCGCAGGCCGGAGCCGGTAACGAAGCCTCACCGTCCGGCCACGCGCCGGCCGCCACGGTTGTCGTCACCGACACCGGCGGGCGGGACAACAGCATGGGACGCCTGGAGGACATTCAGGCCAAAACCCTGCTGTATGAGGCGCAGCTGGCGCAGGCCAAGGCGTTTAACGAGCTGCAGAAAAACGGCTACGACGCGGTGCTGGGCGGCCCGTTCAACCCGCAGCCGGCGGCTCCGGTGAAAGACAATGCCGACGCGAAGCCGGCACAGGAAAGCAAGGCGCCGCCGCTGATTGTGGAAATCTCCGGTGGTCAGCAGCTCTCCGCTACCCTGCGGCTTGACGGCGGCAACGAGGTGCGCGTGCAGGCCGGCAGCCGCATCCCGGGCACCGGGTGGACGGTTACGAAAATCACCTTCAGCGAGGTCACCGTCAGCAGCGCCGGCGGCGGCCTCGTGTCACTGGCCTTTGCGGGGTAAACGTCATGGAATTTACCGAAAGTACCGTGAACTGGCTGCATCTGGACAACAGCAACCCGGAGCAGGGGCGGCTGTACGTGTCCACCGAGCACCGCGCGGATCCGGCCGTTCAGTCCGACATCGCCCGCGCGATGCGACATTATCCGGGTCTGAACGTGGAGCCCGTGCACCTCGGCGAGCTGCGCCGCCATCAGCTGCAGCGCGCCGGGGTGACCGGCACCGCCGGCAGCTGGTCGCCGGAGCAGAATAAAGTCGTGGATTTTATGCGTCGCGCGGGCGAGGCCCACGCGTCGGACATTCATATCCTGATTGGCATGGAAAACCTGACCGCCGTGGTGTTCCGCATCCACGGCGACCTGGCGCTGCAGGCCGAACTGTCCATTGAAGAGGGCATGAGCCTCGCCGCGACCATCGTGATGTCGATGTGTGACGCGGCGCCGCAGCAGTTCAGTGAGACGGACGAACAGGACGGGCGCCTGCGCAACGAGTTCGTGAAGGCGCTGGGCCTGTACGCCGCGCGCTACTCGGCCGTGCCAACCGAGTCCGGGCTGTACGTGGTGCTGCGCGTGATTCTGGATGAGAGCGAGGATATTCCTTCACTCGACGCGCTGGGCTACCTGCCGGAGCAGCAGAAGCTTATCAACCGCATGCTGCGCCGACCGGAGGGGCTGATCATCACCGCCGGCCCGACCGGTTCGGGTAAAAGCACCACGCTGCGCACCTTTTGTAAAATGTACGTTGACCTCACCGGCGGCAAGCGCCGGCTGATAACGGTGGAGGACCCGGTCGAGGGTAAGGTGCCGGGTGCCGTGCAGACCACCATCATTGCCGATCGCAACGACCCCGACTCCGTGACCCGCGCGTGGCAGCGGCGCCTTTCGGCGCTCAAGCGACTTGATTACAACGCCGCGGTGGTAGGCGAAATCCGCGATACCTGGTCGGCCAATGCCAGCATCAGTGAGGCCAAGAGCGGCACGCTCGTCGAGACGACCACGCACGCCAACGACGCGACGGGCATTATCGATCGCCTCACCGATACGCTGGGCATCGCGCCGGGCATGGTGATGGATCCTCAGGTGGTTATCGGGCTGATTGCCCAGCGCCTGGTGCAGATGCTCTGTCCGGCCTGCAAAAAGGGCTGGGCCGACGTCAGGGAAAACCTGTCCGAAGACGATCGCGAGCTGGTCGAAACCTACTGCGATACCGACACCGTTGCGTTTCGTCATTACGACGGCTGCAGCGCGCCGGGCTGCTGGCACGGCATCACGGGACGTAAAGTCATTGCCGAAGTCATCCGCCCTGACGCCCGCTTTATGCAACTCTACCGCGTGCACGGCAAGCTTGCCGCACGCAGCTACTGGGTGCATCACATGAACGGCATCACCCGCGGGGCGCACCTGCAGCGCTACATTGCTGCCGGTGAAGTCGACCCGCTGGACGCGGATAAAATGAGCCCGCTGGACGAGGACGCGCTGAACCTGCTGCCGCCGGAGGCCGTCCAGGCGTTTCTCAGCGGAGGTGGCCATGAGTGACCTGCTTAACCGGCTGCGGGGCCGGCTGAAGGCCTCGCTTGCCACGGGCAGTACCCGCTCTGAGGGGCTGGGCCGCTGGATAGGGCAGAAGACTTTCAGCACCACTGACCGTATGACGCTGTATGAAGACCTGGCGTTTCTGCTGGAGAACAAACAGAAAACCGAAGACGCCATCGCGGGCCTGCAGCGCACGCGACGGCGTAAAAACGATCCGGTGCTGCTGTGCCTGAACGACGTGCACCACGCGCTCACGCGCGGGCGGGGCCTCGACGCGGGACTCGCTGGCTGGGTGCCGGCGCAGGAAACCACCATCCTGCGCGCGGGGCGCGTGGCCAAAGATCTGCGGGGGGCCCTGCTGAGGGCCATTGAGGTCGTGAAGGGCGTGGGGGAGATGAAGTCCACCGCGCTGGTCAACCTGGCCTACCCGGCCATGCTGCTGGGCGGGACGTTTTACATGATGCAGATGGTGAGTGAGCGCTTTCTGCCCCGCCTGGAGCAGCTGAGCCCCGCCGACAGCTGGACCGGCTGGATGTGGTGGCTCGGCGCCATTACGCACTTCTTCGTGGATAACCGCTATCTCCTCGGCGGCGCGCTGGCGGCCTTTACCGTCTGGGTCATCTGGTCGCTGCCGCGCCTCACCGGCCCGGTCCGCGGCAGGGTGCTCGACCACCTGTTTCCGTGGAGCCTGTACCGGGAGGTGCAGGGGGTGTCGTTTCTGCTGAACCTCAGCGCCCTGCTGCGCGCCCAGCTGCGCACGGAGGAGGCGCTGGACATGCTGAGCCGCAACGCCACGCCCTGGATGTATGAGCGCCTGACGGCGACCCGGCGGCAGGTGTCGCGCGGCAAGCACCTCGGTCAGGCGCTGGCGGACAGCGGGTACGCGTTTCCCTCACGCGAGGCCATTGACCGCCTGATGCTCCTGACCGCCAGCCCGGGCGGCGAGGACAACATCGAAAACTTCGCCAGGATGTGGCTGAAAAAGGCCATCGGGCGCATCAAACGTGTCTGCCAGGTGTTCCAGCTGGCCGGCATGCTGGCCACCGCCGGCTATCTCCTGCTCACGTTCCTGGCGACTCAGGACCTGAGCTCCATTATTGGCAACCGCTGATTTCAATACCGAGAGGATTTACCTATGTCACTGCTTTCAAAACGTTCCGGCGTTCACCGCGGGGCCCTGACCCTGCCCGAAGCCATCATCGTCAGCGCCGTGGCGATGCTTATCATTGTCACGGTTTATGCCTCGGGCGGGGGGCTCTTCAAAAGTGCGGACTACAACGAGGAGATGTCCAACGTCAGCGACATCATGACCAATACGCGCAGCATGCTGAAAACCGGCGGCGTGTACGACTTCAGCTCGGCCGCCACCATGACAGGCGCGCTCGTTCAGTTTGGCGGCTCGCCCGGCAGCATGGCCATTATCGGCACCAAGTCATCCGGGAGCGCGACGCTGAACAACCGCTGGGGCGGCACCGTCACGGTTACGCCGGTGAGCACGAACGGCGGGCAGAACACGGCGTTTTCCCTGACGTACACGCAGGTGCCGCAGGAGGCCTGCGCGCAAATGACGCAGAAGCTTTCGGGCGCGAATAACGTGGCGTCGACCAGCATTAACGGCAGCACAACCAGCGGCGTGGTCAGCAGCTCGGTGGCGGGCTCGCAGTGCACGGCGGATAGCGGCTCAACCGGCACCAACACGCTGGTCTTCACCAGCAACACCTGACGGCAGGCCGGGGGGCAACCCCGGCACTGAGGGGCTCAGCGTACGATCGCTGTGTGCTGTCCCCTTCTTTCCGTCCTCTGCCATTTTCACGGTACGCATCATGAAGAAACTTTTTCCCCTGCTGATCGCCGGCGGGCTGCTGCTGTGCGCCTCCCGCTCTGCGATGGCGTTCTGCTATAACGAGGCGGGCGCACGGTATCACGTTGACCCGCAGCTGCTGCGCTCCATCAGCAAGGTGGAAAGTGGCTTCAACCCGGGCGCCATTGGCTATAACCGCAATAAAAAAGGGCAGGTCACCAGCCGTGACTTTGGCCTGATGCAGATTAACTCCACGCACGTGCCGCAGCTGCGCACGATGGGCGTGCTGCAGAACGAGCAGGACCTGCTGAGCAAACCCTGCCTGAACGTCATGGTGGGGGCCTGGATACTGGCGCGCCACCTGCAGGTCTGCGGCGTCACCTGGGAGTGCCTCGGCAGCTACAACGCCGGCTTCGCCGATGACAACACGGCCCGCCGCATGCTCTACGCCCGCAAGGTTTACGCCGACTACATGGCCCGCCGCTGACTCCCCTGACACGGAAACATGATGACTTCACTCACTTACAGCGTGACCGTCGGGCTGTGGCTCGCCGGCTGCGCGGCGCTGTTCGTGCTGCAGGCCTTCCGGGCCCGCCGCTTTCTGCAGCTGTATGAGGGGCGGCCGCTGACGTGGCCTCTGCTGACGCCGGTTGCCCTTATTTACATGCTGACCGCCGGCTGGCTCATGGTGCTGCTGCCGGTGCTGCCGGAACCCACGATATGGCGAAGCGCGGTCCTGCTGGTGCTGGCCCTGCCCATGACGCTGACGGACCTGCGCTGTCAGTGGCTGCCGATGCGCTACACGGTGACGTTCTGGGCGGGGGGGCTGCTGTCCGCCGCGCTGCCCGCCGCCGTGATGCCCTGGACCGCGTCAGTGACAGCAAGCCTGGTGGCGTTCGCGCTGTCCGCCGCGGTTCGCGGGCTCGCCAACTTTCGTCAGACAGAGGAGCGCATCGGGCTCGGCGACGTTTACCTGATGGCCGGGCTGTGCGCGTGGCTGCCCTGGCGCAGCGCCGTGTACGCCGCAGCGGGTGGCCTTCTGCTCTGCAGCCTGTGTGCGCTTCTTACACGGAAGCCGTCAAAACCCTTTGCACCCGCACTGTTTGGTTACATGTGCGGCGTGTGCCTCTTCTTTCCCCAGCAACTGGCGGGAGTGCTCTGATGAAATTGCTGAAACAAAAAAAACGTCCGGTTCACAGCGGTAACATGCTGCTTCAGGCGGGCATTGCGCTGGCCATAGTACTGATCATCACGCCCGGCGCCATCGATCGCTATGCCGGCGGGCAGCAGGAAAAGGTCTGGACGAATACCGCCTCGCACCTGAGCTTTGTGAGCGACGCGGGCAAGCGCTACGTGCGCGACAACCGTGCCACGCTGCTGACCCAGGTCGCGGGCGGTCCGGTGGTCATTACCGGCGCCACGCTGCGCACGCAGGGCTACCTGCCCGCGGGCTTTTCGCTGACCAACGACAGCGGCCAGACCTACCAGCTGGCGGTGGCGAAAGATCCCGCTCAGGCCGGACAGCTGGTCGCGTTCGTGCTGACCACCGGCGGCAGCGAAATCCCGTATAAAGGGCTGCGTCAGATAGCGTCTGACACGGACGGCATGGGCGGCTACGTGTGGCCCGCCAACACGGCGGTGGGCGCGGACGGCGGCTGGCAGGCGAAGCTTGCGGATTACGGCCTGAGCGGCCAGCAGGGCAGGCTCGCGGCGTTTCTTTCCGCCGACGTGCTGGGCACCGACGCGGACGAAAGCGACAGGCTGTACCGCTACCAGGTGAACGGCCGGCCGGACCTGAACCGCATGCACACGGCCATCGACATGAACGGCAACAACCTTAACAACGGCGGCACGGTGAATGCGGCCACGGGGGCCTTTACTGGTCAGGTTTCAGCCGGCACCAACGTTACTGCGGGCGCTAACATCACGGCCAGCGGCAGCGTGACGGCGAACGGAAACGTTACGGCTAACAGCAACGTGGCGGCCGGTAACAACGTTACGGCCAACAACGGCATCACGGCAAATAACGACATCCGCAGCAATAACGGCTGGATCATTACCCGTGGTGGCAAGGGCTGGCTGAACGAAACTTACGGCGGCGGTTTTTATATGTCAGACAACGACTGGGTAAGGTCAGTTAATAACAAGAACATTTACACAGGCGGACAGGTGCGCGGCGGCAGCGTTCGCGCGGACGGCGACGTCTCTGCCGGCGGCGTTCTGTCACAGGATCAGGTTAACACCGCAGGTGCGGCCTGCGGACCGCTCGGGGCCATAAGTCATGATGGGTCCGGCGCGACACTTGCCTGCCAGAATGGCGTATGGCAGAGCGGCAGCAGTTCCCCCGTGCGTGTCTGTTCCAACAGCTGCGGCGGACGCTGGCCACTGGAAATTGGTCGCGTCAACCATGACGGCGACTGGTCATCCTGGAACACGCTGGGCGTTGCCTGCGGCGGCGGCTACACGCAGAACTGGCAGGTGCCGGTCTTTTGCTCGGTTAACTGACCCTTTTCACCCTGCCGGTTCTGCGCAGGGTCGCTCAATTTTTCATTCAACGTATCCGTCCGTCCGGCCGGATGCTGAGGCTTTCCATGAAACGACTAATCCTTACGGCAGCGCTGCCGGCGCTGCTGCTGTGCGGCTGCCAGGTCCCCCCTTATTCTCCTTCGCCGAGCGCAGCCCCGGCAAACATCGTCAACCCGAAGCCGAAAGCGGCGCTTCAGCTGACGCAGCTCTGGATGGAGGGTGGCCTTCGTGACAGCGCGACGTTGCCCGTGTCGGTCATCCGCGCCGACAGCGATCGCGTCACCTTCAGCTGGAACGGCGACGCGGTGGAGCTGCTGAGCGCGCTCGCCCGGGCGCGCGGGCAGGCCTTCAGCTACACGGGCGTGCGCCTGCCGCTGCCCGTGGACATTGAGGTGCAGGACGTCACCTATGCAAACGTCCTGCGCATGATTGAGATGCAGACCGCCTGGCGCGCCACGTTCGTGACTTACCCCGGGCAGATGATGCTGCAGTTCATGCCGTCTCTTCCTGCCGTTCAGACCCGCCACGCGAAGGGGAACCGCCGATGAAAGCCCGACTCACCGTCCTGCTGCTGCCCGCGCTGCTGGCGGGCTGCGCGGGATTTCACTTCACAAAAGCGGCGCCTGCGCCCGGGCCGGACGGCGCACCGCCGCCGGGGCCGGAAGCCTACCTGTCACCGCAAAAGCGCGACACCGCTGACGTGTCCGATAACCGCCGCCAGATGCTGACCGAGGGCGGGCGCACCACCGGCTTTCGCGGGGGCAAGGCGCAGCGCGCGTGGGAACTGCGCCGCGACCTGGAGGCGCGCGCGAAGCAGCTGGACGCCACCTATGACTTCCGCCCGCTCATCAGCGCCCGCGGCTGGCTGCCGCCGGTCATCACCGAGGCGGTGGACGTGGCGCACGTCACCCCCGATCAGATACGCACCGCGAGCCACGTGTACGAAATCATTCAGCCCGAGCGCTTCGTCAGCAACCCGCCGACGTGGCGGGGCTGGCTGATGGCCGGGCTCAGCACCGTGCCGCCGGACGAGCCTGCGGGTGGCCTCATCCCCGAGAACGGCGTGCAGCGCGACGTCTGGCAGGCGGCGGTCAACGAAGGCTGGGCAGAAGGACGCCAGAGCGCCGACGAGACGCTGGAGGCCAACGTCAACCGCCTGACGCGCGACTACAACGGCATGCTGCAGTACGTGCTGCTGCGCCGGCAGAACCTCATCACCGCGCCGGTGGTGACAGAGCGTCAGCAGACGGTCACCGGCGACAGCAACAAACTCACCACCGGCGATCGCGAGCGACGCCTCGAATCCCGCGCCGGCTTTGTCACCGACAAGGCGAAGTGGAAGCCGGTCATCAATACGGAGAAGCGCTGATGGCAGCCTCAGACCTGGAACTCTACGACTTCAGCGGCGGCCTCAGCGCCGATACGCTGCGCGGCTTTATGGTGTGGTGTGCGCGTAATAACGTGAGCGACATTCACCTGCAGGGCGACAACCACTTCGTGGTGGGCCGCTACGGCCGGCTCCTTAAGGCGAGCCCCTTTGCGGTGGCGGACGACACGATGGCAAAGCTCATGGACGAGGTGTTTTCCCCGGAGCTCCGCCCGCAGGTGCGCGGCGGCGTGTCGGTTGACCGGGCGATGCAGCTCGACGGCGACATGACCGGGCGCTGGGGCCTGAACCGCGGCGAGCGCATCCGCTTTCGCGTCAATCTGCTGCAGGGCACGGCGGGGCGTCAGGACAGCACGATTGGCTGGACAATGCGCGTCATACCTTCCGACATCCCGCCGCTGGAAAGTCTGGGGCTGGAGCCGGAGCTGATGGCGAACCTCCTGCCGGCGAAGGGGATGGGGCTATGGGGCGGCATCACCGGCTCAGGCAAAAGCACCTCGCTCGCCTCGACCTATCGCTACTGTCTGGACACGGACCCCGACCGCAAGGTCACCACCAAAGAAGACCCGATTGAGTTCATCCTCGGGCGGCCGGGCGATGTGCTGCCGCCTCTGCAGTCGCAGGTCGGTAAGGACATTCCCGACTTTGCCACGGGTATTCGTGCCGACCTCAGGCGTGCGCCGTCGGTCATCGGCGTGGGTGAGATGCGCGATCGCGAGACGATTGATGCCGGCATCCGTGCCGGCCAGCTCGGCCACCTGATGCTCTCTACCACGCACATCGACTCGCCGGGTGAGGCCTTCCCGCGCCTCATTAACGAATTTCCGCACGAGAGCCGCGACGCCATGGCGTGGTCGCTGCTGGGCGTGCTGCAGTACGTGGTGGTGCAGACGCTGCTGCGCACGACCGACGGTAAGCGTATCGCGGTCCGTGAGTTCATCCTTTTCGACTACAGCCTGCGTGAAAAGCTCGCCGAAATGCCGTGGTCGCAGTGGGGGCAGCACATTAACAGCATCATCCGGCTGGAGAAGCGCCGCATCGTGGAGCAGGCCTGGCGCCTGTACCGCGAGGGCCGCATTGCCGAATCCGAGCTGGTCGTGGTGATGTCGCCGCGCCAGCGCCGCGAGTTTGAGGAGGGTACCGCGTGAGTGCGCTGAATAAAGATGACTATCCCCCGGGGTTCTGGCGGCGCGCCGGCAGCGCCCTCAACTTCGTCGGCATCCCCGCCTGGCTGTTTCTGCTCTACCTCTTCTGGTTCCGCTTTCCCGCCATGAACACGATTTACGTCGTGAGCGGCATCATCGCCGTGTTCCGCGTGCTGCGGATGTTTGGCTGGGGCGTCACCGAACTGCTTACGCGCCTGGCTCGCTGGGCGCGCGGCAAATCCCTGAGCGGTCGCCCGTGGTGGTACCGCCGGTTCACCGACGGCGAGTAGCCGTCCTGACACAGCAGCACAGGAGGTTTTATGAAAACAGCGGATTACCCGGTGTGGCTTGCCGTCCTGCCGGACCAGCGCGACGCCGCGCGCGCCGACGCCGGTAAACATCCGGACGGAGGCAACGCGATCACGTGGGATAAAGAGGCACAGCTTTGGTACGCCCGCCCGGGTGCTGACCTGAGCCGGCTTCAGAAGTGGCTGCCGGACCGCAGCATACGCAGCAGCGGCGGTGGTGACCCGCAGGCGGAGTTTCTGGACGCGCTGACCAGCGGCGGCCTGGTGCTCGACGGCCTGCCGGTGATGGATGGCCGGCGTCACAGGGTACCGGTCGCGGACGGGAAAAAAGGCAATAAAGACGGCGTCTATCGCGGATTTCTCGACGGCGTGAAGCCCGCAGGCTGGTTCATCAACTACCACCGCGCCGATAACGACAAGGACATCACTCGCTGGAAGTCCAGCGGCGGAACGGGGAAGGCCGACCCGCTGGCGCGCGTGCACATTCGCGCGGTGATGCGTCAGTCGCAGGATGATTTTGCGCGCGAGCAGGCCGCGCTGTATGCCCAGCAGACCGCAAAGGCAAAGGCGCTGTATGACCGGCTGCCGGCGGCCGATCCGTCGCACGGCTATCTGGTGCGCAAGGGCATCACGGTCGCAGAGGATGTGCGGCAGACGCGCAACGGCGCGCTGGCTATACCCTTTCACGACGTCAGCAATGCCTTCCGTACGCTTCAGTACATTCCGCCCGACGGCGAAAAGTACCTGTTTAAGGATGCCCCTAAAGCCGGTCACTTCCGTGTAGAGGGTGGTGAGCTCCTTAACGGTAAACCCATCCTGTACGCCGAAGGCTATGCCACGGCTCGCAGCCTCTTCATGGTCACCGGTCGTCCCGTTGTGATGACCATTGACGCCGGGAACATGGAGGCGGTGGCCAGCGTGCTGAAAGTCCGTTACCCGGACAGTCCGCATCTTTTTATGGCCGACGTAGACCATGCTAAGAAAAAAAATAAGGGTGTGCTGTCTGCGAACCGCGCTGCGGCGGCCACCGGAGGTGCAGTCCTGCTGCCGGATCTGACGGCCGCTGAAATCGAACGCGGCTATACCGACTTTAACGACCTGCATTTGTTCCGCGGCACCGAACTGCTGCGCGAGACGCTACTTCCCGACATTGCTCAGGCTCTTGAGCAGCTCAATTATAAGGATGCCCCCATGGCTACACCTGACGACGCACAGCCTGCGCCGGATAATCATCCCGCCGCGTCCCCGGACGCCGTCGCGGACTCTACCCCGGCACGCCGCCCCGGCGCGGCCAAAGAAAAAACGGACGAAATTCTGAAGCTGCGTGATGAGGGGCTGAAGCCCGCGCAGATTGCGGCGCAGCTCGGCATCGGGCAGACCAGCGTGTACCGCATTCTGAAGGCGCAGCAGACAGACGCGCCGGTGGCGGACAGCACTCCGCCTGCAGCCACTGTGAGCGAGCAGGTTATCCCGGCCGCGACCTCTGTGCCTGCAGAGGTACCTGCCGTTAACGCCAGCGAACCTGATGTCCCGGCGGTGGCTACCGGCGTGACATCGACTGCCGAAGCGCAACCTGTCACTGCGCCGGCGGCTGAAAGCGTCGCGGCAGCACAGCCAGCACCTGAAGCTCCGGTGACGCCGGCGGCGGTATCACCGGGTACCTATGATGGCTTCACCGGGCTCTACGGCACCGGCGCCGAACTGCGCGACAGGCTGGCCGCGCTGACCAGCGGGCAGGTCACACCGGCGGCGCTGCTGCAGGACATCAGCACGCTGCGTTCACGCGTGGAGAGCGCGGCGATAACCGGCGTGTATACCCGTGAGCACGTGAAGGAGATGCAGCAGGTCTTCGACCGGGTGACGCAGGGAGGAATGGCAGGGGCAAACGTCATGGAGACGGGCGGGTTCAGCCGTCTGCGCAGCCTGCTGGGCCAGCGCGATACCTGGAGTTCACTGCACCCGACCGGCGGCACGCTGGATGTTAATACCGTGCCTGACAGGGTAGCCCAGCAGTATGCGCTGCTGGCGCGCGGTGACGTGACGCGCGCGCAGTTCGATCGTGAGGTGCGGATGCTTTACGGCGAGTTCACCCGCGCCGACCCGGGGAGCTTTACGCCCGGGCGACAGGCGGAAACGCGCGCGGTCTTTGATCGCATGGCGTCACTGGAGAGCCCTAAGCGCGCCGCGCAGTATTCGGCTGGCGCGGCGGTGCTCGCGGCGCAGCTGCCGGCGGCATCAGCAGCGGACCCGAACGCCACGGCGCTTGATCGTATTCAGACGGCCCTGCGCGATGAGTTTGTGTCGCTGGCACGTGGTGAAACGGCGGCGCCGGCGCTGATGGAAAACGTGGCGCGACTGCAGGCGCAGCTTGATGATGCTAAGGCGCTGGGCGTCTATGCCGGCGGCCACCTGAAAGAAGTGCAGGGCGCGTTTGACCGCGTCACGCAGGGCGGACTTGCGGGTATGCCCTCGCCGGATGCACCGGCTCCCCGCGGAGACTACCTCTCCCGCAATCCCGGATCCGCCTCGCTTGACGTTGCCAGCGTCCCTTCACGCATTGAGACGCAGATTGGTCTGCTCGTTCGCGGTGAGGTCACGCGCGCACAGTTTGAGGATAACCTGGCGGTGCTGCGCAATGAGGTCGTGCGGCTGTCAGAGACCGGCAACGTCACGCCGGCGGCACTGTCAGCTGCAGAAGGTGCTTTTGCGAACCTGGGCGCTCAGCCGTTACCGGCCGCAGCGGCCACACCGGCACCGCTTTCAGTACCGGTCACATCTTCTGACGCGCCCTCTGCGGAGCCTGCGGCAGCTGCAACGGCATTCGAAGCGTCTGCGGTGCCCGCCACGGCAGCTGAGCAGGCACCACCGGCCCCCTCGGTCTCAGCTCCCGCGGCTTCTGCTGTGCCGGACGTCACCTGGCAGACGGCAGCAGCGGACGCCCGACCTGAACCCGCTGCCCGCGCGCCGGAGCCTGCGCATGAAGCCGCCGCATCCGCGGCGGAGGCTGTTCCGCAGCCAGACGTGCCGCCGGTCAACCCGCTGACCTCCGCATTTGGCGCAGAAAATGCCATCCTGGTCGGCGCCCCGCGCGTGGCGCCGCAGGATGAAGATGCGCCAGCCTCTTCCGGATCGAAATCGGCGCGCATCGATGCCGACAAGCTGCTGAGCCGCGTCACGCACGAGAAGCACCCGGACGGTAAAAGCGTGCTGTACAAGCTGGACGGCGAGGCGGCCTTCATTGACCGCGGTAACCGCCTGGTCATGGCAGAGGGCGCCAGCGCGCATCAGGAGAAAGTGCTCGCCGCGCTGCTGACCGCTGCCAATCACTATCAGGGGCGCATCGAGCTGACCGGCAGCGACGAGTTTAAGGCGTTTGCGATCGGCGTCATCGTGGCCAATAAGCTTGACGTGAGCATGAAAAACGCCAGCCAGCAGGCGGACCTGGACGCCGCGCGCCGCGCCGCCGGTCAGCCCGTCACGCCGGCCGCCCCAGCTGATGCGGTACGCGGGGACCCACAGGCACCGCGGGCCACTGAGACGCCGCCCGTGACGCCAGCTGCGCCTGCACAGGCGCCAGCGCAAAGTGCTGCACCCGTGACAGCGTCACAGCAGCCCGCTTCTGCACCGGCGCCTGAGCCCGCCGCGTCGAAGGTTTCACCGGCGGTTCATACGCCAGCGGAAAAGGCGCGCGAGCCGGTGACCGGCAAGGTCACCGCCTGCGGGCAGGCGCCGTTCCGTTTTGAAGCGGACCAGAGCGAAAGCACCTTTATTACCCTGCGCACTAAAGAGGGTCCGCAGACCTTCTGGGGCAAGGAGCTTGCCGGCCTGCTGCGCGAAACCAACCTGAAGCCCGGGCGCATGGTCACCCTGCAGTGGCAGGGCGAACAGCCGGTCACCGTTAACAAGCCCGTTAAGGACCTTCAGGGTAACTTTACCGGCCAGTACGAAAAGGTTCAGACCCGACGCAATCAGTGGTCACTGGCCCCGGTGGGCGGAGCCCGCGTAAAGACCGGTGCAGACGACATGGTGCCGCTCGCGGCCGTGGACGTGAACCGCTACACCCAGATCCAGCACACGCTGGTGAGCCGCCTCGGGCTGGACGTCGACGCGCCGCCGAAGCCGGCCGACGGCCTGTACTGGCTGAAGCCGGACGGGCAGGGAAGCGCGCAGGCGGGCGATGCGCTCTCAGCGCCGCGCCCGGCGCATAACGAGCGCGCCGGCACGCCGGTGATGTCCGCGTGGGGCGATGACGGCCGGCTCGACCTGCACCTGGTGCAGGGCGACGGGGACTACCTGCAGGGTGTGGTACGTCAGGGCGGCACCTATCAGCACGTGCTGGTCAGCCTGCCGGGCAGCGCTGATGCGCCGCCGATGGTGGTCAACCTGCTGACGCCGGAAGGGGCGCAGCCTGTCGGCAGCGGCAACGGCATCAACCGCTCAAACGGTCAGCCCGTGCCGCGTGAGCACGTGGTGGTGCGCCTCACCGGTGACGCAGAGCCGCGCATCGCGAAGCTGGATGCGCCCGCCGACGTTCCTGCCGCGCTGCACGCCCGCCTCGGGTATGACGAGCGTTTCAAAGCGGAGTCCGGCTGGGTAAAGGAGCAGCCGGCAGCAGCACCACAGGCAGCACCGGTCACGCCGCCGCGGCCGGCTCAGTAATCGATCCTTCCGGAGTTCTCACATGAAAAAACATTCAGCGACCGCCCTCGTGGCGGTCTTTTTCTGCTGCACCGCCTTTGCCGCCGGCGCCGCGACCTGTCGCGCCGGCAGCGCCGCGCAGACCGGCAGCGAGGCGGGCTACAACGCCGCCAAAAAGGCTAACGACGCGTGGGCGGCCCGCGAACGCCAGACGTCCGATCAGCTGCAGAACTGCCTCTCCGGCATCCGCAACATTTCCATCAGCCTGCCGAACCTGCCGAGCCTGCAGGACATCATGAACCAGGCGTCAGAGAAGGTCTGCGGGGCGCTGACGGACAAAATCAACAGCAACCTGCCGACCAGCATCGATCCGTGGCAGTCCTACGGAATGTAAGGAGTACCGCATGCAGAACCCCCAACACGCCGCGCCGCCTCAGGAGGCGGCCGTGGTCCTGACCGACCCGGAAGCCTATGAACACGCCCTGCACGCGCAGCACGAGCGCACGCTCGGCGCTGAGTTTGCGCGCACCTGCCTGAAGAGGCTGGGCTGGAGCCTCAGCGTCAACGTTATTCAGGCCATCGTCATCGGCGCCCTTGCCGTCTACATCCTGTTTATCCCACGGGAGTACTTCGCTACCGAAGCGGGGCGCATCACCCCGCTTTACCCGACGGACAGGCCGGTATGGAGCGAGAGCGACGTTCGGCAGTTTGGTGCGGACACCATCAGCAAGGCATTTACGCTCGACTTCGTGCACTACCGCGACCAGATGACCGCCGCGGCCGCTGACTTCTCGGAAGAGGGTTTCACCGGCTACAACAGGGCGCTGAGCACCGACTCCAACACCCTGTCGCTGGTGAAGGATAAGCGCATGAACCTGACCAACACCGTCGAGCCGGGCGTCATCACCCGTCGCGGCGTGGTGGGCGGGCGCTATACGTGGGAGTTCCAGTATCCCGTGACGCTGCGCCTGCAGGGCCAGAACACCAGTACGCCGCCGCTGCGCTACATCTTCACGCTGCGCATCCAGCAGGCCGATCCGCGCCTCAAACCGCGCGGCCTTGAGGTCACGCAGACCATCACCAATAACGCAGGATAATGCTATGAGCAACTTTCGCACGCTGGCCCTGTGGCTGGCGCTGTGCGGCAGCGCGAGCGCCGCCACGTCAACGGAGGCCGCCCCGGCGGCCGGCACCGACGGCGGCTGGCGCTCGACCGCGTCCGCCGGCGGTGCTACCGCATCAGGCCAGACCGGTGGCGGTACGGGAACGACCGCCGCGCCTGCCGCGGCAGGCCCGCTGCCCGGGCAGGCCCTGCCGCCACCCACCTCGGTCACGTATGACCAGGCGCAGGCGACGATTGCCCCGCTGACGCCCGATGAAATCCGGCAGCTGCGTGCGCAGCAGACCGAACAGAACCGGGCGCTGGCCACGCCGGGCATCACGGCGGTGCCGCGCATCAGCGCGCAGACGGTGAGCCTGCAGCCGGGCGCGAGCCTGCCGCTGGTGCGCACCGCGGTGAACTGGCCGGCGACCGTGAGCTTCATCGACAGCACCGGCGCGCCTTGGAAAATCCTCGGTGACCCGGTAAGCGGCTCCCCGGACATCGACGTGAAGTGGATCCCGGGCATGTCCTTTATGGTCATCACCGCAAGGCGCGACTTCGTGAACACGCTGGTGACCGTGGGGCTTGAGGGCCTGCCGGTGCCGCTGCAGATAAGCGTGATGAGCGGCGAGGCCGACACGGCGAAAAAGACCTGGACGGTGGACGCGCGCCTTGACCTGCGCATTCCCCGCCGCGGGCCGGGCGCGGCGCCTGACGCGCCGGGGCCTTCGCGCATCGGGCTGCATGACGACGTGCTGCAGGCGTTTCTGGACGGCGTGCCGCCGTCGGGCGCGAAGCGCCTGAAAACCACCGGCAGCGTGCCGGACACGGCGGTGTGGCAGCAGGGCGACGACCTCTACATCCGCTCGCGCGCGGACATCCGCGACGAGTTCGACACCACGCTTTCGTCGGCCGACGGCACCCACCTGTGGAAGCTGCCGGTGACGCCGCGCGTGGCCTTCTCGGTTGACGGGCGCACCGAAGCCCTCAGCATTGCCCTGGAGTAATCATGAGCGATCAACAGAACACCGGCGGCAGCAACATCCGCCTGATGATGGGCCTGATCCTTGGCGGCATCGTGGTGGTGGCGGGCGGCGGCTACGCGCTGTTCAGCTACTTTGCCGCACCGCCGCCCGAGCCCTCCCGCGTGAACCTGACGCGGGTGGGCGGCACCACGCAGGTGAGCGCACAGGAGCAGGCGGCCTACCGCGAGCTGCTGCGCGAAAACAACGCCCGGGGTGCGCAGACCGCGGCCGCCTCAAACGGCAGCTTTATCGCCAGCATCCCGCTGCAGCAGGACGTGGTCACGGTGAAAGAGACGCCAAAGGTCGCGCCGGCCGTTGCGCCGCGTGAGCTGCCCCGCCCGCAGGGTAACGGGCGTACGCAGGAGCAGGAGAAAGCGCTCAGCGAGGCGCGGCAGAAGTCGCTGGCCGTGCTGCTCGCAAAAATGCAGGCGGAGCCACAGACAGACCTCCCCGCCGCGCAGCTGCTGGGGGGAAAGGACGGCGGCTGGGCCGCATGGCGCGACTCGCAGCCGGGCAGCTACGTGCAGCAGGCCGCCGCGCGCAGCCGTCAGGTCGCCGCGAATACGCCGCCGGCCGCCGTCGTGGTGGCGCCTTACTGGCGCGGGCCGGGTGAAATTTACACCGGCGTGGACTCGGATAACGGCACCACGCCGGTGCTGGGCCGCATCACCACGGGCCAGTACGCGGGCGCCGTACTCAAGGCGCCTGAGGGGGCGAAGCTGTCGGGCGACGGGGTCATCATCCACTTCACCACCATGGCGCTGAACGGGCAGGCCTACAAAGTGGACGCCTACGCGCTCGACGATAAGACGCTCGTGGCCAACATTGCCACCGACGTCGACCATCACTACTTCCGCCGCATCGTGCTGCCGTCCATCTTCAAGGGCATCGGCAGCGCGGGCCAGCTTTACGCGCAGGCCAACACGCAGCTGCTGAGCAACGGCTTCAACACCGTCACCACGCGCCCGTCCACGCCTGACGGCACGGCGGTGGCCGGGGTGATTGCCGGCGGCACGGCGGAGCAGGCGGCGCAGGTGCTGAACAGCGACGCGGCCCGCCTGCCGGATCGCACCGTAACGGTGAAAAACGGCGAGGTAGTGGCCATCCAGTTTATGCGCGGCGTCTACAGTACCGACGCCGAGTCGCCGCAGGGCGTATCGCAGGCGACCGGAGGCAACGCGTCACAGGCGGCACTGAGCAGCAACCCGACCCCGAGCGCCGCGGACCTGCGCGAAGAAACCCAGGCGCGCATCCGCGCCGCCGAACAGAGAGGTATGCCCCGTGAATGAATTCGATCCGCAGCCGGCGGTAATCACGCCGGTCACCCCCGCCGCTTCACCGCCCGCCCCGCAGCAGCAGAGCTTTCTGACGCGCCCGCTGCTGCTGGGCTACTCCCTGCCCTGGCTGGCGGGGATAGGCCTGGTGCTGGGCTTCCTCGCCTGGTATCTGTTCTTGTCCTCAGGCTCCTCACAGGATGCCAGCCAGCGCGCGTTCGGGCAGGACGCCGGGCTTGAGGCGGTGCAGCCCCCCTCTGCCGCGTCCCCACCGGCGCCGCTACAGACGGGCGGACTCAGCGTCCCTGCCGCCGCGCTCAGCGTGGCGGAACCGGCCGGCAGCGTGCCGGACGACGTGGTGAAGCTCATCCGCGAGGGGCGCGAGTTTGAGGCGGCCAACCGCGAGGCGATCACCCGCCTGTCGGACACGGTACGCGCCCAGAGTAAGGCGCTGGCCACCCTGCAGCAGCAGCTAACCGGCATCGCGCAGGAAAACGCCCGGCTGGGCAATCAGCTGACCGTGCTGGCCGCGCGGCCTGACCCCGGGGCGGGTGGACACGCCGCCGGCAAACGCGCAACGCGATCGGCGCTATCCGGCATGCGGCTGGAAAGCCTGCAGGAGGGGATGGCGTGGGTCAGCTGGCAGGGCAGGACGTGGGCGGTGCAGGCGGGCGACACCCTTGGCGGCGTCACCGTGCGCGACATTAACGCACCGGAGCGCAGCGTCACAACCAGCGCCGGCGTGCTGCGCTAGGGAGGCGTCATGGGAGGATCGCTTGACGGCATCACCATGCTGTCTAACCTGGCCTCCGGGCTGCAGAGTACGTTCATCACCCTGGCCCTGACGCTGGGGGCGCTGTTCGGCGTGCTCGGTGCCGGCAGCTTTCTGGTCCGCCAGTCCTGGCTTGCCCGCAAGGCGCCCGGTCAGTCAGCGAGCGGCGGGGCCGTGGTGGCCTGGCTGCTGCTGTCGGGCTGCCTTGTAGGGCTGGACCAGCTTATCGGCGCGGGGGCGCGGCAGGTGGGCTGGCAGGTTTCGTTTGACGCCATCAGCTATGTGGACCAGGGGACGTTCGGGCAGGGCGCGGTCGCGGCCAACGCTCTGCTGAGCCTGCTTCGTATGGTCGGCGTCTGGTTCGCACTGGCGGGCGTGATGCTGTGGCGCCGTTCCCGTAAAGATGGCCACTCGGGCCTGACGGCGGGCGACGACGTCAACAAAGGTACCGTGAGATTTATCCTTGGGGTGTTGCTCATCTGTAGCCCCTACCTGCTCGACGCCTTACAGAAAACCCTCGGTATGCACTGAGGCAGGTTCAAAGACTTCCGTCCTCATGGACGATTTAACCGGCTATCCGGCCACTCTTATTTATTAAGGAAAACACCATGATTACTCGCTTTTACCGCGCGGCATACGCGCGCGTTCTGATGCTGTCTGAAACCCTGCGCCGCATGACTTTACGCGCTCTCAGCGCCTGGCTTGCCTTTATTTCACCGATGGCCATGGCCGACGGTGATTTAGCGGATATGGGGAAAAATTTATCCGAGGGCGCCAAGTCTGTACAGAGCAGCGGGATCGTCATTATCCAGGTTATCGGGTTCTTTTCGGTTGCCGGTGGCATTCTTTCCATTAAAGCCATGAAGAACAACCCGCAGATTAAACCCTGGATGATAGCGCTTGCCATTGTTGGCGGGCTGCTGGCTATGGGTATCGCGGAAATCATCAAGCGCGGCATGAACCAGATGGGCATGACGCCGGTGAGCGTCAGTTAACTGACCGGCCGCCCCAATACGGGGCGGCACTTTTCCCGGTTCCGTCTGAACCTTTCCTGAGTTCCTTATGGAAAAGCTGATTTCTTACGGCCGGTATCGGCGTCAGATGAAGGTCGGGTGCCTTACAGAGGTAATGACTCATGCACTACCACCGTGAATATATACATGCCACCCCTGAAGAATTTCAGGCGGCTGTTGTGCGGGCGCTCACAAAGTTGCCCCCCGTCTGTGAGGAGGAGGTCCCCATTCACGAATTCATTGCGCGCTGGCCGGCCTATACCGGCGGCTGGCTGCTGATGCATTGCGGTCTGCTCAGATGCCATTCGACGGACAGTGAATATGTAAATGCATCGTTGAACATACAAATTGACAGGAATTCGTCCTGGATGTCGGTTGTCGTCAAAGGGCTGAAAGAGGCGCATCTTCCCGGATTCAACGACGGGTTTATCCGTCGTCAGCAGTTCATCTGCTTCCATTTTCTGGAGAAGGGCGTTGACGCCCCTGTGCTGAGGCTCGATACATGAAAATGAATATATTGTCGCCCGAAGAGATGATTTCAGTTGTCATCAGGCATCTTTCCGGCACACCGCTCTTCACTGAATCACAGTCCGGGGTGCAGCTCAGGCGCTTTCTGAGGGGGGATGACGGGACGCTGACAGGCGGGCTCCTGCACCTGCTTTCCATGGTGTCACAAAGTGCGAAAATGGCGGCACACGGTCGCGTCGCAGAATGGCATCCCAGAATTGAATTTTCTGGTTGTACACGGAAAAAACAGCTGCACATTTTTGTGGTTAACGCCTGGGTACTGGCTGTCCCTCCGAACTTTGAAGATAAAAACAGTGACGGCAGACGCATAAGGTTGTCGTTACTTCCCGGGCGGTCATAGTGCCGTCCAGTTAACCTCTCTGAATTTTACATCACTCCGGCATCACCACATGCATCAGGCCCTGCCTGTAAGGACTTCCTGTGTCTGTTTATCCCTTACCCTCTACGGCGGGTGGCCTGCTGCCGCTCCTGCCGGATGTCAGCGGCGAAGACGCTGCCCCGAGGCCCGTTTCCCTTGAAGCCGGGCCACCGTGCCGCTGCTGCGGTACGCGCGCGCAGCGCCTGTGGCAGGGGCCTGACGCGAAGCCGGTCTGCACGCTGTGCTGGCTGACCTTCAACCTCGACAGCCCCACGGCCGCGCACGGACATCTGGTCTGGCTGCCTGATGCGCCGCCGTCCGACATCATCAACCTGCAGCGCCGCGCGCTTATCGGGCAGCACAGCGAGAGTAAAGCCGTGCGTAAAGCGTCACGGAAGATCTGGAACTGGCTGGCCCGTCACGCGCGCGAGGTGGAGGGCATGTGGGGCACCTCCCGCGCACCCGAGTTCGCCGCGGCCTTCGCGCGGCTTCCCCCGTTAAAGCGCGCGCAGATGCAGCAGCGGCTCGAAGGCTGCGTGCTCATTCTGCCCGCTGACGTTTTTACCGACCTGACCCTGCTGCTGCCGCTGGGCCGCACCGCCGATAACGCGGTGCATACCCCGGCGTGGGCGACCTATACCCGGAGCGACCTGTATGCCAAACCGCCTCATCCGCTGGACTGAAGAAGTGATCACCGCCGCGACGCGCTTTGTCGTGTCGCGCGACCTGCCCGACTACTGCGACCTGCAGACCGTGGTGCGCCTCACCGACGACGATCGCATTCGTCACCCGGAGCTGAGCGCGCCATACATCATGGTCACTCATCGCGGTGACTATCTGACGGTTTATGAAGTGGCCGGCAGCTACAGTGAGGCAGACGAAAAGCTGGCCGCCGGGCATGACGACGCGTGGCAGGGGCGGCTTGACCGCATGACTGAGTCCTTAAACTCTCACTATCGTCATGCGGGTCATAAAATCAGCACCGTGCACGAGTGCGATCCGGACGGCGGCGGGGCTGTCATCCGTCGGCTGCTGGCGCCGCAGTATCAGTCACTGAAGCGCACCGGACTGGATCTGAAATTTCTGCTCGATGAGCAGGTGAAGAAGCTTACGCCGTGGGTGAACGCGGAGCGCACCTGGCTTGTCTGCTACAGCGGCCGCGGCGTGCTGGCCGGGCACGAGCTGCGTGATGAAAACGCCCGCCTGAAGGAGCTGGTGAAGGGCAGCCCCGCGGCCGCGTTCGGGCAGAACCCGCTGCTCGCCGAGCTGGCGGGCCTTAAAATCCGCCACGACGCCTTCCTCTCACAGGTTGAGCGGGCGCTCGGCGACAGCGGGAAGGGCGTACTGATGCGCCGCATCGATGCGCACGAAGCCGGGCGGGTGCTGCGCGCGCAGGTGGACCCGGGCACGGGCGCTGACTGGCAGCCGCTGCTGCCGGACGATCGCATCATTCCCCGGGGGGTGCGTCAGGGGGAGGACGCCACCGCGCTGCTGGCCCCCTGGCTGAACTTTCAGGTCATGGGCGCGGGCGTTGATGAGATACGCAACAACCTGATCAAAATTAAGGGCGTCTGGCACGGCACGCTCGCCGTAAACCTCGGGCCGCAGAGTCCGCAGAGCTTTGCCCGCCTGCGCGAACTTATTCCGCGCAGCGTGCCGTTCCGCATCCGCAAGGACCTGATGCCCGGCGGCATGCGTCGCCTCGGCGGCAAGCACGTCGTGCTGAGCATGGCCTCCTGGGTGCCGGGCCTGAAACCGATTTTCGATTCCATTTCGATGCTGGCCGAACGCGAGATGCACGAGCCGGTGTGCATGATGACCATCACGGCCGCAACCTGGGGCGATTCGCCGGAAACGGTGACGCGCAACCTGACGCTGCTGCAGCAGGCGCTGACCTCGTGGGGGATATGCGGCGTCACGCAAACCTTCGGCGACCCGGTTAAGGCGTGGGTGGCTACGCTCACGGCCTCGTCTGCGTCAGGCGGACCCTGCCTGATGTATCCGCCGCTGTCTGAGGCGCTGAACCTGATGCCGCTTACCCGTCCGACGACGGCCTGGAGCGAGGACGGCAACGCGCTGTTTGTGTCGCCCGACGGCAAGCTGATGCCGGTGGCGCTCGCGCCCTCCAACCAGACCAAGAAAACCAGCATCGTGGCCGGCGAGTCAGGCGGCGGTAAGTCGGTGTTCATCAACCGGCAGCCGATCATCCTGGCGATGTCCGCGCAGCAGCAGCTACCCTTCTTTGCCGGCATTGATAAAGGGTTCAGCTCGCAGGGCATGGTCTCGATACTGCGGGATGCGCTGCCGCCGGAGCGTCAGGACGAGGTGCTCAGCGTCGTGCTGCGTAACGACGCGCAGCACTGCCGCAACCTGTTCGACATCCAGCTGGGGCTTTCGATGCCGCTCAGCTACGAATCCGAATTTATGGAGAACGCGCTGCAGGCCCTGTGTATTGACCCCGGCACCGGCGTGCCGCCCAACGGCCGCGATACGCCGATCATTCTGCGCCGTCTGCTCAGCGACTCGTTTAAGGCCTGTCGCGAGGAACCGCGGCGCTACGAGCCGGGGCTCGTGCCGGAGGTGGACGCGGCGCTGAGTGACGCCGGCATCTGGGAGGCGCACCCGAAATACCGCGATAACGCTACATGGTACGAGGTGCGTGACCTGCTGCAGGACGCGGCCTACCCGGCCGCCGCGCAGCGCGCGCAGTTTCAGGCGGTGCCGGAGCTCGCCGACATGGCGCCGCGCCTGCTCAGCGAGGATTTCCGCAGCATGTACGGCAACATTCAGCGCGACGGCAGCAGCGAGCCGCTGATTGAGTACATTGCCCGCTGCCTGCGCGACGCCTGCGGCCAGTACCGCATGTTCGCCGGGCGCACGCGCTTCATGATAAGCCCGAAGGCGCGCGTCATTACGGTCGACATTCAGTACGTCGCCGGCGACAAGTCAAAGGCGGGCTACCTGCAGACCGGCATGATGTACCTGTTTGCCGGCCACATCGCGGGCGGCGACTTCGTACTCCCGCAGTATCAGGACGAGCTCTTTCCGTCGCTGCACAAGCGCTGGCACCCAATGCACCGCGCGCGCGTGGAGCAGCTCGACCAGGAGGTTAAAACCCGCCAGTACGACGAGCTGCACAACGCGAAGGGCGTCCCCTTTATCTTCCCGATGCTCGAAACCGCCGACCGCGAGCAGCGCAAGTTTGGCGTGCGCACCGTGCTGTCCTCGCAGTACTTCCGCGACATGCCCGACGCGCTGCGCCAGTCAGCTAACTCCGTCTACATGGTCGGCGTGGATCCGGAAGACCGCGCGCTGCTGAAAGAGCGCTTTAAGGTGCCGGACGCCACGCTTGACCGCTTTGAGCGCATGGGCAGCGGCCCGGCGGCCGACGGCAGCGGCGTGCCGTTCCTCGGCATCTTCCGCATCAGGGGAGGCAGCACCATTGCCCACATCATGAGAAATACGGTGGGTCCAGAGGAGTTGTGGGGCCACAGCACCACGCCGGTGGATATGTCGCTGCGCCGCATGCTTGAAAAAGACGTCGGCGCTGGCACGACCCGCCGCATCCTCGGGAATTTCTTCCCGAACGGCTCGGCCGAGAAGGTCATAGAGCACCGTCAGCGCACCGCGGGCGAGGCGCGCGGCGACAACGTCATCCGCACCCTTGCCACCGAGCTTATCGATAAACAGGGCTACGACCTCTGACACATCAGGAGTTCTGACATGCATAAATCCACAACATGGCGCCCCGCGGGGCGCCGGCTGCTTGCCGCCTGCGTGCTGGCGGCGCTGGCGCCCAAAGCGCTGGCGTACCCGACTGAGGAAATGAGCAGCATCCCCATTCAGACGCAGGTGATGCCCGCGCTGCAGACCATGCAGGCCACGCTGGCTGAAATCCTGTCCGCTGAGAAGGAAACCGGCACGGCGGTGGTGCAGTCTTCGGACAAAACCACCACGGCCATTACGGAAGCCGCGCGCACCCAGCGCGAGGCGGAGAACTTCAACCGTCAGGCGGACCGGCTTGAGAAGGCCCGGGCGGCCTACACGGTGCCGGACAGCATCTGCAGCGAGTCGGCCTCCGGCACGGCCGCGCAGGTGAGTCAGGCGACCCGCGCGGCGGCGTCAAAGCTTGCCGGCGGGAGCGGCGTATCCAGTGCGGCCGTACGTGAGACGCTGGCAAGCCTGCCAACTTCACCCCGGCAGGGCGGCTACCGCAGCGCGCTTATTCACGCGGCCTACTGTACGGCGGAGGAGGCGAAGCTCTATGGCGGAACCGGCCTGTGCCCGGGCGTCTCGCCGCTGCCGGGTGGCGACACCGAGGCGCGATCGCTTTACGACGGGGCGGGGCCCGCGGGTAAAGACCCCGAGCTCACCTTCACCCAGGCGCAGACCGATGCGGCGATGGCCTACGTGAACAACTCCGCGAAGCTCGACGCGGGGCGCACGCCGGGCAAGGGTGAAATCCAGACCGCCACCGGGCAGGAGTATCAGGGCCTGCTCACGCAGTACAAGGCCATGCAGAGCGCGGCGATGCAGCCGCAGCTGGACATGGTGGCGGCGAGCCAGCCGCAGGACGCCACGCAGGCGGCGCTCACCGAGGCCCGGCAGGCATCGTCGGCGGAGAGCTACTTTCAGCAGACCGCGTCGGCGCAGGCTAAGCAGACCGGCACCATGAGCGAGCGCGAGTTTGAGGCGTTCGAAGTCGGGCGGCGCTACGCCAACACCGCGTGGGTCACCGACCTGCAGGGCATGGACGGCGACAACCTGGCGCGTGAAATGGCGCGCCAGCAGAGTCTGGCCAACTGGCTGGCGCTCGGCATCAAAAACGAGCTGCGTCAGGCCAACATCATCAGCGGCCAGCAGCTGGCGCTGGCGGCAAAAAATGAATACGCCCCGCAGCTGCAGGCGCTGTCCTCGCAGATGAGCGCCGGCGTGAGCGCTAAGTAATCCCTTACGGAGCATTCCATGACGACAAGCGGTACCTTCGCGCCGGACGCCGGCGCGCTTTCTTCCCTGCTGGACGCGGCCGCCGGCCCGGTTCTGGTGCTGGACCCCTGCGGCGCACTGTGGGAGGCCTTCTGGCAGGCGCCGCGCTGGAAAACGCGGTGGCAGGCGTGGCGCCTGGCGCCCGGACAGACGCAGGAGGGCGACGTCTGGGACGTGCTGGGCGCGCTGAGGCACGTCCGCGCGACGGACGGTAGCGAGGCGATTTCAGCCGCGCTCTTTCCGGCAGACGCGCACAGCGACCTGACGCGCAGCCTGATGACGTGCGTGTTGGCATTCGCGGACGACACGGGCCACTTCATCGGGCGGTCATCCGGGCTCGGGGCGCTGGCCGGTCAGCTGTGGGCTGACGACCTGTGGACGGCTATCGCCCGCTGGAGCCGTCAGTATCCGCACCATCCGGCGCTGCAGGCGGCGCGCGCGCTGCTGACGCATGAAGGCGCCGGCGAGTCTGTTCTGGCTATCCGTAGTCGCATGGCCATCTTCCACCACCCGCACGTGGCGGAGACGTTCACGGGCGCGCAGGGGTTCAGCCTCAGCGCGGTGCGTCAGCGTCCGGGACAGGTCATCTTCCTGACGCCCGATATCCGCTGCATGGAAAGCGGGGAGCTGACGTCCGTGTACGGCTTTCTCTTTAACGCGCTGCAGGCGTTGGCGGCGCTTCACCACGTGGCGTTTTCGCTCGCTGAGCCCGCCCTGACCGCAGAAGGAGATCCCCTGTGAAAGAATCTGATTCAGCCGCTCCGCAGGGGAGCGCAAAAAAATCCCGCATCACGCCAAAGCGCGTGGGCTGGATAGCGCTGAACGTGGTCCTGCCGGCGTGGGAGGTGTCCAGCTGGGGCCGCCACGCCGGGCGCAACGTGTCACGCCTGTGGCAGCGCCTGCGCGAGGTCACGGCAGGGCGCGGCGCAGGAGACTATCGTCCCGCTGACTGGTCGCAGGCGGTGGCGGACAGCGGGCTTTCGCCCGACCGTCTTGCGCGTAACCTGCGCGTCAGCCGCTGGATTTGGTGGGGGCTGATGTGGCTCACCGGCCTGCCGGTGACGGGGTTCCTGCTGATGCTGACTGCCGCAGGCAGCAGCATCGGCGGGACCGGCTGGCTGCGCGTGGGCTGCGTGATGCTCGTGCTGCTGCTGCTGGCGGCGACCGGGTTCGTGCAGGCGCTGGTCACCAGCTTCCGCCTGTGGCAGCTGACGGAAAAGCGGGTGTCGGCGTCAGAGAAGGGCAGTTTTCAGGACTATCTGCAGGAGACGCGCTGGTGCCGGCAGGTGCTGAGCGGCGGCCTGCTTTGAGAGAGGTGCACAATGACAGATAAGAATCCCGAACAACATTTCATCAGGCTTTGCAACCTGCTGGACGATGCGGAGCTGGGTGAGCGTCATGAGACGATCATGAACCTGGTGCACAGCGCCCGCCGTGCCTGCAGGGAAGGACAGAGCAACGTAGCGGAACAATGCAGGTCAGAGGCGCTCAGGCATCTGCGTAGTGCACGCCAGAGTCTGCAGGGCCCGGGAGCCGCTCCCGCGGTTGCCGTCGTCATTGATGAGGCTATCATCCAGCTTGACTCCGCACGTGAGAATACGCTTTCTTCTCCTTTCAGGCTGAATCCGGAATTCACAGAACCCCTGTGTTATCTGCTGATTTTTACCCTGCTGCTGACGCTTGTGCTTCATTTCGCGTTGTGAGCGGCTGACTGAGCTGAAGGAGGACTTTTATGTATATACGGCTCGATGTGTTTGCCGACCTGCTGAGAGTGCCGCCGGGAGAGCTGCTTCACGCTGTGCGCACCACGGGCGAGCTTGACGGCATGATGCTGCCCGCCCGCCGGCAGGTTCGCGGTGCGGCGCTGATGTTCGATCACGCGGAGGCCACGGCGTTTGCGGCGCGCTGGCACGCCCGGGAGCCTGCGGATCATCCCGCGCCCTCCGGTGAACCGCTGATACCGCTCGATGAGTTCGCCAGAGAGGCGGGCATTGCGCCGCTGGCGCTCTGGCAGGCCGTCAGCCGGCGTAAGCGCCTGCGCGGTATCACGCTGCCGGTGCCGGTCAGCTCCGAAGGACAGCTGCTGTTTGAGCCGGCGGCGGTCAGCCGGTTCGTCAGCGCCCTGAGGCGCGTATCGGACGGAGAGTGCTCATGACCCGTGATGAATGGCTGCTGAAGTTCCGGCGTCACCAGTCGCCCGACACGCTGGAGAAGGTTTACGAGATGCTGAAATACAGCGGCGACCCGTCGGACGAGTATGCGATGACCTGCGCCTGGGACCACCGCAGGGCGGAGCTCGCCGCCGGCCGGCTTTTCGATCGCGTGCCGATGCACGTGTGGCGGTTCGTGGAGTAACGTTAAGCGTACTCAGCCCGCCTGCACTTCACATACTGCCATCCCAACACTTTTCACTCAGGTCATCCCCTGACCCACAGGTAAACCATGAAGCTACTGACAAAAATTCAGGCGGCGGCTCTGCTGTGCGCCGCGTCCTGCCCGGCGTTCGCCGACGGCGTGGACTACCAGACCATCAGCGATGCCGCCAGTAAGACCGGTGACCTGTCCCGGCAGGCGCTGGTCATGATATTCGGCGACGTGGTGCTTACGCCGTTTCAGCCCGGGCAGGTCACGCTTATCGGCTCGCTGTTTGCACTGCTGAACGGCGTACTCTGCTCGGTAGCCCTGGTGTGGTTCCTTATTGTGACGCTGAAGACGGTGTTCAAGGGTGGTCAGGACGGCAAGGTATTCAGCGCCGGCCGGACCATGCTGCATCCCGTGATGAGCTTTGCCGGCTTTATCACGCTCGTGCCAACCGCGTCCGGCTGGTCGCTGTCGCAGCTGGTGATGCTGTGGGCGGCCTCCACCATGGGCATCGGCAGCGCTAACCTGTTTACCGACAAGGCGGCGGACATGATAAGCAGCGGGATGTCGCTGGTCGTGCAGCCCACGGCACCCTCCACGCGTTCGGCGGCGCGCGCGGTGTTCGAGATGAACCTGTGCAAGTACGCGACCAACCGCGAGCTGTCCTCGCTCTATCAGGACGGGCAGGCGCGAACGGCGCTGATGGAAACGAAAGGCGGGAACGGCGACTACACCACGGGCAACGGCAGCGCGCTCTGCGGCAGCGCCCGCATCCCCGAGCCGTCAACCGGCGTCGTGGACAGCCTGTTTGGATCTGCCGTGAACACGGCGAGCGTCACCACGGCATCGCGGGGCGCGCTGGACACCATGCAGTCTACGCTCGATGCCGCCGCGCAGGCCTACGTCGATGCCTATCTCAGCCGGCGTGATCAGGATACCGGCACCCTGAGCGATCCGGAGACGACCATTCAGAACGCGGCGGCCGCGTATGAAACCACGGTCAACAACGCGCTGAACCAGCTGAACTACAAAGACTCGCTGCAGAGTCAGCTGACGACGCAGCTTAAAACCTACGGCTGGATTTCGCTGGGCGCGTGGTACAACACCTTTGCGACGGCTAACAGCAAAACGAACGAGGTGGCCAATGCTGCACCGGTGACGTCAGGGGCCAGCCTGCACGGTGAAACGGGCACCGGTGATCTGTATCACCAGGTATTTACGGCGTATCGATCGCAGGTGCAGAACAGCACCTACACAGCGCCTCTGGGATCTCAGACGGCTAAAGATGATGGGGCAGCTGCAAACGCAGCAGATCCTGATGCTGTCTTTATCAGCATTTTCAAAAATCCGATGCAAAGAATTACGAAAGCAATTGCGACTGGAGAAATTGGCACTCAGGCAGATTTTTCCAACCAGGTAAATCCTCTTATCAAGATGCAGACCATTGGTGACTGGACGCTACTGGCAAGCGAAAGTGCATTAACAACTTATACCCTCGTCTACGCGGCCGCTTCCGCTGCTGATAATTCGCTATTGGGCACCGTTGGAAGAATACTCCCGTTCAACGTAACTGCAGCGGCTAAAGATGTTCTGACTGAACTGTCACCGCCATTTTATTTCCTGCTGTTGCTCTTATTTGCAGTGGGTTTTTCGCTGGCAGTATTCCTGCCGGCGGTACCCTTTCTGTACTGGATGGTTGGGGTATTTAACTGGCTGGTTAGCGTCATGGTGGGCTGTGCGGCTGGCCCAATGTGGTCGGCGACCCACCTCGGTGCCGAAGAAGATAAAGGCAGCCGCAGTGCGTATGGCTATATCTTCCTGATCGACATGATGCTGCGTCCTTCTCTGATGGTGCTCGGATTCTTTTTTGCCTCTGTTGCCGTTATGGCGGGGGGGACGCTCTTAAACCTGCTGTTTGGAACCGCGCTGGCCAACGCTAACGCCGACTCAATCATCGGGTTATTCAAAATGGTGGGATGGCTGCTGATCTACGCCCGCATTGCGACATTTGGCGTGACGCGCGTATTCGGGCTGCAGGCCACGCTTGCCGATTACGTGATTACCTTCCTGGGCGGTGCTGGTATGGCCGGCATCATGGGTGGACTGGTGGACGACGTCAAAGGGATGTTTGCCGGCGCAGGAGGCGGTGCTCGCAGAACGCCTGGCCTTCAGAAAGTTACCAATCCTGAAGGGCCCGGTAATAAAGACGGAGTCAGGTAATAATACCTGGCTTTATTTACAGTCGTGCGTATAATTTAATCAGAAGGATTGCGGCAGGAGGATGCCATGAAAACAGTACAACGTCATGATAACTTGATTGATTCTATCTGGGCACTTACCCGAGTACTTTATTATTTTTTGGCACTTCCTTGCCTGGCATTTTTGGCGTTGGCAAGCATCATCATCTATTCCAGTAATGAACCTGGAGGGCATGATCCGGATATGGCTTTTCTTTTTTTCCTTATCTGGATGGCCATTATTCTTCCGTTGGGCTATCGCCGTTTAGGCATTGTTCGTCGCCGCCGCCAGCTTAAACAGATGGTCACCCTGCTCAGCAGTGACGAACGTTTCAGTCCACAGAAGCACCATCAGGTTATGGATGCGGGCCGCGGTAAATATCTGGGTGTCGATATCAGGTCCGGCAATCTTCTGTACATCCACATGGTGAAAAAGGGCGTTGTCGACGTTATTGGCCTCACCATGCGTGACTGGACGGAGCGCGAACTGGAAGGCAGTACGCTGCGGTTGAACACGAGAAATCCTGAGGTACCGGTGCTGAGCATTAATGCGCATCCGACCGTGACCAAAGAGCTGTTTAATACGATCGGCGCAATGAGCCACAAGAGTTATTCAGAATTGTTCCCGCAGGAGCCGTGGCCGGAGTATGTTGGTCGCCAGAGCCGCTTTGTTGAGTTCGAACACAACGTGGTGGTCCCGCAGGTCGTCTGATTTACCCCTACATTCTGACGCTTTTCCTCTGACACCGGCCACGCGCCGGTGTTTTCTTATCTGCAGTCTGACGGGCCTCCCGTCTCCGCTTCCGGACACTCTCACATGTACTCCCAACATCCGAACGCCGCCGGCAATAACGAGCCGGCCATGGTGCTGATCACCCTTTGCCTGACGCTGCTGCTTTGCTGGCTTTTCTTTGCTGACTTCGTGCGCTGGAGCTGCTGGTTCCTTTACTGGCTGTGGCGCTTCGCTGACTTCCCTCAAATTCACGGCTACGCCGCCGAACGCATCAACCTGCTGGCCGCTACCGGCAACGGTGCGGAGTCGGTGGAGCTGGCCGAATGGCGCGACGTGATGAATCTCACCGCCGGCATCCTTTTCGTGCCCATGGTGCCGTTAGTCGCGGTGACCAGCTGGGCGCTGGCGCGTCACCCTGCGCTGGGCTTTCGCAGCCGGCGCGCGATTGATATCCATTCGCTGCCGCGCGTGATGGCCACCTTCGCGCCTAGCGTCATTCCCGTGCTTTCCGGGCATCGCGGTGACGGGCTCATGAACGACACCACGCCGGAAAACGCCTGGGCGCTGAAGCCCGAGGAGTTTGCGGAGCAGCACGGGCTGATCAAGCGCCGCGTGCTCGATCGCGACGCGGCTACAGCCTTATTCGATGCACAGAACGGGCCGGCCATAACGTCACCTGACCAGTGGCAGCCGCATGAGCGTGCGCTGCTGGCCATCTTTGGCCTGCAGGTGTTCACCGGCGACAGGAAGGCAGCCACCACGCTGCTGGATGACCTGAACCGCTCCTGCATGACCCGCCGGCTGTTTCGCGCGCCGGAATTTCGCAGCGTGCCCGACTGGCAGGTTGCAGAAAAACACGTGTCCCGCGTGCTGGCCAGCCCGGGCGTCAGCGAGTGGCTGAACATGCACGGAACGGTGCGCTCCGCGCTGGCCGGGCTCTACGGCCGCGACCTCCGCCTGCCGCCGGCGCGCTTTCGCTGGCTGAAGGGCTGTGACCGCACGCTTTGGTACGGACTTCACACCGCCGACACCGCCAAGGTGTTCGTGGAGGGGGCAGGCATCGTGGCGCAGGCGCGCGCGGAGCGGATGGCCGCCCGCATGAATCTGCCGCGCCCGCCGCTGATGACGGATGAGGCAGTGACCGGGCTGCAGCTCGAGCTCGAGTCGCTGGGGCTCGTGTACTCGCGCGACGCGCGACCGAAACGCGCGAAACCGCAGCGCGAAATACCGTTCCCCGACGCACTTTATCTGCCCGGACAGGGCGAAGACGAATTTTCTGACGGCGCCGGCGCGCGCTGAGACAAGGACCTGATGATGATAATTTCACGCAGAGAGGGCCTCTTTGAGGCCACGCTGACCGGCAGACTTCTGGCAGTTAAGCGCTACACGCAGACGCAGGCTGATAACACCGGAGGCGTGGGGTCTATCGTCTGGAACCCTTCGCCGATTTTTACGTGTTCGTTGAAAAATGTGCCATGGCTCGTGATGCACAGCGATGGCCTTTACGCTCAGAACGCTCACGACGCGCTGACGCCGCTTTACCGGGGAGAGGATGCTGCTCAGCTGCTCAGCTGCCTGACCGGCCTGCTGACCACTGCAGCAAGAAGACGCCGCTTATGGCTGGCACTCGGTGGATGCGCTGTGGCTGTCGCGCTGGGGATACTGTCGTGGTTTTCGCATGTGCCGCAGACGGTCCTGGTACCGGAAAGGACCGGTTTACTCTCTACAGTGGGCACTCCGCCCGCAATCACTGCGCCCGATGCGCCGGTCATGACCCCAACCTATAAAAATGGATCGCGTATCGATACTTCTGTTCCTCCACAGCGACCAACACAACCCCAGCAGCCGCCAGTTGCCGCACCGGCTGACGGCTGGGAACTGCCACAGAATGTGCGCGCTGAGCTGCCGGCAAAACTCCATAACGCGGCGGCACGGGGGCTGTTCACCGTACCGCTGTCATCCGGACACGCGCGTACGATTTACGTCTTCGCCGATCCTGCCTGCCCGAACTGCCAGCGTATGGAGCGTCACTTTGAAACCGCTGCCGGCACCGTCAACGTGGTGATTTTCCCGGTCACCATCGAGGGGCGTGAGGCGTCGCTGAAGACGCTGACGCCGGTAATGGCGTTGCCCGAGGCTCAGCGTCCTGCCGCGTGGAAGCAGCTTTTTGCCGCCGACGCCGGTATCGGCGTGCCGGGCGCCGCACCGGTCGCACCGGCGGTCACCAGTGAGAAGCAGGCAGAAACGGCGCGCGGGGCGATCGGCGTCAACGAGGTGGCCTTCCGGGCCTACCGACTGCCGGGCACCCCCTGGACGATTTCAGACGACGGCCGCTACGTGCCGCAGAGCGTGCTGAGCTCGCCAGCGGCGCTTACGGACTTTTTAAAGGGAGGCGATCATGGCGGACAATAACGCTGCGCTCGACAGCGCGCGCGTCAACCGGCACGTTGGCCGCTCGTGGCTCATCGACGTGTTGTGTGAGACCGGCACGCTGGCCTGGGGGATGCTGGCCGCCGTGATCGCCGGCATCATCTGGCCCGCCACGCTGGTGCTGAGCCTGCCGGTGCTGATGTTCTGGGCGCTGGTCGTGGCGCCCGCCGGCCGCTGGAAGATGCCGATGCGCATGCCGACCGACATTAACCGGGACGATCCGTCGACCGAGCGAAAGGTGCCGGCAAAGGTGCTGGGCTTTCTGCCGGTGGCCACCGTGCGCATTCATACAAGCCGCGCGGCCGGTATTCTGTACGCCGGCTATCTGCGCGGCAGGGACGCCGGGCGTGAGCTGTGGCTTTCCATGGACGACCTGACGCGTCACGTGCTGATGTTCGGCACCACAGGCGCCGGTAAAACGGAGGCACTGCTGGGCTGGGTGTTTAACGCGCTGTGCTGGGGCAAGGGCGTCATTTTCTCTGACCACAAGGCGCAGAACGACGTGGCGCTGGCCATGATGTCCATGGCCCGCCGCTTCGGCCGTGAGGACGACCTGCGCATGATGAACTTCATCACCGGTGGTCGCTCCCGCGCGCAGGAGCTGCTGGAAGACGTGAAGGGCCGGCCGCAGACGAACACCACCAACGTGTTCGGCATCGCGCAGGAAACATACACCATCAACCTGATGGACTCCATGCTGCCTAAAACCGGCGGTAGCGGCGGCGACTGGCAGGAAAAGGCCCGCTCAATGAACCAGGCGCTGGTGACCGCGCTGATCTATAAGTGCCGGCGCGAGGGCACGGTGATGTCGCAGCGCACCATCCAGGCGCACCTGCCGCTGCGCAAAATTGCCGGGCTCTACGTGCAGGCGGTAGAGGAGCAGTGGCACGAGGAAATCCGCGTGGCGCTGGAGAACTACCTCAGCACGCTGGCTGGCTTTGACATGGACAAGGTGGCCACGCCGTCCGAGTGGGACCCGGAGGCAAACCGCCAGCACGGCTACCTGATGCAGCAGTACACCCGCATGCTGAGCCTGTTCAACGACACCTATGGCCACGTCTTTGCGCGCGACGCGGGCGACATCGACCTGAGAGACGTAGTGCATAACGACCGCATCCTGATCGTGCTGGTGCCGGCGCTGGAGTTGTCCGCCACGGAAAGCAGCACGCTGGGCCGCCTCTACCAGTCGCAGCTGGCCATGATATTAAGCCAGGACCTTGGCGAAAAGCTTGAAGGGCGGCCGGACGAGAACATGAAGGTGCGGAAGTTTAAGGACCGCTTTCCGCTGCTCTGGATTATTGATGAGGTGGGCGCCGGCTACAGCGAAAAGCTGGGCGAACTGGCCACGCAGATCCGCTCGCTGGGCTACTGCCTGCTGCTGGCCGGACAGGAGGTACAGCGTCTGAAGACGGCGGCAGGGGACGCGGTGTGGACGCTGATTGCCAACATGGGCGTGCGCATCACCGGCAAAATTATGGATCCGAAAGACACGCTGGAAATTCTGCAGCTGATGGCCGGCACCGAATACCGCGCGCACATGAGTGCGCTGGTGCAGCAGGGCAGCATCCTCGGTAGCGGCCTGAACGATGACCCGCGCCTGCAGGTGAGCGAAAAGAAAAAGGTCGACGTAGAGGAGGTGCAGGCGCTGCAGGAGGGGGAGAACGTCACGCTTTTCAGGGGCCAGGTTGTGCGCGGCAGCTCACTTTATATCAGCGATGCCGAC
The DNA here is from genome assembly GCF_059730785.1 of Pantoea sp. X-Soil-ISGK-421. NCBI lineage: Bacteria > Pseudomonadati > Pseudomonadota > Gammaproteobacteria > Enterobacterales > Erwiniaceae > Pantoea > Pantoea sp. X-Soil-ISGK-421. Next base: position 99,246 of record NZ_AP035981.1, on the reverse strand, counting down.
AAGTTCACGAAGGAGGCGGTGCGCATCAACCGCTTTATGGAGGTCAGTCCGCCATCCGAAGCCCGGCTGCTGGCCACCATGCCTTACCGCCGTCGCCGCAGCTACGTGCGGGGCGACCGGGTTCAGCACATTCTGCAGGTGCTGGACGCGCCCCCGGCCGCGCAGGATACCCGTGGGCTGGTGCTGACCGATCCGGCGCTTGCCGCAGTATGTGAATTTTCCCTCGAGTGCGAATACAGCTGGAAGCGGGCGCCCTCAGCCGCGGTGCGTTCGGCAATACTCTGGCACATGGTGCTGGAAAGCCTGCCTGCGCGGGGACGGGGCTATAAGGTCCGGCTGCGCGAACCACGCCTGATGGGCGTAGGGCGCGAGGCAATTGAAAAAGCCGCGCAGAACTATGTGGCGCTGGCGTCTGAAAATACTAAAAAGTTTATCTAACTGATTGTCACATATAGTTATTTGCAGCGAAATGGCTAAAGCTTTTTAGTCTGAGTTCGATAACAAACGTTAGACTGCTCCACAGTCTGCCACTGCTTAAATAAACGTTTGTAAAGCTGATCCCTTTAAGGGCCTTTAAGGCCCTCTTTTTTTGCCTCTGCAAAATGAATCATCCGACTTATTGCCGGCCACTGCCGTCTTACTGCAGGAACAAAACATGAAATTAACGTTTGCAGCGATCGCTATGGCGACCTCGCTGAGCTTTGTCGCTTACGCATCAGCCGCGACGCCTTCCATTGACGTCGGATTTTCGCCTGAGGGCAGCGCGGAGCAGCTGGTCCTCCGCACGCTGGACGAGGCGCACGAGAGTATCCGCCTGATGGGCTACAGCTTTACCTCGCCCACGATCGTTAATTCCTTGGTTGCGGCAAAACGTCGTGGTGTGGACGTCAGGGTAGTGGTGGACGACAAAGGCAACCGCAGCAAAGCAAGTCAGGCAGCAATGAACGTGGTGGTCAACGCCGGCATCCCGGTGCGCACTAACGGCCAGTATAAAATCATGCATGACAAAGTGATCATCACCGATCGCCAGAATGTGGAGCTCGGCTCGTTTAACTATACGCGGAGTGCAGCGGAGTCGAACTCCGAGAACGCGCTGGTCGTACGCGGGGTGCCCTCGCTGGCGCAGATGTACCTGACGCACTGGCAGTCACGTTGGGACGGTGGCACAGACTGGCGCTCCACTTACTGATATCCGACATCAGACTTTCTTCCCTACAAGGTGAGATGCGCGCCAACGCATCTGACATCTCTAAATAAGTTAAGTCGCTGATTTAAGAGATCTGTAGTATTCTCTGCACAATTGAGTCCGAATTAAGCAGAGGGGGCCGGGATGTCGCAGTCCTTTAACGCAGTCAGTTCCTCTTATAGCGCGAAGCGAGTTGATTCTAAACCCAGACCGTTGAGCGCTTCGGAACGTCAGAAAGCTCTGGTTGAACGCCGTAAAAAAACTCATAAAGAAATAAAAGTCCAAGTTCCATCTGAACTTAAGCAGAGCTTGCAAAAACTCTGTAAAGCCGAAGGTGTAACTCAGGCGGAAATGATTGCTCGCTGGATAGAGCAGGCGACATCTTCCGCTGATAATTAACTCGTTATGGGTTAACGCTTGAGGGAAGTAATGTTCAGTGGTAGATTGCTGATCGTTCGAGAATTTTGGCTGGCCACGTCGTAAGGTGGCAGGAGACTGGTTCTGACGGATTACTGAAGGCCAGAAAAAAGAAAACCCCGATAATCTCTTAGTTTGGCGACGGAGAAGATTAACGGGGCCTACTGAATCTGCATAGAAGCTGTTGCTCTATGCGGGGAGTATAGTTTTATGCCCGGAAAACTGCAATACCTTCTGTGCGTACTCCTTCTGTGCAACATAAGCGCAGGAAGGCGTGACTGAACAGGTATCTGAAAACACTTCATTTTACCGGCAGGTAAAGAATCCGAATCCTGAATTTATTCCGGAGAAAGGAAAGAAAACGCTGCCGTTCTGCGAAAAAATTCGTGAGAAGGCGGTGGGTTTTACGCAACGCGTAGAATTCCAGATGCTGGTTGCGATGTCGATCGCCCGTGGTGAACGCAAACGCCGGCCACCAAAGCTCCGCATGCGCGCGCTGGAAGCAACACTTCAGGCAATGTGCTGGTATCTTAATCCGCTGGCCAACCGCGTGGGCGCCTCGCTCACGACTATGAGCATCCGCTGCGGTCTGGCCACGGAGAAAAAACGTCTCTCGATCACCCGATTCACGGGTGCCTGCCATACGCTTGAGCAGCTGAAGCTCATCACCTACAACACCGAGTATGATAAAGATATTGGCTGCAACATTCCGACTGATATCACCTTCACGCCGCTGATGTGGCAGGTGCTGGACGTGTCGGAGGAAGCCGTTGCAGCCGCACGCCGCAGCCGTATCGAGTGGGAAAACCGGCAGCGTGAGAAGAAGGGGTTACCGCGTGCAGACGCCGGTGAACTCATCAATGCCGCCTGGGCATTCGTGCGCGAACGCTTCCGCGAGTACCAGAAGTCGCGCCGCGAACACGGCATGAAACGTCACCGTGCGCGTAAAGACGCACCGCGCACCCGTAAAGACATTGAGCAGCTGGTCCGCACTCAGCTGAATAAAGATATCGTGAACGGCCGTTTCTTTGGCGGCCTGGACGCGGTGAAAGCTGAAATCGAGCGCCGCGTGACGGAGCGTATGAAGATATCGCGTGGCCATTATGCGCGGCTTGATGACGACCAGCTGGTTACCACCTGACGCGTTTCTGACCTCCTCTGTTTGAATGACTGGCGCTTTGGCGCCGGCTTACCCGTGTCCGCAAACCGGCCAGAAGGCCGCTTTTTATCTTCACACCCTCTCTTTCAGCTATCCGGTTTGCGCCGGAGGCCCACGCTCGCTTGTTATTCACCTTCCGTATGAATATCATCCACTTTTCGCTGACAGCCTCCATAAGTCCAGGTCAAACCCAGCCCATAAATTCACCGGAGCAGCGACGTTGAGGTTACGCACCTAAGCGTTTCTGAGTTATCCACATAAACCGCGAGAGGGTATTAAAATAATCTCCTGACCGAATAGCCGGTTAACTGCTATCCGGACTTTTTACAAACCGCGATGATCCTTTTAAAAACCAGAACTACCTTCTTTTAAAGATCCGTAGTTACTTACCTTTAAAACTAAAACCTATACGGCTGCGCCCTGTGGACAAATTAATGCCCGCCCTCGCAGCGAACTCACGTTCGCGCCGGTTCGGTACAGCCGCTTTGCGTCTGAAGGTAGCTCCCGCAAAATTGCGGGCAACAAACACTAGTTACAACATTCACCTCCAGTAAACCTGAAGCCATGAAAATCGTGCTTATCTCAATACCGAGCGAAACCCACCCTGAAAAGCGCCGCCGCCCCGGCCCAGAGGGCCGGAACAGGGTCGCTTTATAGATGGATGTTGTAACTTTAGATTTGGGTAGCGGTAAGACTGAGCCCTGCGGTACGTATCTTTCGTCTGCGACCGTCAAGCTAATTCGCGCCTGAAAGGCCGCTGCTTAAACAGCGTCTGGCAGCTACCGTGTTAAGTTCAGTGACTGTTGCTGAAAGTTATGACTAACACCCCCCTAAGCGTCAGCAGCAAGCTGCCGCCGCCAAGTCCCCGGAAATCACGCACTTCACGTCGCAAGCGCCGTAAAGCCCGCTCACCGGGGTGAAAGGGGTTACATAAACTTCTTCATTGTTAGTAGCTGGGTTAGGCTAAGCAGGGCGAGGGATGGGCTTGCAAAATATATAGGTCAGAAACCGGCTACGCCGGGCGTACGGCGCCGTTTGCCATCCGAGTTATATGTGACGTCATCTGGCGCCTCCATGACGCTGACGCGTCATTCAGAAGGCCAGCTGCGCACTGCTCGCCCGCCAGAATCACATTAAGTAGGGATTTTAAGAAACATTATGTCCGCTGTGTGCCAATAGCGGGTATTGGCGTTCTCGGTCATTATTAAAATGCACCGTTGAATCGTTCGCTGATCGCTGTCATTTTATCGGGATAAGCCGACTGCGGATTTATCGGTTATTTCCTTTGCCAGAGCGGCGAAGCTGCGTTTCGGTTATCTCTTCATTTATCGATGGACTTGCATAAGGAACGTCAGGCTTCACCTTCAGGCCCATTTTCTAGAGGCATCTTTATGAGCATTGTCTACGGCGCCGCTGCAAAAGACCCAGCACGATTCAGGCCCAGAGTCATGATTTATGGAGTCGGATACTACGGGATGGAAGCTGTGCGCATTCTGGTAAAAAAAGGCTGGCCAATCGTTGCGGCAGTTAACCGGGCTGGCCCTAAGATTGGCGCGGATTTGGGACGGCTCGCCGGACTAAACGAAGATTTGGGCATCATCGTCCAGGACTGTGAAACTGCCGACTATGCGGCCATAGATGTGGACATCGCGCTGGTGGTGCAGACAGAGAGGCTGAGCCTCAACTTTGCGGCTTATCAACGCCTGCTGGGCGCTGGCATCAATGTCATCTGCCACGGCTCAGAGTCCTATTTTCCGCAAGGCGCCGATCCTGACTTAGCCGGAAAAATCGATGCTCTGGCCAAAAGCAACGCGGTTACTTTCACCGGGACGGGCATTTGGGACTTCTCTCGCATCTGGGCGGGATTGCTGATTGCAGGACCCTGTACCGAACTCCGCTCGCTCACGCATCGCAGCCTGACAAACGCAGAAGTGGCGAACGAACGCATGATGCGCGCCTATGGCGTTGACATGACGCAAGCGGAGTTTCTGGAAAAAGTCACCAGGGTGCCCGGACAGCTGGGAGAGTTATATAAAGGCATTCCGGCGCATGTGATGTATGCGCTTGGTTTTACAATAAAAAAGGTGAGCGAGGTACGGGAGCCAGTACTGTCCGATCGGCCAGTATGGTGTCAGATTCTTAACCGGTTTCTGGAGCCCGGCACCACGCTTGGTCTTCGCATCATCGCGTCTGTTGAAACCGTTGAAGGGCCTTCGGCAAGCGCGCACATTGAACTGCGCCTCCTCGCGCAAGGCGAGTCTGAAAACATGACGTGGGCCGTTGATGGCAGGCCACCCTCCAAAATTCGCATTGACCGCGCCGACGGCGTACATACCTCGGCATCTTGCATGGTTAACCGCATTCCAGATGTGATTGCTGCGCCGCCAGGGATAAGGTTGATCTCGCAGCTGGGTCCACTGCACCCCTCGCTGACCTGAACGCCATTGCGGAATTAAACTAAATCACGACCACTAATCCTGGTCCGTTTTCGCTTTAGCCATAAAAAGGTTTTGTGGCGTCTCGTGAGATTCAATCAGCTCATGCGACTAAAAACCTTTTCTCTCAATATCCGCTGTTCGCTCAAAGCTGACCGTACGAGGTTAATTTAGGGGGCTTGTTGCCGGGTGCTGACGTATATAAAGCAACGCATTTAATGGCAGTGACAATGCTGAGCAGGTTCTACATTCGACCTGTCCTGAGAGCATTTACCCAGTCGGGCCGATTATGTTTAAACGCAACTGAGGCGGCCGACTCCCAGTCATAATCAATCGCTTTAAAATCCACATTCCATTCTCCATTTTGACGCTCCACAATTGCATAACGCGCATGGGGCGAACCACTTTCCATCACATGCGAGCGGGGCTTATCATCATCATATGCCTGAAGCCCCACGCTGCCGGGGTTGACGATAAGGCGACCGTCAGCCAGACGCAACTGCCGGGGAATATGCGTGTGCCCGCAAAGGATCAATGATGCATTTCTGTCAGCCACAAGCGATAAAACCCGCGCTTCAGACGAAGGTCGCACACCTCTAGCAGTAACTTCTTCGAGAAGATAAATGCGGTCGTTCCCTGGTACTCCGTGCACCATTAAGACGTCATTATTGATGGTCAGCTCTGCCGGCAGGTTTTTAAGCCAGTGCCAGTGTTGTGCGCGAAGGTGCTCAAAGGCATGCCTGTCGGACAGGCTCATGCTTGCAACATCCTGCTCTAGCAGTTGCCGTTCGTGATTTCCTCTGATAGTCGGAATATCGAGGGGCATGAGCCTGTCCGCAGTTTCTGCCGGAAATAGCCCTCCAGAAACTATATCTCCTAAGTTCAGGATTAGATCGACACTCTGAGTCTGTATGTCTGCCAGAACGGCGTTTAGCGCCGGAAGGTTCCCATGGATGTCTGATATTACTGCCAGTTTCATGCTGACTTTCCTGTACTGTATGACTCATATGCCAGCCACTGCGGCCTGCAACCCAAAGAGGATGTTATACAATTTCAAAAGATATTAGAGAATAAGATCTAATTTACCGCTCCGGGGATGTCTGTTAGTGCCAGAAGCGGACATTGATATCGCGTTTGGTCAGTTAAATCGCAACGCCGAATTGTGGATCACATCGCTTCAACGACTCTGATAGCGTTGTTCGAAATCAATGGCTAGCTGTTCAAGCGTGACGCTTCCCAAACGGCTTATTAGTAATGACTGCGCCGCGTCAAACGCTTCAGTCAAGGCTGCGTTCACCGCTTGTTCTACCAAGCATTCCGGGTGATCGGTTGACAAACCGATGGCGAAGAGCGAGGACGAACCCAGAGCTTCATGAATGTCCAGCAGGGTCATATCCGCTAGCGGTTTCGCCAGCGTCCACCCTCCACGGTGACCCTTTTCTGAGTGCACATACCCCTTTTCCTTGAGTAGCGCCATGGTTCGTCGAATCACCACAGGGTTGGTACCGAGCATCTGCGCGATGATATCAGACGTGGCGGGCCGGTCATGACGAGCCATATGGATTAATACGTGCAGCATGCGGGACAAGCGAGTGTCATTTCTCATGATGATCGGTTTCCTAAATTACTGGCATTCATAATATCTCGATACAGCATAAGTTACGAGACAATTGACACCTTTATGTCATGTAACTTATGTTGTATCTTGAATTGTTCGAACAGCTCTGAGAACCAGGAGATTAATTCATGATATATGACGTGATTATTGTCGGCGGTAGCTACTCCGGTATTTCCGCTGGCCTGCAACTGGCACGGGCGCGCCGAAAGGTGTTGGTAATTGATGCAGGCCAGCGCCGAAATCGATTTGCCAGCCAATCACATGGATTTCTTGGGCAAGACGGCCGTAATCCCGGCGAGATAGCCATCGAGGCACTAGCTCAGTTGCTGCTCTATCCAACAGTAGAATGGATTTCTCAAACCGCTATCCACGCTAAGACGGGCGATGATGGATACGTGGTAACAGTAATGAGTGGTGAACATTTTGCGACCCGGCGTATTATCCTGGCGACAGGGGTGGTGGACAAAATACCTGAAATTCCCGGGCTGTCAGAACGATGGGGCCAGCGAGTGTTTCATTGTCCATATTGCCACGGATATGAATTGGACGGTGGACCGATTGGCGTTTTGGCGGCATCGCCTCTGGCCATTCATCATGCGTTGATGCTACCCGACTGGGGGCCAACAACACTCTTTCTCAACGAAGTATTCGAGCCGGACGGCGATCAGCTTGTAAATCTGGACAGGCGTGGGGTTATTGTGGAGGCCGAACCAGTCTTGTCGGTCGGCGGAGAACAAGCCGATGTGACGCTCGCCAGCGGTCGCGTGATAAAACTTGCAGGACTCTTCACTCAGCCTCGGACGCACATGGCCAGCTCATTAGCGGCGCAACTCGGTTGTGAGTTTGAAGCCGGGCCGACAGGTGAGTTTATAAAGGTCGATGCGATGCGTGAAACAAACGTCTCCGGGATATTTGCCTGTGGAGATGCGGCGATAGGCGCAGGCAATGTCGCAATCGCGGTGGGTGACGGCGCACGCACTGGCGCCGCCGCGCATCAGTCGCTGATGTTTAGCTGACTACAGATGGCGGATGATTCTGCGATTACGTACAAATTATTATGTTAGCTTTGAGTCATTCTCTGCCGGTCAAAACCACGAATAATGAGGGCTAATCAAATGGTCTGACCGGAGAATATCCCGGTGAGACAGTTTGGGTATTCTTACAGCACATGTCCGCTTTGAGTAAATAGCTGACCTTGCCACGCGTACAGGACTTTCTTCTATCTGAATAAACCAATTCCATTGTTCATCAGGTGGATAAAATCGTCAAACACCGGAGCACCTGAATCCGTCAGCACTTTAGCCTTAACGCCGCGTCCAATGCCTATAAATGGCAGGTTGAGATTGTAAGCAGTTTTTAAGTCCCATAATCCATCGCCTATTGAAATCAACGAATGCTTATGTGCAGCTGGAAATTTTTCACTACCCTGACGAATAGCTTCCCGCACGATCTCTTCGCGAGTCCTGAACTCTGATGCGGTAACTAAATCAACCCTTTCAGCGTCCACGCCTACTGCCGCCAGTTTTTTCACGGCACCAAACCGCAGGCTGCCAGTGGCGAAAACAACGCTCCATGAATGATCCTTTAACCACTGCAGGAAAAAAGCGGCACCGTTAATTTCAGTAAAAGGTCTCAATGCAATTTCATGCTCAAGCGCACAGTGATACTGGTACTCCAGCTCGGGTAAATCAGGGTGACCTTCATAATGCGCCTCTTCCCAGGCTTCTTCGAAAATAGCGCTATCCGTGTGGTGGGTGTAGTCGCTCCAGTTTGTTCTGAGGTTGGGGAAAGAAAAGGTGCGTAAGGCGATTTCGAATGCACGCTGATGTTGCGCAACGCTGTCGGTCAGCGTGCCATCAATATCAAATATTACAATCCCTGCATCTGCTTTATTCATCAACTCGTTCCATCATGACAAAAAATATTAGTCAGTGGCTTGAAAAGTAATATCAACATATGCCTGATATTCGGCTACTTATACTAATTTATTCGCAATTAGAAACGCGTATAACGGAAAAGGTAGCCGAATACATGTTTCAGCAGGCTCCGTCCAGCTCTGAGTAAACGACCCGGTTTTAAAATTTATTTCCAGTGCAGTTATGTAAAAGCTGGGCTCTCTCAGGATCGGTGGCAGTGAGGTGCGTTGAACATCAGAAACCGGCCAGCCGCAGAGCGGCAGGCGTTTCATTGCAGGTTCGGCGCGAATAATTACAACTGTTCCCAGTCCGGGAGGTCCTGTGATTTACGACGCGATCTGAATACAGCCGCCATGCAAAGTCCATAGAACAGGCCAGCTAACAGCGAAGATATCAGGCTGGTACTCGGGTTCATTCCCTGTGGGCGCCAGCTGACAAACCACATAATACCTCCATACATCATTGCAAAATAAACCCCGAGAAAGCACGCATTACGGCCGAAGCTGTCAAAAAGTGCGGGACGTTTCTTTATGCCCACCGACCACAGCAGCCGGTAAGTTATCGGTATACGATTTTTTTTACGCAAACCCCTTTCCCTTAACAGCGCAAAGGCTTTCTCCGTTTTTCGCTTAAACTCTTCATCTTTCATACAATAAACCTCCCTATTAACCCTATAGCAGAAGTTCTAAGCATAAGGATTGACACTAGCGAGGCAACCCTTTACTTAGTCAGCCTTTAGCCTGAACAATAATAATTAACAGACTCAGCTCCGATCTGGTTTGTATGACCCGCTGCAGGCTGGTAAAAACACAGCGGCTCATCAGGTGCAGCAGACTCTGGCTCACGTCATGCTGCGCCACGCAGCTCAGAGTGAATACCGCATTGCGGGCTGAATGCGTTTAAATAATTAGCTAACAATCGTTTAAACAACCCTGGGTGATATAATTTCATCTCTTAGTAAAGGTGTGATGTTCAGATCGATTGAATTTCTAAACCTGAAACATGGCGTAGATGCGCCGCCGCGATCAGGTAAATATCTCTACAAATATATGGTACTTTTGCTGAAACGAGATGAAGCCATGCTCTCTCATATTTACAAGGAGGATGGCATGCTTTTCTGAATCAGAAAACAGGCGATGAGTGCTTTCTCGGGACGCGTTTAATATGACGTGTACTTTTAGTCTTTAATTCAGAAATATGCACTTTAGTGGGGCTGGCTTCAGGCCTCTTACTGGAACTCAAAAATTTATCTGAGTTCTCCTCTGCTGGTGATTCACGGGTGTTATTCTTCAATTTCATACACTCCTGGCACTGGTCAACTTCAGGGTAACGCTGCCTGGCTATGACCATAGCATGGGAATAACCGTAAAACGTCCCAAGAAATGTTTTTTCATTTTCCCGGAGATTTTTGCAACCTTTTTGATGGACTACCATCCCCAGGAATGAATTATTACAAATATAATAATAACCCGACTTCATTTTTTTCCTTAAAGTTTAAATGAAATAATACGCATTTTAATAAATTTTAAGCGGGAACATACTACTAACCTGTAACTACAAGCGCAACCTGCTAATAATTGTAGGTTTCCTGACAACAACCCCATAATAAAATATCTAATTGTAAACTCCTCCCTTGCTGTCTGAATAATAAACACAATAGACACCGTATAAAAAGAGACTGTTAACTAATTTTTAGGTCCCATTAAAAGTAGTGAAAGCAATCTTTTCATATCGCAACCAGGAATATGTGACTTCACCAACCCGGAGAAGACCAGTTAAGAAAGTAAGCCTGCACGCTCTGATATATTGCCCTTTTATTGACACAACTGTGCTGATTATTACCCCCTTAACTAAAAGCTCCCAACGGACATCAGCCAGATTATCAGTCCGTTCTGTGCCAGAAGCGGACGTTAGCAGAACGTCTGTGACAAACCTTTCATGGCATTTTCAAGTTGTGGGCGAAGACGCTGTTAAAATTACGGCGTACTGCCTTTGCCAGTCAGTACAAGGGGGCTGAAAAGAAGCTCCAGATCTTACCTGCCTAATATTCTTACCTTTAGGCATATAACGTTGCTATAGTCTGGCTACGTTGGAAACCAGCCATATGAATGAACATTTTAGTCAGCCAGGATGGCTCTGTGAAAAATAAACTCTTCTGCCTGCTAACTGTCTTTTCCTTCTTTGCCGCTGCAACACAATCCCCTGATGAAATCGTGGTTGCCGGGGGGAGATATTATGCCGGTAACGTTTTTGGCCAACATGACTATGCAGCACACGCCAACATCACGCTGAATACCTTCTGGATCATGCGTACTGAAATCACCTACCGGCTTTACTCAGATGTTCACGAATGGGCTGTAGAGCGTGGTTATGTATTCGGTGTCGGATGTAATGGGGCCGCTTACGAGGACTGCCGGCCGGCGGATACAGATAACGGTGCACATCCTGTTACCAGTGTCGAATGGTCAGATACGGTAATTTTTGCAAATGCCCTGAATGAAAAGGCGGGGCTGAGACCGGTCTATCTCAATAATAAGGGCGTCCCGGCACGCGACAGTTCCCGTTATGAATTTACCCAGGATGCCCGGGCTAATGGTTACCGCTTACCCACGGCCGAGGAATGGCAGGTTGCCGCCCGTGGAGGAAGGGCCGGACTGGAAAATGGCTCGTATGGTTTCAGATTTGCTGGCAGCAACAACGCAAATGCTGTCGCCTGGTTCCCTGACTTCAACGATCCGCATTTCGGCACTGTCCGGGTGAAAAGCCTGCGGCCCAATGCGCTCGGTCTGTATGACATGAGCGGTAACGTTTCGGAATGGGTTGATGCTTTCGACACCCTTTCCGGTGTGAAAATGTACTATTTTTGCGGCGGCAGCTTCTTGTTGCATACGGGCAGTCTGACCAGCTGCGACACGCACAGTGCCGGCTACGCCCTGCCGGACACTGGCTTCAGACTGGTGCGGAAATTTTGAACCTGAAGATGCCTTTTATAATACTGACAGCCATTCTGATAAGCCTTCCGGCTTCATTACAGGCAGACACCCATATTTACCTGAAAAAGGGGCTGAACAGCATTGATTTGAATGGTGATGGCATACCAGACACCGTCTTTTCCGCGACTTACGACAATAATACTTCTCATCCCAGTGAAACTCTCAACATCTTTATCAGCCAGGAAAAAAACTGGCTTATCGTACCGGTCCCGGATGACGATGGCTTTACCTGGACCGATCTAAGGCTATCAGCATCCACCCTTAAGATAAGCGGCACAGAACTTCACCGTTATAAAGGGCGGGTTTACCTTATCAGGGCGGACAAATATGGCGGCAGCGGTGGCGGCGGAGATCTTACCGATAAATCGCGAGTAAAGTTTTCACGATTTCGGCTGGAGCAAAATAACGACGATCCCGGGACGTCTGTTTTTTACTGGGAGCCAGCAGGGATTTATTTTACTGAACAAACTTTTGATGAAGTGAATGAAGCTTTTCAGATTCTGAATATGGAGAAATTTCGTTGAAATGTATCACAGGGCTTTTGCTTTTATTCCTGTCGTTCTGCTGTTGTGCGGGATACAAAAGTCAGTACCGTGAGCTTATACAGCAGTCACTTAATCGGCAGTCTCTTTGTCTGGGTGAAAAGCAGTGGCCGGTTTCAATAAGAACAGGTACTGACCGTTGGATTAATGCAAAAATGGAGGCGCTTGTCGATGCCGGCCTTATCACCGCTCATGTGGAAGCAGGCAGTAAAATCTGGCAGCTAACACCGTACGGCCAGGCTTCATTCACGAAATATCATGATTTCTGCTATGGAACCATGCGCGTCAGAAGCTTAAAGGCTGTCTCGACAGATAAAAAAGGCATGGCTGATGTGACATTTACCTATTATATTCATGCCCTGCCAGACTGGGCGAAAAATCACTCAGTGCGCGTTGCCAATACTGATCTCGATAATCTGGTCATGGGTATTGATTCAGTGCGATACCAGGCCCTCTTTAATACGGACAACCAGGGAAATCTCCGTCTTATCAGTGAACCTGAACAGCTTGATTTACTGTATTAGCAGACGGGTCTGAAAATTTTTTGGGGCTTAAAGCTTCGCAATCTACTTTGTTTAACAGCGTAAAGACTGACACTCCAGCAATAAGCTCTCACGTAGGGGCCTTCTGTCCTTAACAGCTTCAGCATCGGATATGTTTACAAAGCCAGTGTCTGCTATTAACTAAGAGTAACCCGCACGCTCCTGGTCGTCTGACGCCAAAGCATACTTACATCACATCACCATACGTCGGTCAACCGGGCAGCTCACCAGCATTTCTCAGGAATAGACTCCAGAGTAATCATTCCATTCTTTTGTCAGCCAACTATCTCTTCCAGCGTGATCGATGCCCCGCCGCAAACAATGACCAGTACATTGTCGGCAGGAGTGAACCTGATTTTGTTGTCATACAGGAGTGACAATGATACTCCGCATGCCGGCTCAGTGAGTACGCGATGATCATCGAGAAAGCGCCGGCAAGCATGCAGTGCTTCCGCATCAGAAACCAGCATACTTCTTACATTCAGTCGGCTGGCCACGTTAAAAGCATTTTCGCACACCTGGCTTGCGGCCAGCGTTGTGGCTATGCCGCTGACCTTATCAAGACGCATCAGCTTATTGGCATTAAGCGAGGCATTAAGCGAGGCCGTACCGTGGGTTTCAACGGCATACACCGGAATGTGGCCAAGCTGATGTTTTTCCAGTCCCAGCGCTATGCCGGACAGCATGCTACCGCCGCCGACGGACAGAATAACGGCATCAGGTTTCACACCCTCACTGATGACTTCATCCACGATTGTGCTGATGCCTTCCCACAAAAGCGGGTTATCAAAGGGATGGATATAGATGATGTCCTCTGTCGCCAGTGACATGGCGTAATCGTTAGCCTCACTCCATACTTTCCCGTGCACAATGAGCAAGGCACCTTCCTGCTCAATAAGCTTTCTTGCTCTGACTGACGTGGTTTCCGGCACAACCACAGTTACCGGCAGCCCCAGCCTGCGACCGCTGTGTGCCACCGCAATTCCGGCATTTCCACCGGATGAACTGACAAATGCTGTAGCGCCCTTACTGGCATAATAGCAACAGGCATGTCCCGCGCTGCGGAGCTTAAAAGAGCCGGTGGGCTGGGAAGACTCCATCTTCAGCCAGACATGACATCCGCTGTGCTGGCTTAAAGGGAGAGAATGTATGAGAGGGGTACGGATACCTGTTTCCATTAATCTAAATCCTATGAATTTATCTCACAGCATAGTTGCTGTTCTGCCCGAAGCTTGTCCAGGATGACATCATAAGGTTTCTCAGCAGAACGCGGTGGATACACATCTGAATGGTTGTGCTGGTTACAGTTAGACATGCATATTCCACGGATGTGTTCTTACCCGTGATACTCTCACTGACGGGAAGCCAAACGATAATTATAATTAACTCAGGTAAATAACCATAAAAACCATAAATCTGTAATTCTTTAAGCCATTCAGCGATAATTGGTCAATCGGAAAGAGAATGTCGAAAGGAGGCACTGGCGATGACTGTTTCTATAGGTGTGCTTGCAGGTATGGGACCCCGCTCCACAGCCCCCTTCATTGATATGCTGGTGACAGACTGCCACGTCGGGTACGGGGCGAATATGATATGGATTTCCCTAAAATGCATATCATCTCGTTGCCAACGCCTTTCTGGCCGGGCAAGAAAATTGATGATGATGCGATGATCGCAACCCTGCAACAGGGTATTTCAGAACTCGTCAGGGCAAAAGTGAGTCTGATCGCTGTTCCCTGTAACCTTGCACACTGCTATTTTGCTGAAATGAAAGCGGCGAGCGCTGGTATTCCACTTCTGCATATTGCAGACACCGCACTTAAGTCACTGCCTGCAGAAGTCACCAGGGTAGCAGTACTGGCTACAGAACCTACGCTGGATGCGGGTTTCTATCAGGCGCGGATAGAGGCTTCTGGCAAAGAGATTATTGATTCATCTCTACTTCGTGAAATGACCACATCGCTGATTGGGCGGGTTAAAACGAAAGGTTTTCATGACCCTGATGCACAGGCAGAGTGGAACAATTTAATGTCTGTAGTGGAAAATCTTAAGGTGGAGGCTCTTCTTATTGCCTGTACAGATCTGAGTCCCCTTATAACTGAAAATACTTTCAGCTTTGTCATCGTGGATACGGCAGCCAGCCTTTCCAGCGCGACCATTAAAAACTACAGGAGACTGTCCGGGAAAACTACAGGCGAAACCCATATTACCGGCTAACCTGAGGTCAGCTTCAATGGCCCTGAATAGAGCTGCTTTGTGCCAGAAGCATGTGTTGTAAGCACTCAGGTAGGTTAATACATAGTACGCTGGCCTTACGTTAAGACAAACCGTAGCAATTGTTCATAAGTCGTCAGCAGGATGAAGGGAGGTCAGAACGATCTCCTCGAGTCGTCGGATGTGAAATTACAATAAATTCTACGGAAGACCTTGTGTCGTTTCTGGCTTGATGCTTTGCTCCCGGTGGAATTTCCATCCCCTGCAGGGCTTTGATATTATGCAATTTACC
Source organism: Pantoea sp. X-Soil-ISGK-421 (assembly GCF_059730785.1). NCBI lineage: Bacteria > Pseudomonadati > Pseudomonadota > Gammaproteobacteria > Enterobacterales > Erwiniaceae > Pantoea > Pantoea sp. X-Soil-ISGK-421. Next base: position 83,932 of record NZ_AP035981.1, on the reverse strand, counting down.
TTCCAGCTCCATCGATAGAACACCATTGAGAACAAAGAAAAACTGTCTGGAAACGGAGTGAAAGTGTCGCTTTTCATAAGTGCCGGCAGGCATTTTTTCATGAATAACCAACATGTCCTGACGGTTTACCAGATACCAACCATCGCAATCGTCGCCCCAGAAATAATGCTCTGCATTTTCCTTTGAAATCATCATCCGTCTCCTGTTCACATGCGCCCATCTATAAAGACCTTAAGAAGGTTATACCGAGAAATGCTGTCGATTCGCAACAGGTTATGATTTGATTATTTACCTAAAGATCTGAACTGCGTCGTTCAACATATCTGGTAGTTATCAATGTATTGGGATAGCAGAATTTTATCGGGCCATAATGTCCGCTCTTCGCTCTTAGCGGACATAAGCCTTACGTCAGTCCGTTTTGTGCCAGAAGCGGACATCGCTCAAGTATTCTTAACAGAACCAAATTGAAATTAGATAAGAACTCTAAGAAGACAATGCGAAGGCCTATTTTTTTAGCTCTCGCTCTTCATATGGAAAATTGAGATATTCGTGTTCTATCTTAATGTCTGTATTTTTAACCCAGCTCCACCACTTTTCCCTATACTCTGAAGCTGTACATTCATTTCTTTTTTCTTGAATTAAGTCTAGGATTTCATCCTTCAAATCAGGATGTTTTTCCATTATTTCGTTTAACACTCTTACAAAAGTGTTTGAGCGAATGGCCAACTTAAAAAAAGCCTCTTTATGATTTTTTATTTTGACATTTAAATTAGCTTGCGTGTTAGCAGCAACATCAATTTGTTGTTGTATCTCCTGTCTATCTGAGTCAGCCTGGGTCTTTAAAAGCGAGTTTTCAAGTTTTGCACTGTGTGCTTCACCTTCTGCAATGCGTTTTTGCAGGTCGTTTAACGCAGCATCAGAATCATAGTTCCAGTAAGGGTTTTGCCCCTTTCCCCAATACCCACCTGCCATACCTTTACCCCCTGTTGTCTATTTTCGAGATATTAATACTTTGTCTATTCGACTGCTATTCTTAGCTCAATTTGTTGGTGAAATTTAGCCAATGCATCCGCTTTTCGCTCAAAGCTGCCTGTTAGACTTTGCATTAGGGTAGCTTCGTGACAAAAGTGACCCTGACCAGAAATCCTGCTTCATTTGAGACCTTGCTATTACTTCATTCCGACTTTACTTGCCTGGTCTGAATGTCTTTTTTTTAGCTTCCTTCATCTCTCTGTGCTTATTCTGTTTTCTCCCTTCAAGCGTGGTGAACCTGAATGCAAAAACCCCAATTAAAATAATCAAAAGAAATATTATGACGATCATTTTTTATCGTCCTTCATTTTTTTATAAATAAGCTCATTGTCTTGGTCAAGCTTACTTTTTCGTTTTTCCTCAAGGCTACGTGACGCTAATGTAGCAGTAACCCAGGCTGTGGCCGCTGTGCCCGCAGCTGCGACTATTGTACCCAGTATTTTTAAAGTCGAGTTACCCGACATAGCCATATCCTTTATTCAGTTCAACATAAAACGCTCGGTCGACTTTACCGTTATCAAAAGGCTCACGTTTGTGAGAATCGATTAGTGCCTGTCTGACCGACTGAACTTCTGCCTGGTAGCTATCAAGAGGCAATTCATCATTAGCAAACCGATAACGCAGTCTCTCAAGCTCCATTATGGCAAGTAGTTGGGCACGATCTGCATCGTTGAAATCACTCCGATGGTTCAACAGATCGGATACCCTTGCAATATGTCCAAGGTCGCAGTAATCCTGCGATGATTCAAAATGATACTCTTCGCGTGCGTTGTCTTTATGATTTGTCAGGTGCATTGTGTTTTAATCCAAGTATCAAATGAGGTTTCACTGTCATTAAGACATGAAATCGACGCCTCATAATCTTTCATGATCTCGCCGTGCTGCTTACCGATGATGATTACCGATTTAGATGCATTCCAGAGAAAAGGTCCGGCGATTAGATAGTTGAATTTTGCTGTCATTCTTGTCGCACCAGCTGTTGTGCCGACCACCCCACCACTGCCTGCATTAACAAGACATAAAAAGAGCTGAATCAGCAGAGTAGATCCATAAGCGATAGTACTCATCTGGGCTTCATGCAGATCTTTATCCCGCTCGGAGGTGGACTCACCCCAGAATGTGTAAGCTTTATACCCTTTAATCATCAGTTTCATTACTGCGTAAGAAGTCATGTCTGAGGCATGGATGGTGCCAAATTCCCTGCCGAGTGCATCAAGCACGGGGTTCTCTGCGCTATATCCAGACGCGTTCAGCGGATTTTCTTTCCATTTAGTGAAAAAAGATGTGAATGGCAAAGGCAATCCATCGTTAGTAGGCAGATCACTCAGATAGTGCGTCAGTAGGTGCATGACAAGCTTAAAATGTGTAGTAAGCACACCAGAACCGGGATAATGGGCTTCTATGTAATTCAGAAGTAACTGATAAAGACTTTTACCTCCGACCTGCTCCCCGCCGAAAGTCATCCCTTCGGGAAATTTCTGACCCAGATTGAAATCATGGCCGAAAATGTAACGATGCTTCGCTCCGCTCCTGTAGTCGTGAGGACTGGTAGCGCCATCGGGCTTGAAGTTCTCATGAAGCTTGAGGGCTTGTTCCTCAAGAGCTTCTGCATTTAGATTTGTGGCATATGCCGCTGCTACACCCATGAGGCCAATGCCAATCGCAACAGTGATATCGGCTTTTGAGAGCTGCCGATAACCGGTATCGACATCAAGCGCGATAAGCATCTCTTCGAAATTAACATGCCCTACTGCTCTTTGTGCCTGTTCAGCCAGACTCAAATTTTGATCATCGAGACTTAAGACCACATTTCCACGGTGTAATTCACCGAGAAATGTAAGTTCAGCAGCTTTCTTATCCCAGTAATCGGAATCATCTTCTTCAACGAATAGGGACTTAAACCTGGACATAAACGTCATGATGAACATTCGCTCCCTGCGCATTTTCTACCCGGCTACATTATCGGGTAAAAGTAAATGCCGCATTGAATTCTGCCTGTAGTGGTAGATGAAACACTTTTAAGTACTTGTTATCGGCAATCAATGCGAAAAGTTGAGTTTTCAAAAGGCTCTACTATACCCGCTATGATCAGCTCCCCATTGATTGACACACGGCATTGCTAGCAACATCCATGGCGACTCTATTGCGAACTTCCGCTCATCGCTCAAAGCGGCCAGTCAGTTCCTTTGATTTTTTGAAGATGTTTCAGTTTCCGTTCTGCATTCCTGGTCAGAAACGCAGTTTGTCCAGGGATGCACGGATTTAACTGTATTGGTTCTGATTTGCCTGAAAGTGGTTCGGTTTGGTTACGTCAGGGCTGTATCCCGGCAGGCGTCCCTGAAAAATGTTTCACTGGACAGAATATGCGGTCTATCCAGGACGTGACTGTATCAACGCGCTGGGTCTCTGAGGCATAGATGGTGCGTGACTTTTTCTATGCCAGTTAAAGCAACAAAGCCAGCTCGTTCGTAGAAAGTGAATGCTGATGGAGGCGCGTTTGTGTTGATAAAATCAAACCAGTGATCAGAATCCTTAAGTATCTCACTGAGCAGGGCGCTGCCAATCTGCCTTTTTCTCCATCCTGAGTCTACATAGAGATGTCGAAGACGTCCGATGCCAGTTTTTAGCGTATATGGATCGATGTTGAGTCCACAAACGCCAACGATTAATCCATCTACAGAAGCCCCAATTAGTTTTTCTCCGGGTCTATCGAAGCGGTTCTTTCCGCTAAGCCAGTTATCTTCCAGTCGGCGTAACATGTTAAATCCTTCAGCCATGCTCTGCGATCTTAACTCAGCAAATCCTGGGCTGTCCGGGGTGACGTTGGTAAGTTGGATGTCCATGATTCTTCCAGTGATTTCAATTGGCGTAGTCTGGTCAGAATTACGATTGTGTCCAGTATGACAATGGCACTGTCATACTTCTAATGCCATCAGTGTCCGCTCTGTGCCAGAAGCGGACATTGCGTGTGTACCAACCCTTCTATGTTGTCCCGCCTTTCAACTTATGAGTTTTCTGTTCATCGCTTATCCATGTCGATGGCTTCGCTAACGCACAAGCATACTTCGGTGCCGGCCGAAGCAGCATACCTTCGTCATCATTAAACTGTCCGTAAATTAACAACGGAGCGGACCATGATTGCAGTACTTTTTGAGGCAGATGCCCTGCCAGAGGCTCAAGAAAGATATCTTCAGCTCGCTTCGGAGCTGAAGCCTCTCTTATCCGACACGCCCGGCTTTATTTCAATTGAGCGTTTCCAGAGCCTAACTACGCCCGGAAAGATTCTTTCTTTGTCGTGGTGGGAAGATGAGGAGTCTGTAGCCGGATGGAAGCGAAATGTAATGCATCAGGCCGCTCAGAAAGAAGGTAAGCAGTCGATTTTTTCATTCTACAGAATACGCGTAGCCAGCGTATTTCGTGATTACTCTTCTGATAAGGGAACAAATCAGCATGTATGACATTCACGTTATTCTCAAAAATAGTCCGGGCTCACTTGGTTCACTGGGTAGTGTACTGGGTGAAAATGGAGTGGGACTTGAAGGCGGTGGCGTATTTACCACACCTGAAGGCGGGCACGCACATTTCCTGGTTGAAGACGGCTATAAAGCTCGCAAAGTGTTGACTGAAGCCGGTTTTGAAGTCTGCAACGTGTGTCGTCCCCTGGTAAAAAAATTACCTCAGGAACGGCCCGGAGAGCTGGGAGAAATTGCTGACACAATTGCCCGGAACGGCATCAATATTCTGGTACAGTACAGCGATCACAGTAACCGGCTCATTCTCATTACGGATGATGATGTCCGGGCAGCCGAAGTAACCCAAAAGTGGGCCATACCTTCTGAATGAACCTCGTTAAAACAAAGCGCGACAGTGAGCCAGATGATGCCCTTGAAACATCAATGGCAATGGTGGCTTCTGCGCTGTCTGACCCGTCAAGGGTAAGTATCCTGTGCGCCCTGATGGACGGGCGCGCATGGACAGCTACCGAACTTAGCGTAGTGGCTGGCATAGCAGCCTCGACAACCAGCGGTCATCTGAACCGGCTTCTCAGGAACGGTCTGGTCATTTGCCTGACGCAGGGGCGTCATCGCTATTACAGCCTTGCGGGCCATCATATCGCCGGACTGCTGGAAAACCTGATGGGAGTTTCCATGGGTACTTCCAAAGCACCCGTTTCCAGTACGCCGGTCAATCTGCGTTTCGCACGCACCTGCTATGACCATCTAGCAGGCGAGCTTGCTGTCAATATTTATGAATTTATGCTGCAGGAAAAATGGCTTGAAGCAGATGGCTCGGTACTGACATCAGCCGGCAAAATGCATTTTGAGAAAATGGGCATTTTGCTTAACTCTCGCACACGACGCAAGCCCTGTTGCGGCTGTCTGGACTGGAGTGAAAGACGTTTCCATCTCGGCGGTGACGCTGGCTCAGCACTGTTTACACTTTTCCTGCAAAAAGAATGGGTAACGCGTACCCAGGGATACCGTGAAGTGAACGTAACCGATTCAGGCCGGGTTGCAATATCTCGGCTGTTTAAGCTGAAGATCGCCTGATCTTAAGTCATATACCGGTTGATTTGATCGGGTGACTCAAGATGCCTTCATCTGACTCTTCCATTTTACGTAAAAGGTCCGCTCCTCGCTCACAGCGAACCTCGCCCAGCTGCAGTTCGGCTCAGTGCCAGAAGCGGAAGTGGCCTTATCACTTTAGGCGAATGAAGAGTATATCTATGGGCTACTAGCAGCGTTGTAATAGAAAACGCTGCAGTTCAGCTGTGACTTCTTCTGGAGCTTCCTCTGCCATATGGTGGCCGCTGGCTATCGCCTTACCTCTAACATCCTGCGCCCAGGTTTTCCAGATACCTAATACGTCGCCATATATATCTTCCATATCATCATATTTTGACCATAAACAGAGCGTTGGACACTTAATCAGGTTGCCTTTCTGACGATCCTGGAGCTCATGTTCTTTATCAATGCTAAGACCAGCACGATAGTCTTCGAGCATCCCATGTACAGTTTCCGGATCATGAATAGCTTTTCTGAACTCAAGGTACTCTTCATTACCCATCGTTTCAGGCTGACCTCCATACCACTTGTCAGGATCAGCCAGTATTGCCCGCTCCGGTTTTTCTGGCTGAGCAAAGAAGAACCAGTGATACCACTGCCGGGCAAATTTATCATTACACCGGTTGAGCGCTTCAAGTATTGGAATGCAGTCAAGTACGGCAAGCTGTGTGATGCGTTCCGGATAGTCAAGAGCGGCTCTGTAAGCTGTGTAACTCCCCCTGTCATGCCCAACAAGTGCAAATTGCTCAAAACCAAGCTGGCTCATCAATTCAATACAATCTTTTGCTTTAGCTCTTTTAGAAGAACCAGCATGGTCGGGCTGATCAGCGGGCTTTGACGATTGGCCAAATCCCCTCAAATCAGTACAAACGACGGTAAACGATTTGGCTAGCTCGGGAGCCACTTTTGACCAGGTTACATGGGTACGAGGATGCCCATGCAATAACAGAACAGGTGGCCCACTACCCCCATAGCGCACATTGAGCACTGCTTCTGAAAGGCTGACCCGAGTATGTGTAAATCCCTCAAACATATGCAATCTCCCCCACCAGTAGTGTGGGGATAATTATAGGCTGTCGTTTAATCATACCCTTTGCTGCATAAGTGGATGATCAGCATTCACCTCTAATGACAAGGCAGGTCATGCAAATCCAGATAAGGTTGTGGGAAAAATTTTAAACTGATTGTCCGCTTTTCGCTCTTAGCGGACATTGGGCTGAATGTCAGTCCGCTTCGTGCCAGGAGCTGACGTTTGCAACATCAGCATGCACTAATCGGTGGATAACAGATCTCACTTTATAGCCATGCAGACGCAGCGGAGCCATTAGGGGCGTTTTTCTGGGTTTGAGCCGCGGAAAAAAGTGCCGTAAACCCCCCGTTCGCCGCAGAAACGCCCTCAGTGCTCCTGCGGTGGGCGGGCAAGAACTCTAATTTTAAATTCGGGTGCCTGGCGCGTCGGGAACTTAAACAGTTTTCCGCTGCCTGAATAAGTACAGAGATATTCCTCTGTAACGAATTTTCTCCCGCCCTGAGCGGGTTTTTTTTACCCCAAATACGGCAGAACACGTCCGACATAGCAATTTTGGCGTTAAGCATGTCTGAGTTGGCTCCGTATATAACGGCTGCGGCTATGCTTAATCTGGTTTTACTTAACTCAAACTGGAGGCGTTATGACGGGACGTAGAGGCGGTGCCGGGAATTTTGCGGAGAACCCGGAGCGTGCGGCAGATGCCGGTAGAAAGGGCGGTCAGATAAGCGGCGGGAATTTCAGGAATGACCCTGAGCGCGCGATCGAAGCAGGCCGCAAAGGCGGTAAGGTCAGCCGAAGAGGAAAGGCTGAACACTTGTCTTAGTCGTTTCTACTCCCCGGTTGCGATGGCCTTCGCAGCAGGGATGTTATGTTCAGTTCACCCGAGTGGCGGGTTAAAACACAAAAAAGGCCGCCCGCGGGCGACCTTTCCTGGCACTTCCTTTTGCGACCATCCCTTATTTGTACAGCTCAGCCGTCATGTGCACGACGTTGCCGTTGCTGGCCTCAATGATTTTGTACTGCTGACCGTTCTGCTGCGCCTGAGCGGCGATTTTAGCTTCGGCACCGTCCAGTGTCAGGGACGTTGCGGTAACGCTCTGCGCGAAGCTGGCTGCAGACATCAGTGAAAGAGTGGCAACGGCGGCGATAGACATAGCTTTAATGGTTTTCATGGTCTTTATCCTTGGTTTGTATGGTTGAAAGCCTGTGTGCTTTCGATGGAATAATGATAACCAAGGTTACTATTACCTAGTTAACAATAAATGCTGGTATTGTGATCGTGCTAACTATTAAGCTGATAGGCGCGGCTTATGAAAGATTCGCCGCTGGGTTGTTATGTTTAATGGGGCAGAGATTCCCTGTCGCCGTCATTTGACGTCCGCTTATCGCTAGCAGCGGACATGCAGCTAACTGTCTAAAGCTCGGACCTGCATTTTCCAGGCATGAGCAGAGCGCTACGGCTTAGAACTGCCGTAATACAATTATCACTTTTCATCTCCTTGTCATTGGTGACGCCACACGTCAAAGACTCGGGCTATTTTGTGATTAATATTTCAATATCAGACTTGAATCCTTATGTAGCCGGCAAGTTTTCAAAAGCTTTGCCGGTATGAAGCACGCCGTAGCACCAGTGAACCAGCTTTCGCATAACAGCCCCGATTGCCACCATCTTAGGTTTGCCACGCAGGCACAATTCTTCATAAAAGTTGCGCATTCGCGTATTGCATCGTCTGGCACAGAGGGCGGACATATACAGCTTTGCACGTAGCTGCGGTGGTCCGATTTTAGACATCTTTGCTTTACCTCGAACGGAAGTGCCCGATCGTTTTTCCACGGGCACCACGCCCAAAAAGGCCGCTGCCTGACTGGCAGACTCAAAATCATGACTACGCAGTAAAACCAGCATGTTCATGCCCAGTTGTGGGCCGACGGCCGGGATGGACGTCAGAAGGTCATAATCAAGCTGTAGCGCTGCATGTGCTTTTATGTGTGCCTTTATCAGCTGCTCAGTGAATTTTACTTCTTCCCGGAGAAGTTTCACCATGCGCATGCAGGAGCTCATCACGTCAGAAGGCGTATGCGTGCTCTGGTATTTTTCGAGCCGGTTTTCCTCACGTACGGCGTCACTCAGCAATGCATCACGCCTGCGGATAAGCGCACTGAGATGCATGACTTCAGCAGAAGGCGGCAGCCATCGGTGCGGCTTTTTCAGCAGCGCGTAGCAGGCCAGCATGTAAGCATCTACCTTGTCCGTTTTGGTCAGAATACCCATACCCTTTGCAAAATCGCGGCTGCGGTGCGGATTTGCAAGAGAAACGTATGCGCCAGTTTCATGCAGCGACAGAGCCAACCGTTCATGATAAACGCCGGTTGCTTCCATAATCAGATGAACGTCTTCCGGGCCACAGTGCTGAAGTCGAAGCCAGCGGATAATATTGGCTGCTGCACTGTTGTCATTTTTTATCTTCTTGGTTCGTATACGACCCTTTATGCCATCATAGAGGATGCAAAGGTCGAGCGAGTCTTTACTAACGTCTATGCCTACAGGGAACATTTTTATTCTCCTCTCACATTGACCGTCACGCCTGTTCGCCTTATACATTCGGAGTCATGCTCCCGGTAACCGTTCAACAAAATGTGCTGGCGTGAAAGGTGAAGCGTAGGGCCGCAAGCTGTCAGGCAGGATCAGTAATTCAGACTGTCCTCAGGGAGGGGCCCGGCTCTCTCCGCTTCGTGTGATGGTAGCTAATCACCACATTATGTTAGATACAAGGGAGGGGTTGGGCTTTCGCCACCATTGAGCCTGTAACCGGCTACGCCGGGCTGACGGCGCCAGCCAGCATCAGCTATTCATGGCGCCTCCATGCCGCTGACGCGGCATTCAGTGCGCAGCCTGCCCGCCCGCCCTGGCAGCAGCAGGGAGTGGAATACTTCCAAAAAAAAAACGTAAGCTAATAACACTCACTTAAATAAGGAGAGCCGGGCTGATGAGAGATAGGACTGTCACGGAATTAGTTGATAAGATTGAGCTGCTTGCAGCAAATGTTAACGCCTCTCCCGCGGAACTCATGGCAGCGCTAAGTATTATTTTTGTGGAAAACCTGAATGCGAATGAAAGTAATATCCTGAAAGTGGATGCCGGTGAGCAGCGCTTACTTATAACTCTCGAAGGGCCGCCCCCTGCGCGACATTAAGGGGATTGAGGGCCGAACCCATTGTGATACCCAAAAAATTTTTTCGTAATCCATTTGCCGGTCATCTAACAGCTGACTAAGCTGGTATGCGCTTCGTATTTTCCACGAAGGCTACACACAGCACGCACACGGTGCGAGAGACTTTCCATACTGTCCTGTTTATGTCCCCACTCTGGCGGGGATATTTTTTTATATCTGGTTTTGCATGCGACCTTTTTCAGTCGGTTGCCTCATGAAGTTGCTCAATCAGTTTTTTTCCCTGATTGTGTATGTTCCCCACAGCCTTACTTACCGGATGCCAGGTAAATTCTTTCTCCGGAATAGCTGCATCATGAGCAATTTCTTCTGCCCGCTCAGGTGATGTATCAGCACCCAGCCATTCACGGACGGCGTCAGCAGTGATCACTAACGGCCGGCGGTTGTGGATGTCGACCATGCCCTGGTTGCTTGATGAGGTAACAATTACAAACCCCTCTTTGCCGTGGTCCTGCCCGTATGGTTGCTTACCGATCGCGGCAAAAAACAGAGGCTGCTTTTTCCTGTGGTAGATGTAGAACGGCTGCTTTTTGCTGCCCTCTTTCTGCCATTCGAACCAGCCGTCGGCCGGCACTATGGCCCGCCCGTGGTTCCACAGCGGCTTGAACATGCGACCGCTTGCCGCCGTTTCTCCGCGTGCGTTAATGAGCGGCTGCTTATCCCACCACTCCGGGCCGTAACCCCAGAACACGGGGTCGAGGTGCAGCGCATCCTCACGCTCGCTGAGGAGGAGCACCTTTGTGCCGGGCGCCACGTTGAAACGGCCAACAGGCTCCGGGTCGAACGTGATTTCGTCCGGTTTCAGACCGAGTGAGTCAAAATACTCATCACGGCTGCTGTACTGCGTAAATCGTCCGCACATAGACACCTCCTGCTGTAAGGATAGCGGGGTATACTGACGTCATAAGGATTCCGGGATCAGATTTTCTCGCTTCCCTTCCTAACCTTTCCATTACAGGGGCGTTTTCCTGAAATGAAATCGGGATAATTTAAAATGTACTTATTTGAGTACATGTTTCATAATGGTCATCAACTGATGGGAGTTAACAACATGCATTCAATCAATTTTACCGATGCCCGCAAGCATTTCGCAGATACGATGAAGCGGGTCACCGACGATGCCGAGCCTGTCCGCATTATGCGTCGCGACGCACCTGACGTGGTTATAATCGATGCGGAAGAGTATGAGGCACTGATAGAAACGGTCTATCTTTTCAGCAACCCGGCGAACGCAGCGCATATTAATGAGTCAATGAAACAGGCGGAGCGCGGCGAGTTTGTCGAAGTGGAATATTAAGTTCACGAAAAATGGCGCTGACGATCTTAACTACTGGCGTGATACAGACAAAAAGAAGTTTGAACGCGTCCGGCAGTTACTTCACAGCATAGAGGCCGATCCGCTGACCGGCATTGGAAAACCAGAACGGTTGCGGCATCACAAAGATCCGGCGCTCTATTCGCGCCGCATCGATCAGAGCCACCGGCTGGTCTACTCAGTCCAGAACGGAGAAATCATTATCTATGCAGCCCGCTATCACTACGGCGATAAATAGTGATAATCAGTCAGCCCGCCTATGCGGGCTTTTTCATGTCCGGCGGGTAAGCAGGGATACAGCCTGGAATATGAGGTTTTCTGGCGGGAGACTCATCCATCTTCACGAGACAAGCAGGGCGGGCGTGAACGAATGCGCAGTCATCACAGAAATATGATTTCACGCCTGCTGACAGCCGCGCAGATCCTTTTTAGCCAAACGGCGGGACTTCGGACGGAGTGTGCTGGGATCGCATTTGGCGCGAAATTCTAACGATATGAACAATCCCTTAGCCTCACGCGAGGTTTGCGGGCGCGTCAGAACGCCGTAAACGTTCCATCGTGCATTGTCGCTGTTGTTTGCTGACTCATAAGCCTGGGCTCTTGATCCGGAATATCTTCCGCTGCTGAAAGAAAGGTGTCTTCTGAAGCCTCCGCCGGCTCATTCGCGATTATCGGTTACGCGTGCTGAACTCGGCATTCAACCAGTAGGAAAATGTTGAGACTCTGCCGGCAAAAGTCATAATGTCGCCGCGCGGGCGGTGGCTGATGCTGAGCAGGTAATCCATTTCTTCCGCGAGGGCCGGATACCGACTGTTAAATTTTTCACGATGCTCCTTCAGCGTTGACGGCCAGTCCGTATCGCTTTCATCCCTCAGGATGTTTGTCGACCGGATAGCCTTGCGAGCTGCCGTCCGCTGGAGCGCATGCCGTTGTGAAGGCTCAAGGGAGGGCTTCATCCGTGAAATATAGCCGTTCAGCACAGTATAAAAATCACCGTTAAGGGCAATCGCGATACTCCTTGAGGGTTTGAAAGGTTTAAAGTGATCCCGCAGATCTTCGCCATAAATGCAGATACAGTGATGTTTCAGCCAATAGCCCCATCGCTCTGCATTAGCAGGCAGCATAACGGTATCCAGAACGCCAGGGTCGATATCTATCTTACTGATGACCGGATAACGCTGCTCAAGGCCGGACATGATTGCCGTAAGTTCGCTGGTCGCGAGGTCATCCGGCTCACGGCTGTATATCACCGTGAGGTCGAGATCAGAAACCGACTCCTTTGCTCTGCCTTCAGCCAGGCTGCCATATACATAAACGCTGTGGATCAGGTCTGACATCGCGGCCCCCAGTTTATGCCCTAGGTCAGCTATCAGGGGCGAAAAAGCCGGCTGAAAGCCGGTGAAGGCAGGCAGCGGGATAAATCCGTTTTTATCGATGGCCATTTATTTTCCTTCGCATCATGCATGATTTCATCAGGTTAATTCAGGCAGCCACACAAAACACCTATGTCTGCAGCAGCATGGGCATTCCTCCGCTCAGATGCTCCACGGTCAGACCCCGCACAGATATCAGGAACCTGCGTCATGAAAAAGTACCGTTCTCGCCGCAGATATTGATCAAAAGCCAGAGCAAATCATAAGCCAGCTTACTGACATGCCAACAGCAGGTGTGCTGTGAATGGATGACCGTCATTCACAACTCACTTAAGTTAATTACTTAATTTTCTGACTAAACACCGCCAGCAGTAGCGGGGTAAGCACGGTGGAGCATGAGTCCGGAAAGGGCCCGGCGGAGCAGGGAGCCGGCCTCAGGCCACAATATTTTTAGTAAGCAATCTGCACTTAAAATCCCCTTCAGCGGGAGGTAGCCATACCTGGGAATTTTTTAAAAGGCGCGCAGCAGGCCAGACTAATCCTCATCTTCCATTAGCGCGACCATGGCCCCTTTATGCGCCTCGACCATGCGGATATACCGCATCACTGTATGGGTCTGCGTCCAGGTGCCTTCCTGCATGATCTGCGCGATGGATACGCCTTTTCTGGCCATATCCTGCGCGGCACCGACGCGCGCGCTGTGGCCACTCCAGCTCGCGTAACGCCCCTTATTGGTTTCAGGGCGTGAAGTCTGGCCAGCATGCCGCCTTGCCCGGTGCCAGATATCTTCCAGACTTGGCGCACTCATGGGCGCAGTCGGGACGCCGGTCACCTTATTTGACCGGTGAACGGGGCAGAACAGGACGGCATCAGGCTCGTTTGCCATGCCCGCCGCGCGGATCCACTCCATCAGCCGCTCTGATGAGCGCGCGCTCAGCGCCTTGACGATGCCGCCCGACTGAAGGATGGTTTTGGTCCAGCCCACGTCGAGAATAACGCGGCCGTCAGCCGCGCGCGTAACGTCCCGCACCCGCAGGCGTGACAGCTCGCTCATTCGCAGCAGGGTGCCATACGCCACGTGGACGAAAGCCAGATCCCGCAGGTGCTGCAGGCGGGGCGAATGCTGCCATAGCACGTCCAGATGGTCGAGATCCGGACGGCAGAAGGGCACGGCCTGTCCCGTACGCTCGCCGGACATGATAGCAGTGCGGTTAATTTTCTTCCTGGCCCGCACCACGTCGGGCGATACCGTCGGCGGGACCAGACCCGCATTACGGTGTAACATTGCAACCAGCGCGGCGTGCACCGAAACGGTTGACGTTGACCGGCCGGCGGCCTGCAGGTGAAAGAGGTAATCCTGCAGATCATCCGGGGACATGGGCAGAAACGAGCGCCGGTTTTCCTGCGACCAGCGCCAGCAGATCCGCATGACGCTCAGCAGCTGCCGCCACGTGTTGGGCGAAAACGCCTCGCGGTGGCGGACGAAAGCCGACAGCCTTGCGGTCAGGTCATCATCCGACGCCGTCCGGGGGATGAGCCCGGTAAAAACGGAGAGATCGTTCATCCTGTACAGTTTTCCCCCATGTACGCTCTGGCGACGCTACGTGAATTCTGAGGAAACAGCAGGGTGGTTACCCGCCAGATTTTACGTAGCGCTGCCGGTTTTTCAGCCGCCTTCAAATTCGGAAGCCGTCGGTATAAACGGCAGCAATAGTCAGGATCCGACCCGGATCCGCATGATACAGGGTTTCCGGAACCCTGTCTGGCCTTATATAAAGATAATTATATGAAGTTATGGGCCTCATATATGATCCTTTAGTAGCAGGGAGGTGCGGAGTATGAGCCAGGTTGATAGAAGGTTAATTGTATAAGGCCGGAAGCTATTAAATTAGCCTTTAACTCTATGGAGAGCAGAGATGGCCCACTTTTGATAATCCTTATTTAAGGTGGGCCATCTCTACTAAAGCAAGGGCAACAATGAATGAGAAGAGACATGAGAAATATTAATTTATACATTAAAATTTAAAAGATCCTGCAAATAATTAACCTAATTTATTAAGGATTAGATATATAAATAAATTTCTCTGGGAAAGGGTATTTATAGATAATCAGTCGCAGCGCTAATCGAATTGTGTCACATTCAATAAAATTAATTTATAATTAAAGTTTATTAATTATTTAAATGACAGCTCAATCTATAAAATTAAATAATCTCACCCCAGGGTGAGATTATAATACAAAGTTAGTTTACCTGATTGAATGCTTAATTATTTCGAACTCGGCAACATTAATCAATCTAGCTTTACGAGGTGTGACTACAAGCTTTCCAACTAAATAAACATCGTCATTTTTAAGTTCATGTGCCTTAATTGCCTGAAGGTAATGCTCTTCATCCAACTCCACAGTTACCTTTCTATTTTTTTCTGAAGGCTCTGTTAAGGTTATTTCACCACCTATAGAATTGATATCTCTATTTAACTTAGTTACAAATCCTTTAAGAGCATAGTTTGAAATAACATAATCATTAGAAAAGAACCTTTCGGCGTCTTCAATGTATTTTATTTTATCAGCAGTTATCAATAACTTAGTTGTCGATGAAATTTCTGAGCTTGAAAATGGGGATGGTTGTACTGATATTTCAACAGATCTATTTCTGTTATTTCCACTAAGGCCAATAATAGCGGAGCACAATGTTGCATTAACACCATTCGAAATGATCTTCTCAAACTCTTTAAAATCTCTATTTTCCTCAAATCTATCGATAGCATGACTTAAAGAAGAAACACTCTCAAGTAATCTGGCAGAGACTGTTCGAGAAAATGGCACAATGCAATGATCAGCCTGTTGGTTTTCTACGAAATAAATTGGAGCAATTACATTAAGAACATAACTACCAACTTCAGTCTGTCCTAGTTTTAAGGAAGATAGAAAATTTTCTACGATTTCTGGGCTTTTACCAGTATATTTTGCTTTTTGAGGTTTTACAACTGACCTTGCAGCCGAAACGATGAGTTCCTTTGTCTTATTAAGTAAGAGAATTCCATCAAAAAAAGGTATTTCTCCATTAGCCACATCATCATGAATAACGCGCAAACTAATCACATCGCTACTAGCGTTTTCAATTTCCTTAACAACTTCAGTTAAACTCTTATCCTCTGTAATTGATATTACATTAATAAGGTCATCTAAGCGATTTGAAAAATCCTTCAATTCCATGCTTAGAGGTTGAAGGATTTCATAATTAGAGTGAGTGTTTGAATGCCAAACTTTAGCAAGCCCAGGCATGTCCAGAGATAAGAACCACCCTTTAGCCTCGATATATTTACCAAAGCCTTCAGTGATGATGAATCTTTTATTGTATAAGTTCATTATACACTTTCCCTGTTGCTAGCTGCCAACATCATGTCTTTTAGTAAAGACGATGTCAATATTTGAGTTTCTGGCATTTTTATTGTTACAGAGTAATCGTTACTAGTTGGTGGGCTGTCTTTCAGAGAGCACCAGTAACAGTGATTATGAAGCGATATCCCTGAAGATAAGCTACATAGCCAATCAGTCGAGTCAGCTGACAAATTAAGCAATATTAAATAACGTGGCGACAAAACATTGTTACCAATAAGATCCATGTAATTTTTCTTTTTTAATGCATATGAAACAGTACCATCTTTAACAATGAAGTTTGATGTTGATTTAAGTTGAAAGTCTATCTTGGGGTTTCTTATTTTACTTTGTAGAAAGCCAGTTCCCTCAATAGTCAGATCAACACTGTCATCATCAACATCACATCGCGAAATTTTAAATCCTGCATGAGAGGCAAGAGCATAAACATAAGCGATGTTAAATTGCTCCATCTGTTTAAACTTATCCATTAGATAAACCTGTTCGCCACTTTAACTAAAAAAAGCATTCTGCTGTCGATAAACCTGATCATTTTTTCGTCTGTAACTACAAAAAAAGAGGAAATGTCCGACTTCTCTGCGATCGGTATCGAATACTGGATGGCAATAATCGTCATTTTTAATGTAAGGAATGTTAATCCAGTTCATAACTAAAGTCCCAGCAGTTTTCGATAATCGTATCTATAAGTTCATTGCTGCTTTTGATGAAACATGAAAATCTGCAATGACCAATACAATAGATTCAGATTAATCTCAAAAGACTTATGGTGCTAGTTTTTTTATCAACCAGTGGCGTATTGCAATGCGGATGGCATCACAATCCTTGCCATCTAGTCGCAGATGGAGAGTCGATGTCTTCACTCATTTGCCTCCACACAATTGAAAAGTTCAAAACGGCATGATGCTGTAAATTGATATTATCCCGGCAATCTAGGGCGACACAGAGGTCAGTCCTGAAAAGTGCTTGCTGCTAACTGCAAACCTTGATCAGTAATCACTATCTAAACCTATGACAACGAATCGAATCACGCAGCCAATATCTGCAATGAGTATCGAACTCAACAATGAGTGACAGCTATTTCGAACAGCGTGACTTATTTAAGGCCGTTCATACTGGCAGAAAATTTAGCGCTATGCGTTGATAAAATATCTTTAGGGTCTTCTAAAACAGCGCATCAAATCGCTAAATAGTCTTAAGGAGGAAGAAAAACGGGAAGACTCCTGCATCGTGCGATTTTTAGGACTTAATATTTAACATAATAAGTATTTTGCGTATTTTTGTATCCAGTTGATATGTAGGATAAAAAATAGTTGTATTAAACTAGGCTCGGTTATACTACGCGCTCGGCAGCGACTATTCATTTCTTCCAGGGGGCCGCTTGGAAAACGGAAATTATCCTACGCTAAGCGCGTTATTTGATCTGTTCATGGCTTAATCGTCGGATGACACCTGCAAAATGTTATGCCGTCATGCTGTTAACATCTTCGACATCAAATCAGCATAAGAACGCTCTAAGGATGAACTAACACATGACATTTAGGTCATGACAATTATATCCATGACATATAGGTGATGACATTAGGCGTTTTCAGGCGTTATTTACCCTATGACATTTAGGTATACTCAAATGTCATAATAAAATGATAACAACTGCAATATTAACCGGTAGAATTCACACAAAAACATCTCGATTTTTTATTTGTGTTTTATGACTTTGATAATATTAACAACAAGACCCACTTTAATAATATTAAAATAAAATATGAAGTTGGTTAAGTGATGTGCGATTGTTTAAACACGGTCATCCCTGAATATCAGTTAGTGATAATCAGGTTTTAACGTACTGGCGTCAGATATATCTGCATGATGACGCTGTAAAATTAAACCGGTTTAGCTGAGCGTATAATGGATGCAAGCTTACTGAAGGATTCTTTGGGCAGAACCCTTCAGAGCGTTTATAAAGCCGGATGACCGTTATTTTTTCAGCCACGCTTCCATGTGCTCTATTTCACTTTTCTGTGCCTTGATGACATCTTCTGCCATCGTCTTCATTTCCGGATCTTTCCCGTATTTCAGCTCCGTTTCAGCCATGGCAATCGCGCCCCTGTGATGCTCGATCATGCCTTTGGCAAACGCCCTGTCAGCGTCCTGCTCCTTCAGGGCAATCATCATGCTACTGTGCATCTTTTGCATACCTGACATGTACTCTTTTGATGCCGGAGACATGCTCATCTCATGCGTCATTTTTGAGGCCGGTTGCTGAGCCATAACCGCAGCCGGCAGGACAAACAGCAGGGAGGCAAGAATTATATGCGGCTTTTTCATAAGGTAACTCCTTTATAGGTAAGATATTTACTTCAGGTTTTCCCGGGCATCCTTTCATATCTCCGGGAACATAACCTTGATACAGAGCAGTTCAAATCATGAAATTTTAGCCCGGAAAGTTTTGTTATTACGGTCCCTCTGTTGCCGGCATGATGGCCGTGAACGTAATGACATTATCATTCACGGCTACCTGCAGATCGCCTTCATGGGCCAGCAAAATGGACCGCGTAATAGAAAGACCGAGTCCCGCGCCATCCGTATTATGCTGCCTGGATGCATCGCCCCGGTAAAAACGGTCAAACAGTCGGCCCAGACTTTCCGGTGCAATATCTTCTGTGTGATTGGAAATATGTACAAAGGCCCTGTCCGAGTTATGCTCTGCTGATACGGATATGGCAGAGCCCGGCAGAGAATATTTTATGGCGTTGGTGATCAGATTACTCAGCGCACGACGCAGCATCAGGCGATCGCCTCTGACGAGAGCATCACCTTTAAGCTTCAGCGTTTTATGACTTTCACCAGCAAGAGGCTCGAAGAAATCAATCAGTTCCTCGAGTTCTTCGTGCAAGGAGACGTTCTGCTTCTCCAGTATCATCAGGCCATTTTCTGACTTCGCCAGAAAAAGCATGTCGCTGCTCATTCTTGCAAGCCGGCTCAGCTCTTCCAGATTAGAGAAAAGTACCTCCCGGTAACTGGCTGCATCACGATCCCGGGACAGGGCAACCTGCGTCTGCATCATCAGGTTACTGACAGGCGTACGCAGCTCATGGGCAATGTCCGATGAAAACTCAGAAAGGCGCCTGAAGGATTTCTCCAGCCTTTCAAGCATGCTGTTGAATTCAGCCACGGTAGCCATCAGCTCGGCCGGCAGATTGTGCGCAGGAAGACGTTTACTGAGGTTGTTGATGGTGACAGCAGAGGCCAGACGGTTTAATTCATTCAGCGGCTTGAGACCCATCCTTGTGACAAACCAGCCCAGTAATACCGAAATGAACATCAGCCCGCCGTCGAACCAGATCAGCCATTTTTTGAGCTGGCTGATAAATTCATCATGAAAGCCGGTATCATAAGCGGCTGTTATCAGGACATCATGTTGTCCGCCTGCTTTCTGCGCACTGATTTTTCTGACAATAACATTATAACGCCAGCCTTCATCCTCTACTGTCTGCATCGTATCCGGATATGCGGCTTCGCTGGCAAAACGTCCGTAAGGAAGCGGAAAACCGGGCGAGGAATAGTCGGCAAGCAACCGGTTATCCGACGTTTTAATCGACAGATACAACCCGCTGTGACCTACCATGGCATCGGCAACCTTGCGTGCAAGCGAAGCACTGTCTGGCTGCCCGGAATCAGCTTCACTTTCCAGTAGTTCGGTTGCCAGCTCAAGCTTTCCTGTCAGCAGTGAGGCATCCTGATGGCGAAAATAGCTGCTCAGGGCAGCAACAAGCAGGACGCTGGAAAGAAGCCAGGCAGACATCATTACACCGGCAAATATCACGCTCAGCCGTGTGGTCAGGGACCAGTTACGCTTCACTCTTCACGTATCTCCAGAACATAACCGATACCCCGCACGGTATGAATGAGCTTTGGCGTAAAGTCATCATCTACCTTGCTGCGAAGCCGCCTGACGGCAACGTCAATGACATTGGTATCGCTTTCAAAATTAATATTCCAGACCAGGGAGGAAAGCAGGTTTCTTGGCAAAACCTCCCCGGTTCGCTGTAACAACAGCTCAAGCAGCACAAACTCTTTGGTAGACAGGTGAATTTTTTTCCCCGACCGGCTCACGGTCCGGCGGGAGGCGTCCATGATCAGATCTGCAATGCTGTGGTTTCCTGAAGCCTGTGTACGGTTACGCCTGAGCAGCGTGCGGATGCGGGCCAGAAGCTCGGCAAAATCGAAAGGTTTTAGCAGGTAATCATCCGCACCCAGATCGAGCCCTTTAATTTTTTCGCTGACGTTATCTCTGGCCGTCAGGAACAGGACGGGCTCTTCGTGGCGTGCCATGCGCATCTGCTGCAGGATATCCCAGCCGTCCATTGAGGGCAGCATGACGTCCAGGATTATCAGGTCATAATGCTGACGCAGAATATGCTCCAGGCCCTGACGCCCGTCGTTCACCAGGGTCACGTCATAGCCTGCTTCCTGGAGTCCCTGCTTCAGGTAAGTACCGGTCTTCAGTTCATCCTCAACAATCAGCATGGTTGTCATGGTGTGTTTTTTCCTGCAGTTAATTGTTACTCCATACCGGTTCCTGGCGACAGGGTGCCCAGCCAGGCAACAATTGCCAGTATCAGTACCGCTACGGTAAATTCTGTAATAATGCTTTTACGCATCAGTGTAATACCCGCCTTATAGTGGCCCTGAAGCAGGGCATTTTCCAGCTTTGGTGCAAGCCGGAAGCGGTTGGCGGCAGCCAGCAATAACATCAGAAAAAACAGAGCGGTCTTTATTACCAGCAGCAGGCCGTAAACGCTTCCCGGCAAAGTGCTCAGTGGCTTTTCTGTAATAAGCACGAAATTAACCACTGCCGTGGTAACGATGCTTATCACAATAACCGTGCCGGCACGGGCAAATCCCGTTAATGCCCCGGACAGCTGCAGTGCATAAGCCGCTTTACTGGCTTTTTTTATACTCAGCAGAACGGTAAAAGCCGTCAGGGCTCCTACCCAAGCACCGGCTGCGGAAAGATGAACAATATCGCTCAACAGATGGACGTAATAGCTCACACCGTCATTCATGGCTGCATGCCCCCCCCACGCCAGGGTCGCCAGCGCCGTACCGCCTGTCAGCATCAAAACATAACGTGAAAGTATGGCATTCTTGTGCCGCAGACCGAGCCCGGCAAAAGCGATGATCAGGGCAACGAGCCGGACAATCCAGCTCATGCCAACAGCGGTCTCGCCGACCATCATTTCAATAATGTGCAGAGTCAGCTCACCGGGGTCGCTGACGCCGCTCATAGACTGGGCAACCAGCAGCATGTTTGCCAGTGACAACACAATCCCGGCAGAAATGAGCGTGAAAAAGAACGACCAGACGCTGAACAAAGATACCGGTTTTTTTAAGACGCCTTTCAGGGCATAAAGCTCAAATAAAGGCAGGCCAAAAAGAACCATAAGATCAAGGTAAAGAAGAAACCGGATGACAATAAAAGTCTGATCGTTCATAGCATTACTTCACGCTAAAACTGTAGTTGCCGGTACGGGGATGTGTGTCAGATGACACTGCACGCCATTCCACCTTATAAGTCCCGGCGGGCAGCGGTTTTGCCGGCGTGATAATCATGGTTTTGGGATCGCTGCCGGCTGCAACTTTAGCTGCAACAGGCATTGGCGCGTGCGATGACATGCCCGGCATGGCAGTCATTATCAGACGTGCGCCAGAGAATTTGGTCACCAGATTTTCGGTGAAGTGAAGCTCTACTTTTGACGGAGCCGCAACCTGTGCCTTGTCTGCAGGCACTGATGAAGCCAGTTCAGGATGTGCCTGGACAGCGAAAGCAGTGACAGAAGCCACAACAGCGATAAAATACTTAGCAGATGAATGTTTCATTATAATACCTGTCTTGTTTGAATTAACTGCATCAGAACCACATGCGTGCCCCGAGAAGGAAGCGCACTTCGTCATCTTTTTCTCCTTCACGGGCAGCTATATCGGCGGCATTACCGTAAAGCTGGCTCCAGGAAACCCCGACGTATGGAGCAAACTCACGTTTCACCTCGTAGCGAAGGCGCAGTGAGAGTTCCGTACTGGACAGTCCCTTACCGGTTTCACGCGCTTCATCATCTTTCCCGTAAAGATTGGCTTCAAAGGAAGGCTGCAGGATCAGACGGTTGGTCAGCAGCACATCGTAATCCGCCTCCAGCCTCAGCGCAGTTCGACCCTTCTCGCCGGCAAACGCTGTCAGCTCGGTTTCAAAATTGTAAAGGGCCATTCCCTGCAGGCCGGCGGCAAGCCAGGTCTGGGGCTTTCCGGGCCGGAAATCCTGTCGGACCCCGGCAACCACATCCCACCAGGGCGTAATGGCATGTCCCCACAGTGCCTGCACTTCTGCGGTTTCAGCTTTACCGTCGCT
The DNA here is from genome assembly GCF_059730785.1 of Pantoea sp. X-Soil-ISGK-421. Classification (NCBI taxonomy): domain Bacteria; kingdom Pseudomonadati; phylum Pseudomonadota; class Gammaproteobacteria; order Enterobacterales; family Erwiniaceae; genus Pantoea; species Pantoea sp. X-Soil-ISGK-421. The sequence goes on along the minus strand of NZ_AP035981.1, from coordinate 61,585 downwards.
GGTTTCGCCTTCGCTGCGCATCCAGAGCCGGTCAATGTCACCCCCAATCCAGCCGCTCACATCCCAGCTGAATCCGCCAGGATCGTTGTTTTTCTGCCATTCCAGCTGATCGGCAAGCAGAAAGTAATTCACGCTGCTGTCATGAACTTTATGACCGTGGACATCCGGAAATGCCGCCTTACGGTCAGCCTCGGTAACCGGTGGGATGGGCGTTCTGCTTTCTGCTGACGCAGCGGGTTGCATGGACTCCATACCATCCATCGGATCCATCCCGCTCATAGCAGAATGCTCCATCCCTGACATATCATGCTGCTGCATGTTATGCGCTGGCGCGGCATAGACGGGTGTAAACGTCGTTCCGGCAAGTGCAGACCAAACCAGCAATCCTGCCGCAGAACGCGACACATTCTTTTTCATATCACTCCACCCTGAAACTGACATCAGCAGTACCTCATTCAATGACCCGGACTTCACGGAACATGCCCGTTTCCATATGGAAAAGAAGATGGCAGTGATAGGCCCACCGCCCGAGTGCGTCAGCCGTGACTCGATAGCTGCGGCGGGTTCCCGGAGGCATATCAATGGTATGTTTACGTACCTGGAAATTGCCATCCTCGTCTTCAAGATCACTCCACATACCGTGAAGATGAATGGGGTGCGTCATCATGGTGTCGTTGACCAGTACGATACGAACGCGTTCACCGTAGCGGAGCGTAACCGGTTCTGAATCTGAGAATTTGATGCCGTTGAAAGACCAGGCAAACTTCTCCATATGCCCCGTAAGGTGCAGTTCGATGGTGCGCGACGGTTCACGGCCGTCCGGATCCTCAAACGTACTTGTCAGGTCAGCATAAGTCAGAACTTTTCTGCCGTTATTACGCAGGCCGATGCCCGGGTCATTTAATTTTGCTGCCGGCATCATTGCCTGCATATCGACCAGAGGGTTATTCGTTTCGGAAACCGGGTGTTTTTGCATGTCACTCATGCCAGCCATGCTTGCGTGATCCATACCGCTCATGGCGCTGTGATCCATTCCCGCCATGCTGTCTGCTGGAGGGGCTGGTATATCTGAACCATCCATACTCTGCATATCGCCGTCGTTCATGCCCTGCATCTGACTGTGATCCATCCCGCCCATGCTGCCATGATCCATCCCGCCCATACCCATATCATCCATGGTCAGCCAGGGATGCGGATCGGGTTTCGGAACCGTTGCTGACAGCCCCTCCCGGACGGCAAGCGTGCCACGTGCATAGCCGCTGCGGTCCATAGACTGAGCAAAAATAGTGTAAGCATCATCAGTCGGCTCTACGATCACATCGTAGGTTTCGGCAACGGCGATACGGAACTCATCAACGGACACGGGGGTGACATACTGTCCGTCTGCAGCCACGACCGTCATTTTCAGACCGGGAATACGAACGTCAAAATAAGTCATGGCCGAGCCGTTAATGAAGCGCAGGCGTACTTTCTCACCTTTACGGAACAGACCGGTCCAGTTTTTACCGGGTCCCTGTCCGTTCATCAGGTAGGTGTATGTGAAACCACTGACGTCGGCCAGATCTGTCGGGTTCATCTTCATTTCAGCCCACATTTTCCGGTCAGCCAGCGTATTCGCGAGGCCTTTCTCCCGCGCATCACGGAAAAAGTCGGTAGCGGTGGGTTTAGCGAAGTTGTAATAATCTGACTGCTTTTTCAGTTTTGCGAGAATGTCTGAGGCTTTTTCATCAGACCAGTCGGTCAGCAGCACAGCCTGCTCGCTGTCCCACTGAAACGGCTCCGGTTCAGCGGCATCGATAATAATCGGACCGTATACTCCTTCCTGCTCCTGCAGACTGGAATGGCTGTGATACCAGTAAGTTCCGTTCTGCTTTATTTTAAAGGAGTAAACATACGTGTCGTCCGGTTCGATCCCGTGAAAACTGAGACCCGGTACGCCATCCATATTTGCCGGCAGGATAATGCCATGCCAGTGAACAGAGGTCGGCTCTAACAGGCGGTTTTTTACCCTTAATGTGACAGTGTCGCCTTCTTTCCAGCGCAGCAGCGGCCCCGGAAGACCCGCATTTATGGTTTTTGCATAGCGGGTGTTACCGGTGATATTCAGTGGCGTTTCGCCGATAAACAGATCAAAGTCGGTCCCGGTCAGCGTGCGGGACTGCATCAGGCTTACCGCCGAGAGCGCATCAAACGTTCTCAGCCCCAGGCCGCCCACGAGACCGGCGGCGGTTATCCCTTTAATAAAATTACGTCGTGAACTTTTAAGTTCCATGACTGAGCTCCGGCAAAATTCACAGTATCCCGGGAGAAAAAATCTCTCCGCTCCGCAAGCACAAGCCGTGCTTATCGTTCAGGAAGTTTATTTTTTGTTACCGGAAAGCTATCACAGCTGAAAGACGGACATAATTACAATTGTGTAATGTTGTAACTTTCTGTTTTTACATTACATTTATGTCATTTTCGAGCAGAAGCATTTTTCTCCTGTACGATAAAAATGACTGAAGACGGAGAGCATCCGGCCCGCCATTATTTAACTTTTACTCGTAAGGACAGCCGGCATGAAAAAATGAATGTTTATTTCTTTTCTGGCCCTGTTTTCTGCCTCATCAGTATGGGCACAGCCGCATCCTGTTTCAGAGCCGGACGGCCAGGTAACTAACAACGCTGTTGCCATGATGAATGAACATGAGCGTGCCATCCTGGCGCACCAGGGTATGGATAACGCAAATTCTGCAGCACATCAGAGCATCATTGATATGCACCGCAGGATGATGCAGCAGGAAAAATAACGGGTCGCACCGGACAGAAGATTCGCCCGGTATCTTCTGTCCGTTTCTGTCACTGCTCCGGGATGCGGTTGTGTTTTACCCTCATCGTTAATGCTTTTTCCGGTAAATCTTCTTTCAAGGCTTACGTGAGCCGGCCCGTCTTGCTGCGACGGGCTCTTTTTTACCGCCTTCCCGCTTTCCGCATCGTTAAACTGCCGCCCATGCTGAATACAGCGGTATTTTGCGGCAATGAAGATTCTGTACCAGGCTTATTACGTATTCGCAAATAAGCTAAGTTAAGAGCGGAAAATATGTCAGAGCATCATCGCAACTGCATTGAAGCCTGCTATATCTGTGCCGCCACCTGTGATTATTGTGCCACGTCATGCCTTAAAGAACCTCAGCTGGAGATGATGCGTGAATGCATAAGGCTGGACATGCAGTGCGTAAGCATCTGCCGGATAGCGGCAAATTTAATGTCGCTTGAAAGCGAATTTGCTCCCGAACTCTGCAGAGTTTGTGCAGAAATTTGCCAGAAATGTGGTGATGAGTGCGCCCGACATGAGCATGAACACTGTAAAAAATGCGCAGAAGCATGCCATCATTGTGCTCAGGAGTGCAGAAATATGGCAGCATAACTTTCTGTCATCTGCGGTACGAAGCAAGGGACAGCTACTTCATGCGCCGGAAAGCAGTAAATTGGCGTCGCCAGCCCTGCCTGGCCTTTCGCGGGAAAAACGCAGTTGTAGCTGATAATGCGCAACAAAAGACAAGGCTGCCTGAACGTGCCCTGTAAGCTGTTCAGGTGTCGAGGGTTCTGGTGTACGCGAAAAGCGGGCATTGTCTGCAGTAACCACCTGACGGGCAGCAGATCCGGCTACTTACGCAACAGGCGCAGGCCGTTTGCCACTATAAGCAGACTTGCACCCACATCCGCGAACAACGCCATCCACATGGTCCCCATTCCGGCAATGGTCAGGGCCAGAAATGCTGCCTTGATGCCAACTGCCATAATGATGTTCCTGACCAGCACGCCGTATGTCTCATGGAGAGCCGGACAAAGGTCGGAATATTACGTAAGTCATCCTCCGTCAGAGCCCCGTAGGCAGTTTCGATGGCGGTATCCGTGCCCATCGCGCCCACGGCAAAGCCGATATCGGCGCGGGCCAGCGGCCCTGATCAGCATGAGCGTTCTGACGTCCAGGCTGTGCAGCTGAATGCTCGCCTCGCGACTGCTTTCTGTTAACGTATCTGCCACCGCGAACAGCCCGGGCACCTGATGACTGTCACAGACCATGATGACCGCCTTAACATATATGATTAATCGAATATAAAATTGACATGCGCAGCCCTGGAAACGACACTGAACTCTGTAATTCAGGAGAATGTCATGCCACCATTTATGCCCCTGCAGCTTTTCAAAAACCTGTCTGAAGAAACCCGGCTCAGCCTGGTGCTGTTACTGCGCGAAAAAGGTGAGCTCTGCGTCTGCGAGCTTTCATCCACGCTGAAGGAATCACAACCCAAAATTTCCCGTCACCTTGCTTTGCTGAGAGAAAGCGGCCTGCTTATCGACCGACGAGACGGCAAGTGGATCCATTACCGTTTGTCTCCGCACATGCCAGCCTGGGCAGCAGCAGTGATTGAACAGGCTTACCTGTGCCAGCGGGATGACATCCTGAAGCTCAGCCAGCAGGCTGAACGCGATAACGCAACCACTAACGGTAAGCCTGTCTGCATTTAAAAAATTTGCCCATTCATATTCGTTTTTTTGAATGTGTTATGCATAAGCTAATTATCAGCCCGTTTTAACGGACGGTGATATTTAAAAAGGAGAATGTATGTTTCTGGCGGTTGCGATATTCGTCCTGACCCTGGTGCTGGTTATCTGGCAGCCGAAAGGGCTCAGTATTGGCTGGAGTGCCACTATAGGTGCCGCTCTGGCGCTGCTGACCGGCGTGGTACACCCTGGTGATATTCCAGTGGTCTGGCAGATTGTCTGGAACGCCACGGCTACCTTTATTGCCGTCATCATCATCAGCCTGCTGCTCGACGAGTCCGGCTTTTTTGAGTGGGCGGCGCTGCACGTTTCCCGCTGGGGAGGTGGAAAAGGCCGGCTGCTGTTCACCTGTATCGTTCTGCTGGGTGCGGCGGTAGCCGCCCTGTTCGCCAATGACGGGGCGGCGCTTATTCTGACGCCGATCGTTATCGCCATGCTGCTGGCGCTGGGCTTCCCCCCCGGCGCCACTTTGGCGTTTGTGATGGCGGCAGGTTTCATCGCCGACACCTCCAGCCTGCCGCTCATCGTGTCGAACCTGGTGAACATCGTCACGGCAGACTTCTTTAAGCTGGGTTTCAGCGAGTATGCCTCGGTGATGGTGCCGGTAAATATCGCCTCGGTTGCCGCCACGCTGGTCACGCTGCACCTGTTTTTCCGCAGGGACATCCCGGCCACCTACGACCTGGCGAAACTGAAGGCGCCGCGTGAGGCCATTCGCGATGCGCGCACTTTTAGAACCGGCTGGATTGTTCTCATCCTGCTGCTGGTCGGCTTCTTTGCTCTCGAACCACTCGGCGTGCCGGTCAGCCTGGTGGCAGCGGTGGCGGCGTGTATTCTCTGGCTGGTTGCCCGCAACGGACACGTGATTGATACCGGCAAGGTGCTGAAAGGCGCGCCCTGGCAGATTGTTATCTTCTCGCTGGGCATGTATCTGGTGGTGTACGGTCTTCGTAACGCCGGCCTGACGGATTACCTTTCTGCCGCCCTGAACCGGTTTGCAGAGCACGGCGTCTGGGGCGCAACGCTCGGCACCGGTTTCCTGACGGCGGCGCTCTCTTCTGTCATGAACAACATGCCTACCGTGCTGGTTGGCGCGCTTTCGATTGACGGCAGCACCGCGCAGGGCGTGGTGAAGGAGGCGATGATTTACGCCAACATCATCGGCTGCGACCTCGGCCCGAAAATCACCCCCATCGGCAGCCTCGCTACCCTGCTGTGGCTGCACGTACTGGCGCAGAAAAACATTACTGTCAGCTGGGGCTACTACTTCCGCGTGGGTATCGTGATGACCCTGCCGGTACTTTTTGTGACGCTGGCCGCGCTGGCCCTGCGCCTGTCTGTTTAACCTTAACCCCGGTGCTGCGACTGTGCAGCGCCTTTACGGAGTACCGCTTATGACTGACATCACCATTTATCACAACCCGGCGTGCGGGACGTCCCGCAACACCCTGGCGCTTATCCGCAACAGCGGCACCGAACCCACGGTTATTCTGTATCTGGACACACCGCCGTCACGCGACGAGCTGAAGAAGCTGATTGCGGACATGGGCATCAGCGCGCGCGCCCTGCTGCGTAAGAATACCGAACCGTACGAGCAGCTCGGCCTGGCAGAAGACCGCTTCAGCGATAACGAACTGCTCGATGCCATGCTGGCTCATCCGATCCTTATTAATCGCCCGGTGGTGGTGACGCCGCGCGGAACGAAGCTCTGCCGCCCGTCCGAAGCGGTTCTGGGTATACTGCCAGACCCGCAGCAGGGCGCGTTCACCAAAGAGGATGGTGAAGTGGTCATTGATGAGCACGGTCACCGCGTCAGCCACTGATTTTTCACCAGGCTGCAGACATAACGAGTGTGAAAGAAAGCCGGCATCTGCCGGCTTTCTTTATATGCTGCGCTGGTTGACCCGCTCTGAGAGCTGAGCGGCACTCTCTTTCCTTTCACTGTAGCGGTCGGTCAGGTAGTTGCTTCGCCCGCGCGTCAGCAGGGTGAACTTCATCAGTTCCTCCATGACGTCCACGATGCGGTCGTAATACGGTGAAGGTTTCATGCGACCGTCCTCATCAAACTCAGCCCAGGCTTTTGCTACGGATGACTGGTTCGGAATGGTAATCATCCGCATCCATCGCCCGAGAATGCGCATCTGATTTACGGCGTTGAACGATTGTGAGCCGCCGCTGATCTGCATGACTGCAAGGGTTTTCCCCTGCGATGGCCGGACCGCCCCGGACGTCAGTGGTATCCAGTCAATTTGCGTCTTCATGATGCCGGTCATGGCACCGTGACGCTCAGGAGAGCACCACACCATCCCTTCTGACCAGAGTACCCGTTCGCGCAGCTCTGCAACCTTCGGGTGCGTCTCAGGTGCATCATCCGGCAGCGGCAGGCCGGACGGATTAAATATTTTCACCTCCGCGCCCATAGCCGTCAGCAACCGGGCAGCCTCTTCCGTGGTGAGTCGGCTGTAAGAGCGTTCCCGCAACGAACCGTAGAGCATCAGGATACGGGGCGGGTGCGGCACTTCTGCGGCCTTCAGCTTCTCTTCCGTAAGGGGCGCATCCAGGAGCGTCGGATCGATATTGTTCAGGGCATCATTCACGTTATTCACAATGGAGTCTCTTTAAGGGGGATCGCAGCAGACAGGCTGCAGTCGCTGCCGCCGGCGCAGCACTCTTCAGTCAGAAAAGCCATCAGCTGCTCAAGCTGCGCATAACAGGGCCTGCAGAACAGGGTTCGGCTCTGCCGTTCCTGACTTATGAGGCCAGCAGACATCAGCGCAGAAATATGATGGCTGAGCGTCGAGGCAGGAATCTCAAGGTGCTTCTGTAGTTCGCCAACCGGCAGGCCGTCATGACCCGCCCTGACCAGCTCCCGGTATATGCTGAGACGGGTTGGGTGGCCCAGCTCCCGAAGTGCGTTTGCTGCGGTATGTAAGTCCATACTGGCTCCAATAACTATATTTCCAGAATAATAGAAATATAGTCAGCGTCAAACATTAATTTGATCAACTTGGCGCTCTGTTGCTGACTTAAAATGACTGGGCTGTTTCTGAACAGGTAATGCATTAACGTCCGCTTCTGGCACAAAGCGGCCTGACTACGCGCCAGGTCCACTATGAGCGAACAGCAGACGTCAAAATTCTGGTGATAGGGATGTTACGCCACATTAAACATACCACTCCAGAAACGAATTCAATGAATCTGTGCTAACTTCAACCACCAAACGGTTGCTGCAAAAGGATTTTATTATGAATTTAGTTGATGCTCTGAAGGCGAAATATCCGGGTTCCCAGGCTTGGCAGATCGGAGACAATGCTGATATGGCTAACGAGCTGGCGGACTTGGTTATGAAAGGGATTAAAACCGCATCCTGTGGTTCTTTGGCCTCATACTTGGCAGAAAAATCGCCACCAAGAATAGGCAGTCACAATATTATCCTCGACGGTCGGGATGAGCCGGTATGCGTCATCAGAATGACTTCAATGCGTCTGGTTCGCTTCTCTGACGTTACTGAGGAATTAGCCCGCAAAGAAGGCGAAGGAGATTTGAGCCTCGAATACTGGAGATCTGAGCATAAAGCCTTTTTTACCAGAGCTGGCTTTTACGCTGACGACATGGAGCTTGTAGCAGAAGAATTTGAGGTCGTTGAGGTCTGTAACAGGACTGACCATGCCTAGCGCTCATATTTAATATAACAGTTCTGTAGCGCGCTTCCTTGGCTGTATAACAGCTTTAAGTTAAGGAAGCTCTTTGCGCATAAAAACACTCAGCGGATCTGCTTTATACGGGGGAAATGCATCGCATACCTCGTACCCGCACCTGCGATATAGCGCTATAGCCGGTTGCTGGTGAATCCCTGTTTCAAGCTGCAACAGCCGCGATTTCTTTTCTGAAGCAATCACCTCGATTGCACTGACTATCTTCTCCCCAAGCTTCCTTCCGCGGTATTCCGGTCGAATGTAAACCCGCTTAATCTCGGCTGAGCCGTCTTCGTGAAATAGCAAAGCACCACAACCTGCAGGTGCATTTCCTTCATCACGTACGATCACGCATCGGAGCTGCTCGTCACTGACTGCTGAAAAATCTAGGCAGTGGTTACTTTCTGTAGGATACAGTTCGCTTTGAAAGGCATCGAGCTCGCTAACCAACCACGTCAGGTCAGTATCCCCTTTTTCGACTTCTGAAATGTTGAACATTCACTATCCTCAGCTGAGTTTTAACTACTGAATCTACCATGCCTGCTCTAACTATGACGCCTATCAAGATTTAACATACGCCGCAGGCTGTAAATGGTGGATGACCGTAACCTCTGAATCCATCTCGATGGACGGGTAGTGCTCACGCATCCCTTCTAACAGTTCAGCATCAGGCCATTCCGCACTTTTTCCAAGCCAGGCCGCAACGTCAAAAAGCGGCATTTTTTCGACATGCGTGACCCACACCATGACCGTGTCAGAGACATCTTGCACGTTTACGTAAAGCATAGGGCCCGGCACAATTTCGCGTTCCCGCCATCGAATGGTATGACGGTTCCTGCCTGCGCGAACGTCCGGCAGTAGGCGAGGCTCGATTTCAAGACTCTGCAATGACACATAACCTCCGGTGACCTGCTCCGGTATTTGAGACAACGATTAGTAGAAATACTGGTTTTTAACTAATGGATTGATTTTAATCTTGAGCAGGTTAGTTGTGTAGCAAAGCGTATCTTTTAAACGTCCGCTGTTGGTACAAAGCGGACAAACTGACTGAGCTGAAGGGTCGCTTTGAGCGAGCAGCGGACATTGCTAACTGCATTTTGTGTTAATCAACGGGGGAGCACAGGTTTATAACCAGTCCTCGCTTTTGATGCTGACACATACTTGCCTCTGGGGAGGCGAATAAATATCGGAGGTCGGCAGATTGCCGACCCTGCGGTGCGTTATTTAAGATCTAGCTCAGCAATCACTCGTGCAACATCTGCAATATCGCCTGCCGATAGTGGCAACAGAGGACGAGGCAGGCAGTCCGCATCGGTGAGTCCAAGTACGCCTGCAGCAGCTGCAATAACGCGGATACTTCCACCATGTTGACGGAACAACGCCCATAAAGGATTGAGCTTAGTCGTTAAGGCAGTAACACGTTCATTATCGTTAGCTGCTGCAGCCAGGGTAATGCGTTTCGCTGTTTCCGGGAACAAGCCACCGCAAACGGAATACCAAACTTCGCAGCCAGCGTTTAAGCCCAGCCCGGCACAAGCGTCACCGCTAATGCCAATAGTTACGCCTGGACGAAGATGTTGCCGTAGTGCATTAACTCGTTCAGCAGCAGCAATACGGGTATCAGGTACTCCCGGAATTTTAACCGAGCGAATCCCATTCAGTGACGACAATTGCCCGTGCAATTCATCTGTAAAGGTGAAATGCGTAGTGCCTGGGTTGTCATAAACACAAACCGGTACTGAAACATGTTTGGTAACCGTTTCAAAAAGCGCATAAACCTCTTCATCTCGCAGCGACTGATAACTCACCGCCGGAAGCAGCAGCGCCTCAGCGCCTGCACACTGTGCATCTTCAGCAAGCTGCAAAACGGCATCGGTGCTGAATGCTCCCACGCAAACCATCACCGGAATATCTCCGGCAAGCTCTACTGCCAGCGTTGCGATACGTTTACGCTGTTCCCGGCTCAGATAGGCATAGCTGCCGGTTGACCCCAGAACACCTAATGAATCGACACGGGCTGCCGTTAAACGAGCCAGAATCTTGCTGAACCCGTGTTCATCAATACCGCTGGCAGTGACAGGCGTTAAAGGAAAAGCAGACAAACCGGTGAACATGCAGGTTCTCCAGAATAAAATTAAAGGGTTATTCGCCGATGAGGGTTGTTTTAAACTGCATGCCGGGCATCATTTGTTCAAGGCCATCGGTCAACATTTTGCCAGCTTCATGCAGCTGCTCCAGTGGCATTTGAGGCAGACTTTCAAGAATAAACCACATGTGTTCAGCTTCGACGCTTAAGCGAGTTCTGATCCCCTGCCGCCAGTTCCAGCGGCGACAGGTGACACCGACATCATCACACCAAACGACTTCGCCGGATGAAGGATATTCCACCGCTTGGTCCCCTTCTTTTACCGTGTCGAAAGGTTCAGTGCCTTTAGCCACAATCAGGCGAGGTGTACCCTTATAGGCAGCGATATTTTCTCCACCCACTGGCACGGCATACCGCAGGCTGACGGCGTTATACAGATCAACTATGGGATCAAGTGCTGGCATGGCACCATCGCGCAGTACGCGCTTACGCAGCGCATCAGCAGAACAGGGAGTACGTTTTGGTTTGGCCCCAAATTTCTGAAATACATCGGCCCATGCGGCCAGATGCGACTCGGCCCAATCGGGATCACCTAACAGTACCGTTTCACAGGCGGTTTTCAATGCCGTTTCGGCAACGTGAGGGTTCACCACTGGCGCTGCCTGTACAGAGATACTGAGTGCCCTAAAGTCGGGACATATTTCATATATTTCAGGAGAAATTGACGGAGAGACTATTAACACGGGATAATCCTGTAATGACCATTTTATTGCATAATATCGACCAATGACTAAAAAAGTCAATTTAGTGACCTTCTCCAGTGCAGATGTCAATACAGTTAATGAAGCTGTTGCCCTGCGGATTAAGCAGTTCCGTAAAAATAGGAACATGTCTCTCGATGCGTTATCCCAACGCGCAAACGTCAGTAAGGGCATGTTGGTCGAGATCGAAGGGTGTAAGGCTAATCCCAGCATTGCATTGTTATGCAAGCTTGCGACAACCATGGGTGTGTCAGTAGCTGATTTTGTTGATGTGAGCACCAAACCTGATGTGCATATCATTGCTGATACAGATATTCCTGAACTCTGGAAAGGTGAAAAAGGTGGGAGCGCCAGGCTTCTTGCTGGCTCAGGAGGGCCTGATATGATTGAGCTTTGGCTATGGGAAATGCTTCCGGGTGAGAAGTATGAATCAGCGGGGCATTCATCAGGCACGCTGGAGCTGTTGCATATACAGTCAGGAACACTGACTTTGGGCGTGAAAGAGAGCGTATTTCAGGTAAATGCAGGGTTCTCCGTTACAGCTAAAACTGATGTTCCGCATTTCTACGAAAACCAGGGTAAACACACTTTGAACTTTATTATGACGGTTAATGAAAAAGCTTCATAAGGGTCTTTAGTTTTGCGCCCGGAAACATCCTGATAAGCAAGTCAATGTGCTCATACCGCGCATTTGCAATGTCCGCTTCTGGCACAAAGCGGACCTTCAGCAGGGCAAGGTCTGCTAAGAGCGAAGAGAGGACATCAGTTCAGAACTCTCTTTCATATTCTATAGTCTCTTTAATCGTAGTGAGTGCCTCGCTCAGCTGGTTCATTGTGACTGAGCCAAGAGCGAGGCGAATAGCGTGCGTCACGCTATTTGAGGTGCTGAATGGTTCTGCTGTGGAAACTGAGATGCTTTGCTGCATCTACCGGTGGACAAGTCTGTCAGCCCTTACCTCCTGAGGAAGCAGTAACCAGATAAAGTTACTTATCCAATCACTGTTCTCCAGTATTTTTCGGGCCAGCGCCTGACGCTGACGGGCATCCCGTTTTTTTAGCAACTCAAAGCGTTTTATGGTGCCATCTTTAATCCAGCTGCAGACAATCGAAACCATGAGAGAGGGTGTGTTCCAGGTCGTTGCCCTGATAGCCTGCTCCAGGGCGCTCCGCATGCCAGCGGGGCATACTACGGCACCTACACGCAGGCCTGTGGCAATACTCTTGGCAAAACCGGTTACGTAGACCGTTCTTTCGGGCGCATAAGTGGCAAGCGGCGGTGGGGGACGGCGGGCAAGAAAAGCATAGGCCGCATCTTCAATGATGAGCAGATTGAACGTTCTGGCAATCAGGGTCAGCTCCCTGCGCCGGGCATCATTCATAACCCAGCCAAGCGGGTTATGCATTGTCGGGATCGTATAAACCGCATGGAGGCACCTGCGCTGGCAAATATGTCTGAGTGCAGTCAGGTCCGGTCCGCTGGCACTGGCAGGTATCGCCACAAGTTCAAGGTGGTACAGACCGGCCAGGGCTTTGAAGCCGGGGTAGGTCAGCGCGTCAACAGCCACCACATCGCCGGGTTTCAGCAGCCCCATCACGGCAACGCTAAGTCCGTGCTGCGCGCCATTGGCGATCAAGACATCATCGGCTGACGGACTCAGACCGGTGGCATGAAGCCATAACGCGATGGTCTCCCTGTCGCTTTGCCTGCCAGCATGAGGCTGGTAGCGCATCAGGGAAGCCAGATCGCCTGATGTGGTCAGCTGTCGCATTGCTTCGCTTAACCGTTCCGCCTGGTCCGGCAGGGAAGGATAGTTGAAGTTCAGGTCGATCACGTCTGACGCCACCGCGAGCTGATCCAACCCCAGCCCCGCAGGCAGCGAAATCTCCCTGACGAAAGTCCCTCTTCCGGTTTCTCCGCTCACGAGCCCTATGGCTTCCAGCTCAGCGAAAACGCGGGTATGCCGAAGGCGCAAAGCTGTCGCGTGAGCTGGGGGGATGGCAGGTTATCTGCTGGGCGCTGATCATTTCGCTGCCGCTGATGCTGGTTGCTACCTGGGAGACAATGCCGGAGGGCATTGGTGAGATAAGCCTGCCGGTATGGCTTGCGCTGGGATAAGTATCAATGTTCAGTATGCTGCTCGGTTTTATTTTCTGGTACCAGACTACACGGGCACGGCAGGCAACTTTCAGTGATGATGAAGAGGACACAACATAATGTCGGGTTTACAATGATGAGCTGGCAGGTAACAGTTGTGTGAGGACATAGCATGGTTTTTCAAAACGAGTACGGTCAGAGCCTCGGCAAACCTGCAGAGGGTTGGGTAAAACGCTCCCTGCCCGAGAAAGTCACCTTAAAAGGAAATTACTGTATCGTTTGTCCGTTATCAGTAGATCACGCAGAGGACCTGTATCATGACTGGCTGAGCATTGATGATGAGCGAGACTGGACTTACCTTTCGGACTCAAAACCCGGTTCTAAAGAGCTCTGTTATCAGTATCTCCGTCATCTCTGCTCCGATAAAGACAGGTTATACTTCTCCGTAAAAGGCGCCAGTGATGGCAGTGTAAAGGGTTTGTTTTGTGTTAATAAAGTTGAACCGGATAACGGTGTTTTTGCTCTGTCCGAAATCAACTGGAGTCCGGTAATGAAAAGAACCAGACTCAGTACAGAGTCCCTGTTTCTTGTCATCAGTTACTTCATGGACACGCTGCAGTACAGGCGATGCGAGTGGCGCACAAACTGTCTTAATGCACCCGCCATCAGTGCCGCAGAGCGGATTGGTTTCAGAAAAGAAGGCATTCTGCGGGACCGGAAAATTTTAAAAGGTTACTCTGAGGATGTGGCAGTTTTTTCAATCACAGCCAGTGACTGGCCTGAAGTTTCAGCCGTGCTAAAAGCCTGGCTGAGGAAAGAAAATTTTGACGAGCGAGGCAGGCAGCTACAAAAAGTAGCTGACTTCCGTTCTTAACGGAGGCCCATGTCGTACTGCCGTCTGGCATCCTCAGCCAGAGGTTTTTGTGCAGCGGGCTGCTGGATTTGACTGAAGCGAATTATTTCGCTTCAGTCATGACCGGTTCTTTTCTGATGACAGTCGCTTGTAGCGTAATTAAAACAAAAAGCTGAATAATACAGGCTTCGGGCGGAAGGCAGATAAAGAATGTCATTTACCGGCCCCCGCCCGGTTTTTTCTGATGTGGTACAGATAAATTACCCTGGTGAGGCATTTTAGTTATCGGCAACCGCTGCTTTTTCTTTAATCACTCACTGTTATCTTTAACAGCCCCCCCTGCCAGAGCTCCCGTACCGATACAGGAGAATACAGAAAGCGGCAACCGCATCACTGACGCTGACTCAGCTTCGCGGCTGGAGAAAAAAATAAGGATGCTGGTCAGCGCAGTTCCCTGATTCGGGCGGCAGACACTGCGGGTAACGAAGCGAGTCAAACTGTCATCCTGTTTCTCTATACCAGCCGTGGCGGCAGCGTAAAAGCGGGCTGCACAGTACCTATTTTTTACCCCAGTCAGGTTTCCGGCACCACCGACGCACCTCCTTAACTCGGCAGTGACGCGGCGCGGCTGTCGCATAACGTGATAACCCTGACAGGGGAACAGCCTGTCCGCCAGCGGCGGAAAATGTTCGTGTCAGACATGAGCAAGAAAGCCTGAAATTTTCCAGACGGGTGCCGATATTAATGTTGCTGATTAATTACGGTGATAAATTTCCATGAAAGTTTCAACACGCCTTGCCACAGGTTACGGACTGCTGATTCTACTGTTAGTAGTCTGTACGGGAGTGGCAATATACAGCCTGAACAGTGCCCGACACAGCATGAACGATGTCGTTAACATTAAAATGAAAAAGTACCAGCTCATCCTTGATATGCGCGGCAGCGTACGGGACATGGCCATTGCGGTACGTAACCTTGCACTCCTGACGGACCCGGAAGAAATGTAGCCTGAATGGGAGCGCCTGCAGACACAGAAGCAACAGTTCATCAAGGACCGGGAGGAGCTGAAGCGTCTGATGCTGGCTGAACCCGTTCCTGCGGGACAGGCGGCCTTCCAGAAAATTACCGCAAGTGAAGGGCTGGCCTTTTCTACTTTCGAAAAGGCCGGACAGCTCGGACTTCAGAATCTGCAACAGGAGACTACTACCTATCTGCTGACGGTCACCCGACCAGCGCAGCGGGCACTTCTCGATGCGCTAAATGCGCTGACTGATATTGAGAAGCAGAACGCCCGTGGTGCGGTGGAAGAAAGCAGCAGTAATACCGGCCGGGCAGTTATTTTTCTGGTGATACTGGTCACTGTATCGGTGCTCCTGGCTGCGGTGACCGGCACCCTGACGGTGCGGGTGCTGATGCGACAGCTGGGTGGCGAGCCGGCACTGGCGCAGACCATGGCAGCTGCCATAGCCGACGGCGACCTGACCTCACAGATGACGCTGCGTCCGGGAGATAATAACAGCCTGCTGGCCTCTCTTTCAGGAATGCAGGATCGCCTCAGGGGAATGATGACGCAGATAAAGGATGCGTCGGCATCGGTTGCGCTTGCTTCCGATGAAATAGCCCGGGGTAATACCGAGCTCTCGGCCCGTACAGAGCAACAGGCTGCAGCCCTTCAGGAAACTGCCGCCAGCATGGAGCAGATAACCGCCACGGCAAAAAGCAACACGGCTGGCGCCACGCACACGGCAGGTTCGGCACGCAGTGCGGCTACGCTTGCCAGTCAGGGCGAAGACAGTGTGCGGACCATGACGAAGACCATGGCGGAAATATCAGCAAGCGCATCGAAGGTCAGAGAAATCACCGGCACCATCGAAAGCATTGCCTTTCAGACCAACATTCTGGCGCTTAACGCCGCGGTTGAAGCCGCGCGTGCCGGCGAACAGGGACGCGGGTTCGCCGTGGTGGCGGGTGAAGTACGAACGCTGGCGCAGCGTAGCGCCGCAGCGGCAAAGGATATCAAAGGGCTGATTGAAGAGGCCGTGGTACTGGTCAAAGATGGCGTGACTGTCGCAGATAATACCGCAGCCAGCATTATGGGTGTGGTTGGTATGGCCGGTGAACTGGCCGATGAGATGGATAAAATAGCCCTGGCTTCAAATGAGCAGATGCACGGCATCGCACAGATCACTGTGGCCGTGAGTCAGATGGACGGCGTCACGCAGAGCAACGCTGCGCTCGTTGAGGAGTCGACTACTGCATCGCAGTCACTTGCAGAGCAGGTCCATGCGCTGAGGGGCATGGTGGATACGTTCCGCGTGTGAACTGATGGAAAACCGGTGCGCCTGCCTTTCAGCAGAAACTGATTAACCAGTCTGAATTTTTACAGGGATGTCGTTAACTGCATCCCTTACACTGCCTCACACTCCCCGTTTAATCTATTATGGAAGCTTAACAGTTAGCCGACTTCAGGAATATCAGGATATGGACAAAAAAACGGGCGGACCATCCTCACTTATGCATAATCCGCTGGGCAGAAGCATGGCTGTTTTTCTGCTGCTGACGGGGATGGCCGTCACAGCCGTCAGCGTGTGGTCAGTATGGAAATCCTGGCAACTCATGCTTACCGACAGAGAAAATGATGCCCGGAATCTTTCCGTTTCCCTGGCCAGGCAGGCAGAAGATGCCTTTCTGCAGGTCGACATCACACTGACCGACGCTGTGAGGCAGCTCCGGCTGAACGGGGCGGATTATGCCGCAACGCCCGCCTTTACCAGACAGATAAGGGAACAGCACGGAAAGCTTCCTCAGCTTCACGGACTATTCATCTACGACAGCCGGGGCAACTGGATTGCCACGTCGGGCAACTATATCCCGGCGAAGGCCAGCAATGCGGATCGCAATTACTTTATCTGGCACCGCACCCATACCGGCACTGGCGTACACATCAGCCAGGTCATCCGGAGCCGCTCGACGGGTGACCTGGTTATTCCTGTTTCAATGCGGCTGAATGACCAGGCCGGAAACTTTGCCGGCGTCGCGCTGGCCACCGTAAAGGTGGACTACTTCCGGCAGTTTTACGGTCATTACAGCCTGGGTGAAAAGGACGTGCTGGGCCTGATCCTTGCCGATACCTCTGTCATGTACGTCCGCCCGCTTCCGGATTCGTTTATTAACCGGAGTTTGTCGGCCAGCCCCCTTTTCAAAACGGCGCTGCGTCAATCCGACAGCGGCAGCGCAACGTGGCGCTCCGCGCTGGACGGTATTGAGCGTATATACGGCTATGCACGCCTGGACCAGTATCCGCTCATAGTGACCGCTGGTTATGACCGCGACAGAGTCAAAGCCGAATGGCTTGAAGCAAATCTCACCGTCGCCGTCCTTAACCTTATCCAGCTGGCCGTGATAATGGTGATGGGGATGTTTATGCTGCGGCAGGTAGGTACCAGCGTCAGAAATCAGCTGGAGCTGACGCAGGTCAGGGATGAGCTGACCACTATCAACCATACGCTGCAGTCACTGGCGCTACTGGACGGGCTGACAGGACTGGCCAACCGCAGGCAGTTTGACGCTCTGCTGGAGCAGGGCCTGCAGCGCTCGCATAAGACCGGGGAACCCCTGTCACTGATTATGATAGACATCGACTTCTTCAAACGCTACAACGATACCTACGGACACGTGGCGGGTGATATATGTCTCAAAAAAGTAGGCGGGCTGCTCAAGGGAACCACACACCGTAGTGCAGACCTTGTGGCCCGCTATGGCGGCGAGGAATTTGCCATCATCCTGCCCTTTACCAGCGAGCCTGATGCCAGAAAAGTGGCAGAGCGGGCAGTCAGAACGATAGCAGAGAGCTGCACTGTGCATGAAGCGACGGAGCTTACCCCGAAAGTGGTAACAATCAGTGCTGGATACTGCACGCTGATTTCTACCGGAAAGGCAGGAGAGGCGCAGCGACTCAGGGAAAGGGCGGACAAGGCGCTTTATGAAGCCAAGCGCAGCGGGCGAAACCGCGCTCACGGGGAAACCTGACAGGACAAACGCACAACTGGCTTTGTATCGCGTCCTTTCGTAGCCATGATCAAAGGCGGCAGTAAACGCCTCTACTGCCGCATCACACATCACGTACGGCAGTCCTTCTCCAAAATTTTGACGCCTGAAGCGTAACTAACGCCGCTTCAGCGTTCAGGCGCGTGCGTTGCTGAAAGCTGGCAGCAAATAAAAAACTTTATCAGAAAAGTTAAGCAATATTTAATTAAATATAAGGATTATTAATCATTTACCTTCCCTGAGCAATTATCCTGTCGCTCTCAGTCACTCTTCAGATAAAAAATACACTTGCTTTCACCTGCTTATCAGCGATTTTTAGAAAATCAGAAATTTCAGCAGCAGCTGAATTAATAATAAAAAGTAATTTAATTAACCATAAATGCTGTTCTTGTTTATCGTGGTTATAAAAAAACCTGAGGGAAACATAAGGAAATAATGAGTAATACCGTAAAAGAAAGCAAGCGCACCATAAATATGTTCGCCAGGTAACCTGTACTGTCAGCTTAAGGTTAAACAAAGTCCTGGCCGTCGTTTTCTGTTTATCCAGGCGGGTTAATATCACTTTGGGAGCAGCTATGTTTGATGTCCGATCGTATGCGGTTTTACTGAACGAATTTTTTGAGACCGGCATGAGTTGTGAGCAGCTGACGGCCTGCATCAGGAATAAGCTGGCAGCCGAAAACGAATCCGTCACGCCGGTTGCCCATTCTTCCTCGCATCTTCATCTGATCCTTAATAACAATAAAGTCATGTTTGTATTCACTGCACTGACGGGCGGAGAGGTCAGACTGCACAGGCAGTTCCGGGAAAAAATAAAAGAGGCGGGTAAAACTGAATTTTTACCGGCAATAATGGATGGAAAAAAATGCTTTGGCCTTTTTGTCGACGGCAAGATGGTTTGTGCCGTGACGCCGGCTTCGCCCGGAGAGAAGGACAACAGCGAAAATGTAACCATACATTAGCCCTAAAACGGACGTAATGAACTGACTGGCGGGAAGAATTAATGAGTCTGTTTTATTACGCAGAAAAAAAGAATGTCTGTCAGCGGGACCCGGCTGGTACACAACGCGGGATGCCCTAATTTACCTGAAGCTCGGAAGCGTATTTTTCTGGGCTCGTTTCTGCATATGGGGTTTGCCGTTCAGGCGGCAAACATCTGGTACCTCCGGGCGGGTCCCTGCCTGCTCTGTCTCGCCCGGCATCGTCGTGAATAATACCGTTTCAGTCAGGACAATCAGACAACTTCCTGTCACCTCTGCCGTCAGGCCGGCAGCCGGAGAAATTACATGAGAATGTACCAGAAGCTGAGGGCCATGGTGAGCCTGTGTCGCTGGCAAAGTTTATTTTTCATCCTGGGCTGGCTGCTGTTGTCAGATGCCGCCTTCGGGAGCGGAATGGAAATGAGAGAGAGCAGTGCCGTGAATCTTTTTGCCCGCTCAACGGACGGAGAAAGCATACTGCGCTTCAGCTGCCTTGATGGTGAATCACTTTTTATTTCACTTATTGTTCCTGATGGCTCCGTCCGGGCTCCAGCCATTACAGCCACCGTTCCTGAAGCAAAAGCAACTTTCAGGTGGCTGGCATGGTATCCCGGGCACAGCAATATTATTTATGCGGTCCGTCCGAAAGAGCTGGTTCGCACGCTGCTCAGGAGGCACGACAGGCGGATAATATTCAGTAACCCTGCCCCGGGCACTGCCGGGCCTGTATTTGGTCCGTTCGGCAACGGGGGGCCGGCAGCATTGTTGCCTGCCGGTTGCCAGTGAGAAAATGAGGAAAATTTTACGAGGATAACTTGTCGCCGTCCGGCCTCATAAAAACCGTAAACAGAAGCAATCTTTCCGCCAGCCTGCCGATATACATCCTGTGGCGCGGTAACAGCCATAAAAAGATATCTTACGGAAGGCTGCATAATGAACCATCCTGTTTATTTAAAAAAAATCACTCTCAAAGAGTACACCCGCGCTGTTGTCCGGCCACCTCTCGTAACGATGTGTGTGCTGCTGGGTGTGTTTTTCTCGGCGGCATTTGGTGTACTGCTCTATATTGCTGACGATCTGAACCTGAAGGCCAGCCAGCAAAGCCGGTTGATTCTGAAGAAAGCTCTGCTTAACCGTCAGAAAGAAATCAGAAACCACCTGACGGATTATGCAGTATGGGGCGAGGCTTACAGTAATCTTTCTCCCCGGGTTAATACAGAATGGGCATGGGACAATCAGAATCTCGGAACGTCCCTGTACAGCGTGTTCGTGTACGAAGGCGTTTTTGTTGTTACCGGCGACGGTGTGACAGCTTACAGCGTGGTCAACGGAAGGTATTCCCCACCGTCTCTCCCCGCCTGGCTGGGAAGCGATCCTCTGCCCGGGCTCCGTCATTCGCTCAGCCTGTCAGAGGGAAGAGCCATATCGGGGCTGGTTGTTACCGCCGGGAAGCTGACCATCCTGTCAGCTGCATGGATAACGCCTGAGGAGGGAAAGGCAAATTCTGCCGGCAACTCGCGTCCGTCACTGATGATATTTGCCGATCAGTTGACGCCCGGTGAGCTGAACGACATGGGACAGGAATACGGTATAAAACAGGTCCGTCTTGAAGGAAATACCCCTGAATTTATCCCGGAGGATGGATCCACTTTAGTCGTCTCTGGCAGCGGAGGCAGCGTGAGGCTCCGGTGGGCGGGCGAGGATCCCGGTGGTGCGCTCCTGACGGGTATGCTACCCCTGCTGTTTCTGTCCATGCTGGCGGCCGGGATTATTTCAGTCTCACTGATACAAAGTGCAGCACGTCGGGCCCGGATTAATGATGAAAACACGTTTCTTCTGGAGCAGAGCCGGCTGGCGCTCCTCTCCAGCGAGCGACGCTTTCGCGATGTGGCAGAAACCACGACCGACTGGATCTGGGAAACGGATGACCAGCTGCGCCTGACCTGGATCTCCGGGCGCTTTACGGCAGTAACCGGGCATCAGGTATCTGACTGGGCGGGCCGCAGCCTGGCTGAGTTTCTACTGGATGACAGCCATGTGCTTTCCCTGCTGAAGCAGAGCCTGCGGAAGAAAGAAAATCTGACGCTTTCAGCGTGCCGCTACCTCACGGTTCATGGCGAACAGCGTTTCTGCCGGATGACGGTTAAACGCTATTCCATCAGCACGGGCAGGAGCGGTGTGCGGGGTACAGCAACAGACGTTACGTCTGAGCTGGAGACGCAGGTCCGTATACGTTATTTATCCTATCACGATGACCTGACCGGCCTTCCGAACCGGGCCAGACTGAAGGAATTCCTGACCGAGCAGTTACAGAACCCGCCTGATACAGAAAATCCCCTGGCCCTGATGATGGTTGATCTTGATAACTTTAAGCCGGTCAACGATATATACGGACATACGGCAGGCGACAGGGTATTGCATGAAACAGCGTCACGGCTCAGCGACTGCCTGAAGTCAACCGGCCTGGTGACGCGCCACGGGGGTGATGAATTTATCATTGTCATTTCCGAAACCGGGGGAAAGGAGTCTGTCGAAAACCTCTGTAGCGCCATTATCCGGGAGGTCAGTCAGCCATTTTATATCAACGGCAACGCCGTCCGTATCGGTGCCAGCATGGGGATTGCGCTGGCACCACAGGATGCGCAGGATATGGCAGGTTTACTGAGATTTGCAGACATCGCCCTTTACGCGACGAAAAACGCCGGCCGCAACGGCTGGATGTTCTATCAGCGCGAAATGGGCGAAAAAATTGCTCAGCGGCAGGAAATGGAAAATGAACTGCGTAAAGCTATTCATGAAGAGCAGCTACGTCTCGTCTATCAGCCTCGTTATGATATAAAAACGTCCCGTGTCACGTCTCTGGAGGCTCTGGTCAGATGGGAACACCCCCGGCAGGGTCAGATTATGCCAGACCGCTTTATTCCTGTTGCAGAAGAAGCCGGGTTTATTAGTGAACTGAGTGACTGGGTAATGCTTACTGCCTGCCGGGATGTGCATGATTTGTTTCCCGGCTTATCGGTATCGGTAAATATTTCAGCGGTTGAGTTTAAGGATGGTGCGCTTTACGGACGTGTACAGCGGGCACTGAAGCTGTCGGGACTGGAAAGCACCCGAATGGAAATAGAAGTTACTGAAAATGCCATGCTGCTGAACCCGGAAAAAACGATACAAATCATGAACGATATCCGCGTACTGGGTGTTAAGTTTCTCATTGATGATTTTGGTACCGGTTATGCCTCACTGGGGCAGCTGAGGCGCTTTCCCTTTGATGGCATCAAGCTTGACAGGTCGTTTATTATGCCGATAGAGACCTGCCCTGATGCGCGTGATATTGTGGCGAGCCTGATTAATCTTGGTAAAGCCTGCTCGCTGGACATTACCGCTGAAGGAGTGGAAAGCAAGGAGCAGATGGATCTGCTCAGTCAGATGAAATGTGATGTGCTCCAGGGCTATTACATCGGCAGGCCTATGGCGCCTGAGCAGCTGAAGAAAGTGATGCCGGAATTGCCGGGTGTGCAGGATGTTTTATAACGCTACACGGATGTTACTTTCCATGCTGCAGGCTGTGGCGTCCATCTGAACGCTGTCCGGGCCGCCCCGGAATGAATTAATGGCCTGACGGCTGCCTGCATTACTCCACAGCCGGAGAGCGGGACGATGGCAGCACTGTTCCGGCATAACCGCATGTGCCGGCTTGCAGGGCTTCAGATATCTTCGTCAGGCCCGTGTCAGCCCTGTTTGTAAAACAGCCGATACATGGCCTGGCGGGTAGCTTACCGGGGCCGTTGGCTCTCACGGATGAACGCACCGGTGGGAAAAGTCCGTTTCCTGTTCTGGTTTCGGGGCAAACCGCCGGGCAGAAACATAATACGCCGACCGGTCATCGAGATTAGCTGTGCCGGTGGAAGGCTGCCGGAGCTGGCATCAGCCGTTACTGCACGGGCCGTGCCCATCAGAAGACGTCCGCATACGAACTGATGAAGTGTCCGGGTCACTTTTTACCCCAGCCCACCATTTATTATATTCGTATAATCGCTAATCTCTTTGTATTTCCTTCCCTGTTGCTGATCGCGCCATACTCAGCCCCTGTATGCGCTCTGCTGTGCCTGCAGCAGGTCAGTTATCGGGACATAGCGTCCGGTCTGTATCCTGTTGTCTTTTTATGCACACCGTGAATCCGGTAAAATTTTCCGATATTCTTAAGACGGTTAACGTCGGGCCAGCCTGATGTTCAGGACGTCAGGGTTAAGTTCAGGCGTGGCCGCCCCGAAGCCTGTCGTCCAGGGGATTTCATTAATCATTCCGTCCCGGGAAAAACAGATCCGGTTCTCAGCCATAAACAGGGCCGTAAACCTTCCCAGTAACCGGTTGTTCAGCTCGAAGCTGAGTTCTCTGGCTTGCCGCCGTCCTTCCTGTGTTGAAATATAATCTGTCAGTAGATTCATGCGTTACTCCCGTATACGGATAACAGTATCTTTTGTTTCGGCTGGCCTTTCTATCCGGCTGATTCTTAAAATATTCTGATGGCAAATCACTGCCCTGCCCGGAAAGATAAACTTTCAGGCAGAAAAAGAATGTCAGAAGTTATGTGATAACGCTGGAGCTGACGTTGTTTAAAATATGAAAATTACTGCAGCGAAAAATAATGCGCCTGATGTAGTTTCACAATAACGGGTCGTATCAAGTCAGTGCATATTGTTTCCAGAACGCACAAAAAATATCTGACCGGATATTTTTTGTGCCACGGCTTCATCAGAAAGCCGGGTACAAATTTTCTTTACAGCGCATAGTCAGAAATTCGGGTTCATAGTCAGTGCTGATAAAATTTTCAGGCATCTTCAGGATAATTTTGCAGGGAAACAATGTCCCGGATCAATATTCCACTGGCACCGTTATGGAGAATTAACGGCTCAACCTGTATCGGGTGATGCTATGCATCCCCTCCGGAAGCGTTACGGATTACGGTTCCGGAGGGTTGTTTTTTGCTTGTGTCCGGGACACGGCTGTCAGTAGAGAAGTGGCCCGAATGACTGCCCGTTGCCTGAGATGTGGCGTTTTTCTGCCGCCTGATGAAGCGTACTTTTTATGACTGCTGTGAGCGCTGTGAACGGCTTGAAATGACAGAGCAGAAAGAATCATGTCTTCTGATTAAACCGCCGTTACTTATACGCCTGCAGTTCAGGATGCGCCTTTTAATATCAGGACACTTCAGGGCATAACAGGGGCGAAGGCAGACATCACCAGAAGCGCAGGCCCTGAAATGCAGGTTCGTTGTTTCATGGCAACGTCCTCCTCGTTACAGGATAGCGTTGCATCGGCCAGTTGAACTCACAGCACAAAGCGGACGGTCAGAGTCTGTAGCATCTGAAACCGTTTCTGTATTCAGGATTGTTGCTGCCCTGCTTTTACCCTGAGTATGGTTTGCCGGGTTGTATTAAATTCACGCGCAATGACGCTGGTGCTTATCCCGGCTTTAAGACGTTCTGTCACTACTCGTTTTTGTTCCTCGCTCAGGACAGGCGGGCGACCAAAACGTTTACCTGAAGCTTTAGCCCGGGCAATGCCTGCATGGGTACGCTCAAGAAGTAAGTCTCGTTCGAACTCAGCGACGGCAGAAATAACCTGCATGGTCATTTTTCCGGCCGGACTGGTGAGATCCACACCGCCCAGCGCCAGGCAGTGAACGCGTATTTCTGACGTGGCGAGCAGCTCTACGGTTTTCCTGATATCCATAGCGTTACGACCGAGGCGATCCAGCTTGGTTACGATCAGTACATCGCCGTGTTCCATGCGGTCAAGCAGACGCATAAACCCCGGACGTTCACCGGCAGCGACTGAACCACTGATATATTCCTCAATCAGCCGCTGCGGTCGGATAGCAAATCCGGCAGCTTCAATCTCCCGACGCTGGTTCTCGGTATTCTGTTCAAGGGTCGATACCCTGCAATAGGCAAAAACTCGTGACATGACGTTATTTTGTGTACGAAATAGATGTACTTATTATAAATCATGTACGAAATGAAAAGCACTAACTTTCGGACAGGGATTATATAGCATGTACGAAACCGGTCATATTCATACACCCTCACATCACCTTCTCACGACCTGCGTGACAAAAAATTTATTACAAGCAAACATTCCTGATGAGAAACAATTTCTCAGCTACTTATTAATCGCTGCGAACGCCGGTATGCTTTACCTGAAAATGAAACAGTGCTTATATATTCTGGCTTCAGCATGATTAATTAATCGGGCCTGTAATTCAGGGATCCGCTCAGTGTCTTTGCCGTAAAGGATTGGGTATGGAAATTGAAATTAATAGCTGCAATAACATCGATAAAGCAAATATCACTCTGGCCGAGAATAAATTAAATATTAAATTTGCGCCTAATGGTACCGGAAAAAGCACCATTTCCCGCGCGATTCAGTGCACAGTCAACGGGGATGAGCAGGGGTTGAGTGACCTGCTTCCGTTCAGATATCGTGGTTCTAATCCTGATGCAGTCAGGCCAGCGGTAACCGGCGCCGATGGTCTGCAGAACGTCATGTGTTTTAATGAAAAATATGTCGATCAGTTTACTTTCCAGCCGGACGAACTCGTAAGCAACAGTTTTGATATTTTCATCAAAAGCGAAGCGTATCACGAGACCGAACGTGAAATCGAAGCCATGGTCGTGGCCATACGGCAGCAGTTTGCTGATAACGCCGGCCTTGAAGAATTCATCACGCACTTGGGGGAGCTCAGCGCGGCGTTCAAACTGAGCAGTACCGGAATTGCAAAAACTTCCACAGGAATGAAGGGCCTGTCTGCCGGTAACAAGCTTCAGCACATTCCTGAAGGCCTGGAACTGTATAAGCCATACATCCAGAGTAAAAGCAGCGTGGAGTGGATTGAATGGCAGACACGGGGGTATGAGAAATTCTCTACGCTTTCTGAAGGCTGCTGTCCGTTCTGCACCGGTGACTCACGTGAAAAGGCCGAGCAGATCAGCCGCGTTAGCACAGAATATGATAAAGCCATTATTAAAAACCTGATCGGCCTGATTGGGGTGCTGGATAAACTCGGCGAATATTTTTCCGAGCCTGCCCGCGCCCGCCTCGCTGACATCACAACACGAAAAAGCGGGCTGGAAAAACAGCACGAAGAATATCTTGTGACGGTGAAGAAACAGACAGACAGCCTGATTGGAATGCTGAATACCCTGAAAACCCTCAATGGCTTTACGTTCAGCGCGTCCACCAACGTTAAGGCGGCGCTGGAAGCCTGTCGCCTGGACGTGAAGTTTTTCCCGGAACTGCAGTCAGATAAAACGGCCAGCACCGTGGCCAGCCTTAATGCCTCCCTGGATGACCTCACGACGCAGGCCGGGCGCCTGCAGGGACAAATCAACAAGCAGCGCCAGGGCATGCAGAGGCTGATCCTCAAGCATAAAACCGACATTAATACCTTTCTGGCTTACGCTGGCTATCGTTATCAGGTGGATATCTCGGGAGAAGGCGATAAATGCCGGCTTAAGCTGCGCCACGAAGATTTTGACGGCTACGTCAGCGGCGGCAGCCAGCATCTCAGCTATGGTGAACGTAATGCCTTTGCCATCGTCCTCTTCATGTACGAATGCCTGGCTAAGAAACCGAATCTGATCATTCTTGACGACCCGATTTCATCGTTTGATAAAAACAAAAAGTTTGCCATTCTGGAGATGCTGTTTCGCCGCAATGCCGGTGAATGCCTGAAAAACGAAACGGTACTGATGCTGACTCACGACGTTGAACCCATTATTGATACGCTGAAGTCCGTCAGGAAGCTGTTCAGTAATCTGGTTACGGCCTCACACCTCCGCTATAGCTCAGGCTGCATCACCGAGCAGCTGATCGGCGAAAGCGACATCCGCACCTTTGCTCAGATCTGCCAGTCCGTTACTGACTCTGACAGTGAAGACGT
The DNA here is from genome assembly GCF_059730785.1 of Pantoea sp. X-Soil-ISGK-421. Taxonomy (NCBI): domain Bacteria; kingdom Pseudomonadati; phylum Pseudomonadota; class Gammaproteobacteria; order Enterobacterales; family Erwiniaceae; genus Pantoea; species Pantoea sp. X-Soil-ISGK-421. The sequence continues at coordinate 34,578 of NZ_AP035981.1, read as the reverse complement.
GATAAAGCTGATCTATCTTCGCCGGCATTATGAAATTATGGACGACCGCGGTGATGCCTATCAGGTGCTGTCAAATCTCTTTCATCACCGGGAAACGCCCATTGACAGCCGTGAACCCGTTCAGCAGGGAATGGGATATCCTGAAATGGCCGCAGAGAAAGTCGCTAATGGCTGCGAGGCAATTGCCTTACGTATACCCGGATTTGATTACGCAGCGACTCTTGTGCAGCTAACGGACCCGAATCGTGTTCGTGCGCTCTATTCTCTCTGCCGGAGTGGCTACGAGAAACTGCAGGTGTTCAGGCTGCTTCAGACCGGACTCGAAAATGCGGTCATACGTAAGTTCATGAACGAGACCTACCATATTGAAAATGAATTTATCTGTCAGCTGGATCCCGCCCGGTTTGATCTCATTCCTGAATATGTCATCAGAGAGTGCGATGCGCTGATACTCCCTCCTCCGTCTGCGAATGACGATGCTATGGAAGAAATTGCCTGACTCGTCGGAGTCATAGGGCGGTTACACGCTTCAGTTTTCAATCCGGTTCCAGTCAGGTCCTATCACAGCCAGCAGGCGGTTACGATCCGTTATCCGGATTGTTTTCCCCTGCTGCAGCGACCGGATAAGCTTTCTGGCCTCGCGGCTGGGCCTGACGTTCAGGGTAAGCGTAACGTTGTCACGTTCTGTGTAACATTGCAGTCCCTCACGCGTGGCCAGCGTTTCAAACCGCACGTGGTGACCTTCCGTCATAAAGGTGGCGTGACGCGCCGGGCTTATCCAATGAAGGGCCTCCAGCACGTCGTCCCACGCCCTGCGTAGCAGCTGCAGCGAAGCGTTCAGCCCATAGACGGGGCGCCCATAGTCGGGCTTACCGTTTACGCCCAGCTCCTGAAACTTCCACACGGCCTCGTGGTGTGCCAGCCGGTTGCGAAGATCGCGAATGCGGGTGAACTTGTCTTCAATATGATGCCGGCGGATCCCCGCTGGTCGTGCAGGGAACACGTCTGCTGTCAGGTGCGGCCACAACAGCGAGAGGTTTCTCGGCTCTTCGTACTCCGCCGTGAGCAGATTAGTCCAGAATCCGAAATCGAGCCCGGAAATAACACGCTCGGGCGTAAGGTCCTTACCGGCATCTTTGATGCGCTTTGACACCCTGCGCACGCAGTCCTCTTCCCAGGCGGTAAAGTGATACATCGGCCTGCCGTCCGGAAACGTCCGGGGTTTTCCCTGCCTGTCCGTTTTAAATCTTTTGCCCTGGCGGGCGTAAGTTTTATCACCCATATAACGCGGCAGATCGTAGATCCAGTATGCATCAGTCCGCCACTGTCTGGCCGCGCCCGGCGGCGGGTTATTGCGGATGGCAAAGTCAATAGCGTTGCGCAGCGTCACTTCCAGGCAGTGCATCAGCGGCTGCATGGCCGCCGAAAGCGCCTTGTTCCAGTTGTAGCCGCCGAGCGCCTCTTCAGGCTTCAGCTTGAGTACGTCCGTGTAAATTTTCAGGCGCTCTTTTGAAATGTAGTCTTCAAGTTGCATGCCGCCTCCGCGACGCTTTAAAGAGATAAGGTTGACGCTTTCGTCAGACGGGAGTAAATTAAGCACCATCAAGGCGCGGACTTCTTCGGACCCGTGCGTTTAAGTTAGTATCGGAAAAGCCATCTCTCGGGATGGTTTTTCTCGTTCTGGGCTCTCAGAAAAGCGGCCAGTCAAAAGGCTTTATCCGCATGGCCCTGCGCAGTTCATCGGCCATTGCCTGAAAAGCCGCTTCGGACTTCAGGCTGAAAAGAGAACGGTGGAGCGCCAGCGCCGTATCCGGGGCCTGGTCATAGTAGTCCAGCAGCGCATGCTCAAAATCACACAACGACTCAGGGTTGTTCACTTCCAGAATGGTTTGCTTAAGTGATGATTCATACCTGACTTCAGCCATCTTATTTCCCACTTATTTTTGGTCATCAGTTTCGGACTTGCAGCCTTTAGCCGGGTCGTTAAATTTGAGAATGTAGCTGAACAGGGCGATGCGGGTCAGGGTTTCCACCTCGTTCAACAGCCGGATTTCCTTCATTGAGAACCCAGACAGAGAGCGATCCAGTTCCAGTATCTGGCCGGCGTGGGATATTAGGCTGCGCTGTTCATAAAAGCGCTTGATAAGTTCCTGCGCAGCTTCTCCGACAAACTCCTCTTCCGTGTGGTAATACCCGCGGACGTTATGCTCCCTGACAAAATTTTCCTCAGAGTAAATTTCCATGAAGTCCCTGAAGCGCCGGGTAACGCTGTAGCGTGGCTGACCGCAATTTTTGCACTTCTCAACCACAAAACCCTGGCGTTCGCCCTCAAAAAAGACCAGATTTTCAATGGAGGATATCAGGCCGACAAAGCCCATGCTGGCAGAATTCAGTATCAGCCTGCGCATTTTCTGATGCAAAAAAAGAGACGCATTGATGCGCTCGCGCGTGTCCGTGTCCATGTCGAAGTAGTTGTCCAGTAAAGCCACAGCCTGACTCTGCAGGGACACAAATTCCGGACCTGCATTCATCCGATTTAGGATTCGGGCCTCACTGAAGCGCAAGGGATAACGCGCATCCGGCGTGCTGAACGCCTCAATCCGTTCCTGCGGGCCAGGGCGGACGCTCATTCCGTCTGATGGAACCCAGGTGATGCAGCTGGTGATAAGCTGTAACAGGGCTGTAATCTCCTGCAGCAAATCGAGATGCCCGTAGCCCTCACCGAAAATATTGGTCCGTTCTTCTTCCCCGTCCTTCGGCGGCAGCCGGTAACGGTCATTGTACTCAATAATGACCGGCTGACCGTGTTCGCTCTGGTTGTTTACCGGTCCGGGATAAATCTGAAACACGTCCCGGTACCTGAAATAACCGGCCATCATTGAACCCATGTGGAACACTGAACGGTAGATTTTGTTCGTCATGATACTGATCCGCCTGTTTCCCGGGAGAAACTGGCCAGCAGGGCCGCAATCAGTTGTTGTGGTACCTGAGCCAGATCGGCATCTGCAAACGTTGCCGCTGTCATGTTGCTGAAAACCGGCTCCACGCCGCGCAGATGACGAATGGCATCTGGCTCCACTTGCAGCAGCTGGCGTACGTGCGACGCTGCGTCGCGATAGCGCTGATCTTTGGTATAACCCGCCTTATTTTTCTCCCCTAACCACTCTTCAATAATATCTTCTGAGAAAGCCGTGGCGAGACCTTCTTCTATGACCTTTGCTTCACCAAGCTTGACGGGCGCAAGCAGGTGCACGCACTCGTGCGCCAGCTGATAAACCGCACGCTTTTCGTCAAAGAAGGTTTCATGCCCGAGCCTGATGGTAATATCCCCGCGCGGAGGATCCTCATTTCCGCCCGGAAACCAGATGCTAGGCACACCCTCGCAAAACTCCACACCCAGCAGCGTCCAACGGTCATCACGTCTGCCATAACGTTTCTCCATTTTAACTATGCATCTGCTCATTCGGCCGGCCAGTGTAAAACTCCAGCGGTTTTGTGGCTGAGGAACGGTGAACAGGTGGTCCGGAATGTCGTATTCGTTATTCATGTCCTTCTCCTATGGTTACTGACTGCCTGACCGTTCATTTTCATGAGCCCGCATCTCCTTATCTATCACTCCGGACAGCTGCTCTGCCAGCCTGTCCAGAGACGTACTGTTTTCCCTTTCAGTACTTCCGTTTGAATACATATAGAATTCGCTGTAGCCGCTGTAGAACCGGAAACCCAGTTCATACTGCAGTGTCTCCGGGTTGCGGACGGGGCCGCCGTAAACGCTGCCTGGCGTGAAGACCCTGCCCCGGGCTTGTGGAAAAGGCAGCGGTACGCCTTCCAGCACGTGTTCGGCTGAAGCAGACTTCGTGGTCATTCTGACGACCCAAGCACCGTGCATGTAATCATCCGGCTGAACAATAGCCATCGTGACGTGCTGCCCGCGGAACACTAACTCACGGACCGGCTCCGGGCGTGGCAGCACGTTCGCCTCGCGCAGAACGGACTGCATATGCGCGAGCTCGCTGCCAAAATCCTGCAGAGCCGACTCATACTTTGCCATTTCTTCCTCTGCGGGCGGCAGCAGGGAGATACCCGACACAGCATAGTCGCAACGGGTCAGCTGAAAATTGACGCGGGGCAGCATGTGGCGCGTGGCTGAAGCTGTGCCTTCTTCTTCGGGCTCCGACTCCAGCCGCCAGCCGTTAAGCAAAATTTCGCCCTTCAGACGGGAGAATTCCAGTTTCAGCTCATCCAGAGCCGGTCCGTTCTCTGATGCCAGCGCGGTCTGGATTGCTTTCAGCTTACCCAGCGCGTCGGCAAACTGCCCTGCTATCTTGACGATCGCATCTGTGGTCGTATAGACGCGCGTTTCCGTTTTAAATGGCGGTCGCCCGTGCTGGGCCAGGTACTGCCAGCAGAGCGTGATGTACTGCGTGGCGTTCAGGTTATGCTCTCGCAGGACGCTGTCGCCCTGGTCCTTCAGTATGTCAGATAACTTTATGTTAATTGCAGCCATTTTTTTACCCCTGTGATTTTCATTAAGGTTAAAGCTATACACACTTTAAAGTGTAGTAAATACGCTACATTATTTATTTTTTGTTTTATTTACCTGCCCCATGCGTGTATGTGCTTTCAGGCGAGGGTCCGGAAAAAGGCAGAATCTGAAGTGGAGTAGATTATTGATATTATTTATAATAACATCATAAGTGGTTAAGTATTGACCAGTGTATCGATCCGGAAACGTCAAAAAAAATAGAATTTACGGAAGACTAATTTGTGGAAAGGGCTGTTTATAAATCTCTTAATAAACAGCTAATTAAGAAAAATACATGTTTAAAATGCGACAAACCGAAAGTTTTCGGAAGCAGAGGGGAGTGCGATTTAGCTTACAGCTGGAGTCCAAACATTAAACCAAAGAGCGTTGCGGTGACCTATCGTTAAAAAACATCCAACATATTGACATTTCACATAATTATGATTTAGCGCACCTTAATAAGCTATTGATCTTATTCCATAATTAATATTATGTGTGCTTAGCCATAGTAGCAAAGTCATTACTTCAGCTCGCTTTTAACGCCTGCGATGGCGCGGGTACCATATTACCTCATTCATCTGTTAACTGCGCTGGCACACAACCGTACAACGCGGCCAGCTTTACAATAGTAGAAAAGTGAGGTTTCGACCCTCTTTCGATCGCCGAAACAGTAGCCTGTGTAATACCCATCGCCTCAGCAACCTGTAACTGAGTTAGATTGCGGTAAAGACGCCACGCAGCACGAAGTGTGACGCCTTTTTCAATTGAGATGTTCATTACTATGCCAGGAACCTTCGATTCCTCATTAAGACCTGCCGGGTGAGGGACTGAATCCCAGAGTTCAGGAAGCCAGTTGTCGCTGATGAGTTTTTCGAATAATTCAATGGGTACGATTGCCGCTTTACGTTTACCGGAGCTATCAGTAATAAATTCAATTTTCATGTATAAATTCCAATTAATTCAGCAGGCGAGTTCAAGATATGTATATTTATCCACAAAACGCGCTGGCTCAGCAATAAATCCTCAGTTTCACGGAATTATTCAGACTTATCGAATATAATGCCTCAAAAGCCTCATCCAAGCTGGTATTACCATGCAGTCTGAGATATCAACCACTCCAATCCATCTTCGCCCTAGCTGGCCGGGCTCATCATCTCAATAAGTCCGCTAATGTACCTGTGCCGCTAACAGTGAATTATTGGTCTTTAGGATGGCCAGTATGGCATGCGGAAAAAGTTACTTAAGTATTTCGACGCAGGTAAACAGACGAAACAATACCTCATCAATTATTAAAATGTCTCAAATAAGAAAATAGTACAATTATTTTCCGTTATCCTTTGCCACCTTATCGCTGATAATGTTGTCCGCCGAACACAAGGCACCAGCAACTACTTCATGAGGCTGATACTCTCCTGAAGCAACATTCAGGATATTTCTGTTAAGTATGCTCTTACCTGCCGGGAGTCGATTGACGTTTTAAAATCTACTCGTAACTCAGTTATGACCTAAGTCTAATGGGTAACTAAGGCCGCTATAGGACTGAAAAAATCCAGAAATTGAACTCACCAGGCATTTCCGGCCTAACGTTTTGCTATATTGCTTCCGATGACCTTATGCGTATCTCAACGCAACAGAACGGCAATCTTGCATGCAGATGCCCTCACATATTAATGCTCGCTGTGGAGATCGTTATGAAAAGGGCGATTGCCTATCTGCGTTTTTCCTCACTGACACAGCTTCAGGGCGACTCCGTCCGCAGGCAGAAAAGACTAATTGATGAATGGCTGAAACAACACACTGACTACTACCTCGATCCGGTGACGTTTGAGGACCTCGGCCTCAGTGCCTGGCGCGGTGAGCATGCTGCCCGGGGCGCCTTTTCCGCGTTCATGGAGGCAGTGCAGCGTAACCTCATAGAAAGCGGCAGCGTGCTGCTTATCGAAAGCCTGGACAGGTTGTCGCGCGAAAAAATCGGCGATGCAACCGGTCGGCTACACGCAATTCTCAAGGCTGGGATCGATGTCGTGACCCTCAGCGACAGCACGCATTATACTCGTGATTCGCTAGACGATCCCTTTGCCATCATCAGGGCTATCCTGATCGCTCAACGTGCGAATGAAGAAAGCGAGATTAAGTCAAAGCGTATGCGCGCGGCGTGGGCTGAGAAACGCAGGGAAGCGGCGCAGAGCGGCCGCGTGATGACGACCAAATGCCCTTACTGGCTCAGGGTTAATGACGCGCGCGACGGTTTTGACGTACTGGAAGACCGGGCAGAGGTTATACGGCAGATTTTTCGCTTACGCCTGGATGGGCTGTCTTACGGAAGAATCAGTCGCGAGCTTAATGAAAGAGGCATTGAGAACCTCAAAGGCAAAGCCTCCCAGTGGCATTCTGCTTCTGTCGAGCGCCTGATTAAGAAGAAATCCGTCATCGGGGTCTTGCAGTCTTCCCGGCACCTCATCGTCTCCGGCGTTAACGAAATTCCCGGCTATTACCCTGTAATAATTGAGAAAGACGATTTTGAGCGCGCCCAGCTGATAAATTTTGAGCCTGAAAGCAGGAAAGACAGCAATTTCAATCCTTACCTTATAAACATATTCAGAAGCCTGATGCGCTGTAAACAGTGTGGCCACTCCATTATTCTGTCCGGCATCTCGGCGAAAGGTTACGGGTACTATGTCTGCGCCATGCGCCGGGAAAACCGCTGTCAGTCGGCCTATCTCCGCCGGGATCTAACCGATCGTTTTCTCATATCAGGCCTGTTAAAAGGAGCATCCGGTATGTTTACCCAACAGTCTGAGGCGGACCGGCTGTCGGTTATGGCATCACGAAGAGATGAGCTGGCCGGCAGGCTCCAGAACATCATTACGGCCATTGAACACGCACAGGATGTGGCCGAGCTGAGCATGCGGGCAAAAGCGCTGTCGGCTGAAATCAGGCAGCTTGAAAGAGAGATGACATTGTCAGACGGTGAGAAAAATATCAGAGCAGCAATCCCTGAAAACTGGATAAATATCGGAGAGCGCAGAGAATGGCAGCGGCTTGCCCGGAAAATGGTGCGCATTATTAAAGTAGACGCGTCTGCAAAAACCTGTGATATATACCTCATTAATGGTATGAACATAATTAATTATCCGCTGGCGAGGCCGGTAGCGTGGTCTGGTATTGTGGATGCCATGGCCTGGTCAGACGAAAAAGAAATTATCCTGTGAACATCCGGTAAAATAATTTTCCGCATCGGTCCCGGACCGCGGCATAATATGCCTGCGGTCCGGGAAATATCGTCATGCGTTTTTTTCTCTCGCCTGATGTCATTCTCTCTGCGTCACGTTCACCCGCTGCCTTCATTTTCCGGGTGGCCACTGTATTCGTGGTGAACACATTTTCAATGTAACGCGCAATGTTCAGTAAACCTTCCTGGAGGGGGGCCGCATTTCTTTCTCAGGCGCGGGCACAGGATCGTCTTTCACGTTATCTTTCCTGCGCCAGGCATTCAGCCAGGAGTGCCTGGTCCGCCACCTGCCCCGCCTTTTTTCCACTCTTTCCTTCTGCGTCAGCGAGTTACGCGGCGATCGGGGCCTTAAACGCGCGCGCACCCCGCTGTTTAATTCGCGCCGCCAAGGTTATTTTCCGTATACGGGAAAAAGCCGGAACGGATCCGCATAGGATCGATTTATTCCTGTTGATTATTATTCCCAAACATAAATACAAATAAAACATGAACATACTTAGCATAGTTATGATTTTGCAGACTTTTTTAATTCATTGATAATAAACAACAAAGCACCTTAATGCGCTTTTGTATTTTCAAGCTCATAGTATTTCCTGCCCGGTATTACGGATAGCTAGTCTTATTAAGGCATAATCACTGACTGTGAGATTTACCCCCTACTCGTATGCGGATACGTCTATTCCAATTAATCTATTCAGTCCCCGCCCATGTCCAGTTTTTTACTTCAGGCAGATCGTCCCCATTCTCCCGGACATATCGATGATGTTCAGCAATACGTTCCTGAAGATCGTCAAGCAGTTCTGGATGGTGGTCAGCCAGCCCCGGCACATGAATTATCGCTGCCTGTACCAGATGATAGCGATCCAGTTCGTTCAGCACGGTCATATCGAAAGGTGTGGTTGTAGTCCCTTCTTCATTGAATCCATGCACATGGAAGTTTCGATGATTGTTACGCTGATAAGTGAGTCGGTGAATTAAGCTGGGATAACCGTGGAAAGCAAAGATCACCGGCTTGTCGCAGGTAAATAAGGCATCAAATTCAGCCTCCGATTTGCCATGTGGATGTTGTTCCTGTGTCTGCATTGCAAGCAGATCAACGACATTCACAACGCGAATGCGTAAGTCAGGCAGATAGGCGCGTAATAAATCGACTGCTGCCAACGTTTCCATTGTTGGTACATCGCCAGCACACGCCATAATGACATCGGGTTCACCCGCGCTGCTGGCCCATTCCCATACTCCCATTCCTGCTTCACAGTGAGCAATCGCGCTGTCCATATCCAGCCACTGAGGCGAAGGCTGCTTACCGGCCACAATCACATTGATGCGGTCCCAGGTACGCAGACAATGATCGCCCACCCACAGAAGCGTGTTGGCATCCGGCGGAAGATAAATTCGTACTATATCGGCTTTTTTATTGGCGACGTGATCGATAAAGCCCGGATCCTGATGGCTGTAACCGTTATGATCCTGTCGCCAGACGTGGGAAGAGAGCAGGTAATTGAGTGATGAAACAGGCTTCCGCCAGCCCAGTTTGCGCGCCACTTTAAGCCATTTCGCGTGCTGATTAAACATTGAATCCACAATATGGATAAAGGCTTCATAGCAGTTAAACAGTCCGTGGCGGCCAGTAAGCAGGTAACCTTCGAGCCATCCCTGACACTGATGTTCACTAAGAATTTCCATCACCCGTCCATTACGGCCTAGTTGTTCATCATAATCTTTGAGAGATTCCATCCAGGTACGGTCTGTGACATCGAAGACCGGTGAGAGTCGGTTTGAAGCCGTTTCATCCGGGCCAAACAGGCGAAAGTTATCGTGGTTGCGTCTGAAAATCTCGCTAAGATAACGGCCAAACTGTTCAGTCGCCTGACCACTGGTGCTACCGGGTTGACCAATCTCAAGCGCAAAATCATGGATGTCGGGAGTCCTGAGCTCGCGTCGCAGACGCCCTCCATTTGCATAAGGAGACGATCCCATACGTTTGTTGCCCACGGGTACAAGCGCCCCCAGCTCGGGTTTAAGCCTGCCACTGATGTCGAACAATTCCTCTGGCTGATAACTGCGCATCCATTTTTCAAGTATCAGACGATGCGATTCGTCCTCCCTGCACGCAGCAACGGGTACCTGATGCGCGCGCCAGAAGTCCTCCACTTTTTTTCCATCAACTTCCTGCGGCCCGGTCCATCCTTTAGGACTGCGCAAGACAATCATGGGCCATCGGGGAACGGCCGCAGTTGCACTCCCGTCGCGCGCTTGATCCTGAAATTCAGCAATGCTTGTGAAAGCCAGATCCAGCGCCTTTGCCATTTGCCTGTGCATATCGGCAGGTTCATGGCCGCAGACAAATAGTGGTTCATAGCCATAGCCGCTGAAGAGTTGCTTCAGGTCCTCATCACTGCTGCGTCCAAGGATGGTGGGGTTGGCGATTTTATAACCGTTAAGATGCAGAATGGGTAATACAGCCCCATCACGCCTGGCATTGAGGAACTTAATACCGTGCCAGCTAGCCGCCAGCGGGCCGGTTTCTGCTTCTCCGTCGCCTATAACACAGGGCACGATAAGGTCTGGGTGATCGAAAGCCGCTCCGAAAGCATGTGACAGCGAATATCCCAGCTCTCCCCCCTCATTAATGGAGCCTGGAGTCTCAGGCGCTGCATGACTGGGTATACCGCCGGGGAACGAAAACTGTTTGAAAAGACGCTGCATTCCGGCTTCGTCTTCACTGATGTGGGGGTAAACTTCACTGTAGCTTCCCTCAAGCCAGGTGTTTGCAACCATCCCAGGCCCACCGTGGCCCGGGCCACAGACATACAGCAAATCCACATCGCGCTGACGGATAATTCGGTTCAGATGGGCGTAGATGAAGTTCAGACCAGGGGTGGTTCCCCAATGACCCAGCAATCTGGGTTTAATGTGCTCAGGCAGAAGGGGGGAGCGCAATAGCGGGTTGCTCATCAGATAAATCTGCCCCACCGAAAGATAATTCGCAGCGCGCCAGTATTTATCCAGCAGTTCCAGCTCATTAGTCATGGATTCCTGAGTCATCGTCTTTCCCTTCAACATTGTCATTCTTTAACCCTAATAGAGGATCGGAGATGACGCGAATGCGGGAGTGACGGATTCATAATTATTGAGACCCTGGAGCGTGAGGATGGCTTGATGGAGCCAAGCGAGCATGAATGACCGAGGAAATGAGTATCTGCATTAGCATGTTCAGAGGCCTGGCTTCTGAACATGCTACCTATCTTAATTACTCTTCTTTGAAAAGAGCTGACTGGCTGTATCTTTTATCACCTGTGATGCCCCGCGGTCACCTTTTGCCATGGATGACATAAAGGCTTTCGCCTGCTGAAAAGTAATGTGGGGCGGAAGCGGTGCTATTTCTGGATCAGTTTTAACTTCGAGGACAACCGGACGATCTGCGCTCAACGCGCGCTGCCATGCACTGGCAATTTGCTCAGGGTTATCAACGTAAATGCCTGTCAGCCCCAGAGAGGCTGCAAATTCTGCGTATTTTACATCCGGTAGCTGTTGTGTGGCATCAAAACGCGGATTACCTTCCATTACGCGCTGCTCCCATGTCACCTGATTCAGATCCTGATTATTGAACACGCATACAATCAGGCGCCCGTCAGACCACTGCTTCCAGTATTTCTGTATAGTGATCAGCTCCGCCATATTATTCATCTGCATGGCGCCATCCCCCACCAGAGCAACCACCGGCCGTTCCGGATGCGCGAACTTCGCCGCTATGGCATAAGGAACCGCGGCTCCCATACAGGCGAGTCCGCCTGAAAGCGTGGCACGTTGCCCCTGTTTAACGCGATAGTCGCGAGCGAACCAGTTAGCGCAGGAGCCCGAGTCCGACGTCACGATTGCATTGTCAGGTAGCTGCGGTGACATTTCCCACACTACCCGTTGAGGATTTACAGGGTTTGCCGGCGCAAGGGCGCGTTCCTCCATCTGCTTCCACCACGCCTGAATCTGTACAGCAATATCCTCCTGCCAGCTACGGTCTTCTTTATGCGTGAGCAAAGGCAATAATGCACGAAGGGTTTCTGTTGCATCACCATGGAGATTGACCTCACAGGGATAGCGCAGTCCGAGCATGGCGGGATCGATATCAATCTGGACGGCCCGCGCCTGGCCTTCTTCTGGCAGAAACTCCGTCCAGGGGAATCCGCTACCGATCATGAGCAGCGTGTCGCAGTTTTGCATAAGTTCCCACGAGGGTTTTGTGCCCAGCAGACCAATTGAGCCCGTAACAAAAGGCGCATCGTCCGGCAGTACATCTTTTCCGAGCAGGGCTTTGGCCACGCCTGCACCCAGGATATTTGCCGCCTGTACCACTTCTACCGCGGCATTCCGCGCGCCTGAACCTATAAGGATCGCGACCTTTTTACCTGCGTTCAGTATCTCTGCTGCGCGCGCCAGATCGGCCTCATAGGGGATCACTTTAGGGCGCTGATAACCACTTCCTGAATGCGTAAAGCCATGGAGGTGTTGTGGCGGCTGCCATTCTTCATCCTGGATATCTTTTGGGATGATGAGGACAGCCACACCATTCTGCGCTTTAGCAATACGCACACCCCGGTCGATCAGATGACGCACCTGAGCGGGAGACGCCGCTTCCTGCACGAAATTAGCCACATCTGAAAAAATCCGGTCCAGATTCATTTCCTGCTGATAACTCGCCCCTCGGGCGGTTGATTCTGCCTGACCAGCAATCGCTAATACGGGGGCATGATCCATTTTTGCATCATACAGTCCCGTCAGCAGATGGGTTGCCCCGGGCCCTCCCGTGGACAAACAAACACCAATCTCTCCGGTAAATTTTGCATGGCCTGCAGCCATAAACGCAGCCATTTCTTCATGGCGAACCTGAATAAACTCAATACCCTCCCCTTTTTTATCGGCGCGTTGAATAGCGCCAAGTACGCCATTAATGCCGTCGCCAGGATAGCCGTAAATGCGCGTCACGCCCCACTCTTTCAGGCGCTGAACAAAAAAGTCACTGGTTTTCATTTTCATCGTTACTTTCCCCTTAAAGGATGCTGCGAACATAAAGGATAGCCAATGGGTATGAGTCAGGAGAGGTTGGTTACATTCGGCTTCTGGTAGTAAACGAAGCAGACCCGCAACCGGAGCCTCCCGATAACTTTCCAGGGGAAATTAAAAGAATGTTTTTCAACTGTATGCCATAGACATGGGTTTAAAATTCAGAAGAAACTTCGTCTGCGTTCTCACGTTCTTTGTCAACAAGTGCATGTCTCCACTTAGGCGCGTTTGGAGGTGCAACTGATGTATCTCTGTATCGGTTTGATGGCTGAGGTGGGTTTTAGTGAATATTCCGGCAAACTCTGGGTAAACAAGGTTGATTGTGAACCATTGCAACACAACGAAGCAAAGGCTGTAATGAAGAGGTGACCATTTGCTAATGAAAGCAGATACACTTAATGAAATGCATAATTTTTAGGCGGCACCAGGACTAAATCGGGAGGAGGTAAAATATCTCCTGGGTGGTACGACATGCCTGCAGTAATCGTAAACTTCGCGCTTTTCTAGATATAATTTAAGCATCATTATTATTCAGGACTCACGCTATGAATAACCAACTAAAGATTGCCGCCGAAAAATTAGGTACAACGCTGAAAACTAAAAGGCTGACTATTACTACAGCAGAATCTTGTACGTCCGGATGGGTTGGCGCAGCGCTGGCCGCTGTGAAAGACAGCAGCGCTTTTTATAGCAGTGGATTCATAACTTATACCGACCAGGCAAAACACCGGGTTCTTGCTGTTACGGAAGAAACCCTACGGCATCATTCAGCCGTTAGCGAAGCTGCGGTTAAAGAGATGGCCTGCGGAGCTAAGCGTCTGTCAGGTGACGATATCGGAATTGCCGTGAGCGGTTATGCCGGTCCAGCAGGTGGCGCTGATGGAACACCCGCGGGAACAGTCTGGTTTGCCTGGTGCCTTAAGGATGACAGCGTTCTGACATCCCGACAAATGTTCTCAGGTAATAGTGAAGAAGTGGTCATAAAGGCAACGTTATTCAGTATCAATGAACTACAGGGTTTACTGAACTCTTGAAAACGGGTAACTCTGCAGCTCTGAATCAGGATAAATTTCATTTTTAGCATGAAAATACATGCAGTTAAGAACATTCGCTTTCTTAAAATCCCTTTGAAGGAATAGTGAGAAGCGTCTTTCGCCGTAGCAAGATTTTTTGGAATTTTAAAAAAAAAATCCCGCCGGAGCGGGAGCCATATAAATGACAACACAGGGAAGCACTTTTGAGCTGGATTTTTTGCAGCTTTGCTTATCTCTGTCAGCTCTTTAAAGAGATTAGCAATACTTAACGCCCCTGCATTAAAGTCTTGATATAATATCACTGAATTGACTCTAATTAAGATTATTCTGAGCCCACTTTAAGCGAAGCAAATTTTATCCTTTCGTTCTAAGTCTTGAGCGTGAATTTTAAACCTGTATTGCCAGTACATTTCAATCGGCAGGGAGCTGAGCGAACAACCGCTTTGTGAAAGTCTGCTTTTACCCTGTAATGCTTAGTCTGGTGAAAAAGCGGAACGGAATATTTAAATAATACGTTAATGAATTCCTAAAAGTTGCGTCGCGGCTCATTTACAACTTGGCCCATCTATGTAAAATACATGGTCATAATTTAACACTTCTTAAAACTTAGTTTTGACAGTAAGCAACCGGCTTATGGCTATATAATCATCGATCAACGCAAATTATTCGCGTTATGATACAAACGCAATACTTCACCAGATAAGATAATTAACAGCTTAAACCGAAACGACATGATGAAACGGCTGTCGGCAGATAACACTTTTTTGGTTATAGGCGTTTCGGTAATCCCCACAACGTTATAAACATCAGTTTTCAAGACAGGCATGAACGAACAGTATGAACACAGATCAGAAAGCACGTCATAAATTAATTGAGCTTGCTATTGGTAAGGCGGTAAGTGACTTAATTGAAAGAGGCCTTCCGGTGAGCCATGAAAATATTCTCTATGAACTTGAGAGGGTGAAATCCAGATCTCGCGATCTCTCCACAAAGTCTGTCTTGCAGGAAGCGGCACAACGCCTCCGAGTTGGACACCAATCAAAACCAACATGAAGTAAGAAGGTTAGTGGCTTTAGCAGAAAGTGACGCACCGGTTATTCACACATACTTCGGGACAGTCCCAGAGCAGAAGTGCCGGGAGGAGAATGAGTGACAGATATAACCGGTTTTTTTGCTCACTGGCCTGCCAATAAGCCTATCTCTGACAAAACATACTAAAAATAAAATGATATAAGTGGTTTAGCCTGAATGACATTAACGCATTGTTTAAAAAGAACTTTATTTATTATGACGCCATATCGGAAGGTATAATGAAATATTGGCATGCTTTGAACCAATCTATGCATGCTAAACCATTAGCTCATGTCTCTCGTTGAGGAAGAACCGCTCTCACCCGGCCTGAACCACCGCTATAAAACAGATTATCCACAAAAAGCATGGGTGATACTGCTTCCCGGAGAAATTCATGACGCACCCATAGGACTGGCGACCGGCATTGAGATTTTCAGAACCCGCCATACCATCTTCATACTGATTGATCGCCTGCGGTGGGTTAACATCTTTTTTGAGGCCGATGTGTTTTTTCGATCGCATTCAGGGCCATCAGAAAAATCTGCCTCTAAGCTGTGTCTCACCACCTTACTAACGTTAGATCTAACAGGATGCTGCTCTCATGATAAACTTGCCAATTGAATGCAACTTTTGTATAACTCCTGTTTACTATGCATCATGCCCTTTCAAAATTAATTTTAAAAATTATGCTTTCAGCTTTCATTTTTTCTTAATTTTTTAATGAGGTAACCAATCAAATTAAATGTCATTGAAGCTATACTTTTTGCTGCCGCTATATTTTTTCTGCTGATGGCTTGGCTTGCAGACAGGTATTTATAAAATTCATTTTTCCGCGGCTCTTTTTTATTAACACGTTAATAATACTGAATTTTTATACAACAGGGTATGTAGAAATGTTTAAACCAGTTAGCCAAAGCCTGATTGATCATCTGATTGGTGAAGCCACGCTTATCCTTATTAGCGAAAAAAACGGTCTAAGCCTGCCGAACCTCCTTAATGAACTTCACCAGATGGCGACCGTTGAGAAATGTGATACACGTAAAGCCGCTTTCAGTTGTGCAATCAATGATCTGAGCAGGTTTATTATTCCGTTAGCAGCCAGCAAAACTGTCTCCAAGCGTTTTGAACCTATACACCAGACTGAAAAAATCATTCACTAACGTGCTGATCCCAGACTGCATGTAAAATGCCATTTCATCAACCAGACTCAGCTGCATTTACGAACCGTTATGTAGCGGATAAGCTAGTGCCAGGCTACTGCCTTTTCTGGCAAGAAGGACAACGCACATAGCCCCGAATGATCTTTACCCATACTTATCTTTAAGGCTTCAGTGATTAGGAGATAATGACGAGTATAAACATTCCAGCAGCCGGCATAGTGAAAAAAATATCCCCTATACGGTTAATTGACCGGATAATTTGCTGCCGATAAGCATTCTAACGTGATTAGCCATACTCGCTCATAACCACAGGAAATGTGTGCTTGCCTTTATAAGCGCTCGCTGTCTAAGATTGTTTGCAAAAAAAAACCTCCGGCGAGGGAGGCTGAAACTGAGCTTCAGTAAGTTTACTCATCCAATCTTCAGATAATCATACAGGCACTTTTCCGGCATCCCTTACATGATCTTTGCGCCTTAGCCAACGTTTCATCCGCGAATATATCCTGTACAGATGTTACGAAGCGTGGCGACATGACGGGCAAAATCTTCCTGTACATCCCTGCACAATGTATTAACTGAGGCACCTCCATCTTCATTAATGATGACGCGTTCCCCCTCTTCGTACAGATCATCAATATCACTTCGTGAAAGACCGGAAAGGAGCTTTTCAGGACTGCTAAAAAAATACCTGATGGAATTTAACATTCATTATCCTTTATCAGTCATGTTGGAGAACACACTTCTATTTTTTAGGCGGCTTTTTTACAGGACGCTGAGATGCGGCTTCATTTTCAATCGGCGGGACGGCTCCTAAATCGGTTCCCGTTACTGGATTTACCTGCCGATCGGAAGCCGTTCGTGCCGCCAGCGCTTCAACTGCTGCCTGTTGCCCTGCGGGCAGTTTGACGCTTGCTGTTCCGTCGCCGCCATCTACCGCGGGTGATGGATCGGCTACATAGGTGAAGTTTTCGTCAGAGTTCCAGCTTCCCCTGAACTCACCGCCTTCGGACATGTTGTAATAGACGCTGGCATATTTTTCAATCGGCGGGAGTTTCCCTGGCGGGAAGTTATTCTGAATGGAGTAAAGCGCCTTTTCGAAGGAAATCTGATGCGCGACTTCCCGGGTCATCAGAAATCCCAGCGCGTCCTTCACCCCGGGATCGTCGGTCATATTGATGAGGCGTTCATACAGAATTTTGGCGCGCGCCTCTGCTGCAATGTTGGAACGTAGGTCGGCCGTGACTTCACCAATGGTATCGACGTAGGCGGCGGTCCAGGGAACGCCGGCAGAATTCGTTAAGGCGGGGCCACCACCATAGAGCAGAGAGGTCAGATGACTGTCATTACCGTTGCCGGTAATGGTTCTGTACAAATCGCCCTCTTTTTCCGTGCCTTCAGCGAGGTCACCTTTTGCACCCTTATTGAGCATACCTACCAGCGAACCGATGATCTCCAGATGACTCAGTTCTTCCGTGGCTATATCCATCAGCATGTCCTTGCGTCCAGGATCTTCATCGCTCAGCCCCTGAGTAAAGTAGCGGCATGCCGCGGCCAGTTCGCCCTGAGGGCCGCCAAACTGCTCAAGTAATAAATTAGCGAGCCCCGGGTTAGGCCCCGCAACGCGTACCGTGTACTGCAGTTGTTTTACATGTCTGAACATTGCTCACTCCTGTTAACCGGTATGTTACGGACGAAAAAATGCCCGCCTTGAGCGGGCAGAAGAACACAGGATTATTTTTTTGCTTCCACACCGGGCGTGGCAGAGCGGATCATAAATTGCTCCGTCACGTCAGGCAGGTGCTGCAGGCACCATTCGGCCATGGCAATCTCCTGCTCGCGGATTTGAGTAAAGATGCGTACGCCCTCGGCATCACCAACAAGTTTTGCGGCAGCAATGAGCGACGTATAGCTACCGATTTCAAGGTTCTCAAAAACGTAGCCGCTGATGGCGCCTTTTACTACTTCATCATCAGCCATCATGCCGCCCATAGCCTGTCCCATAGCCGACAGTTTACCCATCGCATCCTTAAGGGTAGAGCTAGATGTGTCATAGCGTTCAATAACAGACTGGACGAGGGCCTGCTGTTCACGCGTTTCTTCAATATGCTGATCGATACGCGCCTTTAAGTCTGGATAATGCTCAAGCCGGCCGGACATTTTTTCAAGCATGCTTTCCGCCTGCTTTTCCATCGCATGGGCATCTTTCACCCAGGCCAGATAGTTCTCTTCATTCGTCATGGAATACCTCTCAGGTTAACTATGTTCCCCGTTCAAAACTGACACCGGGTTCAGGGCCTGGGACCTGATTATTTACCGTAGCCCTTCTCGTATGCGCTTCGAGCGTTTGTTGTCATTGCTACAAGCGTGAAAGCGCGAAATGCGGTAATGCTGGCGCTGACGGACTATTGCTGGTCCGCAATGATGGTCAGCTTTTCGTCAGTCGCTTTTTCTTCCTTAAGCGTTTCTGCCAGCAGGCGCGCCGCTTCCTTATATCCAAGCTTGGTGGCCAGTGCATGCAGCGTCCCGTAGGTGGCAATTTCATAGTGCTCAACCTTCTGAGCGGCACCTATCAGCCCGGCATCCCGTACGGGTCCCGCCTCAACCGAATCGATTATTTCCTGCGCTTCTTCTGCAAGGCCCTCTAAGGCATGACACTTCATGCGTTTTATCTTCACGCCTTCAGTACTCTCAACCAGCTGATCGATTCGCTCAATCTGTCCGCGGGTTTCTTCAAGGTGCTGCTCAAACGCCGCAATCAGCTTTTCATCCGAGGCAGCTCTGGCCATTTTCGGCAGAGCACGGGTGATTTGCTTTTCAGCACTGTAGATATCTGACAGATCATGAATAAATAAATCTTCCAGCGTTTTAATCGTCATAATGTTCTCCGTAGATGTAGGGGCATCATGTTTGAATATTATTTAGCATCAAGGTAAATCTTAGATTACTATTTGAAATGCGGAAGATAAAAAGGGAAAAAAGAATTGATTGGGAATAATCTTAAGTGGTGGGAAATACAATTCCTGTAAATTGCAGGCAAGATGAAAAAGTGTTTCAGTAAATATTTTAAGCCTGCCTCACCATCCGGTGAGGCAGGCTCTTGTTTAGCAGCCAAGGGCCACTGTGCAGCATTCCCTTGCGTTACCGCCTAGCTGCGGTGGCTGTTCTGTCCACCTTTCTTACCGGCTTCAGAAGCCTTTTCACGGTCGTTCTGGAAGTTACCGCCACGGTGCTGTCCGCCTTTTTTACCGGCTTCAGAAGCTTTTTCACGGTCTTCGGCAAAGTTGCCGGAATTGCCACGATGCTGAGTCATAATAATATCCTCTTCGTGTTAGAATTTAACACCAGCCTGAATACACCATCTTTTTCAGATAGCAGCCCGGTGCGCGTTCTGCAGAGTAAATATTAGCAACCAATACAGGATGTGCAAATAATTTTTCGAAAAATCAGAGGTGGTTAATCATCAAATATCTCACGCTTCGTTAATTTATGATTAATGATTTAAAATGGTTTCATTTATACCAATAATAACATTCTGATTCGCGGAGATTAATTAAGTAGGCTCCTGACATAGACATCGTCAAACTTAACCTGGGGAGCAGAATAAGAGGGTCAGTCCCCGCTAAACCTGCAGCGGGGAGACGTTCCTGTTCAATTCATAGCGTTGCGCTGGCGGCAGGCATTCCCGGCACGAGTATCACTTTCCGGCATTCTTCCTGCCTTTTCTCAAATATCTCATACCCACGGGCGGCATCCTCAAGTGGAAGGTGATGAGTAACGATCTCCTCAGGCTTAAGATGTCCCTGTTCAATCAGGGCAAGAAGATCCGGCAGGTAAGCATGCACGTGCGTTTGCCCCATCTTAAAGGTTAATCCCTTATCAAAGGCGTCGCCAAACAGAAAGCCATGAATGAATCCTGCATAGACGCCAGGCACGCTTACCGTTCCGCCCCGGCGCACCGCGGCAATACACTGACGCAGCGCTTTGCCACTGCTCCCTTCAATTTTCAGGTTAGTGAGGATGGTTTCAGTCATGCTTCCTTTCGCTTCAAAGCCTACCGCATCTATAACGGCATCCACGCCCCGTTTACCGCGGGTATTTTCGATTATCCACGCCGCAGGATCGTCCACTTTGTCAAAGTTGACGGGAATAACGCCGTAACGAGCCCGGGCAAACTCCAGCCGGTAATCGTTGTGATCAATCATAAATATCTGTTCAGCGCCCTCGAGGCGTGCGCAGGCTGCGCTTAAAAGCCCCACAGGGCCTGCACCAAAGATGGCAACGCTTGAACCTTTCTTCACCTCGGCATTTTTAACCGCTTGCCAGGCCGTTGGCAGGATATCCGAGAGGAAGAGAACTTTTTCATCTGACAGCGTGTCCGGCACCTTAAAAGGACCTGTATTCGCTTTGGGCACGCGTACATACTCCGCCTGCCCTCCAGGGATCCCACCATACAGATCGCTGTAGCCAAACAGCGCTGCCGGCGGGGTAATATTCTTGCGATTGAGGGCTGCGCCTTTTCCGCTGTTGGTATTCTCGCAGGCTGCATACTGGCTGAGGTGGCAGAAGAAACAGTCGCCGCAAGCGATCACAAACGGTATAACCACGCGGTCCCCCTTGCTTACAGCCGTCACCGCCGTCCCTGCTTCGACAACCTCCCCCATAAATTCGTGGCCGAAAATATCGCCATGGTGGGTTCCCGGAATTTTACCCCGATAAAGGTGGAGATCAGAGCCGCAGATTGCGGTAGCGGTTACGCGAAGAATAATATCATCCGAAGCCTGGATCTCCGGATCAGGCATGGTGTCTACGCTGACTTTATGGGGGCCATGGTAAGTAAGGGCTTTCATATTTTTGCAGTCCTTTCTGAGGTATCCCTGCTGGCCCCGGGCTGTGAGCGGAGGGTATACCGCTGAAGCCTGAGGCATGGCTGCCTGGATACACGCCGTTATCGATGGAATGCTCAGGCAGCCTAACTGAGCCGCCCGAGAACCGTGGGTAAAATTTAAACGATTACAGCGTTCCGGTCCCACCGTCGCTACACCAGACCTGACCGGAGGTATAACTGCTTTCGGGGGAGGCCAGCGTCACGTAAAGAGGGGCAATTTCGGCTGGCTGACCCGGGCGGCCGAGCGGGGAAGATGCGCCAAATTTTTCTATTTTTTCCTGTGGCTGTCCGCCACAGCACTGCAGGACAGTCCAGTATGGACCCGGCGCGATGGCGTTGACCCTTATCCCTTTCTGACCAAGCTGTTTAGCAAGTGATTTGGTAAAGGCGACGATAGCCGCCTTGGTCTGGGAATAATCCAGGAGAATATCGCTGGGCTTGAAGGCCTGAACGGAAGAGGTGTTAATTATTGATGCGCCACGGGGGAGATATTCGAGCGACGCTTTGGTGATCCAGAACATGGCGTAAACGTTCGTTTTGAACGTGGCGTCGAAATCCTCAGTACTGAGATCGGTTATCGACTCGCAAAACTGCTGACGCCCAGCGTTATTGACGAGTATGTCAAGTCCACCCAGTGCGCCGGCAGCCTGACTGACCAGCAACTGACAGAAAGACTCTTCGCGGATGTCACCGGGGATCGCGACAACTTTACCGTTCTCTGCCCGGATCAGTTCAACCACTTCCTGAGCATCTTCTTCTTCGGCAGGGAGATAGTTGATGACAATGTCAGCACCTTCACGTGAAAACGCGATGGCAACTGCGCGTCCGATCCCGGAGTCCCCGCCCGTGATGAGCGCCTTTCTGCCTGTAAGACGTCCGCTTCCCTTGTAGGATGCTTCTCCGTGATCGGGACGCGGATTCATTTTACCGGCCAGACCAGGAAAAGGCTGTTTCTGATGTTCGAAAGGAGGGACTGGATAATCGTCAGCGGGAGAATGTAGTTCTTTAGCGGGAATACCGTTTATCTTGCTCATTGAAATACCCCTGTGCTTTATATGCAGACAAGTAAAGCATAGGTATATATTCCGACTTATGACAAACGACCGGTATACATTAAGCCGCGGTCAAAAACGGCGCGCTATAATAAGCGCAGCCAGGAAAGAAAAAATAGGATGCGAACCGGAGAAATAATACTGAAATAATATTATTAATTGGCAACCCGCATATTCACGTTAAACGGAGCAGCTCCGGTGCTCAGCCTGACTATCTTTTTGTTAAAACATAGCTGCAATCATCCGTACTCTCACTGACAAGTTCGGCCTTAAGGAAGCAGTCCTCAGCGATCAGCTTAATCCCCTCCCAGGACTGGCTCAGGCGAAGCGAAAGGGGACGGGTCATGTTTTCACCGGCGTCAAAAGCATCGTTCAGCTCGCTTTTTCGCAGGTACACCGTGGGGAGTGCCGTATTGGTTTTTTCGACGTTAAGCCATTCCGCATCGCTGACCAGTTGATCCTCCCAGCCCATCTTTTTTAAAGCATCAAAGAAAAAGCTAAGCCGGCGCAGGTCGCTTTGCTGGCGCCTGGCTCCTGTAGCGGTGTGCCAGATATATTCAGCCTTAGCGCGGAGCCCTGCGCGCGCTCCCTTGCGTCTTCCTTCTGCAATAAACCAGTCAATTTCAGCAGCAAGTGATTTAGGAAATAAGTGACGTTTTCTGCACTTTACCAGCCAGCTCATAATGTGCAGATGCTGCTGCAGTTCTGAACATCGGTTATCCTGAAGATGCATATGCAGGGAAACCAGCAAAGCCCATGCGAAATTGACGAGCGCCGGTGCCGGGCCCTCCTGATGTGTCTGTCCGGTCAAACTTACGTGTCCTATTTAGCCATGATACACCTCCAGAATAATTAATAACTGCTTGTTTAAAAACAACACGCAGAGACACTAAGTATTTATTCGGATTGTTCCTAAGGATGATGAAGACATGGCGGGACTATCACGTTATGTAAACCGCTCTAAAATTTAAGAGGACATAAGACGTAAGTAAAACCCCGGTTCTTATGGCCATCACAGAGACAAGTAAATTATGCCCTTATTCATGCCTGGAAGACGCTATCAGGCAGCTAATCCGCCGGGTATTTGAGTGCCTACGCGTCTACCAGAAGTTCACTTATGGGATAGCCATGATAAATCAGAATAAAGAAGCCGACAGGCCGGAGCGCGTTCATGAAAAGCAAGGGTGGATAAATTTTGAAGACAGGCTGAAAGTATGGGGAACGGGTTTCCTCATCATTTTCGTTCTTTCTGGAATGGCTGGTGCGTTCTCAAAAGGCTTTTTAAGTGAGGGGCGCGCCGGAGATGCTACTACACAGGTTACCTATGAGCGCTTCGGCAGAGTGCTCAGCGGTATGGATATGAAAATAACGTATATGTCGTCCGGCACAGAAATGGCCCGCATCTCACTCGGAGGTGATTTTATGGAAAATTATGAAGTGCTGACGCTACACCCTCAGCCACTTCGGGCGTTTAGCGACGGAAGAAAACTGATCCTTGAATATCATCTGTTAATCCCCACTCGACAGCAGACCATCTGGCTGGGTTTACAGCCCCGTAAAGCAGGCGCAGGACGAACTCTCATCACTGTTGACGGAAATAAGCCCGTTTCTTTCTTTCAGCTTGTCTACCCGTGACAGGAGCCTGAAATGGAAACGGTACTTCGAGCGGCAGGGATTTACGTTGTTTTGTTAGTGGTATTCCGGATTGCAGGTCGGAGAGCGCTACTGCAGATGACATCATTTGACCTCATTCTTCTACTGATAATAAGTGAGGCAACCCAGCAGGCCTTACTGGGAGATGATTTTTCTGTAACAGGCGCCGCGCTGACAATCATCACGCTTACCGTCCTTGATATTATTTTTGGTTTTATCAAGAAAAGGACACGTTGGGCTGATTATATGCTCGATGGTTCTGCGGTAATTCTGGTCGAATATGGCAAGCCGAACGAAGACAAGATGAAGAAAGCCGGGATCACACTGGATGACATCATGGTGTCGGCGCGAACAAGCCAGGGGATTGATAAACTATCGAGAATCAAATTCGCTATCCTTGAAAAAAATGGTCATATATCAGTCATCAGCAGTGATACTAATTAATAGTCATCAGCGTAAAAGTATTGTGAGAGCAGCAACAGGGAGATTTCTTTCAAATACCTCTCCCGCTTGCGCTTGCCTTATAAGTCGATATTGCTAGTCTAACTAGAAAGATTTGGTACCGGTTTGATAACTAAAGGTGAAATGATGAATGATGAAAATTTCTGGATCAGAGAGCACTCTGCTGACAATCCGCCGGTGAAAGGCATCAAGAGTATTAACGGCTCGCCTCTTGATAATCGAAATAAGACAGTAGCGGAAGTTTGGGCCCTTTTCAGAAAACTGGAAGCTGAACCAGACCATCAGAAAAGAGTCAATATCCGTCTTAAAATCTGGAATATGGTTGAAAATGGAGCCGGTAATTGACCCAATTTAAATCAACGACTGGGGACTCTGTAAATCAATCTCTTCAATGTGTTATTGAACTTTTTATAGCGGTCGAGCTCTATAGTAAAAGGAGAAATCTCCGTTGTAACGAATTTCACCCGCCCTGCGCGGGTATTTTTTTCCTAGATGCAGTCTGAGACTTGATTTGAAAAACTACTGCCTTAGCGGTAGCAAAGCGGTATGCGAATAACATGCAGACTTAAATCAAGCCTGACGAGTAACTACTGTAACAAACGAGAGATCCAGAATAGTAATGACGCTTAAATATGCCTCGAAGCCTAATTCGGGATATCGAATCACGCTTATGTTGATGCATTTAACTTAGGAATAGTCCTAAAAAGTATTAAGCGAAGCGTCATTGCCTTGCTCTTTATTTTCCGGTTCACTGTCTGATAGCTATTATTTTTATGCACTCAATACAAACCCATTAGGAGAGTATTATGACGACTTACAGAGGTGGTGCAGGTAATTTCGCTTCAGACCGTGAACGAGCATCCGAAGCTGGCCGTAAAGGTGGAAAGCTAAGTGGGGGAAATTTCAGATTTGATCCAGAACGCGCCCGCGAAGCCGGACGAAAAGGTGGTCAGATTAGCCGGCGGGCAAAAAATGAGATTCAGGAATGAGATAGCACTGCCGTCATGCCTGTTAAACGGCGCGTATTACAAAAGGGCCGCATTTCGCGGCCCCTCAGGACGTCCTGTCGCCATGGCTGCCGCCGCAGCAGATCCATTCAATCTCATCCGCAGGCGGCTGACATGTGGTTTGCATCGATTCCGAGCTGCACAAAGAAGGCCCCGGAAGTACGACTCCAGCAATAAATGACGCCCCGTCCGTGGCGAAAAGCGCAACCAGCTGGGCGGAGATGACGGTGCCCATGATTACCCAATTATACCATGCCATGTTTGTCTCAAGCGCCCCAAGGAACTGGCGGATCCCGGTGAGCTTCCAGATAGCCGCCAAAAGATTGAACACCGCGGCCGCAGTGGCCTGTTTCCCCTGCGCGCTGCTAACCGCCTGCAGTAGCTCCTGCAGCCCGTTAAGCTGGGTTTCCGTGATTTCACCTGCGATTTATGCCGCCGCCTCCTCCAGCACTTTTCCCTGAACGCCGGCGTACTGAAGCCCGACCGAGATGACGTCACAGATAACGGTAATTTCCATCTGCGTGCATTCACTGACGCCGACGCCCTGCACCGCGACTGTACCGCCAGCGGCAGGTGAAGCGACCCATTCGACGTCATAACGCCCGTGAACCATGTCGTACATGTCACGGACTGCTTTATCCCGGTCAATTACCTCACCCGCGGGTGGCGGATTATCCTGAATTAACCGATCAAGCTAGGGCTGAACGTTTGTCCGTCCCGCCTGACGTGGCCTGATTTTGTCACGTTGTCCCCTGGAGCTCACTGTTTTACCTTTATCTCACACTGACCAGGTGCCCAGCGCAGAGTGCCTGGTACGCCCCCTGCCCCGCCCTTTCTGCGCTCTTTCCCTGTGCGTCAGCGGGTTACGCGCCGATCGGGGCCCGAGAGGCGCGCGGGCGCCCGGCTGTTTAATTCGCGCCGTCCAGGTAATTCTCCCTGTACGGGAAAAAAGCCGGAAAACCGATCCGGAACGGATCCGCAGCGGATCGATTTATTCCCGTGGTTTTCGCTGGACAGACAGGGGAAAATACGCTCCACACCGTCAGACAACGGAGACTGAAAGTTTGGGCACTTTACCCCGCGAACTGACGCAGATTTCACGCAGCGACGCCGCCGGTCACTTTTCAGGCGATACCGGCGCCGCGCGCTACTTTGACTACGAAAGCGCCGTGGCGCTGCGCAACCTCGCCGCCGCGTACGGCACCGACATGCCCCGCTACCTGCTGGCGCCCGAGGTGGCCGTGCTGCTGTCAAAGGTGACCGATCTCCGCAAGCGGCTGTTCATCGACGCGCTGTGGAACACCGGCGGGCGGCTCAACGAGATCCTGCCGCTGACCCGCGGCGACTTCGCGCTCGACGATCCGCTCACCGGCGCGCCGCTCACCTCGCCCTTCGTGGTGCTGCGCACGCTGAAGCAGCGCAGGCTGGAAGAGGCGGCGAAAAGCCGCAGCCGCCGGCGCGGCCGCCCGACGAAGGAGGAGCAGCAGGCGGAGCGCGACGCGGAGAAAGAAATTCAGGAGAACCCGCCGCGCGCGGTGCCGCTCACCGATCCGGGGTTCGTGCAGCGCCTGAGGGAGTGGTTTGCGACGGCGCAGCTGCCGGCCGCCAGCCGGCTGTGGGACATCAGCAGCGGGGACACCGCGCGCAGCTGGATAAGCAGGGCCCTGGCGGCGGCGGCGCGTGACGGCATCACCTTCTCCATCCGCCCGGTGACGCCGAAGACGTTCAGGGACTCGTTTGCGATGCACCTGGTGCAGCACCAGGTGCCGCAGAAGGTGATCCAGACGCTGATGGGCCATAAGGACGCGAAGTCTACGGAGTGGTACACGCGGGTGTTCGCGCTGGACGTGACCCGCCAGCTCGGCGTGCGGTTCTCCATGGATCCGGGCGAGGCCTCGCGGCTTCTTATGCCCGCGCCTCGCAATCCTGGCTGATCGCCGCCGGCGCGTCCCCCGTAAGGCCGTATAGGCTCTTCACGGCCTCTGTCCCGGAGAAAAGAAAAAGCGTTCCCTCAGGCTGAGTTACTTTGCGCAGAATGATCACTCCACGGGGCCGGCATACCTGTCTGCCCGTTTTTCTTGATTTTTAAAGGACGAGATGATGAACCATTCTGAACTCCGGACGGCTATCCTGGCACGCTGCCGGGACGTGCTTGCCACGCGATACGCGAATAAAATCTGTTCCGTAAGCTGGTTTCCGGACGCGTGGCCACCTGAGGACGTCATGGCGGTACTCGAGGCAATGCGGCGCAACGGCATCATCTCCTGCACCGGGGAGAGCAGCCAGGTCGTGGATGGCTTTCTGATTAACCTGCAGTGGGGCCGTTCACCTGCCATAAGGATACCGCGCGGGGGGACGCAGTGAATTCAGGCTAGCGGTTCTTGATCTGCAGCGCCGGAGAGAAGGTGCTGCCCGACCGGCCACGCGCTTAGCGCCACAATAACTCTGCCGCCCGCGCGGCACATCACGGCGCGGCCCACAGAAGACGCGGTGAAATCAGGCTGCCGGCAGGATGTTCTGGCGCCCCGTATGGGAAACAGGTCATGTTTGAGTGAGGGTGCTATGGGAAAGACATCATGTTGCCGGCGATCAGCCGTGACCTCAAACCCCGCCCGGTAAGCATGTGGGAAAGACATCACGTTTGTTCCGGGGCGTGCTGTGTGGGTAGCTGACTGTGGGAAATACATCAACTTTGCTGCGCCGCAGGCGCGAAAACGCGGATCCGCGCTTATACGGGGCTGCCGGTGTGGGAAACAGGTCAGGTTTACGCGGGCGTGCGCGGAAAATCCCGTCCGGAGTCAGCAACCTGTGGGAAAAATGTCATGTTTTCAGGGGGGGAGCGTCAGGCCAGTATGGGAAACGCATCAAGTTCAGGGCAGCGTTATTGTGGGAAACGCATCAACTTCAGAACCGTATGGGAAAAAGGTCAACTTTTGCGATGCCGCAGCCCGTCAGCTGATGGCCAGCGGCTTATCCATCACGCTGAAAAGCAGCCGGCCGTCGTCCTGAGTGCGGTAGCTGACCCGTAACGGCGTCTTCTCGTTGATTTTTTTGATAGCCGGCTCGAGGAAGGTTCGCTTCATCTCCGCTTTATTCGACCGCTGCGAGTCCGGGAGCATAAACCGCTCACAGAGCCACTCATGATCCGTTACCCACGTGCCGGTGCTGCGGAACTGACACAGGCTCTCATAAAGGCGGATGACCTTCACGCTGTTAAGCTGGCCACAGTCATAGAGGGAATACGTGGTGAACTGAGAGGACAGGCCCACCAGGAAAGGCATCACCTTGTAGTTAAACTCGATCTGCCATGAGCCCCTGCCGCGCTTCATGCCCGCCTCCGAAAGCCACGGACGCGTAACCTGCTCAAACTCCCCGTCCCTTGGATAAAACGTCACGGTGGACTCACCCAGCGCCTTCACGCCGGCCTTCACATCCCGGCTGGCCACCGCGGTAGCCACGTTAAAATACTTTACGTAGTCGGAGACGCTTACGCTGAAGAGGGGCAACACATCAGACTCAAGGTCTTCGGAGGCCTCGCTGAAATAGGCCTGCATCAGGCACAGCCACAGTACGCGCTTTGCCTGAAGAGGAAGGTAATAGGCTGCTTCCGTAAGCTCATTGGATTGCTTGATGCTTACCTTTTTTTTAAAACTTTTCAGCGAGATAGTGCTCATCCAAAGCCTTTGTGGGTAAAAAAATAATTACCCATATTCGCATCAGGAGAGAAAATTGCAACACCTGATCCCGCACTTATCAACATGTGCATAAACAGATTTGAAACTTGATGTCTTTCCCACAGCTTGTTGATGCATTTCCCATCTGAAGATGCTTCCGTTCCCACGGAAAGTTGTGCAGTCCCCCATGCGGAGTTGTGCAGGATCCCATTGCGGATCCGGTCCAGGCCCCGCACACCAAGGGCTGGCCGCACGCTAAAAAGCCTAAAAAACATAAAATACTAAAAAGTCATTTAAAATTTAGTTCTGTGGACAGTGTGCATAACCCCTTCCTGCGGGTAAGAACCGGGCGTAAGCAGAAAATGCAGATGCGGGTGACGTTTCGCTTCCTCGGTCATTCGCGAGCGGGCTCGGTCATGACCTGCGGCGAGCGTTAATGGAAATGCAGTAAATCCCCGGACCGCAGAAGTGTATCTGATCAGTCATTCACCGACCTCCCCCGGTTATCGCTGTTCCGGAAAAGGACAGAACCGGCTCTCCGGCACCTGGCGGCGGCTTTTTACGCAGGCCACTACACGCAGTAGCCTTATCAGAATCAGCCTGCAGGATATGGGCTAAAGGCCACTTTCGGCCCCGCTAATCTGAACCTCCTGCCGGGCATTTCGCCGCGGACCGATACGGGAAAGCTGCCAGACTGTCGCGGAAGAGCCTCCCGGTGCTACTTCCCGTGCCACGGGACACGCCAGATGCCATCATCAAGCTTCATTACACCGGCCTTTTCATCCGTTCTGAAGCACCGGGTGGCTTTACCGTCAACGGTGCAGTCGTGCCAGTACAGCGGAAAGCGTTCAGCCGCCTCCTTCGCCTGTGCCAGCACCGTCCGTCGCGCGTGGATATCATCCAGCGAGGGAACAAACCTCAGGATAAGCACGGTGGCTACCGTACACAGCACCACCTGCGCGCCGAGAAACCAAAGCCAGTTTCGCCAGCCAAGTGACCGGCAGGCACGCTCATAACGCTCTGCCGCCCTGTCTGCTGCGCGATCGGCTTCGCGGAAGTGCTCCGCAAGAAGGCGTGCCGAGTCCAGCGCTGTGGATTCGGCCATGGACGTGACAGCACTGATGACATCATCCCTGACGTCCCGCATCTGTCTTTCATGCGTTTTGGTGACCTGAAGCAGCGCTGACGTTGCTCTCTCTGCCGTTGTTCCCTGCAGCTTTGCGGCCTGAAGCAGCCGGTCTGCGGCATCAAAAAACAGGCGTATATCGTGTTCGCTGATGGCGTTGGTGTTTTTCACAGGCTCAGGTCCACCCCTCTGTCGTGATCAAATGTCTTCTCTCTGTTCAGTTCTTTCTGATGCTTCATATCCTGCCTGTACTCCAGCCATTTTTCATGCGTCATCGACAGCTCCATGATGTTCTTCAGCTCTGCGTACCGCAGGTTACCCTGACCGTCGCACACGACGATAAGCGCGCCCGCGCTGCTCTCTTCATCCACCCCCTGACACCATCTGATAAGTTTCAGGTAATCGCTGACGGCCTCCGGATCTTCAGCCTGAGCCGAAAAAATGCTGCGCGCTGTCTGCGCAATAAAGCGCTCAAGGTTGAGGGGTTCAGCCGGACGGACCGGCAGGGAAAGTGCGCTGAGATAGCTTGAAAAGTAGGTTTTCACGCCCGCCGGCACGTCAGGTGTGGTCTCAACGTACCAGTGAATCCGGTGAGACAGTGGCATCATTGCTTTACTAATCGTTAGTGAGAGCTTTCGGAAGCGGGCCTCTTCTTTACCGGACCGGTTAGCCGCGGATTTGAACTCAATCAGCCGCAGCGTGCCGGGAAAGGACAGCAGTACATCGCCCAGCGCCTTGTCTTCCGGCGTCTGCTGAAGCAGGTTCACGGAGGCTGGCAGCACATTGCTACCCAACTGCGCTCCCACTGAGACGCCCAGTCCGTAAAGGAAATTACCGATAACCACGTTCTCGTATAGCTTCACTTCCTGTTTTATCTCTTCTTATTTTTACACTGAGCCAGAGGCGTTTATATCCTCTGGCTGGGACGTGCAGATTTCTGATCGTTATTCATCAGAGACACTGGAGGGTTATCGGCTTCTGTTCAGAAAAGATGATTGTTTCCTGAGGGAGTTTGACATTACAGTCAGCGCTGGCGCAAACGAGGAACTCAGAAGGAGGTGAAGCTTTCCGCTCTGTTACCAGCTTTTGTACATACAGTTTTTTCCCTTAGACAGCGTTAAACATTGTTAAGGATAAGCCGATACCTGTTCATATTTCTGATATGTGGAGCAGTGGATCTATGCCTTCTTTTCGTCTTTTCATCCCCTTCCTTGCACTTATACCTGCTGTGTTTATCTCTGGGTGCTCTGTCCTGCTGCCACGTGACTATACGAACTATACAGGTCAGGATGCGGCGACGGTATTTGTACAGGACCCGAAAGGTTTTGTCGGTACTTTCTACCTTTCCGTGTATGAGAAGAAGGGAACCTGCTTCGACAGAGCCGAGCGCTACGAACTGGGGTCGAATGTCCTTCCTTCTGAAGGACGACTGATGACCGCCAAAGTCAGACCCGGCCAGCTTATGGCCCTGCAACAGCTCTACTCCACAGGCAAGGTGGCAGTGGTGGAAGGGAAAATAAAATACAATAAAGACGGATTTATAGCGTCACGCTGGGTTGCATTCATTCCTGAACCGGGTAAACGCTATTTCCTCGATCCCGCGCTTGGAGCAAGGGAAATTCCTTCCAGCTATTCGGTAACAGCTTATACCCAGGCCTCCAGAGTATTTTCAGATTTTACAACTCCTATTAAGCTGAACTGGGATCCCAAAAACCTGTGTCAGCATCTGATTGGCGGAAGCTGAGGATCTTATGCTTGTGCATGTGGCTATTAGGGCCTCGATGCACAGCTAATGGCTATGCAATACGACGTGAATAACTACCGGAGCGGGATGTTCTTCTCCTAAAACTGCCTAATGGGGCAATTTTTGTTATGAATGAGTGGCATAAGGGACTGGGTAATATTGGCATTCACGGTCACAGCAGACGCGAGGACGGGCTCCGTTTTGATTCCGACCACAAGCTTAACGGTGGAACTGGAGCGGACTTATTTGTAAGGCATGACTGTGTGGATCTTTTTCATACTTCGACCCAGCAGAAACTTAATAAAGCGACGGCAAAGGCGTTAAAAAAACTGGCGAGTAAACATTGACCCTCCACGAATATGTGGGGATTTCAGCTTGAAATTTTATAGCTTAACCTCTAAATAACAGTTAGTTAGGTTTGATTTTTGATGGGTAAATAAGAGTTGTGAGCTTAGTTAAGCAATGGGACAGAGGCTCTGTCCCATTTGATATTTTCGAAATCAATTTTCTTTCGTGTCCGCAAGCATACGCTCTATAACTGCTTTAACTGCTTCATCTAATTCCGCCTGGTAAACTGACGGAAGACGAGCAAACTCGTATGTAACAAGTCGCTTTTCCGAGTCAGTCTTCTTACGCGCAATCTGCTTTTTATCAGCAAAATCCGCGATCTTAACTGTCACAATTTTAGACGCTACCTTACTTTTCTTTAACCCGGCGACTTCATTGTGGAAATATCCAATAATTTTAGATTTATAAGCTGTCTCATCAGCCTTCAAACTTGTATCTTCGTCCATCTTTTCAAGGACACTGATTACAAGGTCGCTAATGGAAATGTTTTTAGCGTTAGCTTTCTCCGCTACATCTAGTAGCGCTTGATAATCGCTTATTGAAAGCTCATTTACCGAGGGGAACACACCGATCATTTCATCGGGCACCGATGCTGCCTGGAAAGCGCGTGTGATTTTGGCTGGAGATATGCCCTCTGCCTTAGCAATCTCAGACTGCGTAATGCCTTCCGGATACATCAGCTTTAGGCGTTTGCCTAGTTCACGCAGTGTATGCTCCTTCGCAGTCTGGATGTCAATTGCGAGCTGACGCGCATCAGCAAGTGATAAATCGTCTTTGGTCACCAAAACGTCAAAAGCGGCGCCATTAAAGATACAGGCTGCACGGCGGCGCGAGCCATCCAGTACTTCGATACGTCCTTCCACTTCTCTGCCGATAGCTGGGAAGAACTGCTGAAGCTTAATAGTACGAGCAATATCGCTGACCGATTCTTTCGTGATGAATAACTGATCGCGCCCGTTTACGCCGGCATCCACGAAAGTTTGTTGTTCTATTTCATCGTGAAGTACGTGCGTGAGCGTAAAACTTGCTTCTGCACCTGATTTCAGTACAAAAGTTCGGTTGCCGTCTGTTTCACTCAACTTTTTAGAAAAGCTGGATTCACTTAGTGAACGCCCTAGCCCCTTCAGTTCTTTCTTCATTTTATTCCCCTCACGAATTCAATCCTTTTAAATACTGCCTGAGTAAACCGTTCCGCCTCGCGCTTTGCATTTTTCAATGCTTCCGCACTTCCTGGATATGACTGAGGGTCGGCACTGACTATCGTGTCAAAGGTTTCACCGCAGCGTTCAAACCCATCAAGACGTGGCAGCGTCGCGTCCAGAATGTATGATGTGAAGACGTCACGCGCTAAACCATGCGTCATCTCATGATCACGCTTAGAGGTCATTTTTGACATAAATCCAATATTGCCTTTAATTCTTGGATTAATGCCTTCATCTTCAAGCTTCTCAAGCATTTCTGGTAAACGCGTCAGGTACTTCAGCGTAGAGTGAAAATCAACCTGGGCTGGAGGCGTTGGTGTCAAAAGCAGATCGCTCGCGGCTATAGCATTGAGCATGAAGGCATCAAGATGTGGTCCGGTATCAATAAAAATGAAATCGTAATTTTTCCCTACACGATCAATGATGTTGCGGCGCAGAACTTCCGAAGGCTTCATACCGGGCAGATGTTCGCTTACAAGTTCCTTCCATTGACTTGCCACGAAGCCATCATCGATGGATGCCGGGATAATATCTACACCAGGGATAATGGTTGGAAGAATTATATCTTCCATTATCTGTTCCGCTTCCAAATCATTCAACATGGCCTGAGCTGCTGTTTCCATGATTGAACCAATGCTGCTTGAATGATTAAGAAACATCGTGCTGGACGCTTGCGGATCAAGATCGACAACCAAAATGCGGAGGTCATACTGCAGGAGGTCAGGGTGGACGCGCATCCCATGCGCGAGGGTTACAGTGCTAACTGTCTTGGACACGCCGCCTTTGAGATTGACAACGAAAATAGTGAACGGACCATCTTCTCCGTGAACCTCGCGATATTTAGGCACTTTACGATGTTCATAGATATCCACGACATCCTGAACCGTTAGAGCGTAGTGCTTGGCATTGCCAGCATCTTTTTTTCCGAAGACATGCCCTTCTTCTTCCATTTCTCCAATCGCCTGCTCTACTGCGCGGCGACTCAGTTTTGGCATGTTTGCCACAGTATTACGCGTAAAAGTCTGATAATACTTATCCAAACCAAATTCGTTACGCTTTCCTATTACGTCATCGCTCATACTGCGCAACATCGCGGTCGCCCTGCGGGCTGTTTCATCCACGCCACCGTAAGTACTTTTCATCACTCAACTCCTTTGGCAATTAATGAAGTGAGTGTACAGCTAAAACTTGTTTGTGCAACATTATTTGAAATTCATGAAAATGTTGTACTGGCATCTTTTTCTATGTCGATGTCAACTATTTTGTATGAGGCGAGGGCAAAGAATTACCCTCCCAACTCCTTTCACATTTCACTTTACTTACTGTAGTAAAAAAGGACTGT
>NZ_AP035980.1:0-849892 GCF_059730785.1 Pantoea sp. X-Soil-ISGK-421 | reverse complement strand
ATTACAGTGAACATTAACACTGTTTATAGTGAACATTCTACTCTCTATAGTGAATAAACTACTGACTCCAGTGAACACTTTACTCATTATAGTGAACGCGATCACCTTCTGAGGCCTTGTGGGGTGCGGCCTGCGACGATCGGGGATCTCTTAGGATCTCTTTTAGATCTCTATATGATCTTTCTTTAAGATCTATTCACTGTATAACTGAATAACTGCAGGATCAGAGCGGCTTAGGCATGCCAAAGCGGTGAAAACAAGTTCATCACCATTACATGCAGATTGATCCCTTAAAATCATCAGTTTTACCGATTAAGATCTTAATACTTCTCCTGATATGAACAACTTCCTCATTATTATTCATTTTTAAGAAACTGCTGGTCGGCGTAAGGTGAACACCACTGAACATCATTTCACTTACGACGAGGACATCTTTCATGACTGACAACGTTATCTCCCGCAATCCAACGAATGGCGAAATCCTCGCAAGCTATCCATTGCAAAGCTCAGCAGAGCTGGAGAGTGCATTGCAACAAAGCGCCAGTGCATTTGCTGAGTGGCGGTACACCGACATGCCGCAGCGCGTAAAAGTATTGCGTCAGCTGGCTGAGCAAATCCGTCAACGTCAGGATGAGCTGGCTAAAATGGCCACGCTGGAAATGGGTAAACCTATTGCTCAGGCTCGCGCTGAAGTCCTGAAATGCGCCAATCTCTGCGACTGGTATGCCGAGCAAGGCCCGGCGATCCTTGCAGATAAACCCACACTTGTAGAAAACCAGCAAGCCTGGCAGTCGTTCCGTCCGCTGGGTGTGATCCTCGCGGTGATGCCCTGGAACTTCCCTTACTGGCAAGTACTGCGCGGCGCAGTCAGCATGTTGCTGGCAGGCAATACCTATGTACTGAAACATGCACCGAGCGTGATGGGATCCGCCAATCTGATGGCAACACTGTTTGATGCAACCGATCTGCCTAAAGGCGGCTTCACCGTGATCAACGTCGATAACGATGGCGTATCTGCTGCAATTAAAGATCCGCGTATTGCGGCTGTGGCAGTCACTGGCAGCGTACGTGCCGGCGCGGCCATTGCAGCGCAGGCCGGTGCGGTATTAAAGAAAACCGTCCTCGAACTGGGCGGCGCGGATCCTTTCATTGTACTTGCGGATGCAGACCTTGATGCTGCAGTAGCCTCAGCAGTCACAGGACGCTATCAGAACACCGGACAGGTATGCATGGCAGCCAAGCGCTTCATTATTGAAGAAAGCGTCGCAGAAGCGTTTGAGGCACGTTTCAGCGCTGCGGTTCAGGCATTGAAAATCGGCGATCCTTTAGCGGAAGAAACCTACATCGGACCGATGGCGCGTTACGATCTGCGTGATGAGCTGGATAATCAGGTTCAGCAGACCATCAAGGAAGGCGCGCGGCTGGTATTAGGTGGCCATAAGATCGACGGTCCAGGCAACTATTACGCCCCGACGATTCTCGCCGATGTTACGCCAGCGATGACGGCTTTCCAGCAGGAAATATTTGGCCCGGTTGCGGCGATTACCCTCGCTCGAGATGCTCAGCATGCCCTGGAACTGGCTAATGACAGCGAATTCGGCCTTAGTGCAACCGTGTGGAGCGGCAATGAAGCGCTGGCCAACGAATTGGCGGAAAAACTGGAAACTGGCGCGGTATTCATCAACGGTAATGGCGCGTCGGATCCGCGTGTAGCGATTGGAGGCGTGAAAAAGAGCGGCTATGGCCGTGAACTGTCGAGCTTTGGCGTCCACGAGTTCTGCAACATTCAAACGGTATGGAAAAACCGTCGCTGAGTATTATAGGGCGCGTCAGGCGCGCCCTCATTCACTTCTCCTCATCTACCTCCTTACCGTTACTTCCCATCTCAAACCGTTGCACTTCACTTAAAATGTTGTGGACAAGTTCAAAAAATCGGCCAGTGGTATTATAAAGGTATTATCTCTGGTGTTAGATTGGCCCCACCTACACCGGGGAGTCCTTTTTAATGAAAACAACAATCCCAAAACTGTCGTTCATGATGTTTCTTGAGTGGTTTATCTGGGGCGCATGGTTTGTGCCGCTGTGGGCATTTCTCAGCAAAAACGGCTTCTCGCCGGTTGAGATCGCCTGGTGCTACGCCTGTACATCGATAGCAGCCATTTTGTCGCCGATCCTTGCCGGATCGCTGGCCGATCGCTTCTTCCAGGCGCAAAAAGTGTTGTCGCTGCTCAC
Organism: Pantoea sp. X-Soil-ISGK-421; assembly: GCF_059730785.1. Classification (NCBI taxonomy): domain Bacteria; kingdom Pseudomonadati; phylum Pseudomonadota; class Gammaproteobacteria; order Enterobacterales; family Erwiniaceae; genus Pantoea; species Pantoea sp. X-Soil-ISGK-421. The sequence continues at coordinate 847,660 of NZ_AP035980.1, read as the reverse complement.
AATCGTCGGATCGATTCTGATGTTCTTCGCAGCCCAGCAAACGCACTTCAGCGGCTTCTTCCCCCTGTTGTTGCTGTATGCACTGACTTACATGCCTACCATTGCCTTAACCAACAGCATCGCATTTTCACATGTTGCTGATGTAGAACGTGATTATCCACGCATTCGCGTCATGGGCACCCTTGGCTGGATTGCTTCAGGCATCGTCTGTGGTTTCCTGCCGCCGTTGCTAGGCTATGGCGATATCTCCGCGAGCAACGTGCCGTTGTTAATCACGGCAGCAAGCTCGCTGTTGCTGGGAATATTTGCTCTGATGCTGCCCGCAACCGAGCCGAAGAGTAGCGGAAAATTCAGCTTGCGCGTTGCGCTTGGTCTGGATGCGCTGCATCTGTTGAAGGATCGCAGTTTCCTCGTCTTCTTCGTCTGCTCCTTCCTGTTCAGCATGCCGCTGGCGTTTTACTACATCTTTGCCGAAGGCTATCTGACGGAAGTCGGTTTGCCGCATGCCACCGGCTGGATGACGCTCGGCCAGGTATCAGAGATCTTCTTCCTGCTGGCACTGCCGTTCTTCATTAAACGCTTTGGCATCGGCAAAGTACTCCTGCTCGGATTAACCACTGCCGCACTGCGCTATGTGTTTTTCGTGTTCGGCGGCGATCAAAACATGCTGACGTACGGCTTGCTGTTTATGGGCATTTTGCTGCACGGCGTCAGCTACGATTTTTATTTCATCACCGCTTACATCTACGTTGATAAGAAAGCACCTGTGGCGATGCGCAACGCCGCGCAAGGTTTGATTACGCTGGCCTGTCAGGGCATCGGCAGCCTGCTCGGTTATCGCCTTGGTGGCTATCTGATGCAGGAAATGTTCGCCTACGATCAACCACGCAACGGCCAGACTTTTAACTGGGCCGGCATGTGGATGTTCGGCAGCGTGATGATCGTCATGATTACCATCGCCTTTATTGTCCTGTTCCGAGACGGCAAAAAACGCAGCGATGAACTTACCGCTTTTGAAAATTCAGCAACCGCTGACAGCCATAAATAAGGGATTTCACTATGACGATGACAACGCATGAAAAACGGATTTTAGGCGCGTTTTACGGCCAGGCGCTGGGCGATGCGATGGGCATGCCATCGGAATTGTGGCCGCGTTCGCGCGTGAAGCAGCACTTTGGCTGGATCGATCGCTTCCTGCCCGGTCCGGCTGAAAACAATGCTGCCTGCTACTTTGGCCGGGCAGCCTTTACCGATGACACCTCGATGGCGCTGGCATTAGCCGATGCGATCGTAACTCATGATGGCGAGATCAATGCGGAAACCATTGGCGCGAATATTTTGCAGTGGGCCGAGTCGTTTGATGCTTTTAACAAGAACGTGCTGGGGCCGACCTCAAAAATCGCGCTCAATGCCATGAAAGCAGGCACGCCGGTATCGCAGCTGGAAAATAACGGCATGACCAACGGCGCAGCGATGCGCGTATCACCGCTTGGTTGCCTGCTGCCAGCACGTGATTTATCCGCTTTCATTGATGCAGTAGCGCTGGCGTCGAGCCCAACGCATAAATCGGATGTCGCGATTTCCGGTGCCACGGTGATTGCGTGGGCAGTTTCACGCGCCATTGATGGCGCAACCTGGCCAACCATCCGCGATGAATTGCCCGCGATTGCCCGCGCGGCGCAGGAAAAGCGTGTCACTACCTTTAGCGCGTCCATGGCGGCACGTCTCGAACTGGCTTTAAACGTTGTTGCGCAGGGCAGGGGCGTGGAATCCACTCTGCAGCAGATTTACGATGTGGTGGGCACCGGAACCGCCACCATTGAATCGGTTCCGGCGGCGATTGCGATGGTAGAATTAGCTGAAACGAATCCGAACCGCTGCGCGATCCTTTGCGCTAATCTTGGCGGCGATACCGATACCATCGGCGCGATGGCGGTGGCTATTTGCGGCGCGCTGCACGGAATTGACAGCATCGACGTTGCGTTGAAAGCTGAGTTGGATGCCGCCAATGCACTGGATTTCACCCGCTACAGCGCCGCATTCACGCGTTTCCGCCAGCAGCGCGAGGCCGCTTATGTTGACGCCTGATGATCTGAATCGCCTTGAAAGTCGTATGCCGGTGCTGGTGGTTGGCGCGGCAGTTGTGGATGTGATTGCCGATGCCTACTCGTTGCCGCATCGTGGCAGTGATATTGAACTCCACCAGCAGGGCGTCAATGTGGGCGGCTGTGCGCTGAATGTGGCGATTGCGCTGCACCGGCTTGGCATCCCGTCAATTAATGCGCTGCCGCTCGGCAACGGCACCTGGGCGAGCATTGTGCGGCAGAAGCTAACGGAATATGGCATTCACAGCGTGCTGGAAACGGCAAAAGGTGACAACGGTTGGTGTTTAGCGCTCGTTGAACCCGATGGCGAGCGCACTTTTCTATCGGTGAGTGGTGTGGAAAATCAGTGGGATGCAGCGCTTCTGAACACGCTGCCGCAGCCGGATAATTGTTGGATCTACCTTTCCGGCTATCAACTCACCAGCAAAAGTGGGGACGTGCTGATCGACTGGCTGGAGCAACAAACCTCGCCCTATCAGTTGCTGGTGGATTTCGGCCCGCGTCTGGCGGATATCGGTAATGTGCAGTTCGAACGCATTATGGCGCGCCATCCACTGATTACAGTGAACAGGCAGGAAGCTGAACTGTTGTGGCATGAACGTCTGGCTCAGTCTGAACCCTTTGATGCGCAACAGTTATTGATGCGCTGGCAGCAGCGTTTTGGTGGCGCGATGGTGGTGCGTCTCGATAGCGAAGGCGCGGGTTACGTTAACGCGGAGACACAAGGCTGGATGCCGGCGCTGCCCACTAAAGTGGTGGATACCATCGGAGCGGGCGACAGCCACGCGGGTGGATTACTGGCGGGATTGGCTTCGGGCTGGTCGCTGGCCGAGAGCGTCGCGCTGGGCAACGCCGTGGCGTCTTATGTGGTATCACAGCGCGGCGGCGATTGCGCGCCGGATCGCGCTACGTTAAACAGCTATTGGCAACAGCGGCTTACTCAGCAATAAACACATACATGTCGCTGCGACAGTAGCTAATGCTGTACTCCAGCGGATTGCCCTGCGCGTCTAACGCCAGTTGCTTGATAACCAGAACGGGTACGTTGTCGGGCAGGGCGATCTGCAGCTTTAGCGCCTCATCAGGCATGCGAGCACTCACTCTGCTTTGCGATTTCACCGGCAGGATGTGCTGCTGGTGGAAATAGTCGTAAAGTGAAATGCCGATCTCTTCCACATCAGCGATGTAACGCGCCGGTACCCAGGATTCTTCCACCGACACCGCTAAGTGGTCGACATAGCGAATGCGCTTCAACTGATACACTTCGCTGCCTTTACTCAGCCCCAGCTTCTCGGCGATTCCTGCATCGCAGTGGATTTTGCTTTTATGAATCCACACGGTGTCGGGCTTTTTGCCACGCAATACCGCTTGTTGCGACAAGCCTTTTGGTTCTTTCAGTGAATATTCGAACTGGCTACAAATCTGCGTACCGTAGCCACGAGAACGCAATACCACGCCCTCTTTTTCCAGCGCATCCATGGCTTTACGTACCGTAATGCGCGAAATACTCAGCGACTGGCTGAAATCTCGTTCACTCGGCAGAATCTCTTCATTGACTAATACGCCATCTCGCACCGCATCTTTGATCGCCATTGCGAAACGCTTGTACAGCGGTATGCGGCTGTCATCGGCAAGGGTAGAAGTAAGCCGCGAAAATAGTGCAGTTTGGTCGGTCATAGCGTGCTAGTTCACTCAATTTGGTAGGCGGCAGAACCGCTATGATACTGACTTTTCGCCTTATCTTCATTGCAAGAGATAACGGCGTGTAAAGGCTAAAGATCCTGGCTGTGTCGCCGATAAGCACGTTAATAATACCCAGATTAACTATCAAAATAGCGCATCTGAGGGTAATGAACCTCAAAGGAATGAATATGGCCACCAGACAGGTTATAGGAATTGATCTTGGCACCACAAATAGTGCAGTCGCTGTGTGGCGTGAAGGAAAACCGCAATTAATAGCTAATACCGCAGGAAGCCTGCTCACGCCTTCTGTGGTGGGACTTGACGATGAAGGTCACCTGATTATCGGACAAGCTGCACATCATCGGCTCAGTACACACCCGCACCTCACACAAGCCAGTTTTAAGCGCTATATGGGCACAGAAGCGACTTTATCTCTCGGTTCGCACTTATTTCGCGCTGAAGAACTCTCCGCCATATTATTGCGACAGCTAAAGCAGGATGCAGAAAACGCGCTGGGTGAGGAGATTTCTGATGCGGTAATTACCGTTCCTGCTTATTTCAATGATGTGCAGAGACGCGCCGTGAAAACCGCCGGAAAACTGGCTGGACTCAACGTTTTGCGGCTGCTGAATGAACCTACCGCAGCCTCGCTCGCCTTTGGCTTGCTGGAAAACCGCGAACAAAAATACCTGACATTCGATTTAGGCGGCGGCACCTTTGATGTCTCAATCATTGATATGTTTGACGGCGTCGTCGAAGTTCGTGCCAGTAGTGGCGACGTACAGTTAGGAGGCGATGACTTCAGTGAAGCGATATGCCAGTGGATGTTAAACAAGTACCCTGCTTTGAAAGACGCTTTACCCGCAGTGAAACCTGCTTTGCTGGCGCAGGCAGAAAACCTGAAACGCGGCTTGAGTCATCATGTTGAGGACAGCGCAGAGCTTCTCTGGCAGGGCGAAACATGGCGATGGACCTTAGATGAAAAGCAGCTCAGTGAATGTTGCCAAACATTAATTACTCGCCTGCAGCAGCCGGTGATACAGGCTTTGCATGACGCTCGTTTTTCACTTAAAGATCTCGATCATGTCTTACTGGTGGGCGGCGCGACGCGAATGCCGCTGGTGCGTCAGGCCGTTGCTCGCCTGTTTGGCCGCTTCCCTCGTCATGATCTTCATCCCGATGAAGCCGTAGCACTTGGTGCGGGTGTTCAGGCAGGAATGGTGATGAAAGATGCCGCTGTTGAAGACATCATTTTGACAGATGTTATGCCTTTTTCGCTTGGCATGGAGACCGTTAAAGAGAGCTACGGTCAGCTGGAAGAGGGATTTTTTCTGCCGTTGATCGAGCGCAATACATGGCTTCCGGTCAGTCGCAGTAAAACAGTGCAAACCGTCTCTGATAACCAAACACACGTGTTGTTAAAGGTCTATCAAGGCGAAGGTCGTCGGGTTAAAGATAATGTTTACCTGGGAGAAATGCGCATTGACGTGCCATTGCGTAAAGCAGGGGACGTTTCATTAGATGTGCGTTTCACTTATACGCTGGATGGTCTGCTGGAAGTTGAGTGTCAACACGATAAGAGTCTCATACCTTCGCGGCTGGTGATTGAAAAAGTCCCCGGTCAGATGAGTGCGGAACAAATTGAAGCGAGCTTACACAAGCTGAATGAATTAAAACAACATCCACGCGATCGCCAGGAAAACCAAGCGTTGCTGGTGCGGGGTGGACGTTTGTATCAATTCCTGCTCGGAGAAGAGCGTGCCTGGATTGATAACGTGATTCATGCTTTTGAGCTGGCTTTAAATAGTCAGGATGAGCGGCGTATTGCCGATGTACGGCAAAAAGTGGTTGAGGCACTGGCCCGCTTTGATGAGGTAACACCGCAATGAGTCACTGGCAGATTCTCGATATTGAACCTACACAGGATGAGGCGCTCATTCGCCGCGCTTATTCACGGCTGCTAAAAACGCATCGACCTGACAGCGATCCTGAAGGCTATCAGCGGTTAAGAGAAGCTTTTGAACAGGCTAAAAACTGTGCTGTGGACGCGGCGCTCGAGGCTGAAACGCGGGATGAGGATGAAACGGCTGGCGCTGAATTCAGCAGTGTGGTGAGCGCACTACAAATGGATGAGTGGCTGGCAACGACAGATGTCTCGCAAGCAAATGGGGATTTATCCAATTACGCGTTTACCCTTACGCCGCTCTACACCCGTGAAGAGCTCGCCAGGCTGGCAAAACTGTTGATTGATGAAGAGATGCAAGGCATTAAATCGCTGAGAGGGTTGTACCAGCGCGTCTGCAGCGAGGGCAATTTGCTACAACAGCAGCAGTTTCACAACGATTTGGCAGCCGTGCTCGCTGAACAACCTGAACTCACGGATGGATTGTTGCAGCGGATAAGCGATGAACTCGGGTGGGGATTAGATGATTACAACGTCCATTTACTCTCTGAACGCATGCAGCAGGCACTCGGCTGGCAAGTGCGCAACACCGAGCGGGAACAAGCCTGGAAAAAGCTCACTAATGAAAGTGTAAACGGCAGTTTTATGCCGCGGACTGCCGTTACGTTGCTGCTCAGCGATCGAACAGAGATGCCTTTCTGGGCGCGTTTAGTGCCAGGACTTGTGACTCAAATGTCGCAGCGTGTGAATGCCTTATATGCAGCATTTCCTGAGCTCCTCGAACGAATTAATCCTGCGATGCTGGAGTTTATGGGTTCTGAGCGGATTACGTTGAGCTGGCGCGGCATTTTTCTGATGGTTTTTTGGCTGGTTATGTTCCATTTCCTGCTGCCCGGAGCGTTAGTCACTTCCGTTACGGGCTGGATGGGAATGGGATTGGTGCTGTTTTATCTCTATTTCAGCGACATGATTATGTGTGGCTTACAGCGGCGACCACGCATGCTTGAAGCATTTTTGACAATGGAATGTTTGTTTTCAGCCTTGTTGCTTTGCCTGTTATGTTTTTCCGGTTTATTCATCATCATTAACGACTTACCCGGTAAATGGCCTGGCGGAATGCCTTATGTTTTCCTGCTTATCATCGAATTTATGATCTTTTGGTCAGTATGGCCGCGAAATGTTGTGGGGATGAGGAGGCCTGGAATTGCGATGAGCCAGTTAATCAGCACGCCATGGCGCTTGATGCAAAGATTAGATTACGCGCCCATTTCATGGCCGCTGACTGCGGTATTCAGTGTATTTTTATATAAGCTTCTAATTTTAATCCTAAAAATACCTTCGCAGCTTTCACCTTACTGGTAAAAAAAGAGGCAGAGATTTCTGCCTCGCTGCTTTTCAGCGTTCATCAAACGGCACGCCGCCTTTCGACTTATGGTGTTTTGGCGTTTCAATAATGGAAACCGTCACTGAATTAGCGTCGATCTCAAACGAATCTGCCACCGCGGCAGTGACGGCTCTCAGCAACTTCTTCTTCTGCTCAACCGTGCGACCTTCCGCCGCATACACAATGATTTCTGGCATATCTGCTGCTCCTTAAAAAAATGTTCGTTTGCAGCATACCGCAGCCAAAGCCCTGCGTGCAGCGGCAATCACCCGTCTTTGTCGCCAATCTGTGTTGAAATGTGTATTGTTATGTTATAACGTAATTAACTCTTTTAATATGTAGCGGCTTCAGTCGGAAATCATAATGAAATCAATGAAAAATTTGCTTATCGCTGCGGCGTTAGGCCTGGCTTCTTACGCCTCAATGGCGGCGGAACATCAGGATAAACCGGTGCGGATTGCGGCGCCGTTTGAAATCAAAGGCACCGATCCGGCGCTCTCTGGCGACATTTTGTTGCGCATGGATGTGGTGGAAACGCTGGTGGAGGTCAACGAACGTGCTGAGCCCATTCCTGCGCTGGCGCAAAGCTGGCAAGTTTCCGCTGATGGTCTGAACTGGCAAATTACGCTGCGTGATAACGTGCGTTTCCATGATGGATCGCCGCTGGATGCGGCCGCCGTAGTGAAATCACTGAATACCGCGCGCAGCAAAGCAGGTTTGCTGGATAAAACCCCCATCACCGCTATCAGCGGGGAAGGGCAACGCGTCACGATTTCCTTGCGCGAACCTTTTACGCCGCTGCTGTCGGTACTGGCTGAAAGCCGTTCGCAGATTCTGGCGCTCGCCAGTTGGGATGCACAGGGCAATATCACCCGCATCATCGGCAGCGGACCGTTTATCTTGACGTCGTTCCAGCCGCCGCAGTCGCTGGCGGTAAAGCGTTTTGACGATTACTGGGGCGAAAAACCGGCGATTAAGGCGGCCAGCTATCTCTCATCCGGGCGCGCCGAAACCCGCGCATTGCTGGCGGAAAGCGGTGACGCGGATTACGTTTTCAACCTTGATGCGGCCAGCCGTCAGCGTTTAGCTCGTAAACCGTCGCTGCAACTGCCCTCCATCCCGGTGCCGCGCACGTTGATGCTGAAAGTGAATCCGGGCGATACGCTGTTAGCCGAACAGCCGGTGCGTGAAGCGATCAGCCTGGCGATTGACCGTAACGCGCTGGCGATGGCAGTGCTGCGTTACCCTGGCGCGGCCAGCCAGCTATTCCCGCCGAATATGGGTGAATGGCATAACAGCGCACTGCAACCGCTGCAGTACAATCCGCAGCAGGCGACACGGCAACTGCAAGCCGCAGGCTGGAAAATGGGTGCGGATGGCGTGTTAGCGCGTAACGGTCAGCGCTTTAGTGTGACGCTACTGACATTCCCCGATCGTCCCGAACTGCCGCTGATGGCGATGGTGATCCAGCAGCAGCTGCGTAAAGTCGGCATTGAGGTGAAGATCAACTCTACCAACGCCAGCGAAATTCCGGCACAGCATCACAGCAATCGTCTGCAACTGGCGCTGTTTTCCCGCAACTTTGCGCTGACACCCGATCCAACCGGCACGTTACTGCAGGATTACGCGGAGAAGGGCGGTGACTGGGGCGCAATGAACTGGCATCCGGCCGGTTTTAGCACGGCGTTGCACACCTTAACGCAATCCACCGATGCGGCTGAACGAGCGCAGGCGCGTAACCTGATTACCGCGTCTTTACAGCAGGATTTACCGGTGATCCCGCTTGCCTGGTATCAGCAATCGGCCGCCATCAACAGCAAGCTGAAAAACGTCACGCTCGATCCCTTTGAACGCCACTTTGGTCTGCGCCACATGGCGTGGGAGCAATGATGATTAAGCTTCTTGGCTGGCGCTTAGCGCAGGCAGTTTTTGTTGTACTGGCGGTGGGTTTACTCACCTGGTTTTTGGTGCAGGCTTTGCCCGGCGATATGGCATGGCGCATTGCCAGCGGCCGCTATGGCTACGATCGTGTAGATGCCAGTGCGGTGGCACGTGTGCAGCAGGAACTAAGCGGCTCGCTGCAGCAAGGCAGCGCGTTGTTGCACTGGCTATACGATCTGCTGCAGTTCAACTTTGGTCGATCGCTGGTCTCCGGCGAGCCGGTGATGGATGAACTGCGCTGGCAGTTGAGCCAAACGCTGGCACTGGCAGGCACATCGTTGCTTCTGACGATATTGCTCACCTTGCCGCTGGGCATTTGGGCCGGATGTCACGCAAATGGCAAGCTCGATCGTGCGTTGTTCTGGCTCAGCGCGCTGCTGAAATCCGTGCCGCATTTTGCCCTTGGCATGTTGCTGATTGTGCTGCTGGCACTCCAGCTTGATTGGCTACCGAGCGCCGGGCACGGCGAACTGCGTCATTTTCTGTTGCCATCCTTGACGCTGGCATTGTCGCTCACCGCGGTAGGTGTGCGCGTAGTGCGTGAAGCCACCTATCAGGTTGTCACATCGGGCTATTACCGCTGGGGCGCGCAGAAAGGTTTAGCACCCGCGACACGCTTACGGCGTCACGGGGTGCGAAATCTGGCATCGCCGGTGTTGACCTGGTTCGGCATGCAGTTTGTCTGGCTGGTGGAAGGCGTGGTGGTGGTAGAAACGCTGTTTGCCTGGCCCGGCATGGGTCACGCGCTGGTACATGCCATCTTCGCCCGTGATGTTCCGGTGATTCAGGCCAGCGCCATGGCGCTCGGACTGCTGTTTGTACTGCTGAATATGCTGGTGGATGCGGGTTGTTATCTGCTTGATCCTCGGGGAGCGCGCGCATGAGCCTGTCAATTTCGCGTCTGCTAGGTCTGCTGATGTTGTGCTTGCTACTTGGATTCGCCTTCCTGTTACCTCTGATTGATCGCGGTGATCCGCTGGAACAGGATCTGCTGCGGATACTGCAGGCGCCCAGCAGCGGCAGCCTTCTCGGGTTTGATCATCTTGGTCGCGACATGCTGCCGCGCCTCAGTGCAGCATTGCGTCTCTCGCTCGGCCTCGCGGCGTTGTGCGTGATGAGCGCGATGATGGCAGGCGTAGTGACTGGCATGTTCAGCGCGGTGTATGGCGGCTGGCTTGATCGACTGATCAGCCTGCTCGGCGATATGTGTCTCGCGCTGCCGGGGTTATTGCTGGTGCTCCTGTTAGCGGCGATTGCACCTGATTCGCCCGGCATGCTGTGGTTGGGGATTTCGCTGGTGTTGTGGGTGGAGTTCTTCCGCGTGACGCGCGCAACGTTGCGTCCGTTAGTGCATGCGCCAGGCATGCAAGCCTCAAGGCTATTAGGTTTCTCGGCGTTCTATCGCTTCCGCCGTCACCTGTGGCCTGCGTTAGCGCCGATATTAATGACGTTGATACTTTTTTCGTTTAGCAGCGCCATCATGGCCGTATCAGCCCTGGGTTTTATCAGCGTTGGCGTACGTCCGCCCACGCCAGAACTGGGATTGATGATGACCGAACTGCTGCCGTTCGCGTGGGAAGCACCGTGGCTATTACTGCAACCGGTGACTGCGCTGTTTCTGCTGCTGATCAGCCTGAATCTGTTGATGAACAAGGAGAGAAAATGAAAGGATTGCATGCGATCGGTATCACCGTCACAACGTCCAGCGCTACGCTGGTGGAACCGGTGAATCTTACCTTGCTGCCGGGCCAACCGCTGACCTTGCTAGGGGAAACCGGCTCGGGTAAAAGTCTGCTGGCGCAGGCGATGATGGGGATTTTGCCCGACGATTTACAGGCCAGCGGCACGCTGATCATCAACACGCGCCGTTTTACTCTGCCGCAGGATGTCGCGTTGTTGCGCGAATTATGGGGCCGCACGTTAGCATCGCTGCCACAGGAGCCGTGGTTGTCGCTTGATCCCACCATGCCGATAAAGCAGCAGGTAGCAGAAGGCTATCGTTTTGTGCGCGGTCAGGGAAAGGCAGCCAGCGCTATCGCCGCCAGCAACGATTTGCAGCAGCTTGGCTTAGAGGACGCAGCACCGCGTTTTCCATGGCAACTTTCCGGCGGGATGGCGCAGCGCGCCGCTTTTGCCGCGGCACGCGCAGGGGGGGCGGAGATACTGATTGCTGACGAGCCGACCAAAGGACTGGATGTGGCGCGTCGTGATGAGGTTGCGTCTTTGCTGCGTCGTGAAGTGGCCGACGGCGGCACGCTGCTTACCATCACCCACGACATCGCGCTGGCCCGCCAGTTGGGCGGTGAGGTTATCGTGATGCATAAAGGCAAGGTGATTGAGCAGGGTATGGCAGAACAGGTGCTACATACGCCGCAACAAGAGTACACGCGTGAGTTACTCGCTGCTGATCCAGCGGCCTGGTCAACGCGGCAACAAACTTTGGTGGGCAGCAAACCAGTGGTAAGTGCTGAAGGTATCCGCTTACAGCGCGGCGCTAAATCGCTCGGCGTGCCGCAAAACATTATCCTGCACGCGGGGGAAGTTGTGGGATTGCACGGCGCCAGCGGCAGCGGAAAAAGTAGCTTTGGCGATGTGCTACTCGGACTGTTAACGCCGCAGCAAGGGCAAGTGACGCGCCATGCGGCGGTAGATACGCTGAAATATCAAAAGATTTATCAGGACCCATCAGCGCTGTTTCCGCCGACCCGCACGTTAGCGCAAAGCCTGAACGATGTGTTGCGCCGTCATCGCATTGCCTCCGCGCGGCGGGATGCGCTGATGGAGCAGCTGGCGCTGGCACCGGAATTGTTGACACGTCGGCCCGATTCACTCTCGGGGGGCGAGCTGCAGCGCTTCTCGCTGTTACGCGTGATGCTGCTGGATCCGGTATTTTTGTTCGCCGATGAACCTACATCGCGTCTGGATCCGCTGGTGCAGCAGCAAACCATCCAGCTCATCACCTCGCTGGCGTGTGAGCAGCAGTGCGCTGTGTTACTGGTGAGTCACGATCGCGATCTGCTGGAAAAGAGCTCGCATCGGGTGATTGCGATGCAGGCGGTCGCTTAACGTTCTGGAGGCTGGCTATCGCCGTGACCCAGCGATCGTTGCATCACCACGGTGTCGAGCCAGCGGCCATGTTTGAATCCCACCGACTTCATTACACCGGTGTGCTCAAAACCGAGCGCCCGGTGTAATCCCAGCGAGCCTGCGTTTGCGCTGTCGCCTACAATGGCAATGATTTGGCGAAATCCTGCCGCTTCCGCTAACGCAATGGCTTTCTGCAACAGGGCGCGGCCGATGCCTTTGCCGGTTTGCTGTTGATCGAGGTAAATCGAATCCTCCAGCGTAAAACGATAGGCATAGCGCGGGCGATAGGGTGCCAGATAGCAATAACCCAGCACGTGATCATTCTCCTGCGCCACCAGCCAAAACCCGCCGCGCTGCTGCACATCCTGCACGCGATTTTGCATTTCGCTCGCCGAAGGGGGTTCGGTTTCAAAGGTCGCTGTGCCGTGCAGCACGTGCCAGGCGTAGATTTTCTGAATAGCGGCGGCGTGATGGGGTCGGGCGGGAAGAATGTCCATATATTCCTGATTTTTAGCGGAGAAGCTCACAGCATGCCACTGCGCCGCACGCTAATCACCGGATTTAACAATAGGAAATTGTGATGGATAATCTACAACCTCTTAGCGTCGCCATCGATGGCGTAATGCCGATCATTTAAGCCCCGTTTTATTTACCGCACATTCCGTAGCGGCGCGATTTATCGCGCAATAAATTGCGCCGCTACAATATGCGCGCCAGGTAGTTGGGGTTTTCATCTCTTAACTGACAAGCATTACGCCATTGATGGCGACCTTGAGTAAGCGCGTTTAGTTCTGCTCCGACAGCTGCACCGCCATGGTATCCGCCTCTAACGCTTCAAATACATGCGGTTCATCGGCGGGATAGCACATGTAGTCGCCCGGAAGCAGTTCGACCGGCGCATCGCGCGGCCCCACCAGCGCACGGCCACGCGCGATGATCACATGCTCCACCGAGCCCGGCGGATGCGGTTTTGAGTCGCGCGGCGCGCCAGGTTGGCAGGTGACCAAATAAAGATCGCGGCGTCCGCCGGGGGGACAACTTGCCAGCAATGCAGCCTGATAATCCGCCATCTCTGCAGAAACAATCATGCCTTCGCCACGACGGATCACTTGCAAACGTTTTACGTCCGGTTCCATCAATCGCGCAAAAGGGATATTAAGCGCCACGCACAGCGCCCACAACGTTTCAAGGCTGGGATTGCCATTACCGGCTTCGAGTTGTGACAGCGTTGATTTGGCGATCCCGGCGCGACGCGCCACTTCTGTCAGTGAAAGCCCCGCGCGCTGACGTTCGCGCAGTAATCCGACAGCAATAATATCAATTGGCGTGGTCAAAGCTACTCCTGTTCTTTATAACGAACGTTTTGTTCGTCTTGTAAAACAATTCTGACGCGTTCATTATAACGTCTTTCCTGTTCGATATGAGATCAAATTGTGATGCGTCTGGGTGCAGTGCCGCTTGATCGCGGCGTAATAAAAGCCATCTTCCTGGTATGTCTGGCCGACGGTATTGTCGGGCTTTCATACGGTTCGCTGGCGGCGGCCGAAGGGTTTCCGCTGTGGGTGCCCATCGCACTCTCCACGCTGGTTCTGGCGGGCGCATCGGAGTTCCTGTTCATCGGCATCGTGGCGGGTGGCGGCAGTCCGCTGACGGCAGCGGCGGCGGGTCTGCTGGTTAACGCACGTCATCTGCCATTTGGCATTGCGGTCAAAGATTTGGTGGGTAAAGGCAGCCGCAGCTTGCTGGGTTGCCACATTATGAATGATGAAAGCGTGGTGTTTGGTATATCTCAGCCGAAACTGGCGCAGCGACGCGCCGCGTACTGGATTTGCGGTTTAGGTATCTTCACCATCTGGCCGCTGTCGGTCATCGGCGGCGCGGCGATCGGGCGTTTCATTCCCGATGTATCGGCCATTGGTCTGGATGCGGTATTTCCGGCGATTTTGATTGCCCTGATTTTCCCGGCGCTACGCCAGCGTCGCACGCTGATCCCCGCCTCGCTTGGCACCGTGCTGTCTGTGCTGGCGACGCCCTTTGTGCCAGCGGGCATGCCAGTGTTGTTTTCACTGTTGGGATTACTGAGCTGGCGGGAGCGTAAAAATGCAAAATAATCTGATCATTGGCGGCATTGCGCTTCTGGCGGTGGGCACTTATGCGATCCGCTTTGCCGGTTATCGTCTGGGCAGCCGCATGCAGATGTCGGATCGCGCTCGCAATATGCTGTCCGATGCCGCCACCGTTTTGCTGCTGGCGGTGGCCGTAACCACCGCGCTGTTTGAAGGCACGCACTTTGCCGGTGTGGCGCGCATCACCGGCGTGCTGTTTGCAGTGTTTCTCGCCTGGCGTCGCACACCGCTTATCCTCGTGATTATCGGTGCCGCGTTGATGACTGCGCTGTTGCGCTATTTGGGCGTACCCTGATCGCGCCAGGTTTGTGCGCGTAATTCATACACCAAACTGGCGGGTGCGCCCGGAACATCGTAAACCTGGTCGTAACAGCGCAGACCCGCCTTTTCCAGCACCTGCTGTGACGCGAGATGATCGTGACGCACCGCCGCATCAATCACCGTAAGCTGACATTCATCGAAGCCGTAAGCGATCACCGTTCGGGCGAACTCGGTGGCGTACCCTTTTCCCCACGCCTCTTTTGCCAGACGATAGCCAAGATTGTTTACCGGCCTGCCAGCAAACTCGCGCACCGTTAAGCCGCCAAATCCCAAAACCTTATCTGGCTGTTCACGCAGACAGATTGCCCAGTTGCCAAAGGGAAAGGATTGCCAGTGTGCCAGCCAGCGATTTAACACTTCTTGAGCACAGGCTAAATCGGGAAACGGGCCGGCCGGATTAAACATGTTGGTATCCGGATCGCCATAGATGGCAAACAGCCGTTGAACATCGTTGGGCTCAACCGGGCGGAGAAACAAGCGAGAGGAGGTGAGTTGCATGATCGTAACCTTTTGTAGCCGGATTCGGCGTTATCTTCCTGATGAGTTTTGCTACTGTGATACTCCACGGATTACTAGCATAGAGGAAAACGAATGAAACCGCGTTTAGCCCGCTGTGATGAAACGGCCGTACTGTGGCGCATCCGTAATCTTGCCATTCGCCACGGTTGTCAGGCGGTTTATCCGGCTGATGTCATCGCCGCATGGACGCCAGATGCGCTGCCATCCGGCTATTTCGAGGCGGTAAAAAGCAATCCGTTTTATGTGGTAGAGGATCCTGAACATGGCGTGGCCGCAACCGGTTTCCTCGATCTGCATAGCGGCAGCGTTGAAGCGATCTTTACCTTGCCCGCCTGCAACGGCAAAGGTTATGCCAGCGTAATCATGCAGGCGATTATCGATGAAGCGCGTCAGCGTGGTTTTACGCAACTGACGCTCGCCGCCACGCCCAACGCCAGTGGTTTCTATCGTCGCCACGGTTTTCGCGTGGTGCGGGAAGCGCTTTATCCCTCGGCGCTGGCGCAAGCCGATCTTCCTTGCGTAGAAATGGTACGCGAGCTTTAAGGCTAAAATGAAATACAGTACAAACAACAAGGATCGCGTGAATATGGTAATTAACTGCGTAGCGTATCGCCACGGCAAGCGCGAAGAACATGTCGATATCGCCGACATTAGTGAAGTACTAAAAGAAGAGAAATCCTTCGTCTGGATGGGATTGTACCAACCTGAACCGGCCTTTATGCAGACGCTGCAGCAGGAGTTTAGCCTGCACGAACTGGCGATTGAAGATGCGCTGGTGGCACATCAGCGACCGAAGATCGAGCAGTATGGCGATTCGGTATTTATCGTGGTAAAAACCGCCCACATGGATGATTTGCAGCGCATCACCTTCGGTGAAACCCACTTCTTCCTCGGCAAAAACTTCCTGATCACTGTGCGTCACGGTTCTTCGGAAGGCTATGCAGACATCCGCACCAAAGCCGAAAAGAACCAGGCATTACTGTGTGAAGGACCGGGTTATGCGCTCTATTGCATCCTCGATTTTATCGTTGATAACTACAGCAAAATCACCGAATCACTTAACGATCGCATCAGTGGTCTGGAAGAGGGCATGTTCACCACGCGTTTCGACAGCGACGCGCTGCAAAACGTTTATCACTTGCGCCGTGAACTGCTGGCACTGCGCAATGCGGCGCTGCCTGTGACAGAGATCTGCCAGCAGCTGGTGCGCTTCCATGAAGATATTATTCCGAAAAATCTGCGCGCCTATCTGCGTGACGTGCAGGATCACGCGCATCACGTGATGATCGATGCGGAAGATATGCGCGAAATGCTCACCAGCGTGATGCAGGTCAATCTGGCGCTGGTGTCGGTGCAGCAAAGCGAAGTGAATAAGAAGCTCGCCGGCTGGGGGGCGATTCTGATTGTACCGACCATTATTTTCAGCATGTACGGCATGAACTTCCCGGACATGCCAGAATTGCACACGCATTTTGGTTATCCCGCGGTGGTGGGCGTAACGGTCGTCATCTGCTGCGTAATGTGGTGGCGGCTGAAAAAAGCGGGTTGGTTGTAGTATGCAGGACTTCACCTTCATTATTTGAGTTAGGTCATGCCATTCTGGAGCGTCAAAACATGTTTAATATCGGCCTGCTGCTGTTCCCCAACCTCACGCAACTTGATCTCACCGGTCCGTGGGAAGTGTTTGCCCGCCTGCCCAACGTTAACAGCTATCTGATTTGGAAAGATCGCCAGCCGGTGATGTCCGATCGTGGTCTGGCGATTCTACCAACTACGACGTTCCAGGATTGCCCCCCGCTGGATCTTATCTGCATTCCCGGTGGTCCCGGCCAAATTGCGTTGATGGAAGATGACGAAACGTTGGGGTTTGTGTGCCGCATGGCGGAAAGCGCAAAGTGGGTCACATCGGTATGTACTGGTTCACTGGTGTTAGGCGCAGCAGGCTTGTTGCAGGGATATCGCGCGACGTCGCATTGGGGGTCACTTGAACAACTCAGCTTACTCGGGGCTACGCCGGTGGCAGAACGTGTGGTGCGTGACCGCAATCGTATCACTGGGGCGGGCGTAACATCGGGCATCGATTTTGCCTTAAGCGTGGCGGAAGCGCTTATGGGGCGTCAAATAGCGGAAAATATCCAGCTGCAGATGGAGTACGATCCGGCGCCACCGTTCAACTCAGGTTCGCCACGCAGCGCCTCGCCGGAAAGGTTAGCAGAGGCAAAACTCCAAATGCAGGACTTCATTGCTCGCCGACGCGCGGCAACCGAACGTGCCGCGGCGCGGCTCAAACGCAACGGCTGAAAACGGGCGATTTCAGCCTGAAATCGCCACGGGTTTGAACCCTTAATGTGCGCTGGCAGTAGGGCGCACGGTGATTTCATTGATATCTACGTCGCCAGGCTGATCGATGGCCCAACTAACTGCTTTGGCAATAGCTTCAGGCTTGAGCGCAATCTGGCGATAGCTCTTCATTGCTTCACGCGCGGTGTTATCGCTGATGGTATCGGCGAGTTCAGATTCAACCACGCCGGGATTGATCACTGTCACCCGCAGTTGCTGCGATTCCTGGCGCAGACCATCGGAAATGGCGCGCACGGCGAACTTGGTGGCGCAGTAAACGGCTGCGGTTGGCGAAACGGTTAGTGCGCCAATCGAGGCGATGTTGATGATGTGACCAAACTGCTGCGTATGCATGGTTGGCAGCACCGCCGCGATGCCGTAGAGCACACCACGAATGTTGACGTCCAGCATCAAATCCCACTCTTCGACTTTCAGTGCGCTCATCGGTGACAGCGGCATCACGCCCGCGTTATTGATCATCACATCAATGCGGCCATATTTTTCCAGCGCAAAGTCTGCCAACTGCTGCACATCAGCGCGCTGCGTGACATCGCTGGCGAGATAATCCACGCTTGCACCGGCTAACCGCAGTTCATTGCACAAAGTCTCCAGACGATCGGTGCGGCGCGCACCGAGTACCAGTTGATGTTCTTGCTGCGCTAAATGGCGCGCAATGCCTTCACCAATACCGCTGCTGGCACCGGTTAAAATAATCACTTTTTTCGCTGTGTTCATGCTGCACTCCTCGTTAAGTTGACGAGGATATTGTTGATAAATCACGCCGTATGCGACAGACCGGATTATGGCGCATCTTTGCCTGATCCTCTCGCCTACATTGTGCGGGCGTCATTTTCACCGCTATGCTTTGCCTGAATCTCTCTGAGGAAACCCTTTATGTCGCAAACCGTACAACAGCGTACCTGCGCCTTACTCAGTCAGCTGGCACGTCAGGAAGGCTACACGGAATCATTGCTGGAAAGCGTGCGCTTTATGCGTGCCGACCGGCAATGGGCACGAACGCCAGTGCTGTACGAGCCAAGTATTATCATTATTTGTCAGGGATCGAAGCGCGCTTTTCTCGCCGACAAAATGTATCGCTACGATGCGCAGCACTACCTGGTGTTATCGGTGCCGCTGCCATTTTCTGCGGAAACGGAAGCCACGTCAGAAGAGCCGCTGCTGGGCATCGCCATTCGTCTGGATGTGGACATGGTGGCAAGGCTGGTGGCGCAACTGACCAGCTGTGAAACGGCAGTTAACGCTTCACCGGCGGGTATCATTTCTACACCGATTAATCAGACGTTAGCAGAGAGTACGCTACGTTTACTGGAAGCGCTGAGCGATCCGCTTGAAGCCAAAATGCTAGGACCCGCGCGCGTCGAGGAGATTTGCTTTCGCATATTAATCGGTGAGCAGGGTGGCGCGGTGCGTGCCGCGTTGACTTATCAAGGCCATTTCGGCCGTATCGCACGTGCTTTACAGCGTATTCATGCCGACTGGCGTCAGCCGCTGGATGTACCGCATCTGGCGAACGAGGCGGGGATGAGTGTGCCGCGTTTTCATCTGCATTTCAAAACCGTGACGCAGACTTCGCCGATTCAATACCTTAAATCACTGCGTTTACATCAGGCGCGATTAATGATGATCCGCGATAACCTGACCGCCGCGGGTGCAGCCGCGCGTGTCGGCTATGAAAGCGATTCGCAATTTAGTCGTGAGTTTAAACGGATGTTTGGTCGCAGTCCGGCGGAAGAAGCACGGGAAATGAAAAGCGCGTTCGAATTATTACCGCCGGAGCAGTTGTCCGGCCGGTTACAGGCGCATTAGCTCAGCGAATGCCCATTACGGCAACCACCAGCAAAATCCAGAATGCTGCACAACCCGCGAACATCATTTGCCAGACTACACGGCGTTCTGCGGTTAAAAGAGAAGATAGGCGTAAACGTAAAATCGATTGCATAGCGACCTCCAATCAGAATGGTTAAAAATTGGCGTGCTGGGGCAGGAAGGTGCCGTCAGCGAATAAGACTATTCTGACTATTTATCGGCAATATAATCGACAAGACCAGTCTTGTTTGACTGTTGTTCATGAAAGAAAAAACAGGAAAGCCGCGAGCGAAAGGGATTCGCTCGCGGCTATCGGGGAGGATTAACAGGCTTGCTACACGTTGCGCGTCACGCCACCATCAACACGAATATTCTGAGCGGTAATATAGGCTGCGCCCGGTGAGGCGAGGAAAGCGATGGTCGCCGCCACTTCTTCAGACGTGCCGTAACGTTGCAGCGGAACGCTGTCGCGGCGCTCATCGGTTTTCGGCAAGCTGTCGATCCAGCCAGGTAAGACATTGTTGATGCGAATGTTATCAGCCGCGTAGGTATCGGCGAAGATTTTCGTGAAGGATGCCAGCCCGGCGCGGAACACCGCTGAAGTCGGGAACATATCCGTCGGCTCAAACGTCCACGCCGAGGAAATATTGATGATGCTGCCGCCGCCTTGTTGCTGCATGATGGGCGTGACCAGACGCGTGGCGCGCACCACATTCAAAAAGTACGTTTCCATTCCGAGCTGCCACTGCTCATCGGTTAATTCCAGAATCGGTGCGCGCGGACCATGACCTGCGCTGTTCACCAGCACGTCAATGCGGCCCCAGCGTGCCAGCGTTTTATCCACCAGCGTGTTTAAATCCTCCTGTGACTGATTCGAGCCTGTCACCCCTAAACCACCCAGTTTTTCCGCCAGCGTTTCACCTTTGCCGGAGGAGGAGAGGATGGCCACTTTAAAGCCGTCGCTCGCCAGTTTGCTGGCGGCTGCGGCGCCCATCCCGCTACCGCCAGCCACAATAACTGCTACTTTTTCTACTGCCATAATTCACCTTCCAGCTAATGAGTAATCGATTTAGGCCAGTATAAAAGGTAATTTTGGCAACAGAGAGTCAGTCTGTTTGTCATTTGACGATAGGAAAACTACAGGATGAGTCAGGGATTTAACGCGCTACCCCCGCTTAATGCCTTAAAAGTGTTTGAGGCGGTGACGCGACACCTTAATTTTCGTCTGGCGGCGGAAGAGTTAGGCGTGACGCAGGGGGCGGTGGCACAGCAAATTCGCGGTCTGGAGGCCAGCCTTGGGCTAAAACTGTTTGAACGATTGCCGCGCACGCTGGCGCTGACCGGCGCGGGGGCGGGCTATGCAGTTAGCATTCGCCAGGCATTTGAGTTAATTGATGAGGCCACACGCACGCTGCGACCGGAGCCCAATCGTTTAACCCTGAGCGTAACGCCCACCTTTGCCAGTCGCTGGATGCTGCCGCGCTTACCTGGTTTTACTGCTGCGTGGCCAGATATCGATCTGCGCGTATTGGCCTCTGAGCGGCTGGTGCAGTTTCATCATGAAGGTGTCGATTTGGCGGTGCGTTACGGGCGGCCGCCATTTGGTGCCGGACTCGACGCCACCTTGCTGTTCAGCCAAACGGTATTGGCGGTAGTGAGTCCCACGCTACTGGCTGAAATGGGCGATCCAGCTGAAAGCGATCGCTGTCTGCGCTACGCCTTGTTGCACGATGGTCACCATCTGTGGCCGGTATTTCTCGCGTCTATCTTTCCCAATTTATCGCTGCATCATCAGCATCACCTGCGTTTCAATCAAACCGCGCTGGCGCTGGAGGCGGCGATCAGCGGGCAGGGCATCGCGCTGACCAGCCCGCATTTTGTGCAGAACGATCTGGCTAGCGGCCGTTTGGTACCCGCTTTCCGTCAACAAATGACCATGGATGCCGGTTGGTATCTGGTATGGCCGCGCCGTCCACGCGAGCCCGCGCCGGTTTTGGCGGTACGCGACTGGCTTCTGACACAGGTTAACGGCTGATTGGCTAAATTTCGAAATCAGTAAAACTGATGATCCGCGATGGATCATGAATGTTATAACTGCTTAATGATGCAGACGTGGGTTTTTATCCTGTCAAGGCAGTGAATTAGCAAAATATTGCTTAAATTCAGCAAGTAAACAAATGGATGGCGCGTTGCATTCTGCCGATTGCTGTGAATAAATACAGAGTCAATTTTAATAAAAATGCCATTAAGGCCAGGCTCGCGCCTGAGAAAGATCATTTCCTATGACCGATCATAAAGATGTTTTAGCCAGGGACATCAGCGCCAGAAGTGAAAGTATGCAGGCGCATCTCATCGCCATTCGCCGTGATATTCACGCGCATCCGGAGCTGGGTTTCGACACCATTCGCACTGCCCACATCGTAGAGCAGGAGTTGCTGCGCCTGGGTCTGACGCCGAAAACCGGCGTCGGCAGAACCGGCGTAATGGTCGATATTGTTGGCGCGCATCCCGGCAAAACCGTGCTATTGCGCGCCGATATGGATGCGTTGCCGATTCACGAACAAACGGGCTTACCGTTCAGCAGCCACTATCCCGGTAAAATGCACGCCTGCGGCCACGATATTCATACCGCGACCATGCTGGGTGTGGCGGCGATTGTGCCGCACTACCGCGCACAACTGCATGGCACTTTGCGGCTAATTTTCCAGCCAGCGGAAGAGACGCCAGACAGCGGTGCCGAAGCGATGATCGCTGATGGTGCGGCCGACGGCGTCGATCTCGCCATCACCCTGCACAATAAGCCGGAACTGGCCGCGGGCGAAATTGGCCTGACGCGCGGTGCCAGCACCGCTTCCAGCGACGAATTTGATGTGGTGGTACACGGCAAATCAACGCACGCTGCCCGTCCGCACATGGGTACCGATCCGATCATTGCCGCAGTGAATCTGGTCAGTCAGTTGCAAACCATTATTTCGCGCGAACTCGATCCAGCCAATTCGGCGGTGCTGACCATCGGCCACATTCATGGCGGCACCACCCACAACATCATCTCTGATAGCTGCCTGATTCAGGGCACGGTGCGCGCCAAATCTCCGGCGGCACGGGCGCATATCGAAGAGGCATTCAAACGTATCTGTGCTGGCGTAGCGCTCTCTCTGAATGTGCGCGTTGAGGTCAATTACCAGCGCGGCGTTCCGCCGTTGATGAACGACGAGGCGCTTATTGATGCGCTGGAACCGATTTTGTCGCATCAATTTGGTAAACCGATCGTCGCTAAACCGAGCGCCAGCTTTGGTGCCGAAGATTTCTCGCTGTTTACCGAGCGCGCGCCAGGTTGCCAGATCCACATTGGATCCGGCGCACCGGGACGCGACGACCATCTGCACAATTCGGATTATCAACCCGACGAGCGCAGTATCCATAGCGGCACGCAGGCATTAGCCCGTTTAGCCATTGATTTACTTTCTTAAAATAACGAACTCTGAGGTCTTATGATGATGCGTAAAGGACTGTTTACCGCTTCTGTGGGCATGCTGCTGCTTGCCTCATCCGCTCTGGTGCAGGCTAAAGATTTTGGCACGCTGAAATTCGCGACTGAAGCTGCTTATCCGCCGTTTAACCAATCCACGCCCAACGGCAAAATCGTCGGTTATGAGCCAGATATGGTGGCTGAAATCGCCAAACGTGCCGGTTTTAAATATGAAATCGTGGCGCAGAAATGGTCCGGTATGATTCCGGGGTTAGTCGACGGTAAATATGACGCAGTGATCGATGCTGTGACCGTGACGCCTAAGCGTGAAGAAGTGGTGGATTTCTCGCGCCAGTACACCGTGAGTATTTCGGGTTTCGTCACCCTGAAAGGCAGCGCGGTTGATACATTGCCGGGCAATGGCGAAGTGGTACTGGCGGATGATGAAGCTGCTATGACCAAATCAATTGATGCGCTGAAAGCCAAATTCAAAGGCAAAACCATCGCGGTGCAGGTTGCCACCATTCAGGCTGATTTCCTGAACAAATATCTGGCGGATGTGGCAACGATTCGTACTTATCAGGCCGGTCCGGAAACGTTCGCCGATCTGCTGAATGGTCGCGTTGATGCGGTCATGGCGTCTCGCACTAACCTCAATGCCTATGTGAAAAAGCATGCGGATACCGTGAACAGTACCGGTTACGGTTTCTCCGGTGGCGTGCTGGGCCAGGGTTCGGCTATCGCGATTCAGAAAAACAATCCTGAATTGAAGGCGGCGCTGGATAACGCGTTAAATTCAATGATCAAAGATGGCACGCTGAAGCAGCTGTCTGAAAAATGGTTCGGCGAAAACGTCGCACCTAAAGAGTAATTCCAGGCGCTTATGGCTATTGATTGGCAAATCTTAGGTTTTGGTGATGAAGGCTGGGGCGGCGTGTTGCTTAACGCCGCCACGGTGACCGTCACCGTTTCATTATGTGCATGGTTGCTGGGCGCTATCCTCGGCAGCTTACTATGCTGGATGCAGATTGGGGGTGGGCGTTGGCAGCAACGCCTCGCCAACGGCTACATCACGCTGTTTCGTGGTGTGCCGGAGCTGCTGGTGATCTACCTGTTCTATTTTGGTGGACGTCAGGTGGTGTCGTTTGTGGGGGAAAGTCTTGGCCTGCAAGGACCGTTTGATGTGAACGGCTTTGTTGCTGGCGCGATCGCCATCGGCCTGATCTCCGGCGCTTATCAAAGTAGTGTGTTCCGCGGTGCGTTCTACGCGATTCCGAAAGGAACGCTTGAAGCCGCCACGGTAACGGGCATGGGACGTTTGATGCTGTTTCGCCGCATGATTGTGCCCCAGGCGCTGAAAACTGCGCTACCGGGCATGGGTAATCAGTGGCAATCGGTGATCAAGGAGTCGGCGCTAGTTTCCGTCACCGGCTTGGTGGAAACCATGAACCAAATCTCCACTGCCTCGAACTCCACACAGATGCCGTTCTTCTTCTACAGCGTTGGTGCGGTGATCTACCTGATCATTACCACCTGTTCCGATTTTGTTTTCCGCTATGTGGAAAAAGTGGCCATGCGCGGGCAACAACGCGCGCGGTTGTAAGGAGCCACGATGGATGTCACTTTCCTGCAGCACACCTTAGCTGCTTTGCTGCGCGGTCTGCCGTTAACGCTTAATCTGGCGCTGCTATCGCTGTTGGGCGGCGGCGTACTGGCGTTACTGCTCAATTTACTGCGGCAGAATCGTCTGGGTAGTTACGTTACGCGTTTCTACGTCTGGGTATTTCGCGGCACGCCGCTGCTGATACAGATCTTTATGATCTATTACGGCCTCGGCAGCTTGCCTGCGGTGCGTGAAAGCGTGCTGTGGCCGTTGCTGCGCGATCCTTACTGGTGCGGCTTGATTGCGCTGGTGCTTAACGATGCGGCTTACACTTCGGAAATCTTGCGCGGTGGCCTCAATGCGGTGAGCGTGCAGTCGCTGGAAGCGGCCAAAGTGAGCGGCATGTCGCGTTTCACCACACTGCGGCGTATCACGTTGCCGCTGGCGGTGCGTCAGGCGCTGCCAGCTTACAGCAATGAAATTATCTCGATGATAAAGTCGACTTCCCTGGTCAGCACCATCAGCCTGATGGAAATGACCGGCATTGCCGACTCGATTGTCTCTGAGACTTTCCGCGCGCTGGAAGTGTTTATCAGCGCAGCGATTATCTATCTGCTACTGACCGTGCTGGTGAGTAAAGCGGTGGCGCTGCTGGAGCGTCGTTTGTCCCCTTATCAGGTTGGAGCACGTCCATGAGTAAACCCACTATCGCCCTGAGCCATCTCAGAAAAAGTTATAGCGGGCACGAAGTACTGCACGACATCAGTTTAACGGCTCAGGATGGCGACGTGATTTCGCTGATTGGCGCCAGCGGTTCAGGCAAGAGCACCTTGCTGCGCTGCATTCCGTTTTTGGAAGTGCCGCAGGGTGGGGAAATAGCGGTGGGTGACGAAGTGGTCACTATCGATAATCCTGATGAAAAGCTGAGCCGTGAACAGCAGCGCCGCATCAAATTGATGCGTATGCAGCTCGGCTTTGTCTTCCAGGGCTTCAACCTTTGGCCACACAAAACCGTGTTGCAGAACATCATCGAAGCGCCGATTCATGTGCAGAAGCGCAGCAGTAAAGAGGCAATTGAAGAGGCTGAAGCGCTGTTACAAAAAGTCGGGCTGTACGAGAAGCGCAACGCCTGGCCATCGCAGCTTTCCGGGGGACAGCAACAGCGCGTGGCGATTGCCCGTGCGCTGGCGCAGCAGCCGAAAGCGATTCTGTTTGATGAACCGACCTCAGCGCTTGATCCCGAGTTGGTGGGCGAAGTGCTGCGCGTGATTCGTAGCCTGGCGGAGGAGGGGCGCACCATGATTATCGTGACGCACGAAATGGGCTTTGCACGCGATGTGTCTAACAAAGCGGTGTTTCTGCATCAGGGCAAAATTGAGGAAGCCGGTTCGCCGCAGCAAGTATTCAGTGATCCTCTCTCTGCGCGCTGTCGCGCATTTGTAAGTAGTCACTTACAGCGTAATAGTTAACCTGCCAGGATAAAATTCCTCCCTAAGGCACCCGCTTATAGTGTGAGCGGGTGCCTTCTCTTTGTCGCTGATATCTCTCCCCCAACTGCCTCTAAAAAAAGTTAGCAACGTTAAATTATTGATTGATGTAAACGTTTCACCTGGATTAGATCTGCCTGGCCTGAAAACTTTATTTTGAGATTTATCCTGGGCCCTGTCTCATCTCCCATCAGTGATTTAATCTAAATCATCAGAAATTTCCTATATAAATCAGATCGAAAAGATCACTTTGCCTGATTGCCTTCCTAAAATATCAGCTATATATTCGCGCGGTAACACACAGGGAAAGTGTGCCTACGCGTGCTTTCCGCGCCATTTTTACAAGGAGTAAACATGAGCAACTCTTATCAGAATGAAATCCCTAAAGCACGTATCAATTTGAAGCTTGACCTGCATACGGGCGGTTCGGCTAAGAAAACTGAGCTTCCCCTTAAACTGCTGGTCACCGGCGATTTCAGCAACGGTGCGGAAGGCCGTCCGCTGTCTGAGCGTGAAAAAATCAACGTAAACAAAAACAACTTCAACAGCGTGCTGGCCGATATCGCGCCTGCGGTGTCCTTTGCCGTACCGAATACGCTGGCCGGCGACGGTAGCGAAGAGAACGTGGCGCTTAATTTCCGCGACATTAAAGACTTCGAGCCGGAGCAAGTTGCCCGTCAAATCCCGCAGCTGCGCGCCATGCTGGCGATGCGCAATCTGCTGCGCGACCTCAAATCTAACCTGCTGGATAACGTCACCTTCCGCAAAGAGCTGGAAGCCATCCTGAAAGATCCGGCACTCAGCGACGAACTGCGCAGCGAGCTGTCTGCGTTAGCCACCGATCAAGCCTGATTATCCCCGTAACGGACTATAGAGAGAGAATGCTGATGTCAGTTCAGAATGAAACCCATGCCAATGGCGCAACCACCGTGCTGGATCGCCCTGCTGCGGGCGGCGTATACGCTTCACTGTTTGAAAAAATCAACCTCAATCCAGTGTCAGAGCTGAGTGACCTCAATGTCTGGCAGGACAATCAGGCGATGTCTGATGCTACCGCCGACGAGCGCGTCACCGCCGCGATGCAGGTGTTCCTGACGCGCCTGAAAATCAGCGGTGCGAAAGTCGAAAAGCTGGATAAAAACCTGCTGGATCATCACATCGCCGAGCTGGACCGCCAGATCAGCCGCCAGCTGGACGCGGTGATGCATCACGATGAATTCCAGAAGGTGGAATCAGCGTGGCGCGGCCTGAAGTCTCTGGTGGATAAAACCGACTTCCGTCAGAACGTAAAAATTGAAGTGCTGGACGTGTCGAAAGACGATTTGCGTCAGGACTTCGAAGATGCGCCGGAAATCATCCAGAGCGGCCTTTACTTGCAAACTTATGTAGCTGAATACGACACGCCGGGCGGCGAGCCGATTGGCGCGGTAATTTCTGCTTATGAATTCGACGCCTCCGCGCAGGACGTGGCGCTGCTGCGCAATCTGTCAAAAGTGGCGGCCTCGGCGCACATGCCGTTCATCGGATCGGTCGGCCCGCAGTTCTTCCTGAAAGAGTCGATGGAAGAGGTGGCTGCCATCAAAGATATCGGCAACTACTTTGACCGCGCCGAATACATTAAATGGAAGTCGTTCCGCGATACCGACGATTCCCGCTATATCGGCCTGACCATGCCGCGCGTGCTGGGTCGTCTGCCGTACGGTCCGGACACCGTGCCGGTGCGCAGCTTCAACTATATCGAAGAAGTGAAAGGCCCGGACCACGATAAATACCTGTGGACTAACGCCTCGTTCGCCTTCGCCGCCAACATGGTGCAGAGCTTCATTAGCAACGGCTGGTGCGTGCAAATTCGCGGCCCGCAGGCGGGCGGCGCGGTGCAGGATCTGCCGATCCATCTCTACGATCTCGGCACCGGTAACCAGGTGAAAATCCCGTCTGAGGTGATGATCCCGGAAACCCGCGAGTTCGAGTTCGCTAACCTCGGCTTTATCCCGCTTTCCTACTACAAGAACCGCGATTACGCCTGCTTCTTCTCGGCCAACTCGACGCAAAAACCGGCAATCTACGACACCGCCGATGCCACCGCTAACAGCCGCATCAATGCGCGTCTGCCGTACATCTTCCTGCTGTCACGCATCGCGCACTACCTGAAGCTGATCCAGCGCGAAAACATCGGCACCACCAAAGATCGTCGCCTGCTGGAGCTGGAGCTGAACACCTGGGTCAGCACGCTGGTGACCGAGATGACCGATCCGGGTGACGAGCTGCAATCCTCACACCCGCTGCGCGATGCGAAGGTGCTGGTGGAAGATATCGAAGACAACCCGGGCTTCTTCCGCGTCAAGCTGTTCGCTATCCCGCACTTCCAGGTGGAAGGCATGGACGTGAACCTGTCGCTGGTGTCGCAGATGCCAAAAGCTAAAGCGTAAGGCGGCGATAAGGGATGAAAACAGAACAACCACTCTGGGGCCGGGGCACCATGATCTCGCCCCAGCACTTTCAGCAGCAGTTCGCCTGGCAGGCGTGGCACAGCGAGTGCATTGCGCGCATGGGACTTAACCAACCTTGGGGCGTGCTGCAGGCGGAGTTTGAGCCGGACGCGCTGAAGCTTGGCCGACTCAAGCCGCGTCATCTGCATCTGCGCTTTCGCGACGGCACGCTGGTCGATACCTATAACGCCGATCCGCTGCCACCGACGCTGACACTTGAGGCGGAGCAGAAGGTAGTGACGGTTGTTCTGGCGCTGCCGCAACTCTATGCCAACGGCGGCAACTGCCTGCAGGAGAGCGACGTGGCCGAGCGACCGGTGCGCTTCCGCCAGCGCTGGCGCGATATCCGCAACCTGTTCGGGGATGACACCCGTCAGGTTGCGGTATTACAGCCTGAACTAACGCTGCGTTATGCACATCAGGACAACAGCGACTGGCTGACCTGCCCCGTGGCGCGTCTGCAGCAGGATGCGCAGGGCGGCTGGGGGCTGGACAGCCAGTTCCTGCCGCCACTTTTGACGCTGCAATCCAGCCCGTGGCTGGTGACAGCACTTGAACAGCTGGTGACGCAGCTGCGTGCCCGTCTGGTACGGCTGATGTCGATGCGCCGCGAAAGCAACCAGCGCATGGCCGATTTTGCCGTCGCCGATGTATCGCTGTTCTGGCTGCTTAACGCGCTCAACACCGCCGAACCGCTGCTGGCTGATTTTCTACGCCATCCGCAAAGCCCGCCGGAACGGCTTTATCCGGAGCTGGCAAGGCTGGCGGGCAGTTTGCTGACGTTCTCGCTGGAGCATCAGGTGAAGGCCATCCCGGCTTACCGGCATGACAACCTCAATGAAGTATTTCCGCCGCTGTTCAGCCTGCTCGGCACGCTGCTGGAAGCTAGCCTGCCGTCGCGCATGGTGGCGATAGAGATGAGCCACGATCGCCGGCTGCGTCAGTGGCAGGCGCGTCTCAACGATCCGCGTCTGCGCGAGGAAGCCGACTTCTACCTGTCAGTGCGCTCGCCACTGCCGGTGGCGCAGCTGCAGGAACAGTTCCCGCGCCAGTGCAAAGTGGGCAGCCCCGATGACGTCATCGCGCTGGTAAACAGCTCGCAGTTGGGGATCCCACTGAAGCCGCTCAGCCATGTGCCGGCCGCCATTCCGCTGCGACTGGAAAACCAGTATTTCTCGCTGGATCTGTCGCATCCGGCGGCACGCGCCATGCTCGAGAGCGGCAGCTGCATGTTTTATGTCCCCGGCACGCTGGGTGATCCGGAACTGGAACTCTTCGCGGTGCTGAGATCATGAATACGACATCACAACCTCCTGATATTGATGCGCTGCTGCAAAACACCTGGCTGCAGGTGATCAGCCTGCGTCATGGCCCGACATTTTCCGACGGCGAAGGGCTGACGCTGTGGCAGCGCTGCGTCGCTGATGCGGAGCGCGTGCAGCTGGCGCTGCGTGAAGCGGGCGTCAGCCGCGAGAGCTGCCATAACATTCTGCTGGCGCAGTGCGCACTGCTGGATGAGGCGGTGAAAGGACGCGGCGTGCAGGATGATGCCTGCCTGCAGTGGTATCACATGCCACTGCAGGGCCATTTTTTACAAACCATGGACGCGGGTGAAACGCTGTGCGATCGCATGCAGCAGGTTCTCGCACAGCCGGAAGCCGACGAGAGGGTGCTAACCTGCTTTCATCGCGTGATGCTGCTGGGTTTTCTCGGCGGTTATGTGTCTACCGATACGCCTGCGCGCCAGCAACTGGTAAGTGCGCTGACTAAACGTGTCCCCCCTTTCACGCGTGCGGCGGATGCACCGTTGTTATCGCTGGCAAGCGGTGGCTTGCGCACAGGCTGGCTCAGTAGCTGGCCTGCACGTCTTGGTCTGACCGCGCTGCTGCTGGCTGCGCTGTGGTGGGGACTGAATCACTGGCTCGATCACCTCATCACGACACTGCTGCCCGGAGTCAAAGGATGAAGCCGCTGCTTCCACGCCTGCTGGTGCTCTGGATCTGGCTGCTTGCGGCGGTGCTGTGCACGCAGTTTCTGAGCTTTGCGCGCAGCAGCGATTTCCTCGTGTTGCTGGCGATACTGATGCTGACTGGCACGGTAACGTTCAGAGTGCTGCGCCGCCGCAGGCAAGGGGTGAGTCAGGAATGGACGGATTTACCCGATGCAGCCTATCGGCAGCCGGTGGTGCTGTGCTGCGATGCAAGTGGCCTGTCAGACGAGGAAGTGGTACGTGTTCTGCCGCAGGGCTGTTTTATTCGCGTGGGTGACAGCAGTGAACTGCAACACAGCGTGCGCCAGCTGCTGCTGCAACGCCCTGACTGGGGCCGGCAGATTTCCATTTCTCTGAGTATTAGCCCGCAGCAACATCAGGAAAGCACGGTGCTGGAAAATGCGCTGTTCGCGCTGCGCTGGCAAATCGCGCTGCTGCGCCGTGAAACACGCCAGTCGCTGCCGCTACTGCTCAATGTCGGCATTGCCGGCGAGATGACGCAGTGCGCCGAACCGCTCTGGCAGGTTCATCTGGCGGGAAACAGCCCACAAATCTGGCTGGATGACGCCTCGCCGCGCTGCACCAGCGAATGGCTGCAGTCGGGGGGCAGCGTGGCGATGCAGCAGCAGGTCCTGCTCAACTCGCTGGATGCGTGGGCGCGTCAGCATGTGTTACGCGTGCTGACGGAGACGCACAGTGATGTCGCCGCCGTGATACCCGCCGCATGTGTATTGCAGCTGCAACCCGCCACGCCTGGCACTGGCAATGACGCTCTGTGGTGCGCCTGGCTGTGGCAGCACACCTCCATCCGCAGCGCCGGTGCCGCAGCGAATACGCCCGTCATCCTTCCCGACTTTATTCTTCCGCTGCTTCCAGCAGGCCATGGCGTGACGCCCGGAACCCGCGCATTGCGCATCGCGATCACGGCCTTCGCCATTGCCGCTGTGATCGCACTCTGTGCGGTGGCCTGGAATAACCAGTCGATGATCCGTCGCATCGTATTCGACCTCGAACACTACAACCGCATTGCCATGAACGACTACGTGCCGAAGCTTGCTGCTGTGCAGGTACTGCGCGAGGACGCCAGCCAGCTCGACGGCTATGCGCGTCAGGGTGCGCCGCTGCGCCTGGGGCTGGGACTGTATCAGGGTGGTCATCTGCGTCTGCCGGTGCTGCACGCCATCAGTTCATGGATTCCTGAACCTAAGCCTGAACCTAAACCTGTGCCGAAGCCCAAACCTCAGCCAACAGTGGTGCGTCTGGATGCGATGTCGCTGTTCGATTCCGGCAAATCCGATCTGAAAACGGGCTCGACCAAAGTGATGGTGAACGCGCTGGTCAACATCAAAGCGCGCGCGGGCTGGCTGATTGTAATCGCGGGTTATACCGACGATACCGGCCATCCGACGCTCAACCAGCGCCTGTCGCTGAAGCGCGCCGAAGCGGTACGCGACTGGATGCGCGATACCGGTGATGTGGATGAAAGCTGTTTCGCGGTGCAGGGCTTTGGCCAGAGTCGCCCAATGGCGTCCAACGATACCACCGAAGGCCGCGCAGCCAATCGGCGCGTTGAAATCAGTCTGGTTCCGCAGGCCGATGCCTGCCAGGCACCGGACGTAATCCCCCCGTCATCACAGGATGGTGACGGCAATCATGAAGAAAAGGAGTAACAACATGGCAATTCCGGTTTATCTGTGGCTGAAGGACGACGGCGGTGCGGACATCAAGGGATCGGTGGACGTGCAGGATCGTGAGGGCAGCATTGAGGTGGTGGCGCAGCAGCACAACCTCTACATCCCGACCGATAACAACACCGGCAAACTGACCGGCACGCGTATCCACACGCCGTTTCTGTTCACCAAGGAAATCGACTCGTCCAGCCCGTACCTCTACAAGGCGGTGACCACCGGTCAGACGCTGAAGTCGGCGGAGTTCAAATGGTACCGCATCAGCGATGCCGGCCAGGAAGTGGAGTACTTCAACACTAAGCTGGAGAACGTGAAGGTGGTGAAGGTCAATCCGGTGATGCATGACGTTAAGGACCCGTCCAAAGAGAAGCACAATCATCTGGAACAGATTGAGCTGCGCTACGAAAAAATCACCTGGACCTACAAAGACGGCAACATTATTCATTCGGACTCATGGAACGAACGCGCCACAGCCTGATTACGCGTCATATTTCGCGCTGTAGCGGCGTTGGCTGCGCTCGCGCACCCCGGTCACTTACTTATGTAAGCTCCCGGGGCTGCACTCACTTGCCGCCTTGCTCCAGCACGAACTATTTAGCGTAATCGCCAGCGTTGATCGTAGGGTCGCCATTTATGGCGACCCTAATACGCACCACGCCAGATGCCTGGTGATTCCATCTTCGACGGGTGAAACCACAAGTCATTTCACATCAGACCTGCTGACCTTATGCGCTTCGGTAAACGGCGACGGGCGGTAGCGTGCCCCTAATCAGGAGAATTTTGCTATGGACAGTCAGTCAGCCGCCTTGCTGCGTCGCCTTAACCCGTTCTGCGCGCAGGCGCTTGAAGCCGCCGCGTCGTTGTGCCAGACCCGCGCGCACGCCGAAATTCAGCCGGAACACTGGCTGCTCAAACTACTGGAACAGGGCGAGGGTGACATCACCGTGATCGCGAGACGCTACGAGTGGGATATGGACGCCATCTGGCAGGATTTGCTGGTGTTTCTCGACCGTCAGCCGCGCGCGGTGCGCGGGCGTCCCCAGCTCTCCGCTTCGCTCGAAAGCCTGCTAAAGCAGGCGTGGCTGATGGCGTCAATGCAGGACAACAATTCGCAAATCCGCAGCGTCCATCTGCTAATGGCGCTGGCCGAACAGCCGTCGCTGGTGCGTTGTGAAGGGCTGTGGTCGTTGCTGAGTCTGCGCATGAGCCAGCTGGAACGTCTGCAACCGATGCTGGAAGTGCAATCGGATGAACGCCCGGAGGCGGAGCCGGAGGAAATGCCGGTAAGCACGCTTCAGGATCCAGGCGCGATAAAAGCGCCAACCGCCGAAGCCCTTGCCCGCTTTACCCGCGACGTCACCGCCGACGCGCGCAGCGGCAAAATCGACCCGGTCTTGGGCCGCGACAACGAAATCCGCCAGATGGTGGATATCCTGTCGCGTCGCCGCAAGAACAACCCGATTCTGGTCGGCGAACCGGGCGTGGGTAAAACCGCGCTGGTGGAAGGGCTGGCGCTGCGCATTGCTGAGGGCAACGTGCCGGACAGCCTCAAACCGGTCAGCGTGCATACGCTGGATCTCGGTATGCTGCAGGCGGGCGCGGGCGTGAAGGGCGAGTTCGAACAGCGCCTGAAAAACATCATCACCGAAGTGCAGGCTGCGCCAGAGCCGGTGCTGCTGTTTATCGACGAGGCGCACACCCTTATCGGCGCAGGCAATCAGGCGGGCGGCGCGGACGCGGCCAATCTGCTGAAACCGGCGCTGGCGCGCGGCGAGCTGCGCACCATCGCGGCCACCACCTGGAGCGAGTACAAACAGTATTTCGAGAAAGACGCCGCGCTGGAGCGCCGCTTCCAGATGGTCAAAGTCGACGAGCCGGATGACGATACCGCCTGCCTGATGCTGCGCGGCCTGAAATCGCGCTACGCCGAACACCACGGCGTACACATTACCGACGCGGCGGTACGCGCCGCCGTCACGCTGTCGCGCCGCTACCTCACCGGACGCCAGCTGCCGGACAAGGCGGTTGACCTGCTCGACACCGCCGCCGCACGCGTGCGCATGAGCCAGGACACCACGCCGGAAGCCATTACACGCTTAACAGCGAAGCTCGACGCGCTGAACATTGAACAGCGCGCCATTCTTGATGATGAAGCGCTCGGCGGCACCATCCCGCAGGAGCGCCTGGCCGAAATCGCCGGCCTGATTGCGGTAACCGATGAAGAGCTGGAGGCGCTGGAGCAGCGTTTCGGCATCGTGCAGTCGCTGATGCATGAGCTGCTGGAAGGTCGCAAGGACGCTAGCCAGCGCAGCGCCATCACACAGCTCCAGACCGACCTCGACGCGCTGCAGCCCGGCGAGCCGCTGCTCACCGCCGACGTTGACGCGCGCATTGTGGCGGGCGTGATTGCCGACTGGACCGGCGTACCGCTCTCTTCATTAATGAAGAACGAGCAGGCGGAACTGCTGATGCTGGAAAGCCAGCTCGCCACGCGCGTGGTGGGCCAGGACGCGGCGCTTAGCGCCATCGCCCAGCGCCTGCGCGCCGCCAAAACTGGACTCACCTCGGAAAACGGCCCGCAGGGCGTGTTTCTGCTGGTCGGCACCAGCGGCACCGGCAAAACCGAAACCGCGCTGGCGCTGGCGGATGTGCTGTACGGCGGCGAGAAGTCGTTAATCACCATCAATCTCAGCGAGTATCAGGAAGCGCACACCGTCAGCCAGCTTAAAGGCTCGCCGCCGGGCTACGTCGGCTACGGCCAGGGCGGCATTCTCACCGAAGCGGTGCGCAAGCGCCCGTACAGCGTGGTGCTGCTCGACGAGGTGGAAAAAGCGCACCGCGACGTCATCAACCTGTTCTATCAGGTGTTTGACCGTGGCTTTATGCGCGACGGCGAAGGGCGCGAAATCGACTTCCGCAACACCGTCATTCTGATGACCTCGAATCTCGGCAGCGATTCGCTGATGCAGTTGCTGGAAGAAACCCCGGACGCCGCCGAATCCGAACTTCAGGCGTGCCTGCGACCGATCCTGCGTGACCACTTCCAGCCCGCGCTGCTGGCCCGCTTCCAGACGGTGATTTACCGCCCGCTGGTGCGCGAGGCGATGCGCATTATTGTGGAAATGAAGCTCAGGCAGGTCAGCCAGCGGCTGCAACGTCATTATGGCATCCGCACCACCATCGGCGAAGGTCTGTACGACATGCTCACCGACGCCTGTCTGCTGCCGGACACCGGCGCGCGCAACGTCGACAGCCTGCTTAATCAGCAGATTCTGCCGGTGCTGAGCCAGATGATTTTGCAGCACCGCGCCAGCGGCACCTTGAGCAACAGCCTGACGCTGGGTACCAGTGAAGAAGGCGATGTGACCTTTACGTTCTGAGTGAACGACGGTTTTCTGTACGCGGCAACAAAAGGATTTCACCATGACAGATACGGCCATTATCACCTTCAGCCACAGCCATCATCTGCTGAAAGTCACCGACAGCACCTCACCGCTGGACGTGCTCAGCTTCGAAGGAACAGAAGCGCTGAGTGCGCCGTTCAGCTGGCACATCATCTTCACCAGCACCGACAAAAATATCAGCCGCGAAGCGATGCTGCTGAAACCGGCGTCGCTGACGCTGCTGCCATCGCCGCAGAGCCTTAGCGAGCTGCTGCATAAAGCCGGGCCGCTGCGCGAGGTGCAGGGCATGGTCACCGGCTTTGATATGCTCGGCGCGTCTGCCGACGAAGCGCGCTACGCCATCACGCTGCAGCCGCGCCTGGCGCTGCTTTCCCGCACCCGACAGAACGCCATCTGGCAGGACATGTCGGTGCCGCAGATTGTCGAATCCATCCTGCGCGAGCGCCACGGCATGCGCGGGCAGGACTTTGTGTTCAACCTCGGCCGCGACTACCCGAAGCGCGAGCAGGTGATGCAGTTTGACGAAGACGACCTGCGCTTTGTTTCGCGCCTGCTGGCGGAGGTGGGCATCTGGTTCCGCTTCACCACCGACACGCGACTCAACATCGACGTGGTGGAGTTTTACGACGGCCCGCAGGGCTACGTGAACGGGCTGACGCTGCCCGCGGTGCCGCCGTCGGGCCTGCACGACAGCGGAGTGGAGTCGGTTTGGGCGATGGAAAGCCGCTACCGCGTGGTGGAGAAAACCGTCAGCACTCGCGACTACAACTACCGCGATGCCACCGCCGACATGAACGCGCGGGCCGACGTCACCGGCGGCGACGAGACCACTTACGGCGAAGCCTATCACTGGGCCGACAACTACCTGCAGGCGGGCGAGGCGTACAGCGCGACTCCCGCCACCGAGAGCGGCGCGTTCTACGCCCGGCTGCGCCACGAGCGCTACCTCAACGGTCAGGCGCAGCTGAGCGCCAGGTCCAGCAGCGCGGCGCTGATGCCGGGCGTGGTG
Organism: Pantoea sp. X-Soil-ISGK-421; assembly: GCF_059730785.1. Taxonomy (NCBI): domain Bacteria; kingdom Pseudomonadati; phylum Pseudomonadota; class Gammaproteobacteria; order Enterobacterales; family Erwiniaceae; genus Pantoea; species Pantoea sp. X-Soil-ISGK-421. The sequence continues at coordinate 811,285 of NZ_AP035980.1, read as the reverse complement.
GTGCGCGCCAGCGGCGGCAACGCGGCGGAGGCGTTCCGCAGCGGCGTGGTTATCACCTCGCTGGTCTGCCGCGCGGCGCGCGACAGCAGCATGGAAACCCTGTTTCAGGGCATCCCGGCGGAGGGCCGCTACAGCTACCGTCCGGAACCCGCGCCGCGCCCGGTGATGGCCGGCACCTTACCGGCGCGCATTACCAGCACCACCACCAACGACACCTACGGGCACATTGACCGCGACGGACGCTATCGCGTCAATATGCTGTTTGATCGTGCGGGCTGGGAAAGCGGGCATGAGAGCCTGTGGGTGCGCCAGTCGCGCCCGTTCGCCGGCGACACCTACGGCCTGCACCTGCCGCTGCTGGCGGGCACCGAGGTAGCGATTGGCTTTGAGCACGGCAACCCGGACCGTCCGTACATTGCCGGGGTGCTGCACGATTCGTCGCGTGCGGATCACGTCACCATCCGCAACTACAGGCGCAACGTGCTGCGCACGCCGTCGAACAACAAGCTGCGCCTCGACGACACGCGCGGCCAGGAGCACATCAAGCTCAGCACCGAGTACGGTGGTAAAAGCCAGCTTAACCTCGGGCATCTGGTGGACGGCGAAGGCCAGGCGCGCGGCGAGGGCTTCGAGCTGCGCACCGACAGTTGGGGCGCCATCCGCGCGAACAAAGGGCTGTTTATCAGCGCGGACGGACAGACGGCGGCGCAGGGTAATGCGCTGGAGATGAAACAACCCATCAGCCTGATGAAAGGGGCGGTCAATCAGCTCACTGAGTGGGGAAGTGTTACTCAGACACACCGGAGTTTTTCGCCGGACGTAGAGACACTGAAGTCCTTACATAAAAATGCAGATGAACTGAAAGGATCCGCGATGCTGATTAGCGCGCCGGAAGGGATCGGTGCAGTGACGCCAGAAGGGATGTTGTTTAACAGCGGTAAAGGCCTGTATTTACAGAGTCTTGGCGAAGTGAATCTCGCCAGTGCACAGCGACTGTCAGCGAATGCTTCGAAAGCAATATCGCTGCTTGCCCAGCAGGAAGGCATGCGTCTGGTCTCTGCAAAAGGCCCGCTTCAGGTGGAGTCACATGCCGACACGCTGTCTTTAACATCTCTTAAAGACGTCACGGTGCAATCCACACAAGGTCACCTGCAGCTCACGGCGAAAAATGGCATTACGATAGCAAGTGGTGGCGCATATATTCGCCTTTCACCAGCCGGTGAAATTGAAATTCATGGGCCGGGATTAATCAGTCTTAAAGGCCAACATGATTTCAATGGTCCTCAAAGTCAGGAGTTTCCATTACCTGAATTACCTGCATCGGTTTGTAAAGAGTGTCTCAAATTAGCTCAGCAACGGGCGCAAGGCTTTGTGCCGAGGGAGACGTAATTATGGATAACATTAGTCACTGGTTGAATAAAGTCGAGCTAACTTGCCTAAAAATAGAACATGAGCACATTGATATTATTATTGATCAATGTGGTGCTGGGTTTTCCGTTATTCCGGCGTTTAAAGCTTTTGGTTCCGAGATTAGATGGTATTCGCTTTATGAAGGATTGCCTGAGAACATTTATTTAGAAGATGCTCCACTATTAGTACGTATTAATCTGAAAAAAGAGCAGCAAATTATCTGGATGTATGAGCTTGCTCGTGAAGTCGCAAGCCATGCGCCTTTAATGGTAATAGGCTCCTCCTGGTCATTTGAAGACTTATCTGAATGGCTTGGGCAGTGTACAGATGCTAATCACGAGGAAAGACCAGGGATTTTTCGGTTTTGGGATTGTCGGTTATTTCCTTTTTTATTTAGTCATATACTTAATGACGATCAGCAACAGGCTCTTAACAATCCTGCACTGTTCTGGAGTTGGTTAGATAGAGATGGAAAACCTGTTTTAAAACAGGGGAACGGTTCTATTCGAGAGAATAGTGTACCTTGCCAGCCTTTCACCTTAACCGACCATCAATTTGAAAGCCTGATGTGTTTATCAGATGCGAAACAATATCTCCGATATCAACCGTTTCCTGAACATTACTTCAATTCAAAAGAAGCTGAGTTTTTTTATTGTTTTAATGGCATGTTAGATGCAACCAAAAATCATGTTCTCTTTGAAGAAGAAAGGTATGAATGGATTATAAAAGGTATTGCTAATGGTTTATTTATAAATGATTCTCCGCCAAGTATTATAAATCCATTATGAAAGCCTACTTATTAATTCTTGCTGGTGCTTTATTGTTACTTAAAGGATGCGATGATACTGACAGTTCTCGTGGTGGAGGAGGTTCGATTAAAGGCATCAATCACACTCACTGGGGAATCAATCATTTCAGTGTAAATAATCAATTTGTTATCGATATTATTGGTCCCTGGCAAGGCGGAGGTGGCGGTTGCTGTTTTGGTGTTTCAGAAAAATGGAAGCCAGGAATGACAGTGAAAGTCGATTGGCAAACAGGTGAGGCTTCCACTAAAGATTTTCCTGGCTTTGAAAATACTGAAAAATACCGTGCATGGGAAAAGATGATAATAAATAGTCATAGAAACATCACGAAAACTATACCTATCCCAGATTACAATGGAGAAAAAACATGTGGCATTACTGTCCATTTTTTTCCTTGCGATCAGATAAAAGTGACAACAAGTTGTGATGGTTATGGAAGCCCAAGCTATCCAATTAAAGAACCTATTGAAATGAAGGAACCTACTGAGTGCAAATCATGAATAATTTAAAGGTTGTTAAATTATTTTTTATTTTTCTAGCGTTTTTTTTCATCACGGGGTGTGATCGTGGTGATGATGCTCGTGGCGGAGGCGGTACAATCAAAGGAGTAAATCATACACATTGGGCAATCAATCATTTTAGTGTAAATAATCAATCAGCAATTGATATCATTGGTCCCTGGCAGGGTGGAGGTGGTGGCTGCTGTTTTGGAGTTATAGGAAAATGGAAGCCAGGAATGACTGTTAAGGTTGACTGGCAAACAGGCGAATCATCAACGGATGATTTTCCCGGTTATCAAAACTGGGACGAGTATTTAATATGGGAGAAAAAAATAAAAGCTAGTCACAGGATTCTTAGTAAGACTGTCCCGCTCCCAGATTATAATGGAGAAGATACTTGTGGTATTACTGTCCATTTTTTACCTTGCGATAATATAAAAGTGACAACCAGTTGTATTGGTTATGGAAATCCTAAATATCCAATTAAAGAGTCTATTAAAATGGAAGAGCCTAAATCATGTCAAAAATAAACCCTGATTTAGTCTGGTATCCTCCTATATTTCCAAGAGATGGAAGATTGCCGGATAGGCCTTCACTGGTTGGTGATAATTGCAAGCTACAAGATAGTTTTGAGCTCGCATATCGAAATGAGCTTTGCGAAGCAGCTGATCGTAGGGTTGAACCTCCTTGCTGTAAAACATTACATATTAGTATTTTTTTCGATGGTACGGGAAATAATATCAATAATGATGTTTTTTTATCTAAAATAAAACATCCAACCAATATAGCTCGATTATTTCGTGCCACTATTGGTCAAGGATACGCAGGTGGGGTTCCAGGTAATGGTGAGACACTGGTTGATCCTAAGGATACATCTGGGAATAAATACTATAAATATTATATTCCTGGTGTCGGAACTCCGTTTCCTGAAGTGATGGACCTTGATTACAGTACACCAGGACTTGCAGCGGCAACTTATGGTGAAGAAAGAATTAACTGGGCATTGATTCGAATTATCGATGCACTACGACGCACGCTGGGATTGCCTGAACTGTCCGATGCTGAGAGTTGGAAATCTGTAAAAGCGATGACGAACAAAATCGTATCCAGTTCGGTGCCCGGGTATCTCTCAAGATTGAGAGAGTTCAGAAAATTATTAAAAGATATCGAACCCAGTCTCAAGCTGGCACTGAAACAACCTGAACCTGGAAAACCTAAGCTGTTAGGCATTAAGCTTTATGTCTATGGTTTTTCTCGTGGTGCTGCATCCGCCAGAGCTTTTATTAATTGGTTAGTCCGGCTATTGCCGGGAGGATTGAACCAAAATGCAAAGCCGAAACCTTGTCTAGCACTTGAGGAAGCTGATTGGAAACTCCCTCTGAGCGTAGAATTTTTGGGATTATTTGATACAGTAGCCTCTGTTGGTGTGGCTCACATTGCCCCATTTGCAGAAGGACATATGGGATGGGCTGATGATGCAATGGAATTGCCTGATAATGAGCTTATCAAAAACTGTGTGCATTTTGTTTCATCACACGAACAGCGTTTATGTTTCCCTGTTGATTCTATTTGCCGTCATGATGGTACCTATCCTTCTTATGCCAAAGAGGTCATCTATCCCGGAATGCACTCTGATATTGGCGGCGGCTATCCCCCTGGTGATCAGGGTAAAGCAACTGCGATGAACGATGGTAGTTTATTATCTCAGATTACATTGCATGAAATGTATGCATCATCCTTTAATGCAGGAGCACCTTTAAAAGTTAGAAAATCTTCGCTACCAGACGATATGCAGAGTGACGAGTGGCGAGTTATCGAAGCTGATCAATTACTTGAATTTGTAATATCGCCAGACCTAATCAGCCGATTTAACTCTTGGCGAGAATTCACTCTCAATTCTAATTCTTCTGAGGATGCTCTTGGTACAGAGGGGGCGAGCAAATATAATCCATGCCGAGCTCCTGTTAATATTATAAAAGCTTTTGATGAACAATTATCATGGATTACAGCCTGGCGTATCGGCCGCTATGCAAATGGAAGTTATAAAACAATACGCTTTTACATCGATTCCGCCGCAGATGGAATGGACAAAGATAGCGCCCCCGATGTTAGGGAGGAATCTGAATCAGAACGCGATAAAGCTCAAGCTAAAACTGAAGGTGAAAGAACAAAGCTAAGAATGTCACACTGGGACAGTGAATATATTCCACTACCCCCAGGAATAAAGGATTTTGATCCTGCATTGGGTCAAACACAATTACGCGAAGCCGCGGAAGAGTTCCGTGCCGATTATCAAAAAAAACCTCGACCACGCACTGGTAATTATATTTTTCGTCTTGCCGATAGCCTAAGTAGCTTTGTTTACATATTCAGTGATGATGATAAATCTGCTGAATATGAACGCATAAAAAAATCGGCTACCGATAAAGTTAAGATATTATTCTCATCACAAAACGATGACTCTGCTGCTAAAAACTTGGTTGTTGCATTGTTCGATGATCAGATACACGACTCCAGAGCCTGGTTTCTGCATGGAACCTTTGGTGACAGAGAACCTTGGGGAAGTTATTTCCTTTACCGCATGATCTACTTTGGTGAGGTGATGAGTAAGACCGTCACACCGATAATTAAATATGGTCGTTTCCTTGAGTGGCGAATGAAAAAAGCCGTTCTAGGGCTTGGCGTAGTGGTTGAACGTTATGAGAAAATGCCAACAGCTTCAGCCGAAGCTTCTGGTACATGCATCAACCAGAAAATTTCCCTGATAAATTCGTCGGAAAATCTTCAAGTAGAAAATACATCCAAATTACCCGTTCAGTTAGCGTTGACAAATACAGTTAAAGGAAGTGATGTCATCCAGCATTCTATTAACGAGGAACAGCTTGTCAGCACCAAATCGGCGATAACAGAGTTGTGGTCATAGCAGGCTTTAAACAGATAAGTAGTTAATAATCCCTATCGAGATATCTGGTGTTAAGAAAAGGAATTCCAATGAAACAAGTCATTCGAGAAGGCGATGCCTTACGGGAATTCGGCGGTAAAGTTCTGGCAGGACATTATCTCTGTTTTGGTAAAGGTATCGCCGTTGTCGGCGATCCGGTTCAGTGCAATTTTCACGGAATGAATTCGATTGCTGAAGGTAGCTCGTTGGCAAAAATTGATGGTCAGCCCATCGCACTTCACGGCCATAAATGCGCATGTGGCTGCACGCTGGTCAGTTCGTTCCCGGATTGCGGTATCGCATCGTGAGGCCGCCACCTTCTTTTCCGCCGCGCCCTGAATCTGCCTCACCTAATAATAAGCGCTGGCTGCTTATCAGTGCCGCATTATTGTCCTTCAGCTCTGCGGTAATCGCTTTACTCACGCCAGAGGAACAGCGTGGACTGAACACCATAGCTGTGGCGGCTGTAATTATGATGCTGCTGTTGATAGCCTGGCTCACGCGCATATTGTGGTATCGCTGCGCCCGGCATAACAACAGCTTTCATCAGCAACTCGTGGAGTACGAGCAGCAGCAGTGGTGGAGCCAGCATAGGCAGGCAATTGGTCTTCAGCACATCGTATTGCTTGGCCCCGCTGGAACGGAGCTACAACACTGGTATAGGCTGCTGCTACGAGACCATCGAGTGCCGCAACCTGTATTGGAATCCAACGGTCAGGCACTGCGGTTACCGCAGATCTTCAGTAAAAGTCAAGCCACGCGCGAAGCGCAACTGGCACGTTTACTGGTGATGAAGTGGCGGGAAAAGCGACCGGATACGCTGTTGACAACCCCCAATATTTGTTTCTGGCAGGGCACGCAGGAGGCCTGGCAGGCTTTCATTCAACAGGCATCAGCGACTCTTCCTGAACTTTCATTGCCGGAATATCCCGAGTGCTGGCTGGGAGAGGCTTCATTGTCGGCAATCGCAGAGAAGATGCCACATCTTACAGCAGAACAAACTATTCTCGTCGCTGGTTGCGAATCGTATCTCGCCACGGCAGGTGCCGCTCTGCCTGCTGGCGAAGCGGCGGTACTCTGGTTGGCAGGCCGTGAAGGCGAGGTGCAGTTAACCCGTGGTGAAATCAGCGATGCGGGTGATGCTGATGCACTTGCCGCTGCCTGTTTACGCGCCATGGTACAGGGCGAAATAAGCGAGCCGCCAGATGCCTGTTTGCTTTTCTCTCTGCCTGAAAATGATATGCCCGCTGCCAGCGGCTGGAATCTGACGCACCATATTCAGGACGGTAACTGGGGAAACACAGGACGTTTGGAAGCGCTGGTTGTCATGTCACTCGCCGCACTTCATACGCAACAGCAAGGAAAACCCAACGGCTGGATTGCACGCGATCCGCTTGCGGGTTACACCACGGGAATAGTCAAAACCTATGGATAAGGTTCAAAAGCCCGCCGCAATCTCACCGGTGGCCACCGCAGCACTCTTCTTTATCTTCATCACGTTTGCAGATCTCTTCGGCAGCGCACTCTGGTGGTGGCTTTCTTTACAGCTAACCACTGAGTGGGAACAGCTTCGCCCACTACTGTTGGTCAGCTTTTTGGTCTGGATCATGGCGGGCAGCCTGACTGTAATTGCAGTAATGGTCTGGCGTTTGTGGATCAAACGAACCGTCACTTCAGAACCTGCAGCATCTAAAAAAGCGATTACGGAAAACAGTTCGCATGAGACGCTGCTGGCATTACGTCAGCATCTCAGTGCGCGCTATGGCTGGTTGTGGCGCAAAAAAATGCGCCTGATACTGGTTACTGGCGAAACTGCCGCTGTTGAATTACTGATTCCCGGCCTGGTTAAACAGCAGTGGCTGGAAGGTGATGGGGCCGTACTGATTCATTGTGCGAATCTGGAGGTTGAGCAGAATGTAACGACGGTTCAATTCCTGCGAAAACTACGCCGCAGTCGCCCATTGGACGGCATTGTTCTGGTGCACGGTTCCGATACCGCTCTCACACCACAAAAAAGCGATGCAGCGATGCGCTCGCTGGAGAAAATTGCCATCGCGCTGCGCTGGCGTGCGCCGGTGTGGATCTGGCAGCTCGGTCACAGTGACTGGCCGCAGCCAGAGCGTGAAAACAACGCGGTAGGCGCAGTGTTTCCGGCGAAAGTGCTGCCGGAAGATATAGCTCAACAGCTCGAAAGCCTGGTCGCTCCGTTACGTGAACGCGGTCTGGCGCAGATCGATCACAACATCAGCCACGACTGGCTGCTGCGTCTGTCGCAGCAGCTTGCCAGCGGTGAAAGCCAGGCTTGGCAGCAGCGCTTAGCGCCGTGGCTGGACCCGGCCCGTCGCAGTTTATTGCGTGGCCTGATGTTCAGCCTGCCGGAAGCAAAGCCTGCGCCGGACAGCGTGCATCCTCATGCATTATCCGACAGCGCGCTCTGGCAGAGTATCGCGTCAGACCGCGCCAGAGGTCGTCGCACCGGGCTGCCGTGGGAACAGACGCTGGCCTGGTCGCTGCTGAGCCTGATGCTGCTTGCTGGCGCGGGCATGCTGGCGTCTGCGCTGTTCAACCGCCATCAGATTGTCAGCGCGGTGGATAAAGCTGAGGTGCTGGTGAATTCAGCGAAGGCTGATGATGCGCAGCTGATTGCGCTGCACGGCCTGCGTAACGACCTCGGGCAGCAGCAACACTGGCTGGAGCACGGCGCGCCCTGGTATCAGCGCTTCGGCATTAATCATACGCAGCAGCTGCATAATGCGCTGCTGCCGTGGTACGGCGTTTTAGCACATAAGCTGATCCACGAACCCGCCCGCATCGCGCTGGAGGAGAAATTAACCTATCTGGCAGGTTTGCCTGCCGCCAGCCCGCTACGCGCCACGCTGGCACAGACGGGATATCAGCAGTTAAAGGCCTGGCTGATGATGTCGCGCCCGGAGCGCGCTGAACCGGCATTTTATGCGCAGACCATGGCGACCGTTCAGCCGGAATATCCTGGCATTTCAACGTCGTTTTGGCAGACGCTGGCACCGGATTTATGGGCATTCTATGCCGCGTCGTTGCCGTCGCAGCCGGGCTGGCGCATCAAGCCCGATGCGTCGCTGCTGAGTCAGGTGCGTCAGGTGCTGCTGCTGCAGACCGGGCAGCGCAACGCCGAGATGACGTTGTATCAAAACATCCTTCGCGACGTACGCCGCAACTACACCGATCTGACGCTGGAAGATATGACGCCGGGCACCGATATGCGCCGGCTGTTCAGCAGCGATGACAACGTTCCCGGCGTGTATACGCGCCAGGCGTGGGAAGGCGGCGTGCGCCAGGAGATTGAGAAAGCGGCCAACACCCGGCGCGATGAAATCGACTGGGTGCTCAGCGATACCCGCAGCGCCGTGCCGCAGGAGATTTCCCCGGAAGCACTGCAGGCCCGGTTAACCCAGCGCTATTTCAGTGACTTTGCCGCCAGCTGGCTCAACTTCCTCAACGGCATCCGGCTCAACCCGGCGCAGAACATTGCCGACGTCACGGACCAGCTGACGCTGATGAGCGACGTGCGCCAGTCGCCGCTGATTGCGCTGATGAACACGCTGGCATGGCAGGGGCAGACCGGGCAGCAGCGCGAGGCGCTGTCCGACACGCTGATCAATTCAGCCAAAGACCTGATCCGCCAGAAAGACAAGCCGGTTATCAGCCAGAAAGCCACCGGCCCCGAAGGTCCTCTGGATGTGACCTTCGGCCCGCTACTGGCGCTGACCGGCAAAAACAGCGGATCGCAGCTGATGGCCGCCGACAGCAGCCTGACGCTGCAAACCTTTTTAACCCGCATCACCCGCGTACGCCTGCGTCTGCAGCAGGTCGCGGCCGCACCGGATCCGCAGGAGATGCTGCAAACGCTGGCGCAGACGGTTTTCCAGGGCAAAAGCGTCGATCTCACCGACACCCAGCAATATGGCAGCCTGATGGCGGCGAGCCTCGGCGAAGAGTGGAGCGGATTCGGGCAGACGATGTTCGTGCAGCCCCTGACGCAGGCGTGGGAAACCATCCTGCAGCCGTCGGCGGTGAGCCTGAACGCGCAGTGGCAGCGCGCCATCGTGGAAAACTGGCGCAGCGCGTTTGACGGGCGCTATCCGTTTGCCGCCGGGCAAAGCGACGCGTCACTGCCGATGCTGGCGGAGTTTATCCGCCGCGACGCCGGACGCATCGATAGCTTCCTCAGCAGCCGTCTCGGTGGCGTGTTGCAAAAAGAGGGCAGCAGCTGGGTGCCGGATGCGGCGCACAGCCAGGGATTGACCTTCAATCCTGCCTTCCTCAGGGCGGTTAACCAGTTGCGCGAGCTCTCCGATATTCTGTTTACCGACGGCACGCAGGGCATCAGCTTTGAATTGCAGGGCCGCGCCGCGCCAGACGTGGTGGAAACTCAGCTGATGCTGGATGGTCAGCCGCTACGCTATTTCAACCAGATGGCGACGTGGCAGGCGATGCGCTGGCCGGGCGACAGCCTGAAGCCGGGCACGCTGCTGACCTGGACCGGCGTGAAAAGCAGCGCGCAGATTTACGGCGATTATCCCGGCACCTGGGGCTTTATCCGCTGGCTGGAGCAGGGTAAACGTGAGCGCCTCGATCGCAGCCGCTGGCTGCTGAGCTTCACCACGCCGGATAAACGCACCCTGACGTGGGTGCTGCGCACGCAGATGCGCGACGGTCCACTGGCGCTGCTGCGCCTGCGCGGCTTTACGTTGCCGACGGAAATATTCAGCGTGGATGCGGCGAGTGCCTCCCAGGCGATGGCCCCGCGCGAAACCTTTACGGATGACATCACTACCGACATGGAGGGAGCAGAATAATGACCGCGATGACAGAACTTGTTCGCGCCTGCGGCGTGGATGAGTCCACACTCAGAAGCGAAGCTAAAAAACGCTGCAGCGACTGGGCGCGCTGGTTGGAACCGGTCAGTCAAGTGTTGCCCGCCGGAGACGATCCGGCTTACGACGATCAGTTTATGCAGATCCGTGAAGAGGTGAACAAGCTTTCCGGGTTTGATACCGACGCGATCGCTCGTCTGTCTGAATCACTGCTGACAGCCGTGAGCAAGGACATCCGGGTCATCAGCTTTTACGCCTGGGCGCGCCTGCATCAGCATGGTGAGGAGGGGCTGGCTGAAGGACTTGAACTGCTGGCAGCTGCGCTGCATCAGTTTGGTGGAAAGCTTCATCCGCAGCGCAGCCGCAGTCGCCAGGGCGCGCTGGCCTGGCTCGGCAGCGCCAGAATGCTCGACAGCCTGACACTGTGGCCGGAAGCCGATATCGCGCGGGTTTGCCGCATCAGCGGTGCATTGCTGCTGATTGAAGATGCGCTTAATGAAGACGAGCGCAGCGGGCTTCAACCGCTGTTGCGCGCGCTGGAACTGCGGCTGGCGCAGAACGGCGGAGCCAGCGCGATGGTGCCGCTTAACAGCCCGGCGCATGCGGACGTGGATGATTTAGCTCTTGCCGTACTTGCGCCGGTCAACTCCGGCGAAACGCTCAAGGCGCAGGCAAAAGTGCTGGCAAACTACCTGCGCGAGCAGCCCGGCGGCTGGCTTTCAGCGCACCATCTGATGAAAAGCGTGCGCTGGGATACTATCCTCAATCTTCCTGCGCTGGGGCCCGGCGGCAATACCCGCTTGCTGCCGCCAAAACCCGATCACCGCGCACACCTTAAGCGCCTGTATGTGCAGCAAAGCTGGATGGAACTGCTGGAACTGACTGATTCGCTGTTTGGTCAGACGATCAATCACGTGTGGTTCGATCTGCAGTGGTACGCCTGCGAAGCGTTGAATCGACAAGATAAGGGCGCGACGCTGGCGAATATCGTGCAGCAGGATTTAAACGGATTGCTGTCGCGATTGCCGGGGCTTGAAATGCTCTCGTATTCAGACGGCACGCCGTTTGCTGATGAGGTGACGCGCAGCTGGATCGCGCAGAAAGTGATGGGCGATGTGCGCTTAACAGAAAGCGACACGCCGGTTTCCCGCCCGGATAACGACATTTTGTCGCTGGAAAACGAAGCAGTGGAAAAAGCGGAAGCGGAAAACGTCGAAGCCGCGCTTGCCTGGTTGCAAATGCGTCCGGGCATCAGCAATACGAAAGATCAGTGGCTGCTGCGCCTGCTGATGGCGCGGATCTGCGAGCAGTTCGGCAAAAGTGAAATGGCACTGCATCTGCTGGATGAACTTAACCAGCAGGCAGGTGCACTGACGCTTGCGCAGTGGGAACCAACCTTATTATTCGAAGTGCGAGCCCGACGACTGAAGTTGCTGCGTGCCAGAGCAGCGCGTAGCGAAAGTGAACGCATGCGCATTCAACCGGAAATGGACGCGCTGTTGTCCGGCCTTATCACCCTTGACCCGGTCAGGGCCGCCATCCTCTGCAGCTGACATCCGCCTTTCAACTTTCTGCCGCCTGATTCGTTCCGGCGGCACATCACTTAGTGAATACCATGGACGACTTAACCCTGCGTTATTACGACGCCGAAATGCGCTACCTGCAAGAAGCGGGCGAAGAGTTCGCTCGCGCCCATCCTGAACAGGCAGCGATGCTCAATCTCGACAAAGCCGGCGCGCGCGATCCCTATGTTGAACGACTGTTCGAAGGCTTCGCCTTTATGGTCGGTCGGCTGCGGGAAAAGCTCGACGATGACCTGCCGGAACTGACCGAAGGGCTGGTGAGCCTGTTGTGGCCACACTACTTGCGTACCATCCCGTCGATGTCGGTGGTGGAGTTCACGCCCGACTGGCGTGAAATGAAGGAGCCGATGCGGCTGGCACGCGGCTTTGAAGTGATTTCGCGTCCGGTGGGTGAAAAAGGTACGCGCTGCCGTTACACCACCACGCGTGACGTGCAGGTGCTGCCGCTGGCGCTGGAGTCGGCAAAGCTGTCGACCGATGCCGCCGGGCGCTCGGTCATTCGCCTGCGCTTTAACGGCAGCGCGCTGGCCGACTGGAGCCGCATTGACGTCAGCCACATTCCACTCTATCTCAATGCTGATGCGCCGCTGGCCTGCGCGTTGCACGAAGCTCTCACGCTCAACGTTGCCAGCATCGCGCTACGTCTGCCAGGTGAAATCGACAGTCGCCGCTTTGACGGCCATTTCAGCGCGCAGGGGTTCAGCGATCAAGATCGGCTGTGGCCGGGCGATGAGGGCAGCTTTAGCGGCTATCAACTGCTGCTGGAATACTTCACCTTCCGCGAAAAATTCATGGCGGTAAATCTGCGCGGGCTGGAGCAGGTTGCGCTGCCCGCCTCGCTGCCGTGGTTTGAACTTGACGTGGTGCTGGCCCAGCGCTGGGAGCATGATTTCCAGTTCAGCGAGAAACATCTGCACCTGAATGCCGTGCCGGTCATCAACCTGTTCGCGATGGAATCTGACCCATTAATGATTAACGGCCTGCAGACCGAATATATGCTGCGACCAATGCGCGTGCAGGATGGTCACACCGAAATTTACTCAGTGGATTCGGTGATCTCTTCGAAAAATCAGCCTTACGTACCCTTCAGCAGCTTCCGCCATAAAGGCGGCATGATGCGTCACGAAGCGCCGGAACATTACTTCCATACGCGCGTGCGACGTGGGCCGTCCGGGCTGCACGAGACCTGGATGATCCTCGGCGGCGAAGCGTTTGATAATCACAGCCTGCCAGAGAATGAAAGTCTGTCGGTGAGCGTCACCGGCACCAACGGTCAGCTGCCGCGCCGTGCGTTGCAAAGCACGCTGCTGGATACCGCCGTGAGCAGCACCGACGTGGCGATGCAGGTGCGCAACCTGTGTGCGCCAACGCTGCCATGTTATCCGCCAAACCGCGACCGCTTTCACTGGCGCGTGCTGAGCCACCTCGGCTCAAGCTTTCTGTGGATGATGGATAACGCCGAAGTACTGCGCGGCACGCTGGCGCTGTACGACTGGACGAACAGCGAAATGAATCGCCGTCGGCTGGAAGCGATTCTGCACGTTTGCCATAAAGAGACCGAACGCTTTGAGCAGGGCTATTTGCTGCGCGGCGTGCAGATTGAAATCACCCTCGACAGCAGCGGCTTTGCCGGCAGCGGTGATATCTGCTTGTTTGGCGAAATGCTCAGTCGTTTCTTTGCCCTCTACACCGACATCCATTTGTTTAACCGTCTGATTTTAATCCTGCAGCCAACCGGAGAGCGCCTCGTATGGGAAGAGAAGCACAATCGCCACATCTCCGGCTGACGCCACGGCTGGAGCAGGAGCTGACGCGGCTAAACTTTTACCGCTTTTGTCAGCTGATTGAACATCAGCATAAGGACAAGCCGCCGCTAGGCAGCACCAGCAAGCCGGGAAATGATGCGGTGCGTTTGCTGCCGCATCCCGGCATGGGTTTTCCAGCGGGCGAGCTGAAAGCGGTTGAGTACCCTGAAACCGATGCCGCTGCGCCGCCAGTGGTGCGCACCACTTTTCTCGGATTGTACGGTGTCGATTCACCGCTGCCGGGCAACTATATCGATGACATCACCCAGCGCGATGAAGGGCATGAAGCGCTGCAGGGTTTTCTCGATATGTTTAACCACCGCATCCTGACGCAGTTTTATCGCATCTGGCGCAAATACTCGTATCCGGCGACCTTCGAAGCGGGCGGCAGCGACAAAATCTCCCAGTCACTGCTCGGGCTGGTGGGATTGGGCATTCCGGGCACCGGCAGGCATATCGCCACGCCGGTTTCACGCTTTCTGGCGTTACTCGGCGTTATGCGCCAGCCGGGCAGAACGGAAGAGGGCATTCGCGCGTTGGTGCGTTTGCTGGCGCCCGGCACCTCAGTTTGCGTGCAGCCACATTGCCTGCGTCCGGTGCGAGTCAGCCATCCGCTGGAATGCGAGTTCGTACTGGATGGCAATGCGCCACTCGGCGATGAAGCGATGGATGCCAACAGCCAGCTGCTGATTGAACTGCAAACCGCCTGCCCGGATGAGGCCACGCGCTGGCTGCCGGACGGCCAGCTGTATCAGGATTTTCTGGTGATGCTGCGCGTCTATCTCGGCTGGCGCTATCGCGCGCGCATCCGTCTGTGTCTGGAGACGCAACTGCTGGCCCCGCCGGAACTGGGCGATGCGCCGTTCTGGCTTGGTATGACCGGCGTACTGGGCGCGGACGAAGAGTGCAGCGACATCCCTCAAACCTTTACCACCGAACTGGGCTGCTATGCAGGCATGCGCCCGGTCAAACCCTGCGAGGAGCAGCGACGTGTCAGTTACCACTTTGATTAACATTATGATGTGCAGCGCACTGTTGCTGCTTGGCGGCTGCGGTTTGCAGCAGAAAGTCACTGAGGGATCCGTCGCGGCGTTTGACGCGATTTTCTATAAGCAGATTAAAACGCTGCATCTTGATTTCAGCGCGCGTGAAAGCCTCAACAGCGACAGCCGCGAGCACAATCCGCTGTCGCAGCCGGTGATGGTGCGCGTGTTCCAGCTCAGCGAGCGCAAAGCGTTTGACGGCGCGGTGTATCAGCAACTGACTGGCGACGCGGCAGACGTGCTCAAGTCAGAACTTCTCGCCGATCGTGACGTGGTGCTGACGCCGGGCGGTGACGTGTCGCTGAATATGCCGATGGAAAAAGAGGCAAAATTTGTCGCGGTAGTAGCGCTGTTCCAGCAGCCGGACATGACCCATAACAGCTGGCGGCGGGTGTTGGAGCGCAACGATTTGGATGCGGATAAAGCGCGCGCGATTGAGTTAAGCAGCAACAGTCTGCGCCTGATTAGCGAGGTAAAACCATGAGTGGCGGCAATCATCAACCTTCGCTGTATGAGCTGCTGAAAGGCAGCTTCGCGGGTGGTCTTGAGCTGGATCGCGTGAAGGAGCAGGATCAGGTGATCCTCTCCGTGCTCGATAACATGCAGCGCATCCTCAATACCCGCGCCGGATCGCTGTCGCATATCCCCGATTACGGACTGCCCGATATGACGCGCATCCTGCAGGGCATGCCCGGCACCGCGCATCAACTGCTCTGCACGCTCTCTGCCGTGCTGCTGAAATACGAGCCGCGCCTGAAGCGCATTGATGTGGTGTTACTGGAACAAAATCTGCCCGGCGAGCTGCGCTATGCCATTGATGCCGAGCTCAAACAGATTGGGCTGGTGCGTTTCGGCACCGAATTTATGCCGGAAGGGCGCGTGATGATCCGCCATATGAAACAGCAGCAGTATGTGGATGCCCGCGCATCTCTTTGATTACCTATGGAACTAAGCAATGACGTTATCTCAGCCACGCTCTCTCAAAACGGGCGGCGATCCCCGAGCGTTCACAGAATACGCCGCGCTGCGTCAGGAAATGCAGAAGCTATCGCATCCGGCACGTCCGGATGTCGATTGGCAGCAGGTTTGCACGCTCTGCCTGACCCTGTTTGAAAAGAACGGTGTCGAGTTGCAAAGCGCGGTTTGGTATGCGCTGGCACGCACGCAGATTGCGGGTGCGGCTGGCATGGCGGAAGGATTGAATACGCTGGTAGCACTCATCACGCGTGAGTGGACGATGTTTTGGCCGCAGTCGGAAAAGGCGCGCACTGAACTGCTGGCAAGTTTGAGTCGGAGGCTGCAGCAATTTTTGCGCAGCCAAACGCTTACGCTCGCTGATCATGCGCCCCTCATTCAGGCAGCAAACTTCCTCAGTGAAGCGGGCGATCATCTGCAGCGGTTTGAGCTGCGTCAGCAAAGCCAGCTGGATTCGCTGCGGGATCGGATCAGTAGCACGCTGTCGATGCTGCAGCGAAGTGATACGCCTCAACCCGCTGCGTCGGTTGAAGAAGCGGCGGACGCACCTACTCTCTCTCCTCCCGATACGCTTTCCGGCGGCGGGATGTACGCTCCCACCGCAACACCAGATATACCTAAACCCCAGCGCCCGCGCTGGCCAATGTTTATGGCGGGCGCAACAAGTTCACTGCTGCTCTGCGCCCTGATCGCTGCTGGTGGCTATTTCACGCAGCAGCAGGCCAATCCATTACTGCCGTACGCCACGGCCGTGGCTGCGATCTCTGCGCACTGGAGTAAACCGTTGCACGCCGACCCAATGCCTGCTGAGAAAATGGCAGGTTGGCAGCAGGGCATGGAACAACTGCAACGTCTTTCACAGCGTCTGGATGAACTGGATGAAAAACGCGGCAAATATCTGACGGTGAGTGAGCTAAAAACTGCGGTTTATGGCATGCAAAAAGCCTTTAATAAAACGATTCCTCTGGAGGAACAACTGCGTCAGCTACAAGCACAACGCGCCGCTGGCAAGGAGATTACTCAGGCACAGATTATGCAAACGCAAATGCATCTTCAGCAGCTTGCCGGGCAATATCTGTTGTCGACGTCCTCCCTTCCCAAATCATCGCTTAGCGAGCCGCATGCCAGGTAGACTTCTGAAAACGCTGACGGACAAGGAAAAGTCGTTGAATCCCTCTACGGCGCGGGTTACAACGTTTGACTTTAGTCAGGCCTGCTTCATGGCGGATTTTTACTGCATAACCACGGAAACCTATGCCTCACACTTACCGACCATGGATGAAAAGGTATTGGCTGGTCTGGCTACTGTTAACGCTGCTCAGTGTGATCGCGTTATTTGCCGATCAAATTTTGCAGCAGCGGCGTGTGGGTGAAGCACATTTTAATCAGCAGTTTAACCGCCTTGCCGCCTATCAGACGCAGAATGAAACGCTGTTGCCGCTGCTCAATGGCGATGAGGATCTCGCTGCTTTGCAGACGAAGTTTCCACAGCTCGTTTTGCTGGAACGCACCGTTAATCGCCCATTGACTGCGCCGCGTATCGAAGAAGCCAGCGGTGGGCGTTATTGGCTCTACAATCCCTATCGCCAGATTCGCATGCTGATCGATTTGCATTTTGCCCTGCAAACGTCGGATGTGGCGCTGGCCTTGGCTTTTCATCTTCAGGCGCCGCCTGCAATTAAAACTGAGAACTATTCGGATACGGCGCGCTGGCAATGGCAGCGGCCATTCATCAATCATTACCAGCCGTTTTTACTCAAAGGCAGCGCCAATCCTGACTGGCGTTCACTGCATGCACTGCCGTTTGTGCTGACGCTGCTGCTGTGGCTGGTGATGGGCGGACTCGGCTGGTGGCTGCTGCGTCACTGGCGTCACCATGTAGAGATGCGGCTGCGTGCGGACTATTTTCAGCGTACGCGACGTGAAGCGCTGGGCGAGTTCACCGCCGGCATCATTCATGAAATCAATCAACCGCTGACGGCCATCAATACTTGGCTGCACAGTAGTCAGCTGCTGCTGAAACAGGGAAAGTACGAGAATTTGCCGCAGGCGCTCAACGCCATGAACTTGCAAACTGAACGTCTGGCGGCGTTGCTACAACGCTTTCGCGACATTGTTAGCGAACGTCCGGTAGCGATGACCGCCATCAGCCCGGAAGTCGTGTGGCGGCGCGTGACGGTGCTGCTGCAGCAAGAGCTGGATGACGGTGACGTCAGGCTGCGTCAACAGTTTCATCACGGTCAGGCAAAGGTGTGTAGCGATCCGCAGTGGCTGGAGCAGGTGTTCCATAACCTGCTGCAAAACGCCATTCACATGCAGCAAGGGCGGCCCGATGCATGGGTAAAAATTGCTTCTGAGCTCGCTCCACAGGGCATCAACATCATCATCAGCGATAACGGCCCCGGCTTCTCTGCGGAAGGATTAGCGCAGGCTTGCATGCCGTTTTACAGCTCGCGCGCCAACAGCATGGGATTAGGTATGACGCTGGTTGAGAGCTTGATGTTACGTATGAACGGCCAGCTGCGGCTGGCAAATCGCGCTGAAGGCGGCGCGGAGATTACCTTAATGTTCCAACTGGCGGAGTAACGGAATGGTCGCAAAGGTTTGGTTAGTGGATGATGATTTATCCGTGCGTGAATCGCTCGGTTTTCTGCTTAAGACGCTGGATTATGACGTGGCCGATTTTGCCGATTTGGCTGCATTTGAAGCGGCCACGCATGCGCAGGAACCGCTGCGCGGCTGCTTGCTTTTAGATGTGCGCATGCCGGGCATCAGCGGCTTGAGCTGGCTGGCGGAGCAGGGCGATCGCCATCCGCTGCTGCCAGTCATTATCATGACCGGCCACGGCACTATTGACGCCTGCCGCCGCGCGTTTCGGCAGGGCGCGTTTGAGTTCTATACCAAGCCGCTGGAAATTGAACCGCTGTTGGAAACCCTGCATCTGGCATTCAACGAAAGTGAGCAGCGTGCCGAGCGCTGGCAGTCGCGGCAGGGTTTGCAGGCGCGTTTCGCGCTGCTGTCGGTGCGCGAAAGTGAAGTGATGCAGTTGATGATTGCCGGACAAACCAGCAAAGCGATCGCGCGTGATTTATCGTTATCGCCGCGCACCGTGGAAGCGCATCGCGCGGCGGTGTTTGCCAAGCTTGAACTCAATAATCTCGCGCAGTTGATTCACGCCTGGCAGCAGTTAAACCAGGTATAACTACCAGGCCGAACCCGTAATCGCCCGAATATTTCTTTTTCCAGCCACGCTTTAAAGTGTCACTCACGATTAAACAGGAGTGACACATGAACATCCGCCTTTTTCTGATGGCCGCTGCGGCGGCCTTCGTTTCCTTCGGCAGCCAGGCTGCATTAACCGAATCCAACCTGTCTCTGGCTGACGCACAGAAGCTGGCAAATGCCGCGATTCAGTCGTGCGCGGCGAAAAACTATAACGTCACGGTGACGGTGGTCGATCGTGCTGGCCTGGTGAAAGCGGTGCAGCGCATGGATAACGCCGGTCCGCACACCGTTGAAGCCAGCCAGATGAAAGCTTACACCGCGTTGAGCACTAAAAACCCAAGCGGCAACGTGATGGAAGCTGCACAGAAAAATACCGGTGCGCAGAATATGCGTGATATTCCAGGCTTCCTGCTGCTGGCGGGCGGTGTGCCGGTGAAAAGTGGCGATCAGGTGATGGGTGCCATCGGCATCGGCGGCGCACCGGGCGGCAATCTGGATGAAGCCTGCGCGATGGATGCGTTGAAAGCCATTCAGTAAGTGTTTATTTTGTCGGGTGCGCATTGATGCGCACCTGGTCGTCATGAATGGCAACCCTACAACAAGAGCACCTTTAGCCTTTTACTCTGCGCGACAGCGCAAAACAGATCAGCGGCATCGGTAAGGTGAACAGCAGCAGCAACCACAGCAGCACGTACACCGCATCGATGCCACTGTTTTGCAAATTGTTATACAGCTGAACCGGCATGCCCTGGGGAAAATAGGCAAAAATCATCACGATGCCAAACTCGCCCATGGCACGCCCCCATGCCAGTGCGCTGGCTGTTGCCAGGCCCGGCGCGGCAAGCGGTATCGACAAACGCCAAAATCGCTGCCACGGCGACGCACCCAGTGTGCGGCCTGCTTCCAGAATATCCTTTGGTACACCGGCAAACGCTGAGCGCGCGGTGGTGATGAAGTAGGGCAATGCGCCATACCATTGCGCCAGAATAAACGCGGCCGGATTATTGACTAGCGTCCAGCCAAATTTCCCCAGCAGTTCACCCGGCAAGCTATACGGACCGTAAGCGCTCACCAACAAAATTCCCATCGCCAGCGGTGGCGTCAACAACGGAATCATCACCAGTATTTCGGCAATCAACCGCGCGCGACCGCGTGCCTGTGACAGCCACCACGCCAGCGGCAATCCACTGATAAAAATCAGCAACAGCGCGATCCCACCCAAACCAAGCGACGTAGCGATAGCATTGCCATCGCCCCACGCCAGTTGCAGATGCTGCCAGTTTGTGACGCCAATCAGCGTGAGAAAAGGCACCGCCAGCAACAGCAATGTCGGCAGTGAAAGCCATAGCGCGGTGGCATGACGTGTTTTCATTACGGGTAGATCGCACTGCCTTTCGGCGCGGCATAGCCGTTCTGTTTAAACAGCGCCTGTCCTGGCTGACTCAGCATAAAATCGACAAACGATTTGCCTGCTGCGGCGCCATGCGGTGCATTTTTCAGCACGGCAGCGTAATAAACCAGTGGCTGTGTGTGCAGCACTTTGTCTTTGCCTGCGCTGTCTTTCACGCTGAAACTCACCGTGTCGTACCACTGTTTCGCCATCGCCGGATTGCTGAGATTTATCTCGTCGGGTAGCGCCACATACGGCAGATGCGCGGAGATCACTTCGCTTTCATAACCGGCAGCCGCATCAACCTGGCCGCTTTCGAGACGCGTCAATAGTCCGCCTTCCAAATGGGTTTGCGCCGGGTTTTGATAGCCGCCCATAATTTTATCGGCGATGCCCGGCTGCTGATAATACTTCTCGGCCAGCAGCAGGGTGAAGATGATGTTCTGACCTTTAGGATCGTTGATCGGATCGGTGCGACCAAACTTGATGCCCGGCGTGGCCAGCACCTGCAGCCAGCTGGCATTGCTGCTTTTGGCCTGAGCAAACTGCTGCGCGTATTTGCCTTTCGGGCTGTACGCCACCACCATGCTGGTGCTCGCCACTGGAACCGCTTCATCAATCAATCCGGCATCTTTCAGGATCTGCATCGGTCCCGGCGTGATTGAAACAAACACATCAGCAGTGATTTTCTTGCTTGCCAGCAAACGCGCCATGCCATAAGCGCCCTGTCCTTGGCCTTCATAAGTACCGTTATTTTGTTTGGCAAACGCTGGACCTAAAGATTGATCCATCACTTTGCCCATAGAACCGGCATAAGTGACGCGGATATCGGTATTGGCTTGTGCATGCAGACTAAAGCCCGCGCCGGCGGTAAGCAGCAGCACGGGGAGGTGTGTGAATCGCATTCCCTTTCTCGCTATATAATAAGGTAGATAGCGATTATCGGAATTGAAACAGTCAGCGCAAGCAAAAATCTATTGCGAAATCATACCAAACGCCACACCGCGCTGAAGGGGCTAAGCAAGGATGCGTGTGGCCCAGGATTCAATGTCGTCGCCGCTGCCGATATCCAGCTGCACCAAACCGTTGGTGATGAAGGTCGGTGAAACGTGAATGCCATTTTGACGTGAGTATTTGCTGTGCCATTTGATCTCATTTTGCAGTTCGGCACGCAGAAAGGGGACGCGCGCGTTGACGCCGCTATACCGCTCCAGACGATCGAGAATTTGGTTTGGCGTGGCGTCCATATTCGGGCCGTGGCTATGATCGGTAAACTCGAACTCCTCACGATGATCGGCCACCGCCTGTAACACCTTTTTGGCAGCCGTTTTTCCTTCCGGCAAGGTAGAGGCCGCAAGGATGTAGCGCACAATCACACCGGAATACATGTGCCACGGTTGCGATTGCAAACGGATTTTCAACGTCATCTTCTCTTCGCCGACCAGCTTTAGCAGCGCATCCAATTTGTTGAATGCGCGCACGGAAAACGGGCAGGTAGGTTCCAGAAACACTTCGAATACTTTCGGGCCGTGGCCCCAAATCAGCGGATCGGCGTGTAATGCGGTGGATTGGCTCATGGTAATTCCCTGTAGCATCAATAAAAGTAGCCTTACTTTGGCAAAGCGCTGCGCGTACAGCCAGCGCGGGCTTGTGCTTTTTTGTTACAAGGCCATTCATCGGAGGCAAATGGGGTGAAAGAAAAATCGTTTTATAGATCCGCGAGCTACAAGAAACTCGGGCTGTAGCGACATTGCACAGAAAATAAGCGGCTATAGTTAAATTTGTTTCAATTTTGTTATTTGCAGCATTTTTGATTCATTTGCCTGGAGCCAAAACGTTAAGTATCGAGGTTCACTGTGTTTGCAAATCTCTCCTGGAAGATTATTCATCAGGTTCTCAATGAAACCATTGCTGAATTAATGGATGAGCAACAAACGCTGGACGTGCCCACGCTGCGTGAGCGGTTGGTGGAGATGGCTGAAAGCGAATCCGATGAGTTAATGGTGCTCTGTTACTGGCAGGCGAGCAGAATATTATTGCGCTTACCGCCCACAGTAACCGCCAGCCAACTGATTGAAGAAGCGCGCGTGGCATATCGCACGCCGCTAAACCACGACCCGCTTTAACCCTTGATGCTTTTCCTCCCCTTATCCGCCGTAAAGTAACTAAGTGGCGGATTTATCGTCAGGAGTGATTAATCTGCTCTGCTAGACTTGCCCTGTTTAAAACGTAGAGACAGAGGACAGTAATGAAAATCAAAAGTTATGCCGCTTTGAATGCGGGTGAAGCGCTGGTGCCTTATGAGTATGAGGCCGGTCCACTGGCAGCTGAAGAGGTGCAGGTTGAGGTCGATTACTGTGGAGTTTGCCACTCAGATCTATCAATGATTGATAACGAGTGGGGCGTTTCTTCGTATCCCGTTATTGCTGGACATGAAGTCATTGGTCGCATTAGCGCATTAGGCGATGCGGCGCAAAATAAAGGCTTAAAAGTGGGCCAGCGTGTGGGCATTGGCTGGACGGCGAAGAGCTGCCAGCACTGTAATGCCTGTATCAACGGTGAACACGTTAACTGTGAAAACGGTTCTGTGCCAACCATCATGAACAAAGGCGGTTTCGCCAGCCATCTGCGTGCGGATTGGCAATGGGTGATCCCGCTACCAGAAGCGCTGGATTACACCTCTGCGGGCCCACTGTTGTGCGGCGGCATCACCGTGTTCAAGCCGTTGTTGATGCATCATGTCACCGCGACGAGCCGCGTTGGCGTGATTGGTATCGGCGGTTTGGGCCACATGGCAATTAAATTGCTGCGTGCGATGGGGGCAGAAATTACAGCCTTCAGCTCCAACGCCAGCAAAACCGAATCGATTAAAGCGATGGGCGCCGATCGCGTGGTCAACAGCCGCGACCCGCAGGCGCTGAATGCGCTGGCTGGCCAATTTGATTTGATTATCAGCACGGTGGCGGTGGACCTCGATTGGCAGCCGTACTTCAAGGCATTGGCCCCGCACGGGAAATTCCATACCGTCGGCGCGGTGATGAAACCGTTCGAAGTACCTGCGTTTACCCTGATCACTGGCGATCGTGCCGTGACCGGTTCATCCACGGGTTCGCCAGGCCAGTTGCGTTCGCTGATGAAACTGGCATCGCGTGCGGATATCGCTCCGCAGGTCGAAGAGTTCCCGATGTCTAAAATCAATGAAGCACTGGATCACGTGCGTGCTGGTAAAGCCAATTACCGCGTCGTGTTGAAAGCTGATTTTTGAATGAGGTCGCCATGAATGGCGATACCAGATGACAAGGTGCGCATTTTGCGCACCGTTTTACCGCTCGCCCCTCCCTTCAAAACAGCACCCATCATCTTAATCACCTGATTATTCGGCATAATGTTACGCAGTGCTTTGATAAACTGCTGTCAGCCAATCTAACCTCGAGGACAGCAATGAAAATTTTCAGCTATGCCGCTCTGCAAGCGGGTCAGGCGCTGGTGCCTTACGAATACGATGCCGGTCCACTGGCCGCCGAAGATGTGCAGGTTGCAGTGGATTATTGCGGCGTTTGCCATTCTGATTTGTCGATGATCGATAACGAATGGGGCGGTTCGCGCTATCCGCTGATTGCAGGTCACGAAGTGATTGGCCGCGTGGTGGCGTTGGGTGATGCGGCGCAAAATAAAGGGTTGCAGATAGGCCAGCGCGTGGGCATTGGCTGGACGGCGAAAAGCTGCCAGCACTGCGATGCCTGCATTGAAGGCGATCAGGTAAATTGCGAAAACGGTAAAACATCCACCATCAATAATCACGGCGGTTTTGCCAGCCACTTGCGCGCTAATTGGCAATGGGTGATTCCGCTGCCCGATTCTCTGGATATCGCCACCGCTGGCCCGTTGTTGTGCGGCGGCATTACCGTGTTCAAACCCTTGCTCATGCACAATATTTCCGCCACCAGCTGCGTCGGTGTGATTGGTATTGGTGGTTTGGGGCATATGGCGATCAAGCTGCTGCGGGCGATGGGCGCGCATGTCACCGCATTCAGTTCTTCCGCGGCTAAAACCGATTCGATTAAAGCGATGGGGGCGGATCGCGTGGTGAACAGCCGCGATCCGCAAGCGCTAAGTGGGATGGCAGGGCAATTTGATCTGATCATCAGTACCGTGGCGGTGGATTTAGATTGGAAGCCCTATTATCAGGCGCTGGCACGCAAAGGTGCGTTCCACACCGTCGGCGCGGTGATGAAGCCGTTTGAAGTACCGGCATTTAGTTTGATTGTCGGCGACCGCGCATTAACGGGTTCATCGACCGGATCGCCGGGCCAACTGCGTGCGCTGCTGAAATTAGCTGCGCGTACTGATATTGCGCCGCAGGTTGAAGAATTCCCCATGTCGCAGATAAATGACGCGCTGGAACATCTGCGCGCCGGTAAGGCGAATTATCGCGTGGTGTTGAAGGCGGATTTTTAATCGCATATCTGCACGTACTGTAGCGGCGCGATTTATCGCGCAATAAATTACGCCGCTACAACACAGAGCACCGTTTTACATTATCCCCGATCATCCTTTTCGCCGAGGAAGAAATACCACAGCGGAATTGAGGTGAGCGCGGTAAATACCGTGGTATACAACGCAATCATGAAGCCTTGCGTGATATACATGGTCAGCGACCAATGGCTGAACGGAATGCCATATTGATCGATGACGCCGCCGATAATCGCATTGCTCATCACGGTGCTGACAATCAGCGCCAGGATGAACAAACCGCGCAGGAAGTAGCGCATCTCTTTCCGTTTCACGGCAAATCGCGCGCGAATAATGCCAAGCGGTGACTGTTGTGATGCCAGCAGCGCGGCTTCATCAAGCGGCGCGCGTTGCTGTTTACGCCAGCGCAAGATGTCCAGCAGCAGGAACACCAGCAAACTCGCACCCATTACCGGCAGCGCATAACCCAGTACCAGCGCGACCATCAGCCAGGCACCTTTGGCGTAATGCGGCAACGCCATCCAGGTTTCGGTCAGGGTTTGTGCCGGATTCGCTTCCACATCTTTAGGCCGACGAATCCACCACATGCGATAACCGAACACAATCATGCTGCATAAGCCGAGGCCAAAGAACGCCAGCAGCAACTGATTAGGCAAACCAAACAGCACGCCCATATGCGCATCCACGCCCCAGCGCGTCAGCTTCGCCACCAGCGGGAATTGGGCAAAGTAGACGTGATCCACCACGCTAAAATCCTGCGGATTCACCGATACCGCATCCACTTTCGTTGGCCAGCTACGATCGATTTCCGTCACTGCCCACGCGTTATCCACGTTTCTCGGTTGACGTATTTCGAGCTTCGCCGCGCTCAGTCCATCCTGACGCGCGACATTCAGCACGCGATCCCAGTCGGCATCGGCGGCATTATTGCGCACCGGTTTGGCTGCTGCTGCCGGTTTGGTCATGGACGACATCGGCATGCTCATGCCCGACATATCCATATCCGACATGTGATCGGCATGCGGATCGGCCGGCGCAGCAGGCGCATCGCTGTTCAGCGCGGTGTTCACCTGTGGCGTCAGCCAGTTCAGTTCGCTACGCATGCGATCAATATTGCCGCCTGCCCACTGCGACCAGGTCAATCCTGTCATCGAGAAGAACACTAAACCGATTACCAGCGTCAGACCGAGCGTAATGTGCCAGTGGCGGCTGAAAGTGAAGCCGCTACGCGGCTGCTTCAGCTTACGTTTCGGACGTGTTCCCAGCCAAAGCACCACGCCGCCAAGAGCGGCCACCCACAGCCAGGACGCCGCCAATTCGCTGTAATTGCGACCAAAATCGCCAAGCAGCAGGCTGCTGTGCAGCAAGTCGAGGGTAGTGCGCAGCGGCAACACGCCGCTGGTACCGTACACCGGCATATCGCCCTTAACTTTCAGACTGTAGGGATCGATAAACACCGCGCGCGACAGCGAGGCACCGAGCGTGGCGTCGCTAAATTGCACCCGCGTGGTGTCTGTTGCGCCCGGCGCAGGACGCACCGCATAAATATGTTTTTTTTCGCCCACATAGGCGCGAGCGGCGCTGATTTGTGCGGATAGCGGCTGTGCATCGCCGTGCGGTTCGGCGGTTAGCGCATCGGCATAAATCTGGTTTTCCAGTTGGGGCGTTAACACATAAAGCGTGCCGCTGAGTGCCGCAACGAAGATGAACGGGGCGACAAACAGGCCGATGTAAAAATGTAAGCGACGTAGCAAATTAAGCACCGCGCCGCGCGGTGCTGCAGAGTGAGCAGCAGACAAAGCCGTCTTCCTTCCTAAAAGAAATTGTCTTAGCGCATCGCTCAAGCGGAGCGAACGCTGCAATAAATGTGGTCAGTAGGGAAACGGTGCAGGCGGGGCGCGCGGTCGATGAATGCAACTGAAGCGACGCACAATCGGCGCAACCACATGTGGCAGCGGCGGCGCGCGCGAGATCACCATCATCAGCCAGATGAACGGAATAAACACCCACATCAGCAGTGGGACATGCACCAGCAGATCGCAGTAGCCGCAGGCAAACTCGCCGTCGTCCATCATGTGATGGCTCATGCCGGGCATTGGCATATCCGCCATCACCCTTTCATGATGGTGCATTGAGCTATCCATCATGCTGTGCTGCGGCATCGCCAGCATCTGGCTTTGACGCTCCATTAAAGTTTTCGACACAATCGGCGCGACGAACAGCAGCAGCACCGCCACAATGGCGACGCAGGCAGTTAAACGCTGGCGAAAGTGATGTGTAAACGTCATGGTTGCTAGTGGATGATTCGGTAAATGAGGCGGAAGTGTAACGCGATTGACGTTGATGGGTTAAAAAAATAGAGGCTATTTAAGAAAAAATTCGCACCTTTTGAAAATAGTCACTTAAAGCGGTGCGCTTGTTAACCTTAATGCAACCTTATAAAAACAGTAAAGAAACACCATCACCCGGCCACGGCATGAATGGCGGAATGCCTGTCAGTTAAGCGCCGAATCAAATCAGCGCACATTCCGGAGCGGCGCGATTTGTCGCGCAATGAATTGCGCCGCTACGGCTTGTGCGGTGAATGAAAGCCCGATCTGCCAGAGAACGTCAAAAAATCGACCTTCCTAGCCGCTCGGTGAGTTTTTCCAGCAGCGCCGTGCCCGCTAAGGAGTTGCCTGAGTGATCCAGCGCGGGCGACCAAACGGCAATACTCATGTCGCCTGGGATCACTGCAACAATGCCGCCGCCGACGCCCGACTTCGCTGGCATGCCCACGCGCCAGGCGAATTCCCCGGCACCATCGTACATGCCGCTGGTCATCATCAGCGCATTGACCTGGCGCGCCTGACGCGGTGAAATCACTGCTGATTCATCATCCTGAGTACGGCCATGATTAGCGAGATAGAGGAAGGTCCGCGCCAACTCTTCGCAGCTCATCGCTAATGAACAGTAATGAAAATAGGTTTCCATCACTTTGCTAACGTCATTATGGAAGTTGCCGAAAGATTTCATCAGCCAGGCAATCGCGGCGTTGCGGGCTGAATGCTCGTATTCGGAACGCGCCACTACGCGGTCATAATTGATGTCATTTTGCTGCGCCAGACGACGCACAATTTCCAGCATGCGCTGGCGCGGTGCTGTCAGGCGGCTTTCCAGTAGGTCGCACATCACCAGCGCACCGGCATTGATAAACGGATTGCGCGGTTTGCCGTGTTCGAGCTCCAGCTGCACCAGCGAGTTAAACGCCTGGCCGGACGGCTCTTTGCCAACGCGCTGCCAGATCTCGCCATCTTCATATAAGGTCAGCGCCACGCTGAGCGACAACACTTTCGAAATCGATTGGATGGAGAAGCGCGTCGCGGCATCGCCAGCCTGAAAACAGCATCCGTCAGGCGTGCAAATGGCGATGCCGAGTTGATCGGCATCCACGTCGGCCAGCGCCGGAATATAATCCGCCACTTTACCTTGTTGGGTGAGTGGGCGAACTTCGCTAACAATCTCTTCAAGCAATGCATTACTGAGTTCCGACACCTTCACGCTCCATGCAGCCAATGGTGGCCAGGATAATGGAGATTTGCATGCGGTGCGTCAATCCGCGGCGCGAAATTCTGTGAGGCTTTTGGATGAAGCCTGCGTTACATTTCAAGCTGATTTCATTAAATGTCGAGCCCGCGCGATGATAAGCAACCTGTTTCGCGATTTACCCGCCCAGCAAGGCAGTGCAGAGAGTTTTGAAGCGCTGCTGACGCAGCCCAATCTACATATCGAACGCATCGTTTCAACCGGACAAACCAGTCCACCCGATTTCTGGTACTGTCAGACCCAAGGTGAATGGGTGATCGTTTTACAAGGATCGGCAGGATTGCAGCTGGAAGGGGAAGTGCAGGAGCGTCTCTTGCAGGTCGGCGATTTTTTGGCGATTCCTGCCGGCTGCCGCCATCGCGTCAACTGGACTGACAGCAGCGGCCCAACGGTTTGGCTTGCAGTGCATTACGGCGCGATCCCGGTTAGCGCAATCTAAAGTGAGAACCTCATCACAAGCGAAAGATATATTTCATGTTATAAAATATGGAAAATTAATTTCAAATTGAGAGGATTCTATCATGTCATCGCTCCCGTCCCTTGAAACCCTGCTGCAGCAGGAAGCTGAACACCGTTTACCACAGTTTGATTTCGATTTAGCGTGGCAAATTGGTCAAAGCATCCAGCAGCGCGCGCGTGAAGACAATGCGCCTGTGGCTATCGAAGTCTATGCATTTGGGCAGGTGCTGTTTATGGCTTCGTTGCCAGGATCCGCCCCAGAAAACCTGGAATGGATGCGTCGCAAGCGCAATACCGTGTTGCTGACTGGCCACTCTTCCCTGTATATGGGGCTTTTTAATGAGCAAAAGGGCGAGCGTATGGCAAAGCAGGGCTATACTCGCCAGGAAGATTACACCGATCACGGTGGCTCCTTCCCGCTGCTGACTTCTCAGGGCGCGATCATCGGAGCAGTCACTATCAGCGGTTTACCGTCTGAAGACGATCATGCATTAGCGCTGTGGGGGATTACTCAGCTGCTGCGTTGATCCAGGATACCGATAAAAAGGTCGCCATGAATGGCGACTCTACAGTTAACAAACGCTATTTCATCGCCGGGACTTTCAGCTTATCGCCCACGCCGGTGGTTTTACGCAGATCGGCGACTTGGCTGGCTTTCACTTCAGCAGCCTGATTACCCCACGAATTCCTCACGTAGTTCAGCACATCGGCCATCTCCTGATCGTTGAGTTTCCAGGAAAATGCCGGCATGCCTGCGGACGTTGGGCGGCCTTCGGTATGTGGCGCGCGGGCGCCATCCAACAGCGCGTGGATCATGTTAGTCGGATCGTTCTGCATCGCGCCATTGCCCGCAAAGGCGGGCACCATGCCGGTGATACCCTCACCTGACAGACCGTGGCACGCCGAGCAATCCACTTCATAACGCAGTGCAGCCTGATCGTTACGCGCTTTATCCATCACAAATCCAGCGGCTTGCGGTGTGGAAGAGGCCGGTAAGCTACGCAGATAGGTGGCGATGGATTGCAAATCGCGATCGTTGAAGTACTGCGTGGAGTGTTCAACCGCTTCCGCCATCGGGCCCGCCGCCACGCTTTCACCATTAGAGCCGGTTTTCAGGTAATCAGCGATCTGCGTATCACTCCATTTGCCAATGCCCGCATGCGGGTTTGGCGTAATATCCGGCGCGTACCAGCTACCCAAATTGCCACCTTGTAGATACTGGCTGCCGATCTCGCCGCCCAGCGCGTTGCGCGCGGTGTGACAGACGCTACAGTGTGCCGGACCATCAACGATGTATTTGCCGCGATTCCACTCATCGTTCTGTGCGGTTTGTGGCTTAAACGCATTGTTATCGAAGAACAACAGGTTCCAACCGGCCATCGCCAGACGAATGTTGTACGGGAAGTTCATGCCCGCATTCTCATCGACGGCGTTGTGCACTGGCTTCTGCGCCGAGAAGTAGGCCCAGAGATCGTGCATATCGCCATCGCTCATCTGGGTGTAGGCGGTATAAGGCATCGCTGGATAGAGGAATCCGTGTTCGCCGCGCCCCTGACGCACCGCGTTGAAGAAGTCGCGCTCGGTCATTTTGCCAATCCCGGTTGCACGGTCAGGCGAAATGTTTGAGGTCTCAAGCGCGCCAAACGGCGTATCGATTTTGTAGCCGCCGGAGAAATCGGCATTGTGGCAGGCGGCGCAGTCCGCCAGGCGCATCACATATTCCCCGCGCTTTATGGCATCGGCGTCATTGGAGTGAAAATCAGCCAATTGCACTTTATTGTCGGCCACATTGGAGCGGGCGCTATCCAATACCACCCATAAACGTCCAGACGCCGCGATGCCCGCAATTACCGCCAGCGCGGCGAGCGTATAAGTGATCTTCTTTGCTTTCGCCATGATTACGCCCCCACCAGCGGTGCCGGATTATGGATGTATTTCTGGTGGATTGCCTGCGCAGCGCGCTCGGCCAGCGCACCGATGGTGATGGTGGGGTTATAACCGCCGTTGTTCGGGAAGGCGGATGCACCGACCACAAACAGGTTATGCGCGTCCCAGCTTTGCAGATACGGATTGAGCGCAGAGGTACTGGGATCGGCGCCCATCACCGCGCCACCAATGGTGTGCGAGCTGTGCTGCTGGTAAGGATTCCAGCTTTTCTCCGCCTGGTTATCCACCACGATATGCTGGCCGCCCATCTCTTTCATAATGTTGATGGCGCGGTCAGTGACATATTTCGCCATGCGCACATCGTTCTGGTTCCAGTCGAAGGTGGTGCGGATCAATGGCTGACCGTGACGGTCTTTATAGTTGGGATCGAGATCGAGATAGGCTTCGCGCATCGGCATTGAGGTACCCTGACAGAAGATGGTGCCGGCGGTTTGATAATCGCGCTTGTAGCCCGCTTTCCACTCGCTGCCCCAGCGTTTAGTGCCTGGACGCAGGCCGTTCATGTTCTGAATTGGACGACCATTGGTGGAGAAGCCCATAATGCCTGCGCCGCCGATGAAATCGAGATCGCTGTGGTCGAAGTTATCGCCGTTGAAGTCATCAATCTGGACCGCCAATGCGCCGCCACCGATGAACGGATTCATGTATTCGTTATCAAAGAATCCGGTGACGCTGGAGCAGGTTTGATAGTTGTAGTTACGGCCAATGGTGCCGCGACCGGTCAGCGGATTGTATTGCTCACCGATGCCGGAGAGCAGCATCAGGCGCACGTTATCCATCTGATAAGCGGTGATGCAGACGATATCCGCCGGCTGGAAGCCTTCCACGCCATCCTGGGTGATAAATTTTACGCCTTTCACCGTTTTACCGTCGTCATGCTTCACGGCGTGCAGCACTTCGGTTTCGGTCAGCAACGTGAAGTTTGGACGGCGCATCAGCACTGGCAGAATGCACGCTTGCGGCGATGACTTGGAGAAGTTGCCGCAGCCGTGAAAGTCGCAGAAGCCGCAATAAGTACACGGACCCATGCTGACGCCGAGCGGATTCACATACGCCTGCGACAGATTACCGGCAGGCACCGTGAACGGGTGATAACCCATGTTCTCGGTGGTTTTGCGATACTTGCTCATCCAGTGCGTATCTTTTAGCGGCGGGGTAGGATAGTCGCGCGATCGCGGGCCTTCGAAGATATTACCGCCTTTTTGCGGCTTACCATTGAGATTGCCCGCGATACCGGACGTGCCGGCAATGCGCTCGAAGCGATCGTAAAATGGTGCCATTTCGTCGTAGGTCACGCCCCAATCCTGCAGCTGCAAACCCTGCATTTTCTTCGCGCCATAGCGTTCACGAGTTTGCTTCGCCACTTCAAAATCCCACGGCGTAAAGCGCCATGACATGCCTGCCCAGTGCGTGCCTGCGCCGCCGACATTCCAGCCAAACTGAAACGCTGACCAATTGCGTACCGGTGCCGCCAGCTGATCGCTGCGGTTGCGGAAGGTGGTGGTTTCCACGCTCATCGGTTGCAGGATTTTGCGGCGTGTGTGGAAGCGCAGCTCATCGGCATCAATGGCGACCGGGAAATCGGTCGAGGTATCGCGCCAGGCACCGCGTTCGATGGCGACCACGTTGAGCCCCGCACGGGTCAACTCTTCCGCCATCACCGAACCGGCCCAACCTAAGCCGACGATCACCACGTCAGCCTTATTTCGTACTAATGACATTGACTCAGCTCCGGCTATTTAATCGTTAGGAATCAGACTGACGGGAATAAGCGCCAGATTTTCATTGCGGCGTTCGATATAAGGGCGATAGTCATAGCGTGCGCCAGGAAAACCGATCATTTTCCAGCCGACCATATTTTTATTTCCGCCATAAATCGGATCCGCTAAATAGCTTTCACGTGCGTTTTGCAGCATTAATTCAAACAGCGCCTGGCTATTCACGTCTTTTCCTAAATCGATCTTGCCGTCTTCCATCGCGGTCAGGAATGCATCGATCTGTTCAGCTGATAAGGTATGCAATGATGCCTGATGCTGTTGCTGCGCCCACTTTTCCAGCGCGGCTAAGCCGGTTAAATAACGCGCTTTCGGCGGCGTGAGAAATTGCGGGCTGCCCATTAAGGCGGCTTCATTGTCCGGATGGAGAGGCGCCTGCAAATAGAGCGCCGCGCCGGAGCCATAATCACCTGCTAACTGGTTATCAAGGAACTCAATCGCGCCCGCTTCACTGGCGGACGGGCCAAGGTCATCGGCGGGGATCAGACGATCAAAAATGGCTGCCAGATTCTGGCGATCCAGCGGATTAGTGAGCACCTGATAACCGTCTTGCCACGCGGGTTGCGGCAGATGATCGGTGCTGAGTTTGGTTTCCAGCGGGACATTGTGCAGCTCTTTCGCCCTCAGTTGCGGCGCGACGGCGAGCGAGGCCACAATGCCACTGAGCGAAAAAAGTGCTTCTCTTCGGTTCATACTATTTATCCCTTAAACTTCAACAGATGTATATTGACAGAGCACGACGTTCAGATATTTCAGACGCAATGACAGCGCGCTAAATAGCGCGCAGGCGCTAGCGATGAAACTGCGTTCGTTATTATTTGTTCTCAGAGGTAGGTAAATATGAGGTCACCATAAATGGCGACCCGAAAAAATATGCTGTAGGGTCGCCATTTATGGTGACCGTATTCGCGGGAAACCCGGTTATCGGGCTCCCTTTATGTTAATGAATGTATTTATTCATATCTTCATAGCAGTGACGAGAAATACCCCACAGGTCGTCTTCCCAGTTTTCCGGGCTTAATAATTCCGGTGACCAAACGCCGTCGTAACCTGTAGCTTTAACCGCCGCCACCCAGGCGGCAATATCCACTTCGCCTTCGCCTGGTGCATAGTCGCGCTGTACCCACTCATCCCAGGCTTCGCCTGGTTTGGCCGCGCGGCCGTCGCAGAAATGAACGCCGTAAATCAGTTCTTTATTCATGCGCGCCACTTCGGCAGGCGTGGTGCCGCCGCCGGCATGCAGGTGCCAGAAATCCACCACGACACCGAGATTGTCTTTGCCGCTCTGTTTAATCAAATCAAGCGCGTGTTGCAGCGAATTGAACGCGGTGAAGGCGACAACTTCAATCTGGAATTTGATGCCGTGCGGTGCGCCGATATCAGCAATGGCGGAAATATTCTCAATCAGGATGGTATCTCGCTCGGCGGCGGAAAGATGATCGAGTTCGGTCAGCGCCATGATTTGCACCACCGGACAACGCAGCTCAACTGCGGCCTGGCAGATTTTTTCCGCTTCGCGCAGCAATTCGGCTCGCGCTTCCGGCTCATGGCGGCCAATGCGTTTCAGCGCATTGATACAGGTAATATCGACGCTGTATTTCGCCATCAGATCGCGGTAGGTGCTGTAGCTGCCACCGTTATCCAGATAGCGATACAGATGTTCTGGCAGGATTTCTAGCCCGCTAAAGCCTGTCTCATGGGCGATGCGTAACTGAGTGACGGCATTGCTGTACCAAACAGACACGCCATGCAACGACAACTTCATCTCTCCTCCTTGTTACCTCACGGCTTCAGGTGAGAGCGTCGAATACGCAATTCTCCCTGAGACCAAACGCCACCCGGAGTGGCACGTTCATCAATCAGCCGATTTAGGGCTTCAGTGACGATCAAATCAATACGCTGGCTAAAGGTGGTGAGCTGCCAGCTGGGCAAGCTGGCTTCGTCGATGTCATCGAAACCTACTACCGCCATAAATTTGTTGCCTGCACCTTCGCGCAGTGCCGCCAGCGCGCCGAGCGCCAGCACATCGTTTTCGCAAAACAGCGCTTCAACCCGCTGATCGGGCGCTTGTGCGTTAAGATACTCAGTCAACACCGCGTAGCTGCGTTCGCGGGCGTATTCACCGGCGGTGAGCAACACTTCCAACACTAAGCCCGCTTCGCTCAGCGCAAGTTGTAAACCGTCTAAACGCAGCGTGTGATGGCTGCTGGTGGCTGGACCCATCATGTAACCAATGCGCGTATATCCTTGCGCAAGCAGCAGTTCACCCAGCTGTTTGCCCGCCTGTAACCCGTCGATATTTACCACTTCAATACCGGGTTCGTCGTTGTTACGACACACCTGTACCAGCGGAATGTGGTGCATTTCACGCGCGACGGCGATCAACTCCTCACTCAGCAGCGTACCGAGAAATAGCATGCCATCGACCTGCAATTGATCGGCTAGCGACAGCACTGCGTGATAGTTTTCACCGCTACCAATATTCAGCAGCAGCGCCATGTAGCCGCGCTGCTGCAGCTGGCGAGTGACGGTGTCGAGCATCAGCATCGAGTGCGGATTTTTTAGCTCGTCGATCACTACGCCGATAATCTGTGTCTTCTTCTGCGATAGGCTGCGTGCCAGCAGGTTAGGGCGGTAACCCAATTCAGTGGCAATCGCTATTACGCGTTCGCGCGCTTTTTCGGAAATTGACGCGCCAGGTGTGAAGGCGCGCGATACCGTCCATTTCGAAACGCCAGCCAGTCTTGCCACATCGCTGGCGGTGGCTTTGTGAGATTTTGCGGTTGGTTTACTCATAGCACCTGCATAGGGGGAAAAGCGGAGACCCCCAGCATTGAACGTGAAACCCAACGGAAAATAAACACCTAAGCGCCCGCAATTGGCGTAAAGCGCGACAAATAACCCTGCTTTTATGATGTTGCGATTATGTTTGATCTTTGCACCCGATTGCAACGTTTTTTGCAATCGGGTGCATTTCATTAACTTATTGCGATCGATTTCGCTGATTTGCACGTTGCTACATTGACTACAAAGTCGTCCCCGCTCACATTTCGCTCACCGCAACGCAGCCTAAAGCCATTTTAGCTATCACAAGTAAGCCATTTTGCACTCAGGTGCAAAATAAAGAAAAGTTGCTATGCTCATCGGTGAAAAGAGTATCCCACGCCCACTGCGCTGAGCCATGATCAGTGGCGGTCGTCTCAGCCAGGCTGGTTATAAACACCGTTACGGTGCGCTGCGTGATGCCTCCGCGTATCTGATGGTGGCCAGCGCCTTTGGTATTAACGCCGAGCGTGGCCGCGATTTCGGTATCAACTTAAGACTTAACGCGGAGCGCTGTAACGCCACTTATCAGCAGCTGCTGGCCGAAGAGGCGAAGCGTGAGGATAGCGTTGAAGTCATGTCCATCGTCACGCTAAACGGCACCCATTCTGAGCTCACCAAAGCGGCATTTAACGCCGGAATTCACGTGATTTGTGAAAAGCCGCTGTTCTTCACCATTGCCGAAGCGCTGGAAATCGAGACGCTTGCGGCGGCAAAGGGGCCGATCGTTGGCGTGACCTACGGTTTCTCCGGCCATCCGCTGCTGATGCAAATGCGTGCGATGATCGCCAATGGCGAAATTGGTGATGTGCGCATGGTGGAGCGGCAATACACGCCCGGCTTCAGCGCCAATGATAGCGCCGTTAAATGCAGCGAAGCGCAAAATGGCGCGTCGATCAAAAAATCGGCGGTCCGTCGTTTGTACCAGGCGACATATCCACGCATACCTTCTACATCTCCCAGCTGGAGTGGAGCGACTAAAACCCCGGCAAGTTGAAGTACGAAGTGCAGGGTCAACCGAATCAGATCATGCAACACGGCATGCCGTACCAGTAAGAAAGCGCGCTGATGGATGAACGTTTGGGCGCGCTGCACACCGTAGGTCGGGCGAAATCCTGGGTCACAGCTATCTGAAATTTGTCATTGCCATTCACGCCACCCAACAGGGCGACCCGAAAATGCCCGAAAACCTGATTTATCCCGATATTAACGCCGGGATTGAAGGTGTGCGTTGGATCGAAAACTGCGTACATTTTGCGGACAACGGCGCGAGCTGGGTTAACTACGAATAATGATTGCCATGAAACTTTCGTTTTGTACCGATAGCCTCGGTCATTTGCCGTTTGAACAGATGCTGGATAAATTGCTGGAACTGAGTGTTTACGGCGTGGAGATGGCGACCGCGGCTGGTCACCGGCACCGCATCTGCGTAGCGAAGAATTGCTCCGCAGCGTCAACAGTTGTTGCAAGCGCTGGGGAGTCGAGGCATGTCGATTGCGGCGCTGAAGCAAACCCTTAGTCAATAATGTCAAATCCACGGCGGGTAACCGCTCGTGGTGTTCTGTACATTGTACCTCGACTGCCTGATAATTCGGGGTTCCTACCCACAATGAAGAGGCACGCCATGCTGGAGAATCACCCGCAGCGCGATGAAATCAGGCTGGAGAATGTGCTGGCGGCGTTGGGCAACCCGATGCGCATGACGGTGATCAGCATTCTGGCGGACGGCGGCGAACATACCTGCGGATCGCTGCTGAAAGGCGTATCCAAATCCACCTTGACCCATCACTGGCGCGTGCTGCGCGAGGGTGGCATCATCTGGCAAAAACCGTCCGGCCGAGAAAATCTACTGTCACTCCGACGCGCCGATCTCGATGCGCGTTTTCCGGGTTTGCTCGATTCGCTGTTAAGCGCCACTCAACAAGATGTCTTGACCCGCATGACGTTGGATGATTTCCAGGTTAAATAACCCGCGCACGACCCGCCAGCGTAGCTACCACCATCTGCAAACCCGCAATCACTAAGAGCAGCATCAGCGGCCACTGCCAGTTACCGCTGACATCATGCAGCAGGCCAAAACAGAGCGGGCCAAGTGCGGCTAATCCATAGCCAACACACTGCGCCATGCCCGACAACTTCGCTGCCTGCTGATGATCCTGGCTGCGCAGATTAAACAGCGACAGGCAAATCACCATTGATGCGCCAGCGCCCAATCCCGCCAGAATCAGCCACAGCAGCGCGTAGTTCGGCGCCATTAGCAGACCCGCGACGGCCACAAAGATCGACAGCGAGGCGATAAAACCAATCACGCGCTGATCGCGCATCTTTCTTAGCGCGCTCATGCAGGCCAGATTCGAAACGATGGCGACAATCTGATAGACAAATAGCATGCCGCCCGCCTCTAACTGACTCATTCCGCTGTCTTGCGCGAAAGGCGTGAACCAGCCAATCAAGGTGTAGAACACCAGCGACTGACAGGCCATGAACAGCGAAACCTGCCAGCCTAAGGCGGCGCGCCACGGCGAACGCGTGACTTTGCTGGTGGCGATATGTTTTACCTGAGAGGCGGGTTTTTTCAGATACGGCAGCCAGGCGAAAAGCGCAACAATCGCTGGCACCAGCCACACCGCTAACGAGAGGCGCCAGCCCGCGCTGCTCAACTCCGCCAGCGGCACTACCACACCCGACGCAATACTGGCGGTGATCGCCATGGTCATCGCATACAAGCCAACATAGCGCGCAGTGTGTTCGGTAAAGTCACGCTTAATCAGCGGTGGCAGAAGCACGTTGGCGGCCGCAATACCCGAGCTCAGGATGATCGTGCCGGCCCACAACGCATTCTCACTGCCGCTGATACGCAGCAACGATCCCAGCGTAATCAGCAGCAATGCGCCCCACAAACTCCGCTCCAGACCAAAGCGATTGCCGAACCACGCTGCGGGCGGCGCAAGCGTGGCAAACATCAGTAACGGTAAGAAGTTAATCACGCCCGCGGCGCTGGCGCTCAGGCCAAACGTCTGACGGATGTTTTCCAGCACCGGGCCGACCGCGGTAATAGGCGTGCGTAAGTTGGCCGCCGTCAGCAGCAACAAGAACAGGAAAAAACCAGAACGACGCAGGGCAGGATTCGCAGAAAAAGCGGTATGGGTCATATTTTCGCACCATAGCAATGAGGCAGACCGAGTCTGCTTATGGTGCGTTGGTTGACGTTAACGCTTACGCAGCGGTGATTGACCGCTGAAAGGAGGGCAATACTAACCAGTGAGTAGGAAGATGTAAAGTC
The DNA here is from genome assembly GCF_059730785.1 of Pantoea sp. X-Soil-ISGK-421. NCBI lineage: Bacteria > Pseudomonadati > Pseudomonadota > Gammaproteobacteria > Enterobacterales > Erwiniaceae > Pantoea > Pantoea sp. X-Soil-ISGK-421. The sequence goes on along the minus strand of NZ_AP035980.1, from coordinate 772,409 downwards.
AGCGGATTACTGCGTGCGGACTTATTCATTTTGTAGCTTGCGCCATCGGTCATCCGCGTCCACCTTTAGTGTTTCCCTTTTCCACAAATGGACGAACAATGCTCTGGTTATGGAATGCGCTTATCTTGCTGGCAACCGTGGTGGTGATGGAAATCGTCGCGGCGCTCTCGCATAAATACATCATGCACGGTTGGGGGTGGGGCTGGCATTTGTCGCACCATGAACCGCACAGCGGCAAGTTTGAGCTTAACGATCTTTATGCGGTGGTGTTTGCCGTGCTGGCCATTGTGCTGATCTATGTCGGCGTACAGGGCTTGTGGCCGCTGCAGTGGATTGGCGCTGGGATGACCACCTACGGCGCGCTCTATTTCATGGTACACGATGGACTGGTGCATCAGCGCTGGCCATTCCGCTACATTCCGCGCAAAGGCTATCTCAAACGCCTGTACATGGCGCACCGCATGCATCATGCGGTGCGGGGGCGTGAAGGCTGCGTCTCATTTGGTTTTCTCTACGCGCCGTCGCTTAATAAGCTGCAAGCTACGCTGCGCCAGCGTCACGGGCGAAAAATCAACGCGGACGCTGCCACAGACCAGCCGGACGCAGCTCAGGACGAGCCACCCGTGAAGTGATCGCCAGACCGGCGCCTTTCACCAGCAGCGCCAGTTTCTCGCCTTTACTGGTTCGTTGGCGCGTATCCCATGCGTGCGCGCCAGCGTGCTGCACCTTCACCCCAATTTCGCGGTAAACGCCGCGTGCCGTGGCGATCGCCCATGCTGAACGCAGCGGCAAACCTGGTAAGCCGGATCGCGCCGAGTGATAATAGGGTTCCGCTTCCGCCACTAAACGCGCGGCCAACGCGGCCAGCGCTGCACGATGTTCCGGTGCCGTGAGCATATCGGCACGTAATCCCGCCTGATCCAGCCAGGATTGCGGCAGATAGCAGCGCCCATTCTCGGCATCTTCTACAATGTCGCGTGCAATATTGGTGAGCTGAAAGGCCAGTCCCAAATCGCAGGCGTGATCGAGTACCGCTTCATCACGCACGCCCATCACGCGCGCCATCATCAAACCCACCACGCCGGCGACGTGATAGCAGTAACGCAGCGTGTCATCAAAACTGGCATAGTGTTCGTCGCGCGCATCCATGGCGAAACCTTCCAGATGATCAAAGGCCAGCTGTTGCGGAAGCTGGTGGATGAGCGCCACTTCCTGAAACGCCTTAAACGCCGGTTCATCCATATGCGCGCCACTGTAGGCGCGCCGGGTTTCAATCTGCAGATGCTGCATGCGTGCCTGAGCATCTTCAACAGCATGCTGCGTGCCGCCTTCGCCCAGCGTTTGCCCATCAATCACATCGTCGCAGTGACGACACCAGGCATACAGCATCAGCGTGCTGCGCCGCGTCGGCGCATCAAATAACTTTGCTGCGGTGGCAAAACTTTTCGAGCCTACCGCCATAGTTTGCGTTACTTGCTCAAGTAAGGGCGGTCGATTCATTCGGCGCGATCCTCCAGCATTAGCTGAGCGGTGGCTTTGGCCGAACCGATCACGCCGGGCACGCCTGCGCCCGGATGGGTGCCCGCACCCACCAGATAGAGATTGCTGATGTCGGCATCTCGGTTATGTGGTCGGAACCAGGCGCTTTGCGTCAAAATGGGCTCCAGCGAAAATGCCGAACCGTGATGGGCATGCAGCGTGTCGCGAAAATCAAACGGCGTAAACATTCTGTGTGTGACTAATTGCTGACGTAATCCCGGCATGTAGTGCTGCTCCAGATAAGCAAAAATGCGATCGCGCAAGCGCGGTCCTTCCTGTTGCCAGTCGATGTCAGCGGTGCCGAGATGCGGCACCGGTGCTAACACATAAAAGCTGCCGCAGCCGGGCGGTGCCAGCGACGGATCGCTGCTGCAGGGCGCGTGCAGATACAGCGAGAAATCCTCTGCCAGCTGGCTGCTGTTAAAAATCTCATCAATCAACTCGCGATAACGCGGACCAAAACACACGGTGTGATGCGCCAGCTGTTCATGCGGCTGGTTCAGGCCAAAGTAGAGGACAAACAGCGAGTTGCTCATGCGCTTACGCTTGAGCGATGTCGCACGTTTAGCCGCCAAAGGATGTTCACGCAGCAGTTTGTCGTAGGTATGCACCACATCGGCGTTCGAGGCCACCGCAGCAGCATCGAAGCGTCGTCCGTCCGTCAGCTGGACGCCGCTGATGCGATTGCCGCTGGTTTCCAACTGGCTCACTTCCGCATTCAGCAGCAACTCGCCACCAAGATCCTCAAACAGCCGCGCCATGCCATTCACCAGCGCACCGGTGCCGCCGCGTGGAAACCACACGCCCCATTCACGCTCCAGCGCATGAATTAAGGTATAGATCGATGAGGTTGCAAAAGGATTACCGCCCACCAGCAATGAGTGGAAGGAAAACGCCTGACGCAGGTGATCGTCCTGAATAAATTTCGCCACCATGCTGTAGACGCTGCGCCAGGCCTGCAATCGACCCAATTGCGGCGCCACGCGCAGCATGTCGCGCACCTGCAAAAACGGCACCGTACCCAGTTTCAGGTAACCCTCTTTGAACACCTCGCGCGAATAGGCAAGAAACCGGCGATAGCCTTCCACATCTTGCGGATTGAATGTGGCGATCTGCTGCTCCAGCAGTGGCTGATTGTTGTCGTAATCGAGCTGTTTGCCATCTTCCCAGCACAGGCGATAGAAAGGCGTCACCGGCATCAGCTCGACGTAATTGCTGAGCGATTTTCCCGCCAGCGTAAACAACTCTTCGATGGCACTGGGATCGGTGATCACCGTTGGCCCGGCATCAAAGGTAAAACCTTCATCCTCAAAGACATAGGCGCGTCCGCCAGGTTTATCGCGCTGCTCGAGTAAGGTGGTTGGCATGCCTGCTGCTTGCAGACGAATCGCCAGCGCCAGGCCGCCAAAGCCTGCGCCAATCACATAAGTGCGTTTCATTTTTTCTTCCCTGGTTCGACAGTATTCATCAGCGCGCGCAGCGCTTCACCTAATGGCACTGGCGGTTTGCCGCACAGAATCCGTGCTTTATCGCTCAGGCGCAGTTGCCCGGCGTAAAAGCGGCTTATTAACCCGGCATTGAGCCGGTAAAAACGTTGCATCACGCGCCAGCGCTGCTGTGGCTTTCCGGCCAAAAACAGCATGCGGTTTAACAGTCGGAAAAAGCGCTGCTCGCGCCACTGCTGACGAGCGAAGTGTTCAATGTGTTGACTGAGTGTGCTGGCATCGGTGGGCAACCGGGTTGCCACGAGTTCTGCCAGCGCGACGGCGGATGGCAAGGAGTAACCGGTGGTGGCATGAAACAGCCCAGCGCGCAGGCCACTGCACGGTTGACCGCGCAGCTGTTGCCAGAACGGGTCAATATTGCCGTCTAAGGTAATCGGTAAGATGCCGTGCTCTTCACGCAATAGCGTGCTCAGCGTCCAGCCTTGTTGTTGGGCATAGTCCGCAATGTGCTGGCGCGTGGTGTTCTCCGCCAACGTGGGGTGATTCACATAATGCGTGTCTTCAATCAGTAATCGATCGGCGCTGAGTGGCAGCGTGTAAACAAACCGATAGCCCGCTTGCTGATCGACGGTGGCATCCATCAGGATCGGCTGCTGTAGGCCGTGTGGCTGCGCCAGCTGCCACTCTTGTCCAAGAAACACCTGATAACCCAGCTGCAGATGCGGCGTAGCCTGCAAACCGCGGCCATCGATTACCACCTGCGCATCAAGTTGACGTCCATCTGCCAGCGTCACTTGCGTGGGCTTTACCTGTTCTACGGCGGCGTCGGTCCACAGATCGTCACCCATCGCAGCGTATAGATGTTGGGCAAAATCGCCTGACGCGATTGAACAATAATCCCCATACAAATTGCGACGCAGGTTGGGAAAACGCACCTGATAACCGGGCCAGCGCGCGGTTATCAGCGGTTGCAACCAGCGCAACTGTTCGGCGCTGAGATCGCTGTGATGAAATGACCAGGTATGATTGCCCGCCGGATGTGCGTGGCTCTCGAGCAACAGGCATTTCAGCTGCGGCTGCAGTTGACGCAGGCGCAGCGCGATCAAACCATTCGCCAGTCCGGCGCCGACCAAAATTACATCATAAGGCGCTGGCATCAGGTGGCCTCCGCCAGCACAACTTGCTGCTGACACAACGCCTGTTCGACGATGTCGGCGGCACGCTGGCAACCGCCTGCGCGCTGTAACTGCGCCTGAATGGCTGACATCCTTACCTCGTAGCGATCGTCGTTCAACAGCTGGTGTAAATGATGCGCGAGTTGATGAACACGGCTGAAGCGCGACGCGCGCCGTCCGACGCCATGCCACTCAATGCGTGCCGCCACGCCAGGCTGATCAAAAGCAATGGGCAGCGCCAGCATCGGCGTGCCGCATTCCAGTGCTTCCAGCGCGCTGTTCAGTCCCGCATGGGTGATAAACAGCTGAGCGTGGTGCAAAGCGGCGCGTTGATCGACGAAATCCGTCACCCACGCAGCGCCAGCGAGTTCAAGTTGATGTGCTTGTTCAGCGTTCAATCCACCGCAATGCGCGACCACCAGCGACAGCTGCTGCTTGCGGCATGCCTGCGCCAGATGCAGAAACAGGCGGAAACGATGCCCCTGGAGCGTACCCAGCGAGGCATAAACCACCGGCTGGCGCAGCGACGGCCAGGGCGCATTAAGGGGTACGGGCGAAACCGGGGCGCGCAGTGGCCCAACGGCGTGATAGCAGGCGGGTAGCTGCTGACGCGGAAAATCAAAGGCCGGCACCATCTGGCTTATTTGTGCCAGCGGCGACAGGCATTGATGCAATCCGCGGCGCGCCGTCAAATTAAACGCCCGCGCGTGTTTGAGGATGACCTCGCCGTGACGACGCATGATGCGATCATAGATATCGCTGCTGGCCTGAAAACGCTTCAGCGCTTTCTCATCCTGCGCAAAACGGAAAGGCATAACAGCCAGCGGAATACCGGCTTCGCGATTGACCGGCAAGGCGCAGGCCACGGAGACAAACGGCAGGCGCAGCGCTTCAGCGACTAAACCGCCAGCCGCTTCCATCTCATCGGCGATTACGCCATCAATATCCAACGATTTGAGTACCGCAGGCAGTTCGCGGCACAGCATATCGGTGCAAGCCGCAAGGTCGTTAATCACCCGAAACAGTGAAAGGCCGCCTGGTGAGGCCAGTCGGTGCAGCACCGGCGCCAGCGAGCCGGCGGGATGCGTCTGCTGGCCCACGGCAACAAATTGGATGCGTTCATCGCTGAGCAAGGTCCGAGCGTCGGCCTGCTGAATGAAGGTGATGCGGTGTCCGCGCGCCAGCAACGTTTGTGCTAACGCCTGCAACGCCTGAAAGTGGCTGTAAAGCGGCGGCGCAATCACCGCGAAGTGGCCCACCGGCTGAACCGCGCTCAGTTGAACATCGCTAGCTGTTGATTAAACAGCGCGTGCATATATTGGCGAGTAGCGATACCGCGATGGCAGGCGCAGGCAAGATGCGCATCGGCGCTGAGTAGGTGGTCGCGCAGACGACGTTCAGCATTGTCAGCACCGAGCATCTGTACCAGCGTGGATTTGCCCTGATCCTGATCGACATCTTTACCGGTGTGTTTACAGCCGTCGGTGAGGTCGTCGAGCAATTGAAAAGCCTGGCCTAAATCCTGAGCGAAAAAGCTGAGACGTTGCCGCACCTGCGGTGAAGCGTTAGCGGCAATCGCTGCCATTTGCAACGTGGCGCGAAACAGCACACTGGTTTTGAGTTCGTTGGTCAGCGCAATCGCTTCCGGGCTGCGGCTCTGCGCGCCGTCGTGCAGATCCTGAAATTGTCCTTGCACCAAACCTTGCAGGCCAACGGCGGCGGAGAGTTCGGCAATCGCTTCAGATTTATGCATGGCAGGCAAATCGGGTGCAATGGCAATCACTTCAAATGCACGACTGAGCAGCGCGACGGCGGCGAGGATCGCCACATTTTCACCAAACTCGCGGTGTACGGTAGGGCGACCACGGCGCATCTGTGCGTTATCCATGGAGGGAATGTCATCCAGAATCAGCGATGCCGCGTGTACCATTTCGACCGCACAGGCAAGATCGAGGATACCATTTTGTGTTAGCTCGCAACCCATATCGCGCGCCGCCAACATCAGTAATAAAGGACGGATGCGTTTACCCTGCGCCAGCGTACCGGCCCGCATTGCGGCACGCACGCGATCGCTTTGCTGTCCAGCAGGCAATAAATGTTCAAGGTGTGCCTGTAAAGTTTGCTGTAGCTGAAGGAGTTCGCTGGCCTGATGCGCTGTGTCGACACGGGTGGTCATAATGGCTATCCATGGTTGGTGAAATTTTTATGCTTTTTGATTAACCGTAGACTGCGTAAGGTGAGTTCGCCAGCGAGTGCCTTATGTTTCATGGTAAACCCCGAAGTGTATAAGATTCGCCTAATGCTGTGGTGCTAAGATGGATGTTGAAATGTTGTTTATTAAAAGTATTTTTTGTTTAGCTTAGTTCGACTCTCATTCGGTGACTGCACTTCATAACTACAATGATCTACTTGAAAACGCATTAAAAACTCAATTATGGGTAGCTTGAGCCTTCCGGCTTCGAAGGAAATTGAGGACGCTTTACGCGGCGGCTCGCAACTTAGCTATCTACCAAGTTGGAAACGTAAAGAGTATTCATTCAGGATGTGCGCTACGACAGGGGGAAAGATCCTGTCTAATAACGTACAGGGTGCCACGTTGAATCGCCACGGGAACGGGGTCACTCTCACTTGTCATGATATATCGAGAAAATTTGGCCATTGAATTACAGAACTTCACCCGCCTGATTGGCTGGTGAAGTAGGAGAATTTTAAGGCTAAGCAATTTTTCAAAACTGATTTATAAGTCTGGCACTCAACGGTGATTTTTATTCAGCACCATCGTGCTCATTCAGCATAACAATGTTCAGCAGCAGGAAACGTTTTGGTTTTAACCGCAGCAACATAGCTTTGAATAGCATGCTGAATGCTGTCATGGCCCGTCATAAAGTTGCGGACAAATTTAGGCGCGCGCCCTGTGATACTCAGTCCCAGCATGTCGTGTAAAACCAGCACCTGGCCATCAGTATCTACCCCAGCCCCAATACCGATTACCGGGATGGCAACCGCTGCACTGAGTGCTTTGCCTACGGAAGAAGGGACCGCTTCAACCAAAATCATTGCTGCACCGGCGGCTTCAAGCTTAACGGCTGCATCGATAAGCCCTTTGGCCTGTTCTGGTCCACGACCCTGAACTTTAAACCCGCCAAACACATTGACCGATTGCGGCGTTAAACCAATATGTGCGCAGACAGGAATGCCATTGCGGGTTAACTGACGCACCGATTCACACAACCATTCGCCACCTTCCAGTTTCACCATTTGCGCTCCCGCCTGCATCAGACGGCCTGAACTTTGCAAAGCCTGATCTGGGGTGGCGTAGGTCATAAAGGAAAGGTCGGCGATGATAAAGCTGCCGGTGTTACCGCGTTTTACGCTGGCAGTGTGATAAACCATGTCCTCAATGGTGACAGGAAGGGTACTGTCGTGGCCCTGCAGAATCATACCGAGCGTATCGCCGATAAGCAGCATATCGACGCCAGCCTGGCTGGACTCGTGGGCAAAAGTCGCATCGTAGCAGGTCAACATGGCAATTTTTTCGCCGTTTTTCTTCATCTTCTGCAGATGGGTCAGGGTGATCTCTGGCATCTCAATGTCTCATCTAAATGATTCTGTCAGTAATAGCGCTGCGATGATGATCATCAGAGCGCCGGAAATTTGGCTGACGAGGCGTGCAGCCCTTGGCCGGGTTTGTAACACGGCTTTCGATCCGAAGCCCACTATCAGGTAAACCACAGCACAGCTTACGACATGCACCATACCCAATGCGGCCATTTGTAAGGAGAGCGGCCATGTGCCATGCGGATCGGTGAATTGTGGCAACAATGCCAAAAACAGCAGAAATACCTTTGGATTAAGACCACTTATGCAAAGCCCTTTTACAGCCCAACGCAACGCATTACCTTCGACCTGTCTTTCATCTGCAGTGGGAACGGCAGGATGACGCAGCATGCCTATTCCCAGCCAGATCAAATAGCAGTCGCCAGCTACGGTTAATCCTTTCATGAGCGTGGGCAGGTCTGCGACCACGGCTCCTACACCTGCGGCAACAATTAACGTTGCAATCAAGTGACCAGAGAGCAATCCGCAGACTGCGGGAATAACCCGGCCCCCGCGAATGCCTGCGGAGATGGCATAGGCCCAGTCTGCTCCAGGAGTAATGACAAATAGCACTGAAACGGCCCAAAACGCAGCAAAAAAACTCAGCGCCATCGTTACACCCCACTCGATGTATTAGTCATGCTGAGCACAGCGTCTTCGGGATGACTTAAAAAAATGATATTGCACACGATCTTCTACCTGATTAACGAAATAAACAGAATCTATCTTCAGATGCTGGGCGGCGTCGCACAGCATTAGCAGGTAGAAAGAATATCCTCAGCTGGTTAAAATGTGCTTTCAATATTAATGCGTAATGTCGCTGATAAGGGAATAATCTTGCCCATGGACCGAATCGACCGCAATATTCTTGCTGAGCTACAAGCTGATGGCCGTTTATCCGTAACTGAGCTTGCGGAGCGGGTAGGATTAAGCCTGTCACCTTGCCATCGCAGGGTAAAAGCGCTGGAGCAGAGTGGCGTCATTCAGGGATATCGTGCTCAGCTTGATCCTGCCTTCCTCGGATATAACTTCTCGGCGATTGTATTCGTGACGTTGCGTGATGGCGACCGTAAGGCCGTCAGTGCGTTTGAAGAGGCGGTGAAAGAACTTCCCCAAATTACGCTGGCACAACGCTTATTTGGCGATCCTGATTATCTTCTGCATATCACAACGCGTGATTTGCCCGCTTTTCAGCAGTTATATGATGAGAAACTTTCCGCTATGCCCGGCGTACAGAGGCTAACGTCGACCCTGGTGATGAAAACCGTCATTCAGGATCGGCCGTTGCCGCTGTAGGCCGGCTGCTAACTCGTTGTTTTGAGCATGACAATGCTATTTATTTGTAACCGGATGCAGCTTTAGCGGATCCATTCGTCTGCTCAAAATCACCTCCGAGGAAGGCAGGTCAGTAATGACCATGTCCATGTCGGTCAGTGAGAACATCTTGTACAGCGCGTTGCTGCCGTAAGTGTTGTTATCTGCCAGCATGATACATTTTCGCGCTGCGTTGATGATTGCACCATAGTAAGCCGCTCTGTACTCATCATGATGAAAAATGCCTTTATCACTCCATGATTCCGGTGCGATAAACGCCTTTTCAAAATTGAGACTCTGTAAGGTTTCAAGCGCAACGCGTTGATGAAAAGTATTATCATGACGGCTGAGTTTGCCACCAATAAAAAACAGGGCGGCGCTAGAGTGAGTCATAACATGCTGCGCAATGGCAAAGTCATTAGTGACTATGGTCATCTCATCGCTATAAGGAAAATACGTGGCCAACTCAAACGTCAATTTTCCGCCATCAAGATAAACCACTTTGCTATCACCTAAATAACGTAGCGCAGCACGGACCAGAGAATGAGCCCCGGGGCGTTCAACGGGCATACGTAGCGGGGTTTCACGTGATTTCACACCACCGCGCGTAGACATGATGACGCCACGCGCGCTGAGTTGTTCAATATCCCGCCGTATAGTCATCACCGTGACATCCAGCATATCTGCCAGCTCCCGCAGGCTGACAAAATGTTTGATGGATACCACCTCGAGTATCCGTTGATGACGCTCAGCGGGGATCATATCGCTCCTCATCAGACAGGAATAATGCCAAGAACGACAGCGGCCAACAGAGCACAGACACTCATGATCCAGATTTTCACCATGGAGTGACGGATATGCTCACCGACCTGGAGATTAAGCAGTCCTAACCCCAGATGCGTTGCCGGAATAACCGGACTAAGCAGCAAACCTATTTGTTCGGTAATGAGCATGGCGATGGTGACGTGCAGCGGGGAAACGTCAAAACTTTGCCCAAGGCCTACCGCGAGAGGAAGGAGTGCAAAATAGAACGCATCGGATCCAATCAAAATAACGATCGGTACGCTGAAAGCAGCCAGAATGATATAAAGATAAGGTCCTAAACTGGAAGGAAGTACCGCAGCGAGTTCATTTACTAATACTTTAATAATGCCAGTATTTTGCAATATGCCCACAAATACGCCAATCGTTAAGAAGATCACGATTACCGGGAAGATGGTTAACGCGTAATCTTTAATTTTCTGTTGTGCTTTTTTGGCATCCGGATAATTGATCATGACTGCCAGCGAGAATGCGATCATAAACAGGAAGTTACCCGCGACTAATCCAGAAACCAGAATCACAATGGTTGCAATCACCAGCACAAAGTTGGCGCGCAGCAGCCATGGATTATGGTCACCTTTGCTGGTTAGCATCTCCTCACGCATCACCAGGAAGGCCTCTTTGCTAATGCCAGAACCACTTTTATTTTCTACTCTGGCCATGTACCAGCAGAGAATAACGCCGAGAACAAACAGCACGACCTGCAGAGGAATGAGTTTGTAATAGACGTCAAGAATATCAAGATGGGTCACCGCAATGGCTCGGTTGAGTGAGCCTCCCCATGGGGTAATACCCGTTACGCCGACTCCAACGGTAACCAGCATCAGCAACGTTTTACGGCTGATGTTCATCTTTTCATACAGAGGTAACAATGCCGGAACGGTTACCAGCAGGGTTGCGTACGCATTACCATCGAGGCTACAGACTGAAGCTATGACCAATGTCGCAAGTAGAACAGAAAAGGTCGATTGTGTGACGAAACGCAGGATGAAACGCACAATCACGTCAAACACACCGGCTTCTTTCATCAGGGTAAAGAACATAGCGCTGAACGCGACTAGCGTCGCGGTGCCAACTACCGATTTCAGTCCTGAAGCGACATATTCGCCCAGTTCTTTAAAGCCAAATCCACAGACTAAAGCGGCTACCGTAGGTAAGATAATAAACAGCACACTGGGAGGGAACTTATTTTTCAATAAGCACCATGTCAGAATAACAAACATGACAATCCCGGTGATAAGCATCAAAGACATGACTTATCCTTTTAATTTTCAGAGTAGAAGATGTAAAAAAACGCTGCGCAGATAAATCTGCACAGCTTTACCATGGCAATATTTATTTCATATTGAAAAGCGTATTGAGCTCATCAATATTTTCATTAGTTAATGTTTTCATGCCATAGGGTTTGAGTACGAAATAGAGTTTTGCCGTTTCCTCTAACTCTTCTGCATTAAAAACCGCTTCACGGATATTTTTACCCGAAATAATGGGGCCATGGTTGGCGAGAAGAATTGAATTATGATCCTTAGCCAGTTTTTCAACATGTACAGCAATTTCTGGCGAGCCCGGCCGAATATAAGGCACCACCGGCAGTTTACCCACACGCATCACGTAGTAAGGAGTTATCGCCGGCAGTGCATTTTCATAGTCGAGATCGGGCAAGCAGGATAATGCGGTCAGCCAGGGGGAGTGCAAATGTACGATGCCGCCACAAGCAGGACGCTGACGGTACATTGCCAGGTGCATCAGCACTTCTTTAGACGCCTTATGACCCGAAACCAGCTCACCGGTCATCGTGACTTTACTCAATTCATCAGCATCAAGGTCGCCAAAACTGGAGTTCGTCGGCGTGGCGAGGATATGGCCATCAGGCAGTTTCAGGCTGATATTTCCAGCGCCACCGCTGCTGTAACCACGTTCAAACAGGGAGCGTGCGTAGCGCACTAAATCCTGACGATATTGGACTTCGCTCATTTCACACTCTCCTGCGCTTTTAAGAAGAAATCACTGTTACCAAAGTTGCCTGACTTGAGGATTACCCACTTTTCTTCATCTAATACCTGTGTCCAGGGTACACCAGGCGCGACAGCATCGCCGATCACCATGCCTTTAATATTGAGACCCTGTGATACCGCACCCGACGTTTCACCGCCAGCGACGATAAATTTGTTGAAACCTTCCTTGCTTAAATTGTGGGCAAGTGTGGCGAAGAAGCTTTCAATCTTCTCACTGACAAATTCTGCACCGTAGTTCTTCTGAATAATCTCGATAATCTGAGGCGGTTGCGTGGCATAGACCATCGGAGCCAACGCATCATTCTTTTGGGTCACCACCCAGCCCGTCACCGTCTGCAAGTACGTTGGTTCGTGAAGGATTTTTTCCACATCCAGTGCCAGTGAGGAGGCGCGCTGCTGATAAAAGTTCACCTGCTGGTTGGTCATGGAAGAGCAGCTGCCTGACAGGACAATGCTTGCCCCCTCTTTGCTGATAGCAAACGCAGGCTTATCAGCGGATTTATGCATCGTATCCAGTGCCGCAATGGCATAACCAATACCTGCTGCACCGGTGATAAGGACATAATCTGCGGTTTCACGCGCGACGGTTAACAGATCATTGTTATCCAGTACGTCACAGATAACATATTTGATCTTTTCCTCTGCCAGTTTGGCTAGGGCATCAGGAATGTCTTCTACATGATTTTTGATGGTGTCGAGATCGATGACTTCGCAGCGGCCGGTGGATTGCGCCTCCATCAATTTTTTTAGTGAAGACTCTCTCATCGGTGTGACTGGATGATGTTCCATCCCGCTTTGATTCAATAACTGGCCTTTCACAAACAGATGGCCTTGCAAAATGGTCCGTCCATTATCAGGTACTGCCGGGCAAATCAACGTGATTGGCGCATCCAGATTCTTCATCAGGGCATCGGTAACCGGACCAATGTTCCCCTCTTTTGTCGAGTCAAAGGTTGAGCAATATTTGAATAGCTGACGCTTACAGCCCTGTGACTTAAGCCAGTTTGATGCAGACAATGATTGTTCCACCGCCGTCTTGGTCAAAATCGAACGGCTTTTAAGGGCAATAACCACCGCATCGATGCCTTCCTGATCAAAAGCCTCAGCAGGAACGCCATTGAACAGCACCACTTTCCAGCCCGCATTCACCATGAAACTTGCAATGTCGGTGGCACCCGTAAAGTCATCCGCGATGACGCCCAACTTAATCATATGTGTTCCTCTAAAGCGGTAACAAATTGAGCTCATATTGCTTTTATGTAAATACAAGTGCAATCAGGCTTGGTGTTAATTTGTGCTTTAGATCACAAAATAAGGGGTTATGGTTAACAAATTGGTGTGAGTGGAATCTTTGAAGCGGCTGTTACAACGGGTAATAATCCTAAAGCTCGCAGGGCTTATCCATAACTTACTGAAAAAACGGAGGAATGTTGTAATGTGTTTTTTTTGTATCAGAAATGTGATCTCAATCACCTTGCCTTCAGTGCATTTATTGGTATAAAAATGCAATCGAAAACTGACCAACCATCTGGAGTATTTATGCGTATTTTGGTTCTGCCTTGTGACGGTATCGGCCCTGAGATCACTTCTGCTGCGGTAACTGTGCTGGAGTCACTGGATAAAGCGTATGGCCTGAACTTTGAGTTCGACTACGAAGACGTAGGTTTTAAAAGCCTGGAGTTACACGGCACTACGCTGCGCCAGGAATCACTCGACCGCGCCAAAACGTATGACGGCATTATTCTGGGTACCCAGTCCCACGCGGATTATCCAGCACCGGAAAAAGGCGGCCGTAACGTTTCTGCTGGCTTCCGCATTGGTCTGGATCTCTATGCTAACGTCCGTCCTGCGCGCACTCGTCCTTTCCTGACGTCTAATATGAAGGAAGGCAAATCCATGGATTTGGTGATCATGCGTGAAGCGACGGAAGGGTTCTATCCAGACCGCAACATGACTCGCGGCTGGGGTGAAGTGATGCCAAGCCCGGATATGGCGCTGTCTACCCGTAAAATTACCCGTCATTGCTCTGAGCGTATTGCTCGCAAAGCCTTCGAGCTGGCGATGCAGCGTCGTAAAAAAGTGACCGCAATTCATAAAGCTAACAGCTTCCATATGACGGATGGCCTGTTCCTTGAAGCCGTACGTCACGTGGCAAAAGAGTTCCCTGAAGTTGAGCTGGACGATCTGTTAGTTGATGCGTCAACCGCTCACCTGGTGCGTAACCCAGAGCGTTTCGACGTACTGGTTGCCACTAACTTCTATGGTGACATCATCAGCGACCTGGCGAGTGAATTGTCAGGCAGCCTTGGCCTGGCCGGTTCAATTATGGCCAGTGATACTCATTGCTGCGCGCAGGCTCAGCATGGATCAGCTCCGGATATTCAGAATCAGGACAAGGCGAACCCGGTGTCGATGATTCTGTCGGTTGCCATGATGCTGCAATGGTACGCAGAGAAGCACAACCAGCCAAAATTCCTGAAAGCGGCGGAAGAGATCAGCCGTGCCGTTGATGAAGTGCTGGAAAACCCAGAAACCCGCACGCCGGACCTGGGTGGCAAATGTGGTACTAAAGCCTTTGCTGACAAAGTGGCTGCTTCTATTCGCGCCTGATTAAACGTCATGAGGTTGCCGCACTTTAGCGGCAGCCTGCTTTCATGGAGCCGAAGATGAATCAACGTATTGTTTTAATCCACGCGACTCCACTGGCGGTTGAGCCGATAAACCAGGCTTTTGCCGATCAGTGGCCAGAGGCTGAAATCAGTAACTTGCTGGATGACGCGTTAAGTGTGGATCGTCGTAAGGTGACGATGTTGACCGATCGTCTGTTTCAACGGATCGATTCACTGGTGAACTATGCTGCCAACATTGATGCTGGTGCAGTGTTGTTTACCTGCTCGGCATTTGGTGAAGCGATTGACGCCAGCGCAGCGAAAAATACCATGCCGGTGCTTAAGCCAAACGAAGCCATGTTTGAAGCGGCTTTAGCTAAGGGTAAACATATCGTCATGCTGGCAACGTTTGCTCCCGCCGTCGCCGGGATGGAAGCGGAATTTCATGAACTGGTACGTAAAGGTTATCGTGACGCCACGTTAACCAGCGTTCTGGTTGAAGGGGCGCGTGATGCTCTCGAGCAAGGTGATGCCGAGCGCCACAACCAGCTCATTGTTCAGGCTGCTCGTGAACATACTGAGGCTGATGCCATCCTTCTTGCGCACTTCTCGATGGCCATTGCCTGGGAGCAGGCTCAGTCAGCAGTGAACTGTCCGGTATTGAGCAGTCCGCATGCAGCCGTTTCAAAACTGAAAATATTAATGGCTCATTAATTAAGTCAGTCGATTTCTTTTAAAAAAAGGCATCAACGTGGAAAGCCGAGATATATTGGCGGATGTGAAATATAGCCATATTTCACACTCGCCTGAGATCGTATTGCCTGAAAATAGCTGTGACTGTCATCATCATATTTTTGACAGGCGTTATCCCTATGCTGCGGATGATACACGTAATTTACCAAACGCGACCGTCAACGATTACAACCAGTTTAAAAAATGGTTGGGACACTCTCGTCATATTCTGGTGCAGCCCTCTTCTTATGGAACGGATAATCGTTGCCTGACAGATGCATTACGCGCTTTTGGCACCCATGTACGTGGTGAAGCCGTGGTGGACGACACTGTCAGTGATGCTGAACTGGATGCGCTGCAGCAAGCTGGCGTAACGGGGGTTCGATTCAATCTTGGTGCGGGCAATGCAACGACACCTGAAATGCTGCTTCCCGTAGCGCAACGCGTGGCGGAACGTGGCTGGCATGTGCAGGTCCACGCCACTGCGGATCAATTGTGGCAGTTGCGATCAACGCTACTTCAGATACCCGGAAATCTGGTCATCGACCACTACTTTCGTTTACCGCAGCCTGAGCCGATGGCGCATCCAGTCTGGAAGCTGGCTTGGGAGCTGATTGAAAAGGGCCAATGCTGGGTAAAGCTCTCCGCGCTTTATCATCAGTCACAATGTGATGATGTGTCTGATATGGCAGCTCTGGTTACCCGCTTTCTTCACGATGCAACTGAACGTGTTTTATGGGGAAGTGACTGGCCACATCCCAATTTAATAAGTGCCAATAAAAATATGCCAGATGATGCATTGATACTATCGAAAATATACCACTGGGCGCATAACGATCAGGTTAGACACAAATTATTTGTGGAAAACCCGGCTGAACTTTACCGATTTAATTAATCGTATGCCAGACAAGGCCGAATATTATGATTACTCTGAACTCCACTGCTAAAAAGAACAGACCTACGCATTATCGTTATATGATTTTGCTGATGGTATTTCTCAGTATTGCTTTAAATCATGGTGATAGAGCGACCTTCTCAATTGCCGGTACGGATATGGTGAAATCTGCCGGGCTGGATATTGTGGCGCTCGGTTATCTGATCTCAACCTTCACCTGGGCCTATGTTCTGGGGCAATATCCGGGTGGTTGGTTACTGGATCGTTACGGTTCAAAGAAAGTGTTGGTAACCGGGGTTTTCACCTGGTCACTGTTCGTCTTTCTGGTGGGTTTCAGCACCTCTTTTGACAATATTTGGGTGACACGCGTACTGATGTTTGGCTTCATCTTTATGATGGGGTTGATTGAAGCACCAACGCTACCCGCTAACTCTCGATTCCTTGCGGCATGGTTCCCGGCGAAAGAGCGTGGTAAAGCTTCCGGATTCACTACTGCAGCACAGTATTTTGCATTAGTGGTCTTCTTACCGTTGATGGGCTGGTTCTCCTATTCGTTTGGTTGGGAGTCGGTGTTCTGGTTTATGGGCGCAGTCGGTATTCTGGTCTCGCTGTTGATGACGCGGGTACTCACCGATACGCCTAAAGTTCACCCGTTGGTCAACGATGCTGAGCTTGAATATATCCAGTCCGGCGGCGGTCTGACCAACATGAAAGCCAGTAAAAAAGGCGATAACGTCGGCAAAGGATATACCCGTAAATTACTGACCAGCCGATTGGCGCTGGGTGTGTATATGGGGCAGTTCTTCTTTACGGTGCTTTCCTACTTTTTCCTGACGTGGTTCCCGGTTTATCTGGTGCACGATCGTGGTATGACCATTCTCAAGGCGGGATTTATCGCGTCACTGCCGGCGTTATGTGGATGTGCCGGCGCGTTGCTGGGCGGCGTGTTATCCGATTACATGCTGGCGCGTGGTTTCAGTCTGTCAGCCGCACGTAAAACACCGATCGTTATCGGCATGCTGTTAGCCGTGAGTATGGTTATTTGCAATTACGTCGATTCCGCATGGGTTGTGGTGGCTATTATGTCGCTGGCCTTCTTTGGCAAGGGATTTGGTGCGATGGGATGGTGCGTAGTCTCAGACTTCTCACCGAAAGAGGCGGTCGGCCTGAGCGGCGGATTGTTCAATATGATTGGCAATATTTCGGGAATCTTTACGCCAATTATTATTGCCTACATCATAAAAGATACCGGTTTATTCAATGGTGCTTTGATTTTTGTCGGCGTCTGCGCTTTCCTCAATCTGTGCTGTTATCTGTTTGTGGCTGGAAAAATTCAACGTCTGAATTTTGAAACGCCGAAACAGGATCACGATGATGACTTTTCTGGAGAGCCGCATGTCAGCCACCGATAACGCAACCCCACTACGTTTTGCTATCAATTTAGGTAACGCCGTATTGGCCAAAACGCTGCCCGATGGGCAGCCTGGCGGGATTACTGTGGAGATCGCCCAAAAAATTGCGGCTGAACAGGGAAGAGTCGCGCAATTTATTACGTATCCCACAGCAGGCAAGGTGGTCGATGATGCCACTCACGATCGCTGGGACGTCGCCTTTTTGGCGATAGACCCGAAGCGTGAAGAGGTGCTGCGATTTACGCAGTCTTATATCACTATCGAAGGTACCGTGATGGTGAGAGAGAGCAGCAACTGGCAAAGCGTGACCGAGATGGATAAACCTGATGTGGTCATCAATGTCGGTAAAGGAGCAGCCTACGATCTGTTTCTGAGCCGCGAATTAAAACATGCTGCGCTCAATCGACTCGCTTCATCACAGGCCGCGATCGATGCGTTTCTGGATGGAGAAGGCGATATGGCAGCAGGAATCCGTCAGCCTTTAGAAAGTGCAGTCAGTAACAATCGCGGTTTTCGCGTTCTGCCCGATAATTTCGGTCAGATTTTCCAGGCTATTTGTTTGCCGCATGCGCAGGACCAGCTTTATGGTGAAATTAGTCATTACCTGAATAAATGGCAGGAAAATGGCGCTATCAGCGAGATTATTAATCGGAATCTTGCCGAGTCTTAAACTTAATGCAGCGTTCTCATTTGGAGAACGCTGCATTGGTTAATGTTCAATTTTCATTCATTAATGGGCATGAGACGTTATCCAGCGACGAACATAACAAGATTGCTGTGACGGAAGGTTTTTATGACATCGCCCTTAACGCTGGAACGCTCATCGCTGGTTATCCATAACCGCCTGTATCATTTTATTGACCTCACCCAGATCGTCCCGCTGGAGCAACTGCAGACATTGCCTTACAGCATTCGCATTCTTCTGGAGAACGTTGCGCGATGCTCACCGCAAACGCTGCCTGAATTTCTCAACTATCTGTCTGCAAAGTCCTCCCCTGGTGAGGTTGAGTTTTATCCCGACCGCCTCATGTTCCATGACACTACCTGTTTACCGGCTTTGGCTGACTTTGCTGCTATGCGCGATCTTACTGCTGAGTTAGGCGGCGATCCGCGCGCTATCAATCCACACATTCCTGCTGTGCTAACCATCGATCATTCGGTCATCGTTGAAAGTTACGCTAATGCCGATGCGCTGGAAGATAACCTCAAGTTTGATTTTCGCCGTAACGCTGAGCGCTATCGCTTCATTCGCTGGGCAGAAAAAAGCCTGGATAACTTCCGCGTCATTCCACCCGGCACCGGCATTATTCATTTAATGAACCTTGAAACCATTGCTGAAGTGGTCACGGTGGATGAGCGTGAAGCCATACCGTTGCTGCACGCCGATTGCATGATTGCAACCGACAGCCATACGCCGATGATAAATGCACTTGGTGTGTTGGGGTGGGGCGTAGGTGGTCTGGAAGGTCAAGCCGCATTGGTTGGCGAGCCAGTCACGTTACGCTTCCCGGACGTGGTGGGAATTTGTGTTTCCGGTGAACTGCCGCCGGATGTCAGCGACAGCGATCTGGCTCTGCACATCACGCGCCTGTTGCGTGAAAGCGGTGTGGTCGGCAAATTTGTTGAGTTCACCGGTCCTGCACTCCACAGCATGCCGCTCGAATCGCGCGCCACCATTGCCAATATGGCCCCGGAATACGGTGCCACCGTGGTGTTCTTCCCGTTTGATCAGCGCAGCGCAGAGTACGTCAACATGACCGGGCGCAGTGAAGAGAAACAGGAAATTATTCGCAGTTATATGCAACATCAGCACCTTTGGCGTCATCCGGAGGATCGTCAGCCTGACTTCACACAACGCATTGAGCTGGATTTAAGTAGCATCGAACCCAGCGTGGCGGGGCCTTATAATCCTCATCAACAAATTCCGCTCAGTGATTCGCCGAAAAGTTTTATGGAGACATTGAAAGCCGGCGAGCGCGCTTTGCAATGGCAGCATGATGATTACCCACAACCGATTCAACAAGGCGCCGTGGCTATCGCGGCCATAACCAGCTGCACCACAACCGCCAACCCCTGGCTGGTGATTCAGGCGGCATTGTTTGCCCGGAATGCGGCAAAGTATGGACTGCAACCCAAGCCTTGGGTTAAAACCTCCTTTTCACCCGGATCTCGGGCGGTTACCGATTATCTTGGAGAATCAGGCCTGCTTAGCGAGTTGGAAAAGGTGGGGTTCGATGTGGCAGGTTATGGCTGTATGACCTGCATTGGCAGTTCGGGCGCATTACAACCGGCCATGGAAAGTCTGGTGAGTGATGGCCTTCAGGCCGTGTGTGTGCTTTCCGGTAACCGTAACTTTCCCCGTCGCGTTAATCCCAGCCTCGGTCATGGTTATCTCACCTCGCCAGCATTGGTGATTGCCTGGGCTATTGCCGGAAATATGCAGCATGACATGCTGAGTGACCCGCTTGGCTACGATGAGCATCATCAGCCGGTTTTCATGCGCGACTTAATGCCAGCGCGTGAAGAAGTTGAACGCTGGGTAACAAGAGTGATGAAGCGCGAACATTACATCCAGCGTCGCGATCTTATCTGGCAGGGAACCCCGCACTGGCAGCAAATTGAAGCTCCGGGTAGCGTGCATTATCCATGGGAATCGACCTCAACCTATCTGCGTCGGCCGGGCTATCTGGAACGTTTACCTCGTGACCCTGCCGAACCGCTGTCGCTCAATAATGCCCGACCCTTCCTCTGGTTTGGCGATGACGTGACTACCGATCATATTTCGCCTGCAGGTGCGATTTCCGCAGGCAGCCTTGCCGGTCAATGGTTGCTGGAACATCATGAAGATCCACAGGACCTGAATCTTTACTCTACGCGACGCAGTAATCATGAGGTGATGGTACGCGGTGCTTTTACCAATAAAGCGCTATCCAACCGTTTGTTACCGGCGGATAAGCGCGGTGGCGGCGGTTATGCCTGGGATGCGTCTCATCAGCAAATTCTTCCGGCTTTTGAGGCAGCGCAAACATGGCATGCAACAGATACGCCGCTGGTAGTGCTGGCGGGCGAGCGCTATGGCGCGGGATCGAGCCGTGACTGGGCTGCTAAAGCGCAGGCACTGATGGGGGTTAAAGCCGTCATTGCTAATAGTTTCGAACGTATCCACCGCACGAATTTGATCGGAATGGGCATTCTTCCGCTGCATTTTATTGCCGATGAAGCGGACAGATTACCCGAGATGGATGGTACCGAGGTCCTGGATATTACAGGCCTGGAAATGATCGCGCCGGGTGCGACGCCGCTGATGCTCTACATCCGCCGTGGAGGCAGGCAGATTGCTGCACTGAATCTTGAGGCAGTGATAGACTCCCAGCAAGAACTGCGCTATCTGCGCTATGGCGGTATTTTGCCCTTTGTCATTCAGCAAACACTTAAAGAGTAGGGAAGTTCATGCGCTACGATCTGGTCTCACTTTCACTGTTTGTCGCTGTGGCTGAAGAGCAGAATCTTACGCGTGCCGCACGCCGTAAGCATCTGGCCGTCTCAGCCGTGAGTAAGCGCATAACAGAACTGGAACAGCAAATTGGCACGCCACTGATGCTACGCTTGCCGCGCGGCATCGAGTTGACGCCTGCGGGGCACTCGCTGCTGTTCCACGCGCGCCAGGTGTTCCGCAATCTCGACCAAATGGAAGAGGAGCTCAGTGATTACGTGGCTGGCGTACGCGGCCACATTCGCATTTTTACGATCTCTGCGGCGTTGATGCATTATTTGCCGCGTGCCATCAGTCAGTTCCTTGCTCATTACCCGCAGACAGATATCGATATTGAAGAACACACCGGCATTGGCGTCGTGCAGGGCTTGCTGCAGGGGGACGCGGATGTCGGTTTCTTTTCCAGTTGGACACCTGCTTCCGGCATTGAGGTCTGGCCATGGCAGCAAGACTATTTGTCCGTTTTGGTGTGGCAGGGGCATCCGTTGGCGGAGCGCGCGACCTTGCAATTAGTGGATTGCATCGATGAGAAAATGATTGGGCCACATCGGGAAAGTGCAGTGAGCCACATTCTGGAGCGTGAAGCGAGAAAGCTGGGTACAACGCTGAATATAGGCTTACGGGTCAGCAGTTTCGTCTCTATGGCCGAACTGGTTGCGCAACAGTTGGGAATAGCCATCTTGCCAGTTAATGAAATCGCTCAGGTGGCTAATCATGATGCTGTGCGCTGTATTCCCCTCGTCGAGCCATGGGCGAAACGTGAGTTGTATGTTGGTGTGAAGGGATATGCCCTATCTTCACCCTCGGTGAAAGCGTTTATCGAAAATGTCACGCCATTGAAACGTGCAACGGGTGCCGAAGAGGGGGCGCTGCTTGAGGCCAGTCTCATTAATGCTGACCTCAAGCGCTGAGTTAATCGGAAAATACAATGCAGGTAGGGCTGGCAGTGAATACCTCTTTACCTGTGTCTTTAAGCATACCCGAGTCCTGATCAACGCTGAAAATGCGAATAGAATCAGAGTCCTCGTTAGCGCTGTAAAAATAGAGCCCATCTGCAGAGAGCGTTGTAAAACGCGGCGTTTTACCACCGCAAAACACCCATCCCACCGGCTTTAAACAGCCATCATCAGGATTTATGTGCATAATCGCAATACTGTTATGACCACGATTGGCGGCATATAAGAAGCGCCCAGACGGATGCACTTCGATTTCACTGGCGTCGTTACGTGTTTCAAATCCTTCCGGTAGGCTGCTCAGCGTTTGCTTGAGCGCAATGTTTCCCGTCTCTTGTTCAAAATCGTAAACGGTAATCGTATTCCCGAGTTCACTCAGGCCATAAAGCCACTTCCCCTGTGGATGGAAATCAACATGACGCGGCCAGCTCCCAGACGGCAACAGCACTTCATCATTGAGTAGTGATTGTCCATCTCGCCAGTGATAAATACGCACCATATCAATGCCGTTCCCGGCCTGTCTGCCCTGGATGGGCAGAGCGTAATAATCGCTATCTGGCGCAAAAATAATTTCATGCGGACGTGACAGGCTGGCCGCAGCGCCATCCTCATCAGCGTGGCCTTCCACCATCGCCAGGTGGTGAGGAGGCAGTAGCGCGTCATCATCAGCGAACGCTAATGCTGCTACATTGCCGCCTTCATGGTTAGCAATCAGCAGATGGCGGCCATCCGGTGAGAGAGCAGCATGCACCGGGTTATTGCGCCGCAGTGGATCAAGATCGGGATGTGGATTCTGTGGGCCCGTTGTTTGTTCAGATAACAAAGTCAGCATGCCAGAGTTAGGATCACGCGCAAAAATAGCTACCTGATTGCCATCCCCATGCAGCACGTACAGCCGATTTCTATTTTCATCTAGTGTGAGCCAGGACGGATTTTCCTGAACAGAGGTAACACGTTGTACGTGATGCCAGTTCCCTGACTCATCAATGCGAAATACTTCAATTCCTTTTCCACGTGCGCCACGCCACTCGGACGTACGGCAACCTACATAGGCAAACTTATTCATTTACAACCCCGCCATACCAATATGCATTTATTTAAACACAAGTGCATAAATTGACTTGTGATTGATATCACGCTTTTGTGGTTATCAAGCTTTTTAAACTAACTATAAAGGGGTTTTTACGTTATGCGTCGGTGTTTTTAGGCGGCTTAAAACTGCACTGCAATTTTATGTTATTGCATTTGAATGGGTTTAAATGCAGAAGATTGACGATCGTGGTCACAATTTCAACGGCTCGCGATTGCTAAAAAAAACCGCAGATAGCTTACTGTTAACAAGTCGTGAAAACTGTTACATAAATGCATCTGGGAGAAGGGTTATGACCCAACGTATTGCGTATGTTACATCCGGGATGGGAAGCCTCGGAACCGCTATTTGCCGTCGACTGGCGAAGGATGGTTTTAAAGTGATTGCAGGATGCGGTCCCAATTCTCAACGTAAAACCGCCTGGCTTGATGACAATAAAAAGATGGGATTTGATTTTATCGCATCAGAAGGAAACGTGGCTGATTGGGAATCAACGGTTAAAGCGTTTGCCAAAATAAAAGCTGAAATCGGTGAGATAGACGTGCTGGTTAATAATGCCGGTACGGCACGGAATGTATTATTTCGTGATATGCAGCCACAGGAGTGGCAGGCCGTTATTAACACCAATATGAACTCATTATTCAACGTCACTAAACAAGTTGTGGATGGCATGATGTCGCGTGGATGGGGACGTATTATCAATATTTCTTCAGTCAACGCGCAAATTGGTCAAACAGGTCAGGTTAACTACTCTACGGCAAAATCTGCCGTACGGGGTTTTACTCGCGCCCTGGCACGTGAAGTTTCGGCACGCGGAGTAACAGTTAATACGGTATCGCCGGGCTATCTGGCTACGTCAAAACTGAAAACAGTCACGCCGGTGCAGGTTATTGATAAGATTGTTCAGGAAATTCCAGTGCGTCGCCTGGGCTCTCCGCAGGAAATCGCCTCTATATGCTCCTGGCTGGCATCTGACGAATCAGGATTTGCCACGGGTGCTGATTTCTCTGTTAATGGCGGCCTGCATATGGGCTAATAAATTAACAGAACGTCCTGCTCAAAATTTCCGTCAAATTAATTATCGCGCATATTAGCAATAATATGCGTTGGAGGCTCTTATGCTCTCGCTTCTGGGATATGGCATGATTGTGGTCTTTATGATCCTCATCATGACCAAAAAACTTTCTGCACTCGTCGCACTGATCATTATTCCAATAATATTTGCTCTGATTGCCGGATTCGGCGGAGAGATGGGCGAGATGATGATTGAGGGGCTTAAAAAAGTCGCTCCGACTGCCATCATGGTTATTTTTGCCATTCTCTACTTCAGCACCATGTTTGATACCGGTTTATTTGATCCGATTATTCGCTTCTTTTTACGGATTATTAATGGTGACCCGGTTAAAGCGGTTATGTGCAGCGCGATTCTGGCGGCGATGGTGTCACTTGATGGTGATGGATCAACGACCTATATGATCTGCGTAACGGCAATGCTGCCCTTGTTTAAACGTATTCGTCTGGACCCACTGGCGCTGACTTGCGTAGTCTTCCTCTCCGGAAGTATTACTAACTTGCTGCCATGGGGCGGTCCACTGGCTCGCGTTGCGGCATCCTTGAAAGTTGAATCCAGCGATCTGTTTATTCCGCTGATTCCAACTATGGTTTGCGGTTTTGTCGGAGTATTGGTGCTGTCTTGGTATATCGGTATTCGTGAACGCCGTCGTTTAGGTAAGCTGAGTATCAATACCAATGGTTATGGATCAGTCACTGAAGACGATGCAGAAAGCTATCTGCCGGCAATCAATGAAGTCAATGAGGAGCTGCGTCGTCCAAAACTGTTCTGGCTTAACGCGGGTCTGACACTGTTACTGATGGGATCGCTGGTGATGGAGTTGCTGCCCCTGTCGGTGCTGTTCATGGTGGCATTTGCTCTGGCGTTGTTGATCAACTATCCGCACATTGATGCCCAGCGTCAGCGTATTGCAGCGCATGCGCCTGCTGCGCTGAACCAGACATCTATCTTCCTGGCTGCGGGTATTTTCGCCGGTATCCTCTCGGGTACTGGAATGGTCACCGCAATGTCGGCATCTCTGCTGGATGTGTTACCCGATTCATGGGGCCCTTATCTGGCACCGATTACGGCATTGATCAGCTTGCCTGGCACCTTCTTTATGTCGAATGATGCCTTCTATTACGGTGTACTGCCGGTTCTGGCAGAAGCAGCGAAAGTGTATGGCATTGATCCGGTCGAAATTGGTCGTGCATCGTTGGTTGGGCAGCCAATCCACTTACTGAGTCCGTTAGTGGCATCAACCTATCTGTTGGTCGGATTAGCCGGAGTAGAATTCAGCGACCATCAGAAATACACCTTCAAATGGGCTTTCCTGCTCTGCATGATCTTCCTGGCATCGGGTTTGCTATTGGGTCTTTATCCACTTTACTCGCCTGGCGGTTAATGGCGCTGATGAAAAAATGGCCCATTTGGGCCATTTTTTTATACTCCGATACTACGTTGTTTTTTGTTATCTAGCGCGACAGCGAGGTGCTGCTTCATCATATATGATGCTTCGATCAGTTGCCCTGCCTCAATTAATGACAGCAAGTGCATATGATCTTTAACTTCAGCGTAGTAGCGGCTGCGGTCATCCATAATGCGGTAATCCATTAAACGGCGCATGCGGTTGACGTTGCGCAGTGATATCTCAAAAAATGGGTTGTTAGAAAAACTGATGACAGTCTCATGAAAGCGGTAACCCGCTAACTGGAGCTGAGTAGGCGATAAACGCTGAATGCCGCTCTCTAATAGCATCTCCAACTCGCGCTTAATCTCATCGATTTTGCTCTGCGGGGCTTTGAAGGTGGATTCCAAAATTGCCATTGGTTCAATCACCATGCGGAAGCTGAAAATATG
This sequence comes from Pantoea sp. X-Soil-ISGK-421, assembly GCF_059730785.1. Taxonomy (NCBI): domain Bacteria; kingdom Pseudomonadati; phylum Pseudomonadota; class Gammaproteobacteria; order Enterobacterales; family Erwiniaceae; genus Pantoea; species Pantoea sp. X-Soil-ISGK-421. The sequence goes on along the minus strand of NZ_AP035980.1, from coordinate 746,407 downwards.
CTCTAGCGCGGCTTTGGTCTTGGCAACGGGAAGAAAACGCCAGCCATAACCCTGTTTACGTTCAACCCATCCCTCACTGATACCGCGCGCCAGAATGGTCGTGAGCTGAGTCTTCGAAAGGTTATAACGCTTAAGTAAATAAAGTTCGTTTACTTCAGATTCGATTTTATCCTGCAGCCAGTCTTCCGCTAATTGATAGTATTCAGGAAGATCGTTATCCACTTCACTTTCATGTGAGCTCTGAGTCTGAGGCGCATAATCCTGCTTTACAAAGAAACCACGGTTATGCTGCTGCTGAAGAATGCCTTTGTGTTCAAGGTAAACCAGGGCCTCACGCACGGGTGAACGTGAAACATCAAATGTTTCAGCCAACTTGGGTACACTTAGGTGTGCACCCGGCGACAATCCGCCACTGTCGATCATCGTGATTATTTTTTGCGAAAGCCTTTCCGTAAGAGCGCTTATTTTCATGAAGAAAGCCCTAAAAAATGCAGGAAGAAGTACAAAATTTAACAATATTATTGCATTTGAATTGTATTAAATGCAATTATAAAATGCAGTTTTATGTGCGCTTAACTACATGTTTACATTGATGATTTTAGATCATTTCATATTTTATAAATCCACGCTGCTTAATGGCCACCTGCTAAAAGCTGCATGATTAAATGATTCCTCTCATTTTCACTCCTTTATCTCCTACAGCTCCCTTCTACCCCCTTAAAATTCGTTAAATCGTAGTTAAACCACTTTTACAATTACATACATAAAAAAACTACCAATCTGCATTTAAGTAAACAAAAATGCAAATAAATTAAGCCCTCGCCATTTATTTTTACTTCATCACTGAGATGTGAGATTCATTCAATGTCAGATCAAAAAACAGGACTGAGCAGAAGACGTTTCCTCGGCGCAGGATCGCTTATTGCACTCAGTTCCCCCCTAGCTACAGCAGCAACAATCAGCGGTGGTACAGGTACTCCGTGGACAGCGGATGAGGCATCGCCACCGCCAAAAATCGATCCCCTGCAGTGGGAGTTTTTTACGCCAAAAGAGAGAGTTATTGTAGATGCGTTGGTCGAAACGCTGATCCCAGCCGATGAGCTGAGTCCAAGCGGTAAAGAGGCGGGATGTACGCTGTTTATTGACCGCCAAATGGCAGGGCGATTTGGTCAGGGTTCTCGTCTTTATATGAATGGACCTTATGGTGCATCACCTCTTGCATCTCAAGGCAGGCAATCGCCTCTAACGCCCGCTGAGGAGTTTCGCCGCGGTCTGACAGCATTTAATAACTTTTGCATTAAAGAATATAAAAAAGCATTCAACGAGCTGACTGAAGATGCACGTGAGGCTGCTCTTCATTTGCTTGAGGCTGGCAAGATCGTTCTGCTGGGCGAAGTCAGTAGCAAAGATTTCTTCAAAACCTTGCTGGCACGCACCATGGAAGGCTTTTTTGCCGATCCCGTCTATGGCGGCAACCGCGACATGGTGGGATGGAAAATGATTGGTTATCCCGGCGCGAAATACGACTACCTCGATTGGATCGAACGCCATAACGAAACCTATCCACATCCTCCCGTTAGCATCTACGGTTACACGCCCGAGTCCTAAATGAATACTGAAATCAAAAAGCTACCTAAAAAAGATATTGCCATTGTAGGTCTTGGCTGGGCGGGTTCGATCATGGCAATCGAACTTGCCAAAACAGGACTGGATGTCATTGCGTTTGAACGTGGTCCCTGGCGTGATACCGCTGATGACTTCAACGTTGGCTACGTACAGGACGAACTGCGTTATGTAGTGCAGCAAGAGTTGATGATCACCGCTGCAGAAGATACTTATACCTTCCGCAATGCGTCTCACCAGACTGCGCTCCCCATACGGGAATATGGCTCCTTCTTGCTGGGGACAGGTCTAGGTGGCTCGGGAGCGCACTGGAGCGGTTTGACCTGGCGCTACAACCCGACTGACTTTGAATTACGATCTCATTTAACCCGTCGTTATGGTGAAAAGGCGATTCCAGATGACCTTTTGATTAAGGACTGGGGTATTACCTATGACGAACTGGAACCTTACTACACCAAATTTGAGCGCATGGCTGGTATTGGTGGTAAAGGCGGCGTGATAAACGGAAAGGTTCAGGAAGGTGGAAATCCTTTTGAAGGTAATCGCTCAGAAGATTTTCCTTTACCGCCAATGAAGATGACCTTTGCGGCAAAGCTGTTTGCTGAGTCAGCCCGAAAAATAGGTATGAAGCCTTTCCCGACGCCAAGCGCGAATGCGTCGGGTGTTTACAGCAATACCTATGGTGTAACGATGGCACCTTGCACTTACTGTGGATACTGCTCGCGTTGCGGATGTGCCAATTACTCCAAATCAACCCCACAGACCAACATCATCCCTGCGCTTATGCGTTACTCCAACTTTACGGCTCAGGTTCAATCTGAAGTTCTGCATGTTGTGATGGATGAAAGCGGAAAAGTTGCTACTGGCGTGGTTTATATTGATGCCAGTGGGCAACGCTACGAGCAGCCAGCTGATCTGGTGATCCTGACTGCGTTTACCATACCAAATGTACGCTTGCTGTTTGCCTCTGGGATTGGCGAACCTTACGATCCTAAAACCGGTAAAGGGCTGATTGGTAAAAATTACGCCTACCAAACCAACTCCAGTATTCAGCTATTTTTTGAAGATAAAAACTTCAATCCGTTTATTTCCGGTGGTGGTGTTGGTCAGGGTGTCGATGAATACAACGGTGACAACTTTGACCATAATGGATTGGGCTTTTTTGGTGGCGCTTGCATCATGTCGAATGTCACCAGTGGATGGCCAATTACCAATCGTATGACGCCGCCAGGTACGCCCAAATGGGGCCGTGAATGGAAAAAAGCGACCAAACAACACTACCTGAGCACGACGGTGGTCAGGACGCAGGGAAGTTCTTACCCCACGCGGTCAAACTACCTCGATCTCGATCCTACTTATAAAGACCGTCATGGCCGTAGCATGATGCGCCTAACGTTCGACTTCCCAGAAAATGACTTGAAGATGTCTGCTTACGTTACCAATAAGGCGCTGGATGTTGCGAAAGCCATGGGTGCCAGCCAGACCGTTATGCACGTGCCACAAGGGCCTTACAATATCGTTCCTTTCCAAAGTACGCATAATACGGGCGGAGCGATTATGGGAGAGTCGCCCAAAGACAGCGTCGTGAATAAATACCTGCAATCCTGGGATGTGCCCAATTTGTTTGTCATTGGTGGGTCAGCGTTTCCGCAAAACGCGGGATATAACCCAACCGCAACCGTTGGCGCACTAGCCTATTGGGCAGCAGATGCCATCGTCAAACAGTATCTCAAGCAACCCGGTCCATTGGTGCAGGCATAATGAAAACCGTTAAACCGATAATAACTGCCACTCTATTTGCTGTTTTGAGTGGGACGAACGTCAGCTATGCGGCCAATACCTTCTTCCCAGACATTGAAAAGGGGCGCTATCTCGCCACGGTTGGCGATTGTACGGCGTGTCATACGCCAGAAGGGGCTAAACCGATGTCAGGGGGAAAGGCGATTGAAACCCCATTTGGCAATCTCATTGCACCTAATCTAACGCCAGATCGTGAAACCGGCATTGGCGCCTGGACAGATGACCAGTTCCTGCGTGCGATGCAGGAAGGGATTGGACATAACGGTGAATATCTTTACGGTGCGTTTCCTTACACGGCCTACACCAAAGTTTCAAAGCCCGACCTGCTGGCAATCAGAGCGTATCTCAATACTTTAGAACCGGTGCACAACAAGGTTGAGTCAAATCAGCTGCCATTCCCGTTCAATATTCGGGAAAGCCTGATGGGCTGGAACTTGCTTTTCTTCAAGAAAGGAGAGTTTAAACCGGATCCAACTCAGAGTGCGGAATGGAATCGTGGAGCGTATCTAGCTGAAGGTCTGGCGCACTGCTCGACATGCCATAACAGCAAGAACTTCCTGGGTGGAGATACCAGTGATGGACATCTTCGGGGTTACACCCTTCAGGGATGGGTTGCGCCAACCATCACAGGCGATAAATATCAGGGCATCGGCAACTGGAAGGCTGAAGACATCGTCGAATATCTCAGAACCGGCAGGAACCAGTTTGCAGCGGCGTCAGGTCCTATGGCCGAAGTGATAACTAATTCAACGCAGCATATGCAAAGCGATGATTTACGTGCGATAGCCATCTATTTGCTCAGCCAAAAAGCCGATATAAAACCGCCCAAGCCGGTGAGTCCAGATGATGAAGCGATGAAGCTTGGCCAGCAGGTATACGCCGTCAACTGCTCAGCGTGTCACATGGCAAATGGTGAAGGTGTAGCAAAAATGTTCCCTTCACTAAAGGGCAGCGGTTCTGTTCTGGCCGATGATCCTGCCACTTTGACGCGCGTGATTTTACGCGGCGCGAAAGCTGTCTCAACCGATGCGGCACCTACAGGCCCAGCAATGCCTGCATTTGCCTGGCGTTTAAGTGACAAAGATGCGGCTGCAGTAATGACATTCGTCCGCAACAGTTGGGGAAATGCCGCTCCGCCAGTGTCATCCAGCGTGGTGACTAAAGCGCGCCAAGAGGCTCAGGCCAATCCGTAATAATTTGAGTGACTGAAAGGAATTCACCGTAATGAATTACAGCCGCCATAACGGCAACCCAACTTCTGGTAATAGCGTCTGGCTGGCGTTATTGGTGGCTGTCACATTTTTTATGGAGAATCTCGACGCCACGGTTATTGCAACCGCGATACCCCAAATGGCCAAAGATTTTAGCGTTAGCCCGGTTGAACTGAATATCGGCATTAGCGCCTATCTTCTCGCAGTGGCCATCTTTATCCCCATCAGTGGTTGGCTGGCTGGTCGCATTGGTGCCCGATACGTTTTCGCTGGTGCGATTCTGCTATTTACGCTTGCTTCAATAATGTGTGGTCTGAGTAACGATTTAGCGATGTTCACTTTTAGCCGTGTGCTGCAAGGTGTGGGTGGCGCGCTAATGGTACCGGTTGGTCGAATGGTGGTACTCAGGATGACGGCCAAAAAAGACATGGTGAAAACCATCGCGTTTATTTCATGGCCCGGATTGATTGCTCCTGTGCTGGGACCGCCATTTGGTGGCCTAATTGTGACTTACAGCCATTGGTCATGGATATTCTGGCTGAATATCCCTTTGGGTCTTATCGCCCTCGTCATGACATTTTTCCTCGTACCGCAAACCAAAGATGTTATCAAACGTCACTTTGACGTGAAGGGCTTTATTTTCACCGCAGCGGCGTGCGTGATGCTGATCGTTGGATTGGAGTTTCTTGGTCACAGCAAAGTTGAAAGCGGCTTTATACTGATTGCTGGCGGCATCTTATTTGGCCTACTTACTTTCCGTCACAGCCTGAACCATAGAAATCCGCTATTGCCTTTTAATGTCATGACGATTGCCACATTCAGAAGCGCAGTAATAGGCGGTTCATTCTTCCGGGCATCCATTAATGCCATTCCGTTTTTGTTACCTTTATTATTTCAGATTAGTTTTGGCTGGAGCGCCGTAGAAGCAGGAACAATGGTGCTGTGGGTCTTTGCAGGGAATCTTGCCATGAAGCCTGCGACTACCTGGCTAATGAAACGGTGGGGCTTTAGACGCTTATTGTTAGGGAATGGGGTTATAAGCCTATTCGCTATTTTAAGTTGCGCGACGCTGGATCCGGGCATGGGCTATTTCACTATTGCTTTAATATTATTTGTCGGGGGACTTACGCGCTCCCTCCAGTTTAGTTGCTATAACAGTCTTGGCTTCGCGGATATACCTCAGGAAAAGATGAGTGATGCATCGGTAATTTTTAGTATTTTCTTCCAGTTCGCAATGAGCGCAGGCATAGCTATTTCAGCACTGGCGCTGCGAATGTCGATGCTGTGGAATCACCATTACGCACCACTGCAAGCGGATGTTAAGTGGGCGTTTATCGGGGTATCACTCCTGGTGATATTTTCCATGATTGATGTCTATCGACTTGAGAAAAATGCAGGTGAGCAGGTGCTTAATTAACTTAGCATGTAAAGGGAGTTGAGCCTATTCATCCGGTGAACTCACCTTGCGCAGCTAGTCGGGATGATGGTTGTTTCCACACGGGGGATTACTGCGGTGAGTTTATGGCTTACGGCAGTTGCTCATCCAGCCGCGAAGCCGGCCATGACGACCGTTTTCCAGCACCTCACGCAGCTACGACCCTGGATTCAGGCCGTACAGCCGCGCCGTTTCTACCCGGCTCACCAGGTCCGGCATCCGCTCGTCCGTATGCGGCGAACCCGCGGACAGCCACGCTTTCCGCCCCATCGCCCGTTCGCACTGGGTGTTATCCAGCGGCACACGACCGTCGTCCGGATACGTCTGCAGCGACGACCACCGCTTCAGCGTATACGTGATGGCCTTATGCAGCGCGCCGCCCGGCGCTGAACACTCTTCTTCTCCGTCAGCCCGTTACGAAACACCTTCATCAGCGGTTTCTGCTTTGGGTTCCGCGGGCGGGCAACAGCTCGCGAAGCTGACGGTTAATGTCGGCCCGGTCGCGGCGTCCTTTTCGTATCTTACTCGTCCTATTTTTCCGCCGGTCCGCCCGTCAGGCGCTGCTCGTCGACGCCAGCGATGAGCCAGGCGAACTGTTCCGGGGTGACCTGGCAGGCCTCATCGCCGTCGCGCGGCCAGGTGAAGTGACCCTGGTGCAGGCGTGGAGTACAGAGCCAGACGCCGTTACGGTCACTCATGAGTATTTTCAGGCGGGTACGCTCCTTGATGGTGAAGATGAACGCATTATTGCCTTCCGTTGCCGGATGCCGCTGCTCAGCCACCCTGCGGGTGAGGGTGTCGATGCCGTCGCGCATGTCGACAAGTGCCGCGGGGCTGGCGGTCACGGAGCAGCCGGTGAGGTTGAGCGTCCCGTTGCCGAAGGTTTTAGGTTGTGCAGGCGTGCTTAAGCGACTTTAGACAGTCTGCTCAGCTGCCAGTCACGAAGGTGGGGTCGTCGGGTCGACAGGGAATAACGGATTTTGGTGGACGTCAAGGTGCTCACTCCCCGTATAACGGAAGAGTGAGCAGACTGCCGTCATAAACTCTGTTCAACAATGCGCGTTCACTGGATGCTTACTTTTATCCATCAACACAACGCGATGTACTGCTTCGCATCGATCTGACCGGGCGATTCCAACCAAAATGAACAGGCACTATTCAGGATGAATGGCAGCGTAATTCACGCAGTAACAAGCCTGACATCACTGAGGATAAGCTGGCAAAAACTCAGGCATAGTTGAATAGAGCACTTTCCGATGTAAGGGGACGAAATTTGAACCGCTTATTCGTTGCATTCCACTGCCCGCCATGTTGTCGCTGTAGCTATATGGTATAAGGCTGAAGTCATTATCACGATGAGCCTGAATGATTTTTCGAAAGGGCTACTGGCTGAATTTGCCAATTAAATCTATCATCCTGACGAATTCATCATGGATCTGTTTGGCTTAAAGCAGTGAAGGCTAAGCGAGCCAGTTCCATGCACCCTGTATGGGATTACGGTTTATCTGGATTCGCGATTACGGCAAGGTTTATCGATGACATCAAGCACATTGGACATTTTTCATTTTATGATTTAGCGCCGATTGAGTCACTATATTGATGCATTGCATGTAATTATCTCAACGTGATCTTATTAGCGAAATAAGTAACAGCTGCGCCGTAACATAAATAACTCCGTTAGTCTGGTGACCGACAAATACCGCTAAAGGAAAATAAAATGACCACTTCACAACCTGCCATTCTGATTATTCAACCGTTGATGCCGCAACTGGATGAAAAACTCACGCAACATTTTCAATGTCATCGCTTATATGAGCAGCACGATCCGGCACAATTTATTCAGCAGCACGCCGAACAGCTTAAGGCTATTGTCACGCGGGGCGATGTCGGTGTGGAAACGGCATTATTAGAGCAACTGCCCGCTTGCAAAGCGATCGCCGTATTTGGCGTTGGCACCGATCGTATTGACCTTAAATATACTGCCGCACACGATATTCAGGTCAGTATCACCCGCGACATTCTCACTGATGATGTCGCCGATTTGGCTTTGACGCTGACGCTAGCCTTCTCGCGTAATTTGGTGGCTTACCATCAGTTTGCGAAATCGGGTGCATGGGAAAATAACGGTGTTGAACTCTCCAGCCGCGCCAGCGGAAAAAGAATCGGTATCGCCGGTTTGGGTGCAATTGGTTTAGCTATTGCTCGTCGTGCTGAAGCTTTTGGTATGGAAGTGGCGTATACCGCGCGTTCGGCGAAAGATGTCAGCTATAAACGTTGCGACAATATCGAGCAGCTCGCCGCCTTTAGCGATTTTCTGGTGCTGGCATTGCCGGGCAGCGCAGAGAATGTGCAACTGGTTAATGCCAACGTGCTGGCCGCGCTCGGTAAAGACGGCGTTGTGATCAATATCGCGCGGGGCACGGTGCTCAACGAAGCCGATCTTATCGCCGCTCTGCAGCAGGGAACCATTAAAGGAGCCGCACTCGATGTTTATCCGGACGAGCCTAAAATTAATCCCGCGCTGCGTGAACTGGATAATGTGCTGTTAACACCGCATATTGCCAGTGCAACCCATGAAACCCGTGCGCAAATGACCAATAATGTGCTGGAGAATTTGCTGGCTTATTTCGCTGATGGGAAGATTCTGACTTCGGTATAATTTTAGCGTCCCGATGCAGACGAAATTCTTATATCCTGAGCAATATTCCCTCTTTAGCAATAGCCATTTTCGCTCAGCCAGGCTGTTATGATATCGGCACTTCATTCAGGAGCCCATTATGACAGCACAGAGAATTGCAATTATCGGTGGCGGCGTTATCGGATTAGCGGTGGCGCGTGCCTTAGCGTTGCAGGGCGTTGACGTTACCGTATTCGAACAGCAGCACATCGGTGCGGGTACCAGCAGCACGACGTTTGCCTGGGTTAACTCTAACGGCAAACAGCCCCACAGCTATCACCTGCTCAATGCGCTCTCGATGGAAGAGCATCTCAAGCTGCAGCATGCACAGCCGAACGGTTTGCGCTGGCTGGAAACCGGCGGAACCTGGGAATGGGCGGCCGAGGGCGATGCGCAGCAACGTTTGCAGCAGCGCGCCACTTCATTGCAATCGGTGGGGTATGCGGCACGTGAAGCGTCGCCAGCCGATGTGCTGCGCGATATCCCAGAGCTGCGGGCGCAGGCCATCAGCGGCAGCGTATGGCATTTCCCGACCGAATCGCTGCTACATCCGGCGCTTTATCTGGCGCGCTTATGGTCTGAAGCTAAAGCGCGCGGCGCGGTGCTGTATCAGCAGCAACGTATCAATAGCATCAGCGAAACGGCAGAGCGGGTTACGCTGCAGCTTGAAAACGGCGAGCGGTGGCAGGGGGATCGTGTGGTGTTAGCCACCGGGCGCTGGGCCAATCAGCTGCTGAAGTCGCTCGGACTCAATCTGGCGCTGCTGGATACCAGCAAACCGAACGCGGTGGCCTGCAGTTTTCTGGTGCGTACCGCGCCGCAGCCGCTGTCGCTCAATGCCAATCTCATCTCTCCACAACTCAATGTACGCCCGGACGGCGGCGGACGTTTGCTGCTGCAAGCCTTAGAATTGGATCATTTGGCCGATTCTGCCGCACCTCCCTCGATCACTAGCGAGATCGCTGCACAGTTCCGCGAACGTTATCACGCACTGTTTGCGGATGCGGGCGAGTTGCAGATAGAACAGATTGTGGTGGGGCAACGTGCGCGTCCTGCAGACGGTTTACCAGCCTTGGGTTATGTCACCGCCCATCAGCGCGTGTATGTGGCGGTGACACACAGCGGCATCACGCTGTCGCCGTTGATTGGCAAGCTGGTGGCTGAAGAGCTCATCAATGATGTGGCGAGTGAATTGCTGAGCGACTTCCGCCCGCCGCGTCTGCTGGGTAAAAGCGTGGATGCGTTCGCGCCCATCAAGCGCAACTTCCCGGCGGCACAGTAATGAGGGATATTACAACGTCATGATCGCCGCCCGCAGGCGGCATCATTCCTTCTCAGGATCAATAACGCAACCGCCCACTAAAACCATTGGAAATAATCGCACCTGACTTTAGTGTTAAATCGAAATCCTGTTCCCGCGGCTGTAGTGCATTGATGAAGTTTTCGGCCCATTTGTGGCAATCATGCAGGTGCAGATTTTTGATCAGGTTAGCATGACGTTCGCGACGCACCGAAAGGGGCATGATGAGCGCGGTATGAATGGCATCCGCTATTGCATCGGGATCGTAAGGATTCACCAATAACGCGCCCTGCATCTGCTCGGCGGCACCGGCAAACTGCGACAGAATTAGCACGCCGGGATTGGCACGATCCTGCACGGCTACATAGGTTTTCGCCATCAAACTCATCCCGGCTATCAGTGGTGTGACCAGCGCCACGCGCGCGGCTCGGTAAAATCCGCACAGTTCTTCACGCGAATAATGATTGCTCAAATACCTCACCGGATACCAGTTCAGCTCGCCATGCACGCCGTTCATTTCGCCGCAGCGGCTCTCCAAATCGCGCGATAACTCCTTAATGCGATGGCTATAACCGGATGCCGCTGAAGCCAGCTGTACCAGTGAAAATTGGTGGTGATACTCCTCGTGTTGCCGCAGTAACACCTCAATCGCACTAATGCGGTAGGGCGTTCCGGTGCTATCGTCAAAATGCCCGCCGCTGAGGATGAGATTCTCCGGTAAGGTTGCACGACACTGCTGCTCCATATACTGGCAGCTATTGCTTTCGGCTAACGCGCTGGTTTCTGCGGTATCGATGCCTACCGGAAATACGCCTACCCGAATCTGGCGGCCATGAATGCGCAGCGTGTAAGGCGTTTGGCGTTCACAACGGAATCTGGATTCTATCCATGCAGTGAAATTGTTCATGTCGTGGGTGGTCTGGAAGCCAATCAGATCGGCGCACAATAATGAATCGGCCAGATAGCGCCAGTTCGGCACTGATTCAAATGATTGTCCCGCCGGGAACGGTTGATGGAAAAAGAAACCGATACGATTTATCAGACCGGCATCACGCAGCATTTTAATTGTGGGAATCAGGTGATAATCCTGCAACCAAATATCATCATCGGGCATAGCATATTCACTGATGGCGCGCGTGTAGGTTTCATTCAGTTTCATATAACCGATTTGGCTGCTGGTGGAAAAACGCGCCATGTCGGGGCGCTGATGAAATACCGGCCATAATCCCTGATGGATGTATTGATGATAACCTTCTTCATATTCCGCTTTGGTTAACCGAAACGTAAGGGTATCGAATTCTTTACCACTATTAAAATTCAGTTCACGATGAGGTTCAGTTGTAAAAGATTCAAACTCCCCACTCCATTTGACCCACATGCCGCCGCGACGCGTGAGAATGCTTTCATAAATGGTCGAAAGGGTTGAAGCATTATTTTGATTGTGCGATACCAAAATTAAGCCTGACATAGGTTTCATCCGTTGCTTAACCTGCCGGTTGTGAATATGGGGCAGAGAATTGAAGAGGGGTTGGCGTAATAAAAATTGCATAATGCCGCTCATGATAGACACTCACACGCGTTAATGGACCGGTGAGAACTGACCGCTTACGTTATGCGGATGAACCTGCACAAGGTGCATTTCAGGCATATTTGCAACCGGTTTGAAGCCATTCTTTTTCAGGAAATGCGAGGCGTCGCTTCCCCAGCCAATAACGGTTTGGCTTTTATGCATCGCCGGATGTGTCAGGCAGCAACTCAACAACCATGAGCCTAATCCGATGAAGCGGTATTCCGGCGAAATATAGATATCCCGGATAATGGCGGTACCGGCTAAATCCGAAATGATGCGCGCGAAACCGATTTGGCGCTCATTACGGTAAACGCCAAAACACAGACTGCCGCGCAAGGCTAAGGCAATATGTCGCTTATCTGAATCGTGATGGCTCAAAACTGAAAATAGAAAGTGCGTATTGAGTAACGTTTTATCCGTGCTAATTGAAAAATCGCCTTTAAACCATTTACGCGGTGACAGCATTTTAAGCCGTTGTTGTTCTGCCAGGTCAGCAACCGCAGACCTGCTGTTAATTGATCCGCTGCCTGTTAATTCGATGCTTTTCATCTTTCGCTATTCCTTTAAATCTCTAAGGCTGTCGATGGTTTTAATCTATCCGACCGCCCCGTAAAAAAGTCGTAAAAATAGTGATGAGAGTTATAAAAATTCAATACATTTTTAGTTGGATAATTTACCTGTTGAATTGTAAGGGCACTAAATGAGTTTTCAGGGCATTAGATAATGTTGAGTGGAAAAGTCGACGCGCTCAGGCGGTAACAACTATCATCAGAAACGACATTTACTATTTTTTCATTTCACATGGAGGCAGCATGAAAATTGGCATTGTGGGTTACGGTACCGGCGGCAAAAATTTCCACGCCCCCTTTATTGCAGCAGCAAAAGGATTAGAGCTGGCGGGTATTGTTGCACGTGCGCCTGCAACCATCGCAAAAGTGAAAGCGGATTTCCCCAATGTGGCAATTTTTGCCAGTCTGACTGACATGCTGGCGGCTGGCGTGGATATTGTCACCATCACCACGCCGGCGCAAACCCGCCGCGAGTTGGTGCTGGAAGCAATTGATGCCGGTGTGGCGGTGATCGCTGATAAACCTTTTGCGCCCAACGCTAAAACCGGTCGCGAGCTGGCCGCTGCGGCTGCCGCGAAAGGTGTGGTGCTGGGGGTGTATCACAATCGTCGTTTTGATGCTGATATGCAGACGCTGAAGAAACTGATCGAGCAACAACGCTTAGGCAAGGTTTGGCGTTTGCATAACCGCATGGATCTCGACGAGCCGCAAACGTTGGAAGGTGGCCCGAATGGTGGATTGTTACGCGATATGGGCAGTCACCTGGTTGATCAGGCATTGTGGCTTCTGGGCCCAGTTAACAGCGTCTATGCCCAGTTGGATAGCATTGAGGTAGCTGAAGGCCCAACCGACGCGGGTTTCTTTATTACCCTGACACATGACAATGGCAGTCACTCTTACGTTTCTTCAAGCAAAGTTAATCGACTTGTGGCGCGTGAGTTGCGCGTGTACGGCGAGAAAGGCAGCTATCTGTCGCAAGGTACGGATGTGCAGGCGCAGGCGATTTTTGCCGGTAAACGCCCAGCCGATGACTTAGCAGGTTGGGGTTATGAGCAGCGTGAACACTGGGGCACTTTGCACATTGCTGAAGGCGAGGAAGTGGTTCCGTCAGAGCAGGGTGCGTATCACGCTTACTACGAAGCATTTGTCGACGCGGTACGTAACGGTACTGAACCGCCGGTCACGCCCGATCAGGCAATTGCAGTGCTGAAGGTATTGGATGCCGCTTTTATTAGTGCGCGGGAAAACCGTGTGGTGACGCTGGAATAAATCTGCATCGCGCCGATCCTGGAGCGGCGCGATTTAGCTAGCACCTGAATGGCGGATCTTGCCCTATCTCGATATTGCGCAATAAATTGCGCCGCTACGGAACGTGCGTACAATGGCCGCCGTTCAGACATGAATCAGAGAGGTTTGTTGTGTCGACGTTAGTGTTTAGAGAAGCCAGCCTGGCAGATGTGGATCGGTGTTACGCGATAGAAATTGATGCCTACGAAGGTGATGAAGCCGCCACGCGCGAAAAAATTGCCACTCGCATCGCGCAGTATCCGCAGGGATTTTTATGTCTGGAAACAGACGGCAAGGTGATTGGCTTTATTAACGCCGGTTGCGCTTGGGAAGTTGTGATGTCGGATGAAGCCTTCAAAGAGTTGATTGGCCACGATCCGGCAGCGCCTAACGCCGTCATCATGTCGGTGGTGCTCGATCCCGCTTATCAGGGTAAAGGTTATGCATCGCTGTTGATGCAGCAGTTTATCAAGCTGATGAAGAATATGGACAAGCAAACCATTCATTTGATGTGCAAAACCCAGCACGTCGAGCTGTATAAAAAATGGGGCTATCAGTACGTCAAACCGTCGAATTCGGAGCATGGCGGGATGGCGTGGCATGAGATGCTGATGACATTGTCATTCACGGGGTAAACACCGTTAGTATGGAGCCAGACCGCTAAACTCTGCACTAAATGCTCGCACATTCTGTAGCGGCGCGCTTTATCGCGAAACAAAGTGCGCCGCTATAATGCCTGCGCACATCTAAGCAGCCACACCTTTCGGCTGAGCCGACAGATGCCCCGCCCATAAACTGGCCACCCATTTCACGCCTTTGGCGGTGAAGCGTGCTTGTGAGAAAGCGTGTTGATTCTCGCCACGCCCGGAGCGAAGGGTAAAATAACCCGCCTGCATATGGTGCTGCTGCGGTGCCAGCGACCCTTTTTCGCGATACATGATGTTGCGTTCTAACAGGAACTCGCGAAACTCAGTTTCCTTTACTTTCAACATTTTGCACAGCTGACGAAAGCCGAGCGAGTCTTCGATCTCCACAAAGCGATCAAAAAACTCTGCCTTTGGAGCAGACAACGCAAGTTGCTGCTCGGCCGCGCGGCGCTGCTCAAACTGTTCTGCCCAGGCACGAGCCGCTTCCGCCGGATTAGTGAAATCAGGCAAATGGGTAAACTGTTCCCGTTGCTGCCAAAGATCGAGTAATTCGGCAGTGAAACCAGGCGAAAGCCGGGCTACGGCTAATAATGAATCGCGCTTATTAAGATGAAATGCCTGCCGCACTTCACCCTGATGCTCATAGAGATTCACCGTCAAAGGCTGGGAAAGGCGCTGTGCGGTTTCCAGGCTTTTAATCAGGCGCTTCACTTCGCCGTGCGTGATGCCAGTAACGTGGGCAATTTCGCGGCTGCTCATCATCATCGATGCATTCAAAGCAGACAGACTTTCCGTTGAGATCATCATCATTATCACCTCTTGCAGACTTACTCAGCCCTGTGGCTGTTGAATAAGTATACGCAATACTGTTTATATATCCAGTATTAATTTTAACCGTTTTTCTAAGATGTTCAGCTTTGCGTAACGTTTCACAAAGCTGAGGCCGTCTCCCGCAATCCCGGCGCTCTACGTATTCTCTTAAAGTGAGGTTTCGGCAGTTTATTAAATTGTCGCGATGAGCGCTGTTTGATAATTTTGAGCCAATTTTCCGGGCTTTTATCGGCTTTCTGCAGCATGACATGCAGGGCTGATGTGTGCCTTTTTGACAGCAATAAGTAGTTAACTGGCGGCTGTGCTGCTGGAGAAACGATGAAAAAGAATAAATTTAAAACCCATCTGGTCTCATTAGGTTTACTGGCGGAAAAAAAGCTGACTAAACGCAGAAGGTTGCCCAATTACAACCCGGCCGCAGAGCAGGATATTATTTTGCTGGCAGGCCAGACCGCGCCAGCCGCTATTCCACGTCAGATATGGATGTATTGGGAAAGTGAAACGCTGCCGGAAGAAGTGCAGATCTTTGTCGATAAGATCGTGCGTGAAAATCCGGGTTATCTGGTAACCGTTATCAATAACCTCAATCTCCAGCACTATCTGCCCGATCTGCAGTTCGTGCATCAGGATATGCGCCCTTCACACAAAAGTGACGTTATCAGGCTGGAACTGCTGCACCGCTATGGCGGTATCTGGATGGATGCCACTATCATTCTCAACCGCACGATGGACACGTTGCTGGCGGTGAATGTTGATAATCGTTATGACCTGATTGCGTTTTATCGCGACAGTTCCACGCTGGATAAAGCCTATCCGGTGATTGAATCCTGGTTTCTGGCCGCACCTAAACATAACGCTTTCATCGCCCGCTGGTTACATTTTTTCCGACCGATTGTCGAGGTGGGTGCCGACGAATTTTTCCGTCGTCTTCTCGCGCTGCCAGATTACGAAACCATTGTTCAGGGTATTACGCCGCCGGATTATCTGGTGGTGTATATCGCGCAGCAGCAGGCATTACGTGAAAACAATCAGTACAACTTCTATCTGCGCAAATGCGAAGCCAGCGCGCTGCTCTATCAAAGTTTGGTGGAATGGCGTCCGGTGAAATTGAGCCGCATGCTGATGGTGGATCGCCTGCCGGAAGTGTTGCCGCCGCTCACTAAACTGACGGGATTTGACCGCAAATATCTGGATACCAACCTGAAATATGGCGTAGTGAACAAAGACAGCTTGTTGGGTCAGATTCTTTTAACCAGCCAGGAGGGCGCCCGCCCGCAGACACCGGTTCCGGCGTTGACGAGCAAGGCTGGATAATCAGGGGTTGATTAACTGCTGCAGTGCCGCGGCGCTGGTTTCATCGTCCGGCACATACACCAGTAGACGATCGCCGTTACGTGACGCCGACCACCAGTTATTTTGCCGCAGCGTCAGTTCGCCTACTTCGGCGCGATAAAAGCGTTTCACGCGGTTCTCCACCTGGCCCAATTCATAGCGCTGCCAGGTGTGAGCAAACTCATCTGAACTGTTCAACAAGCGGGCAAGAAAACTTTCCCAGTGGGGATCGCCAAGGTGCTCGCCCATCTGTCCGCGAAACATCGCCACCATTTGCGGCATCACTTCATCCCAGTCATTTAGCGCTTTACGCCAGATCGGATGATTGAATGCCAGCCAAATGCAGTTACGATCTTCTGGCGCGATTTCTGCCAAATCAACGCCCATCAAAGCACACCACGCGGCGTTGTAACCGAGAATATCGAAGCGCGGCGTTTCAATAATCGCCGGTAATTGGATGGCATCAAGCATTTGCTGATTGTGTGCGGCAATTTTGCAACAGGCTGCCACCACACGCATCGAGGGTAACGCATGCCCGGCGAGTGAAAACAGGTGTTGGGTTTCCACATCATTGCATTGCAACGCGGCAGCAATCGCCGTCAGGGTTTTCGGCGAGGCTTTAATATCGCGCCCTTGTTCCAGCCACGTATACCAGGTCACGCCCACATCCGCCAACTGCGCGACTTCTTCACGCCGCAACCCTGGCGTACGGCGGTGACGCATGCGCGGCAAGCCGAGTCGATTGGGATCGAGGTTTTCGCGGCGCGTTCGCAGAAACGTGCCAAGTAATTTGCGGTTGTTTTGTTCGGTAGTAACAAGCGCGGATGCCAGGCTCATAAGCAGATCCTTCGACAAGACGGGTAGTATTTATACCATGATAATCAAGAACTGGTACCCGTTTAACGGTTAGGCGATGCTATGCCGTACTGACCGCAAAAACAAGGTAAAACCGATGCAGACATCGCAACTTCAACGCACAGGATTGATGGTCCTGCTTGCCGGGCAACTGCTGCCCATGATTGATTTTTCTATCGTTAACGTAGCGTTAGACGCGATGGCCCACACGCTGCAGGCCACGGCGATTGAATTGGCGCTGATCGTTGCCGTGTATGGCATCGCGTTTGCGATCTGTCTGGCGATGGGCGGGCGGCTTGGTGATAATTACGGGCGCCGCCGCGTGTTCCTCGCCGGCGTAGGGATCTTCGGTATTGCCTCTTTATTATGTGGTATTGCCAATAGCGTCGGCCTGTTGATGTTTGCCCGCGCGCTGCAAGGCGTGGGCGCGGCCTTTATCGTGCCGCAAATCCTCGCTACGCTGCACATCACGTTGAAGGGCAGAGCGCATGCGCGTGCCATTGGGCTTTACGGCGGTATTGGCGGACTGGCGTTTATCATTGGTCAGGTGCTGGGTGGTTTTCTGATCAAAGCCGACATCGGCGGATACGGCTGGCGCAGCGTGTTCCTGATTAACCTCCCCATTTGCCTGTTCGTGCTGATCACCGCGCGCCGTTTTATACCTGAAACGCAGAACACCCAACGCGTGCCGGTGGATGTCAGCGGTACGTTACTGCTGGCGGGGGCGATTGGTTGCCTGATGCTGGCCCTGGCGCTCGGCCCGCTGCTGCACTGGTCGTGGCCGTGCATCTTGCTGCTGGTGCTGTTCCCACTGTTTCTGCATCGTCTGCGCCAGAGTTCACTGCGACTGGAAGCCGCGCACGGCGCACCCTTGTTACCGCCTTCACTGCTGCGTCTGCCGAGCGTGCGTTTTGGTCTGACGCTGGCGGTGCTGTTCTTCTCCTGCTGGAGCGGCTTTATGTTCTCGGTAGCGCTGACGCTGCAGGCCGGTTTAGGGCTGACGGCGTTTCAGTCGGGCAATGCATTTATCGCGCTGGGCGTGGCCTATTTTATCGGGGCGATGCAATCTACGCGCATCGTCGAGCGTTTAGGTAAGCGCGCGACCTTGCTGATGGGCTGCGGCATCCAGATGGTGGGTTTGCTGGTGCTGATTGCCACGCTGCAATTTGCCTGGCCACAGGTGGGGATTATCACGCTGATTCCCGCCACGGTGCTGATTGGCTTTGGTCAGTCCTTTATTGTCAGCACCTTTTATCGGATTGGCATGAGTGGCGTACCACATCATCAGGCGGGCGCGGGCAGCGCGGTGCTTTCCACCGTCCAGCAATCGGCGCTGGGCTTAGGCCCGATGCTGCTGGGCGGCGTGTTTACTCAAATCTATCAACATGGCAATCATCTTATGGCGATCACTGGCACGCTCGGCGTTGAGCTGATGATGATGACGCTGCTGGTGATATTTACCAGCCTCAATCGCCGTACATTTCAGTCAGTAACAGCGGAAGGGTAACTCTGATTTAACGTCAAAGCGCTTGACGTTAAATCATCCCGGCGCGGCTGCCTGACATTCATTAACGCGATGAAGGAAAATAAGTAACCAATTGCTAACCAGCGTATGGCGCCTGCTTTTCTTTGCTACTTTCAATTTAATCAAATCATCATTAGATGAAGGGATACTCAGGCTCAGGCGCCATTTGTGAGCATCGTCTTATTCGTTCAGCCCTATCCACAGATGCCGCCACGCCATAACATTCATGAACGTTAGCCGGATTGGTTATGAGCAAAAAAAATCATCGCACGGTTCCAGGCGTGCACCCCTATGACGGCCCGGCAGGCGGTTGGGGTGCCCTCAAGGCGACCGCAATCGCAGTTAAAAATCAGATGGATACCTTTAAAGCGCCGTCCACGCTGATGCGCACCAATCAGCCCGAAGGTTTTGACTGCCCCGGCTGCGCCTGGCCAGATAAGGATCATGGCTCGACCTTCCAGTTCTGTGAAAATGGCGCTAAAGCGGTCACATGGGAAGCCACCACCAAACGCGTCACACCGGCATTTCTTGGCGAAAACACCGTGACCTCGCTGCTGCAACGGACCGACTATGAGCTGGAAGGGTACGGCAGGTTGACCACGCCGTTGCGCTATGATGCCGCAAGCGACACTTTTACCGAAGTCAGCTGGGAAGAGGCCTTCACGCGCATCGCCCACAAGCTGTCCACGTTACAGCCGGACGACGTCGAGTTTTATACCTCCGGTCGGGCGTCAAACGAAGCGGCCTATCTGTTCCAGCTGTTTGCCCGGGAGTACGGAACCAACAATTTCCCTGACTGTTCAAATATGTGTCACGAAGCTACAAGCGTAGGCCTGCCTCAGTCGATCGGGATCGGCAAAGGCACGGTGTCACTGGATGACTTCGACAGCGCAGAACTGATCCTCTCAATGGGTCACAATCCAGGTACCAACCATCCGCGCATGATGGGCACGCTGCATGATGGGCACGCTGCATGAGTTGGCGCGCCGTGACGTTCCCATTATCGTGTTCAACCCGCTGCGCGAACGCGCGCTTGAGCGCTTTGCCGATCCGCAGAATGTCATGGAGATGGCAACAAACAGCTCAACCGACATAGCCTCAACCTATTACTTAGTCCGCGCCGGTGGCGATTCGGCTGCGCTTAAGGGCATCGCCAAAGCGGTGCTGGCGATTGAGGCTGAAACCGGCGCGGCGCTGGATCATGCGTTTATCCGCGAGCACACGGAGGGATTCGAGCATTTTGCGGCCGACATTGAAGCCACGTCCTGGGCATCGATTGAGCAGGACTCGGGCCTGAAGCAGGCAGATCTCACGCGTGTTGCACAGGCTTACGTCAAATCGAACGCCACTATCCTGACCTATGGTATGGGCATCACACAGCACAACCGCGGTACGGACAACGTGCGACTGTTGGTCAATCTGCTGCTGATGCGAGGCAACATGGGTAAGCCCGGCGCTGGCGTGTGTCCGCTGCGTGGTCACTCCAACGTGCAGGGTAATCGCACCGTGGGAATCACTGAGAAACCCTCATCCGATTTTCTCAGCAAGCTCGAAAACGTGTTCGGGTTTACGCCACCGTCGCAGCATGGTCACGATGCGGTGCAGGCGATGAAAGCGATGGTGGAAAAGCGGGCGAAGGCGCTTATTTGCCTGGGGGGAAACTTTGCCGTGGCGCTGCCCGATTCAGAGGTGAGTTTCCCGGCGATGCGTGAACTTGAGCTCAGCGTCCACATCGCCACCAAGCTGAACCGTACGCATCTTCTGACTGGGAAAGAGACGCTTTTGCTACCGTGCCTCGGTCGCACCGAGCTGGATGAGCAGTCTGGCATCCGTCAGTCGGTCACTGTGGAAGACTCCATGTCTATGGTGCACGCCTCTTCCGGTAAGCTGAAGCCTGCGTCGCCGATGCTGCGTTCTGAACCCGCGATTATCGCCGGGATGGCCAAGGCGGCTCTGCCGGATACGCGGGTTCCCTGGTATGAACTGGTAGCCGATTACGATCTCATCCGCGACCTGATCGAAAAAACCATACCCGGATTCGAGGACTACAACGCCCGTATTCGCGTTCCCGGCGGCTTTCAGATGCCGCTGCCGCCACGGGAACGCATCTGGCCGACCCCAACCGGTAAAGCGATGTTTTCAATTTATCAGGGCACGCATGAGGACTTGACTGTGCAAGGCGAGGACGTGCTACGTCTGATTACGCTGCGCAGTCACGATCAGTACAACACGACAATTTATGCCATGGACGATCGCTACCGCGGCGTGTTTGGCCGCCGTGACGTACTGTTTATGTGTGACGCTGATCTTGAGCGTCTCGGTCTTGAGCACGGAGATGTTGTGGATCTGGAATCTGCGGTGCCGGGATACCGCATGCGGCTGGAATCCATGACGGTGATCCGCTATGCCATTTCACCGGGATCGATCGGGGCCTACTATCCTGAAGCTAACGTTTTGATCCCTCTTGATTACTATGACAAGGAGAGCGGCACGCCGTCATACAAATCTGCCCCGGTTCGTATCACACTGCGATCGCATGAAATGATTACGCCGCGCGTCACTGAATCAGTCTGAGAAAAACACAGAGCAGTAATCATGAAAACTCTGCCGTTCGGGATAGCGCGTGAAAAGTTGAAGCGAGTTAATTAGCGCTTCAACACACCCGCCGCCCGGATGGCATTCTCAACCGCCGGGAAAATGGTGCTGATTGAATAATCGCTGATGTGGTCATTTTCAACCACAATTTGATTTCCCTGAGGATAATTAGGCCCCCAGATTTTATACCCAGGCAAGCCGGTATCTTTGAGCTTGCGCTTATTATAAAGCGCCACCAGCGGGCGATTAAGTGCGTTAGCAATATGGACGATGGAAGTATCCGTACTCACCACAACATCGGATAGGCGGACAATTTCTATTGCGGTATTGATGGTACTTTCCGGCACAATGAGGGCGCCATTCGCACTGAATTGACCGACTTTGCTGTTCTGCCCGATGACCACCACTTTTATTTTTGCATTAATCGAATGAATAAAGTGGATGAGCGAGATGACCTGTTCTTCAGAGAAATCTTTATCCGGACCACCAGAGAATGGATTAATGGAAACGACAATGTCGCTTTTTATCATCTGCAGGGCATTGGTCACTTTATTATGTTCTGTAATACAGTGCCCGAGCTGATAATGAAATGCAGTGTTGTGAATATTAAACAGTGCCAGCACGCGCTTATGGCGCTCAGTGATATGCTGCTCGGCATCAAGATAAGGGATGGAAGGATGATAAATGCCGGGGAGTTTTTTATTAAAACCGACATGGTGGCTGCGTCTCATGCGCCACGCCAATTTAAGACGTTCAAAATCCTCGACATCGTCAAAATCGATGACAACATCGAAGTTCTGAGCGCAAAGCTGATCAAGTGACATACGATTTTTGTACGGTATAACCTGATCAAAATAGTCGCAGTTCTGCAGCAATTGCCCGCACACCGGACCGGTGAGCACGGATACTCTGTACCCTTTTTCTGCCAGCATAAATGCCGTACCGGTCGTCACAACCATGTCGCCAATTTTATCGTCGAGGCGAAGCAGCAATATATTACGTGCATTATCAGGTTCAAAAGTTTGTCGGCTTCGCAGAGTTCGGATAAGACACAACAGTGCTGTTTTTTTTATTTTTCTCAATAGAATGTTTTTATTTCTGTTTATCGCTTTCAGGGACAGCATAAAATTACCCATAAATATGAAATGGCCGCATTGAAAGTGAGGCAAGAGAAGCTGCGGCAAGGATGGTGGTAGGGTGCCTATGTTACCGTTTTCAGTAATTAAAAAAAATCTTTCTGACTGCGCACTGACTCCTGCGACAGGATGCACCTTCCTTCTTATGCAATACCCCTAAAGCACTTGATAGCCTTCAAGCAGTTCGAGCTAGCTACAGCAGAGCAGAAGATTTGCCAGCAACCTCGATGTCTATCGGGCAGCCAGGCAAGTTGTAGATTTCAGAAATAACCTGCATTGTTGCGTCTTCGATCTTTCCTTCATTCCGGCATAAAACCCAGCCGTGCTCGGCAACTTCTCGCTCGAACGCCTGGGTACAAGCGACATGCTCATCCAGCTTATGAATCACAGTACTACTTAGTCCACGCGTTCTGGCCGCGGCCCTTGCCCATGAAATGTCAGGTGCTGTGACAACCCCAACATGCAGGTCGGGTATTCGCACATTTCGCTCAAGGTTAAGCTGTAAAATCTCTGCAAATGGAACGCTGCGGCGAAACGCGGCTTCCGACGGATACCAACGATCCATCAAGATGATGCTGCCCGGTGGTTGTTTAGTCAGCACATGTTGGGAAATCCATGCACGGCTTTCAGCAAAGCGCTCACAGACGTCGAATTCCAAATCCAGCGCGGGATGTCTGGCGAGTCTGTTCACAAGGGCCATTGTTTCTCCTCTGAAGGGATCGCTTTTTTTCTCGCACAGTCGGATCACCTTCTTGTTATCTGCCCTGAGTACTTTCGTAATGGCTTCCAACAGTGTGGTTTTACCCACTCCCTTGGGGCCATCCAGAGAAACAAACAGCGGACGACTCATACCTGGAATGACGTTGGGTATAGGGTTTGTGTAAAACGCCAATTGGGCACAAGCATCATACTTCCTTCTTATTAACAGTCACCGATAAACATTGTGGCAAGGGTTCGCACTCACGAGACTAAAAACCCGACAACTATCCGTACAGGATTATTGCTTACAGGTTGTGATCTGCGGGAGGTAGTGTAGGGGATCCGATTAGAAAACGGAAAACATCCCTCGGGAAGCTGGTTTTTACGCAGAGAGGCGTCGACGGGCCGCGTTGAGCGCGAGCGGATAGTCACCTCACACGGATATAATTACGTTCTCTGAACCTCTCTTGAGGTTAATGATTCGCATCAAAGGAACGCTTTGCTTTCAAGTGCAGCAAGAATTGTGGCTTCCATTTTCTCTGGCGTAGAAATCGGTGCAAAACGTTTGAGCGGTTTACCGTTGCGTCCAATGAGAAACTTAGTGAAGTTCCATTTGATGCGACGACCCAACAAGCCAGGCAATGCGTCTTTTAGGTAACGAAATACCGGGTGTGTAGCCGCGCCATTGACCTCCACTTTCTCGAACATCGGGAAGCTCACTCCGTAGTGGATGTGGCAGGTTTGTGCGATCTCATCGACGCCGCCAGGTTCCTGTCTACCGAACTGGTTGCAGGGAAACCCAAGCACCACCAGACCCTGGTCGGCGTATTTCCTGTAGAGCGTTTCGAGGCCTGCATACTGTGGCGTGAATCCACAATGGCTGGCGGTATTCACCACCAGAACCACCTTGCCAGCGTAGTCCGCCATAGATATGCGCTGGCCATGCAAACTGTTGGCCGTAAGTTGGTGAAAGGGGGTCATATCGAATCCTTAGAGAAGCAACATTGTGACGTCGACATTGCCATGCAACACGAAGATGCAAAGGCGCATGGCGCGATTACAGCGTATGCGATAAATAATTTATAAGCCTGACTTTTCTCACAGTCTTTAAAGCCAACTCCTCACGCCGGCTTAACTCAATTGTAAACCTAAAGGCTCACGCCCTGGATCCACTTGTGGTGGTGAGTTCAATCGCGGGAGGCAACACGCTGATTGAACCACTCCTCGGCTAATGCATCGTCATGCCTTTCTCCTGATCGCTCGTTGCGTTGTCTGGCAGCCGTGTATCGGCGATATCAATCACAGTAATTGTTGAAGCTATGGCCGTGTGAGTCGATAACGCATGCTCAGCTCATCTTTGATGCTGAGTAGGATTCATGAGTACTGATTGCGAACGGACCTGCTTTTAGCCCTCTTTTTTACCACACCAGCACATTCATTCCTTTTAATGACTTTGGAAATAATAATATGTCTGTCATCAAGACAATGGGCAGAAGTTTGATCGGTTCCCGTTTTGCCGGGGCGTCTCAACCCGCTGATGGGATCTTTAACTGTGGCAGCCTGCCGACATCGCTCTCAGCAGCAGGTCTCAGCCAACGTGCTGCGGGCATTTTGCTGACGTTTGTGCCGCCAGAGGCTGATTTCCAGAAAGTCAGTCAGGCATGGCAACGTTTTACATCGGCAGATCTGACCGTCATAACGCTTTCCTCGAACGGTGCGCTCAGTACCAGTGGCAAGAGGACCACTTACTGCAAAGGGGATGGCCAGGAGGGGAGCTGGCTGTGGTTGCCTCGAAACCTGATTGCGGAACATGAAACGCATATTGTTGACCTGCATCTTCATGACACCCACACGGCGACCGATCGTATTAACGCCATTCATGATGAGCTTGCCGCACTGAAGCTGCGCATGCCGCTCTCTGCTGACCGCACTTTCGCCATGATTTATTGTGACGGATTGTCGGCATCGGAAGGGTTTATGATGCAGGCCTGGTACAAAAGCGGCCGTTTTCCTTGCCTGGCGATTGGCGGCTCTGCTGGCGGACGAGTCACCTTTGACGGTACATGGATTGGCGTGGGTGGTCGCGTGCTGCAAGGAAAAGCCGTGATCGTTTTCTGCCGAATGGCGGCGGGTAAATCCTTTGCTCCCTTTAAGAGCCAAAACTTTGAGCCATTAAATAAAAGCTGGCTGATTGCGGAAGCCGATCCGATTAAGCGTACATTGACCTCGGTATTTAATCAGCAGGGGCAGCAGCAGCCGTTCACGCAGGCACTGGCCGAGTATCTTGACTGTGATGAACAGCAGATTAGCGCGCGGCTGAAAGGTCTGACGTTTGCCGTTAAGGTGGGAGAAGCGTTTTTTATTCGCTCTGTAGCAAAAATGGAGAGCGGAAGCGTACAGTTTTTTTGTGACCTGGAGTTTGGCGATCGGCTCTATTTAATGCGTGAAACCGATTTTAAACAGGCCACGCTCGGTGACTGGCAGGCGTTTACCCGACGTCATGGCAAACCGGCAGCGATCCTGATGAACGACTGTATACTGCGCCGCGCAGGCAATGCCGATCAACTTCACGATGCGCATTTCTTTAATGGAATTCCCGCCGCTGGATTCTCCAGCTTTGGCGAAATTCTTGGGGTGCCGATCAACCAGACGCTCTCTGCGTTGGTATTCTTCAATCACGCCGTGAATGCGATGGCGCAATTTCCGGTGGAGTATGCCAGCTATGCCGCGCATTACGCTCAGCGCGCTTTGCGCCGCTGGGAGGCGCTGAACCGAGTGCAGTCGGGCGTGCTGGCGCGCGTGGTATCTTATCAGCAGGAGTTAGCGCCTATTGTACAAGCGTTGCCGGTGCTGGAGGCCGCAACACAGCGACAGAGCGAGGCGCTAACGATGGCGGAGAGCACCATCCGTACCATCAGCGATATCGCCAAACAGAGCCAGCAGGCGCAAAGTCGCTTAGGCGCAAGGCTGGACGAGCTGGAAGACATATCAAACGGCATCAACGTCATTACGCATGGCATCAGCAATATTGCTTTTCAAACCAATATCCTGTCGCTCAATGCGGCGGTTGAAGCCGCGCGCGCTGGCGAGGCGGGCAGAGGGTTCGCCGTGGTGGCGGGCGAAGTGCGCCGTCTGGCTCACTCCTCCAAAGAACAGGCGGAAGCCACGGCGAGCAATATCAACGATGCCGTTAGCACTATTTCACGCATTCGCGAGGTTGCCACCAATACGGTACAAACGGCCACGGACATGGCAGATCGCAGTATTCACGCTGCCGATACGATTGCCGCGATGAGTCATCGCTCCCGTGATGAGCGTGAAGATATGGCGAAACAGTTGGATAGCCTGCGCATGTTGACGGCTGGGATGGATGCGATGCAGGAAGCCGTGGCCGAGCTGAACGTGTTGCAAACGCTCTCCACTCGCCGCTAAGACTTAGCTGGCGCAGCCATCAGAAACGCGCTGCGCCGGCTACTACGATCTGCCTATCTGCCATCGGGAAGGCTTAATCTGACCTTAACACCGACTTAAAGTGACTCACCCAGCCTTAGCCCCGTCTCCGCATCAAACAGATGAATTTTCTCAGCGTTAAAGCCCAACATAATACTTTCGCCGCTTACCGCCGCGTGGCGGCCGGCGATCTGCATATGCAACGGCTGACCGTGCCATTCAAGATGCAACAAGGTGGATTCACCGGTGATCTCCACCACGTTCACCCGCGCCGCTGCGTTGCTATTGGCTTCCAGCAGATCGTGCGGGCGCACGCCGAGCGTCACCGCCGCACCTTCACGCTCGCGCGCCGCCGCTTGCCAGCGAGCGGGCAGCGGCTGCCACAGATCCTGACACTGCACGCCAGGCACGCCATCGCGGGTGTTCAACTGCGCCGCTAACAAATTCATCGGCGGCGAGCCGATAAAGCGCGCGACAAAGGTATCCGCCGGACGATCGTAAATCGCCAGTGGTGCGCCTTGTTGCACAATGCGCCCCTCCTTCATCACCACGATTTGATCGGCCAGCGTCATTGCCTCGACCTGATCGTGCGTCACATAAACCATGGTGGTTTTGAAACGCTGATGCAGCGACTTGATCTCGGCGCGCAGTTCCATACGTAACTGGGCATCAAGGTTCGAAAGCGGTTCATCAAAAAGGAACACTTTGGGATTGCGCACCATCGCGCGGCCCATCGCTACACGCTGACGCTGTCCGCCCGACAGCGCGCGCGGATAGCGTTGCAGCAGCTTGTCGATGCCGAGAATCCCGGCGATGCGCTCAATTTTGCTCTGCTGATCTTCGCGCTTCACCTTCTTCACCTGCATATGAAACGCCAGATTTTCCGCCACGGTTAAGTGCGGGTAGAGCGCATAGCTCTGAAACACCATCGCGATATCGCGATCGGCCGGATCGCGGTCGTTGATCTGCACGTTGTCCATCAGAATCGCGCCATCCGACAGGCTTTCCAGCCCAGCCAGCAGACGCAGCAACGTCGATTTCCCGCAGCCGGATGGGCCGACCAACACGGTGAAGCTGCCGTCTGGAATGGTGAGGTCGAGCGGGTGCAGCACCGACTGTTTTGCGTAGCGTTTGGCCACTTTTACGAGTTCAACACTGGCCATAATTTAAAACTCCTGGGAAAGTTGCAGTTGATGCCAGTCGGGATAACGACGCGGCAAAGTGCTGATAGCCAGTGACGCCACCGAAATACCCCATTGCAAAGCGGTGGTGAGATCTTGCTGATGCAGCAGGGCGGTGAGGAATCCAGCGTTAAAACTGTCGCCCGCGCCGATGGTATCCACCACCGTCACCGCCCGCGCAGGCTGGCTCACCGCCTGTTCAGCCTGCCAGCAGCGCGCACCCTGCGGGCCGCATTTCACCACGCAGCCGCCGCGTCCGCTCAGTTGTTGCGCCAGGGTTTGCGCGCTGGCGGGCAAATCGACATTCGCGGCCAATCCTAACGTTTCCACTTCATTGAGCAGCAGCCAGTCGCACAGCGGCAGCCATTGCGCGATCTGCTGACGTACCTCGTCGCTCCAGCCCTGCGGCGGCCAACCGGTATCAACGGCGATAATAAAACCGCGCTGTTGTAGCTCAGTAAGCAGCGCCGGATAGTCGGCATACAGTTGCAAACACAAAAAGGTGCCGCACAGCAGCACGATATCGCCGTCAGCCGCGTTTGCCGGCAGCTGATCCAGCACATCCTGCGCGGTAAGCTTGACGATATGGCCAAGATTACTCAGGAAGGAGCGCTCGTGATCGGAATGCGTTACGCCAACGGTAAGCGAGGTTTCGCAGCTATAGCGCGTCCAGTGCGCGGCGCTGTGCGGAAAATGACTCGCCAGCCAGGTGCTCAGGCCATCATTACCCTGATTAGCGACGGCGCGATGGCGCACCTGCATCGCTTCCAGCGCCAGCGCGCAGTTGCCCGCCGATCCGCCCGGGCGCAGTTCGCTGTGGTTCAGCATCACCTCGGTGCCGCGCTGCGGCCAGCTATCCAGCGTGCCCATGATCAAATCGACATTAATGTTCCCCACCACGTACAGCGTGGCGGTGAGTTTATGATCCATCATCCTTTACTCCCGCCACTGGCAAGGCCGCTAACCAGCGTCTTTTGCAGCCAGATGGCAATAAACAGCGGTGGAACAGAAGCCAGAATGCCAACGGCAGCGATCAAGCCATCATCGGTGGCGCGTCCGGCGGTAAATCCGGCAATGGTGACCGGCAAGGTTTGTGCAGCGATATTGCTGGTAAACAGCAGCGCATAGAAAAACTCGTCCCACGCCAGCAGCCAGCCAAATAACGCGGCGGCACCCAATACCGGCTTCGCCAGCGGCAGCGTAATGCGCAGCAGCACTTGCCAGACGCGCAGGCCATCGAGCCTTGCCGCCTGTTCAATATCCTGCGGCAGCGTATCGAACTGGTTTTTCAGCATCCAGGTGAGGAACGGCAAAATCAGCGAGCAGTAAACGATGATCAATCCGGGCCGCGTGTTGAGTAGATCAAACTGTTGCAACAGGAAGTACAGCGGCAGCACGAACGCCACCGGCGGCACCATATAGATAGCGAGTGAAGCGAACAGCCAGCCGTCGCGCCCGCGATAGCGCGAGAAGCTGAACGCTGCCGGAACCGCCAGTAACAGACAGATAATGGTCGCGCCGGTTGCCACCAACAGACTGTTGCCGAGCGCATGCAGGAACAGCACACCCGGTTGTCCGGGCTCCAGCGACAGCAGCTTGCCGTAGCGGGTGAAATCCCACTGGCGCGGCAGCCACTCCAGCGGCACGCGGGTGAGATCGCTGGCGGCGCTGACGCTCATCAAAAACAGCCAGCCCATCGGCGCTAACACCGAAAATGCCACCAGCAGCGCGGCAGCGTATTTTCCGACATGGCGCAATTTAACCTTCATGAGCGCTCCCTTTGCGGCGCTGCCGCCACAGTAACAGCATGTACAAGGTGATCAGCACCGCGCACAGTAATGTCATCAACATCGCGTAAGCCGCACCGCTGCCGGCGCGTAGATAGCTAAACGACTCCTGATAAACGTAGAAACTCAGGGTTTTGGTGCTATCGACTGGGCCACCGCGCGTCATCACATAGATGATGTCGAAGATCTTGAAGGCGTCGATGGTGCGTAAAACTAATGCCACGCTGAGCGGGCCGACAATGGCCGGAAAGGTGATGGCGCGGAAACGGCGCCATGCCGATGCGCCGTCCAGCCGTGCGGCCTCAAACAGATCGTTGGGAATCGACTGTAACGCCGCCAGCACCAGCAAGGTCACCAGCGGATAGTTTTTCCAGATATCGGCAAACATCACCGCGTTAAGCGCGGAATCTGGCGAACCGAGCCAGCTGCGATAGCCATCAATGATGCCCAGCTGCGTGAGCAGAGCGTTGATGCTGCCGTAATCTGGATTGAAGTTCAGGCGCCACATCATGGCGTTGACGATGGTCGGCAGCGCCCACGGTAAAATCACCAGCACGCGCAGCACATTGCGACCCGCAAATTTTTGATTGAGCAACAGCGCCACCAACACGCCAATCACACCCTCAATCGCTACGGACACCACGGTGAAGTAGAGCGTGCGCCATAGCGAACTGCGAAAATCCGCATCGGTGATCGCAAACAGATAGTTTTCAAATCCAATCCAGCCCGGCGCTTCACCGCTGCCAATCAAGGCGGCATCGGTGAAACTCAGCCAGATAGTGCGCAACAGCGGCCATGCGGTGAGCAACAACATCACCAACAACATGGGTGCTAACAGCACCCATGCCTGCCGTTGTTCGCGTTGACGCAAACTTAGCATTGTTGCCCCTTAGCGCAGACGCGCCGCACTCTTATCAACCGCTTGCAGCGCGGCATCTGGCGTTGCGCTGCCAACCAGCACCTGCTGCAACTGCTGCTGCAGCGTGTTGGAGAGACGTGAATAGTCGGCAGTTTCCGGACGCGACAGCATCACATTGAGCGATTTATCCGCTGCAGCGATCAGGCTTTCCTGATTTTTAAGCACGGCCGGATCCTGATAGGAGCTTTTCCAAATCGGCAGGCTCAGCGTGGCGTATTGGTTCTGCACCGGCTGCGAGGTCATGTAGCTGATGTATTGCCATGCCTGATCCGCGTGCGTGCTGCCTTTGGTGATGCCAAGGCCCATTGATCCGTTAACCGCACCGAATTTGCCCGGCGCGTCACCCGGTGCGGGAACGATGCCCACCTGACCGGCGACTTTACTTTGCTTAGGATCGTTGGCCATGTTGTACATGTAGGTCCAGTTGAGCGCGA
The DNA here is from genome assembly GCF_059730785.1 of Pantoea sp. X-Soil-ISGK-421. Lineage (NCBI taxonomy): Bacteria > Pseudomonadati > Pseudomonadota > Gammaproteobacteria > Enterobacterales > Erwiniaceae > Pantoea > Pantoea sp. X-Soil-ISGK-421. The sequence continues at coordinate 715,544 of NZ_AP035980.1, read as the reverse complement.
AAGCCGCATCGCCATTGGAGAAGGCTTTACGCACATCCTCTTCCAGATACTCACGCGATGCCGGATTGCTCAGCCCTTCATCCAGCGAGCTTTTCATCAGTTTTACCGCTTGCAGCGAGGCTGGGGAGGAGAAATCAAGTTTGTTGTTGTTATAGAACGTGCCGCCAAAACCCGACACCAGCGTGGTGTAATCGCACACCAGCGCTTCCGCCTGCGACCAGCTCCACACCAGCGGATATTTAACGATGTTTTTCTGCTTGATGATGCGCGCATCGTCCATCACCTGCTGCCAGGTTTGTGGCGGCGTGGTGATACCGGCTTTTTCCAGCATCGCTTTGTTGTAATAGAGATATTTGGTATCGAGGATCCACGGCATGCCAAGGGTTTTGCCTTTGAATTCGACGGTGTTCATTGCGCCGGGGAAAATCTTTTCTTTTTCGTCGGCACTGATGCGGCTGCTGACGTCCTGCAATAAGTCAAACTTAGTGAATTCCGCTGGCCAGATGGCATCGAACAGCACCACATCGTAGCCGTTACCGCCCGCGCCACGCGCCGCGACAATTTTGTCGTGTAGCGCTTCGTACGGTACAAACTCGAGATTGACCTGCACATCCGGGTGCGTTTTCTGGAACGCCTGCGTCATGGCGCGGATATCATTTTCGCTGTACGCCGCCTGCGTCATAAACAGCGCATTCAACGTGGTGGCCGCTGCCGCGCTGGCTGCGCTGGCTAACAGAACTGCTGCAAAACATCCTTTCATGACTGGATTAAATCGGATTTTCATGGTGTTTCCGCCTTGATGCAAAAAGAGGGTGTTTTATTAAATCAATTTGATGGATTTAATAACGCGCACAGGTTGTCAGGTTGCTGCGGCTGACATCGGTTAGCTAAAGCAATTGACGTGCCAGGGCATAAATCTTGTTTGCCGCTGGTGAATACTTTGCACAGATTTTTGTGCCTGTCAGGTAAACAGGTTGTAAATTGTGTGGCCGATCATAGATATTCAGGCGGGTACAAACGAGGGCAAGCCTATGGAGGTCGCATTAACGCTTTTCAGGATGCATGGTTTAGGTGCAGATGCATTGCGCATTGCGACATTAAGGCGCATGCCGCAATGGCAAACCAACGTCATTGGGCCAGATGGTCCCTTTCGCTCATCACCGCACCAGGACATTTCATATAAAGTTTAACGATAGGTCATGGTAAATGACGCCGTGGCGCTCACCGAGCCTGACTGCGCATTCGCTGAGGTCATGTAATATGCGGCTTTAATGGGAATATTAACGACCTCCCCTGGCGAGGTTGTCATACCGTAATTAATGAGCTTGCCGAACTGAACGGGCACATCGTTGTATTTCAGCTGAATGCCCAGACCTTTTGCTGTCGAGCTGCTGTTTAACCCCAATACGCCGTTGGCAGGGTCGGCAAGCGGGCTGACGTTATCCAGCGTCACATTTACTGCGGTCTGTTCACTACAGATAAGCGGTATGGAAAACGTCACCGGATTTTGGGTGCTGCCCACGCCATTAAACTTCGGCAACAGTGCAATCCCCATATTAATATTCAAATTTTTATCTTCTATCTGACAGGATGCGGTGCTGATATTCATCGGCGAAAATATGTATTTATAAAGCGGCAGGCGGGTAATGTTATTACTGACCGGCGTGCTGTATTCCATATTTAATGTCAGCGCGGGTATAGAGCCCGTCGCCGGGGTGGTGCTTGTTTTGATTAGCTCAAAGGTATCCGTGAACGTTGATACGCCATTCTGGAGGATCCCTCGCCTCCAGCTCGCGTTATTAAGGTTCATTCGTGAGACAAACTCGCTGGTTCCCGTGGTGCTAGAAAAGTTCTTCCATCGGATGCCAATGCCCTGGACCTCCGTCGCCCGCACGTTGGCCAGCGGCGAGGTGCCATAATCCGCATTCGACCCCGAGAGCTGAATAAACCACGAGCCATCGTATCCAATTATCTGACCCTCAGGGTCACATTGCATGGGATTACTGGTGGTTATAGTTGCTAATACCGTCCCAACGGGCGCATCCCGTTGAACGACAATATTGTTATCAAAGTTGATCGATACGTCGTTTGCAGAACACAGCGCAAATGCATTTAGAGAAATAGCGCTACCCATAACAGCCGTCGAGATTTTAAATACGGTGGACATCTTATATTCCTTCATTTTAGGCGAGGCGCAGACCTTCTCTCGCAAAAGTAATAGTGCGAATCAACGCAATGAGAAATTTAAAGACAAGCTGCGGTGGTGCGCTGAATTTTACCCGGTAACGTGTTCAAGGTTATTTTGGCGCGGCAGGTTTTCGCTCCCCACTGTACCGTCAGGCCGTCACCGTCGTTCAGGCCGCTCATATAGACCTCGCCGTCGCTTCCCACAATGCTCATCGCATCGCTTTCGTTGAGCTTTACCGTCGCGCCAAAGGGCACCGGCGAATTCTGATACATCAGCGTTATCAAGGCCCGAACCCCTGTTCGCGTATTGAACGTAGCGCGCACCACGGCGCCGCGCGTAGGCACGACATTGACCACCGACTCGGCAACATCCACGTCCACCCCCAGCGAACCCGTGTCTAGCGCAATACGGTTTTCCTGATAGGCACTGGCATAGGGCACCACCGCGTAGCCGCGCCAGTCCGTTTTAACGCCGGGGTTATTGCGCACCCTAACGCCGGATGTGCCCTGCGCTTCAAGCAGCACCACGGTATCTCCCAGTGGCTGAGAGAACGTCACGCCATGCTCATGGGCGACGATCCCGCCCTGCAGGCCGAAATTCAGCTGGCTGTTCTGTTGGCTGTGGTTGTAGCCCGCGCTCACGGTGCCATAGCCGCCCTTATAGGTTCCACTTAGGGAGCTTCTCGATTCCCCACCCGAAGAGGTATAGCCCTGCTGGACCAGGTAGCTCAGATTATTATCGGCGAGTGCGGTGCCGCTCAGCCCCACCTGGTGCGTTTCAGGACCGTTCTTTTGCATATTCACGCTGTAGTTGCCCCAGCTTTGCGGTAGCCATTTGCTCAGTGGCACCTGCAAGCTGAAGGCTACAATCTGGTCCTTACGATCTTTGCCCGGCGTTTCGTTGTAGGTGTAGCCAAGCGAGTAATTGATATCGCGAATACTGGTGTTAAAGCCGGTACTGACGTTGCGTTCATAGCCCCGCTTGCTCCAGTAATCCTGCTGGTATGCCGAGATATAGAAATTTCCCCAGCTTTGCAGCGACTGGCTAAGGTTGAGCTGCAGTCGGCTTCGCTTGTTGTAGCGCTGGCTGCTGAATTCATTCACTTCCTGAAAGGTATAAAACCCTTGCGTGGAGTAGCGATAGCTGGCGAGCGTCACGGTGGTGTCGGTGGTGGCCACCGTTTTCGAGTACTGCACGCGATAGGACTGCCCGCGGCTACGGCGGTTTTTCTCATCAACGAGTTGGCTATCGGCAGCGGTAATGTCCGCCGACAGCGAGCCTATATCTCCAAAACTGAGGCCGGTGCCAATTACCCCGGACGCATAGTTGCTCGCCCCCAGGACGCCGCCGTACAGCGTGAGATTATTGGAGAGGCCATAGGCCAGTGTGCCCAGGCCGAATGAGGGCGTTTGCGCGCCATTCTTCGTGGTTCGGTACTCTCCTGCGCTCAACGCATACTTCACGCGTCCTTCCCGCAGCATGACGGGAACCGCAGAGAAGGGCTGCACGAAATGCTGGATGCTGCCGTCGGCTTCTGCAACGACAATGTCCAAATCGCCGCTCGCCGACGTAGGATAAAGATCGCGAATTTCAAAGCTGCCGGGCGCCACGTAGGTTTGATAAACCGTGTAGCCGTTTTGCTTCACGGTAACCGTGGCGTTGGTGCGGGCGATCCCCCGAATGATGGGGGCGAAGCCGCGCATGCTCTCCGGCAGCATGGTGTCATCGGAGAAAATCTGCGCGCCGCGAAACATCACGCTGTCAAACACCTCGCCGGGTGTGCTGGTTTCCCCCAGTTGAAACTGACCTCTCAAAAACTGGACGTCGCGGCTCAGGGTGGTATTTAGCGACGAAAATGACTGTTTTCCATTGTTCTTCGTCGCGATGCTGTAGTTACGCAGACGCCACGGCCCCGCGTTAATACCGCTTTGCAGGTTGGTGTAAAACTGTTCTTGCGTCTCACCGTCTCTGCTCCAGTTGCGCGACCCGTTAATGCTGTAATTTACCAGCAATGCAGAAATGCCCTGGTTCCACAGCGACGGGTCAACGGTGCCGCGCGCACGCGTGTTAAGCGCCGATTGAGGGATCGAGATATCCAGTCTCTGCTTGTCAAAATCTAGCCGGGTGGTGGCATCCGGGATAAATGCGCCGGGATCGGTAATAATGACTTCGGTCGGCAGCATGGCTAATTCAGGAAATGCCTTAACCCTGACACCGAGTGATTCCAGCACACCACGGTTAAGCTCCGGTGCCAGCCCGAACCCTTTTACAGAAACAAAAGAGATATTTTCCGTTCGGATATAGTTCTCATTAAGCCAGATTTCCACCCTGTAGGTGCCGGGTAACTGCTCTCCTCGCTCGAAGCGGCCCAAATCGATGCTCCCGGAAGTCGAGTGTGTTTTTTCAAGCGCATCGGCCATGAAATAAAGTTCGCCCGCGGCTGCGGGAAAAACGCCCGAAATAAAGAGTGCTATTGTCGAGAGTTGACTTACGCGGTGAGGCCACGAGTCAGATAAAAATGCATATCGAGAAAAAGAAACAGTATTCACCTTGCTTACCTGCGCGAGTGACATAGCGTAATGTTAATATTTTTTATTTCAGCATTTGGCGCTTTTCTGTGGTTACCCCACCAAAATCATTTATTGCTTTCCATGTCACCTGATTTCCACTTCCTGCTATCGTTTCGGAACTGAAGGGTGAAATCATTGGCGGCTGTGCAATGGTTTTATTGCCAACTTTTAATGAATGAAGAGAAACATAGAATGGCGTCGGATTAATAATTACTAGCCGTTCCCCACGCGGCTCAAACGTTAATTTCGTCCATGCCTCACCTGCTTTTTCTGAGGTCAGAGCCGCAGGCCGGTAGAAAAGCTTCATGCGCGTCTTAACGGCAATGAGCAGCCGATTTTCATCTGACCGGGTCATCGAAGGAATAGATTTAACGTTTAGCCAAAAAATAGACTCGCGATTTTCAGGCAGTTTCTTTTCGCCGGTATAAATGACCCGCAACGTATTTTCATGACCACCGTCTAGGCGGAAAAGCGGCGGCGTGACGATAAAAGGAACCTGCTCCTTTGAGTTTTCACTTAACTCAACCCATGACTGAATTAAATAGGGAACACCATCCTGACTGTTACTCACAGGGAGTGAGGCTTCGTTTTCAGTTTCGTTATAAATTAAGCGCGTTCCGCCGACGGTTATGCTTGCCTGCCCCGGCAGGGAGAGTAAGCAAGCGCCTAATAATACAATCGTTCGAATAAGTTGACTCATCATACTTCCCCGACATTTCAGCGAGAGACAATAGGGCGCACCTTAGGTACGCCCGGCGCGTTACTGATAAGTAATGGTAAAATCTGACGTTGCGTTTGCCGTTCCCGCTACCACGGCAGCCTGCGTCGCCTTATATTTCGCTACGAAGGTCATCTTATTGCTGTTAGCGGGTTCTTCGCCTGCGCTGGTATCAAGCGTGATGCTCTTAGACTGGGTAGCCAGCGGAATCGCGGTGATGCCATCCTCTTCATAAAACGCTACGCCAACGCCTTTCGCTGTTTGACCGCTGTTTAGTGCAAGAATATTGGTGTCGGAGCTGTCCGCATTACCATCAAACTTAATGGAGGCAGAAGTAACGGCCGCAGGGCAGTTGTTCAACACAATGCTGAACCGGGTTGCGGCAGCAACGGCCCCGGCCGCGTTAAATGAGCTTTTCGGGATTTTGCCGAGGTTAACGGTCTGATTCGCCGTATTGGTATCAATCGTACAGGCAGAATCCAGAATGGTGCCGGTAAAGTTGATCTTTCCATCTGCTGCACTGGCGGCAAACGTTATTCCAGAAACAGCTGCAGCCACAACCATATTTCGAAAGACACTGCTTAACTTAATTTGCATTGCTATATATCCTCAGGATTGAAGTTGCCTGCACAAAATTATTTTTTGCGCAGGAAGAGCGGAACAGGACCGCTAAATTAAAATTCTTTAGTTCGTGGCAATAAATGGGCGTTATTTATCTATGATTACCTCAGGCTGTGCGATGATAAAAGTAAAATAAGCTGTTTCATCTCCAGACCGCTGCCTAGCGCCAGACGATTTCTTACATAGTAATTCTTGTTATTTTCGCATTTATTTCTAATTCGATACTGGCTTGTCGATTTATCATAAACCCTTAGAAGAAAGTTTAAATGATCGTTCGACAGTCGCGTCGATAGTCTCTGGTACAACACGTCTTTTAATACGCATGGGCTTTCTGCTACCCGATATTTAGAGACGCGATCGCACAGCTGCTTAAGATCTTTAAGCGTGGTGACAAGACGGAAGAATTTTAAATAAATGTTCTCCTTGTTATTGTCTGGTGCAATAAAATAGGTTAGACGTAATAACTCCCTCGCTGCAAGTCGGTGATAGAGCCAGCGAATGTCCTCGCTATTTTCGCCTATTGTATCGATAAGAATGTAAGAGTTATTTAGGACGGTCGCGCTGACTAAAAACTCCAACCGATTGTCAAAATAAAATATTTTCCCATTGGCTGAGGTCAATGAGGTGACGGCCTGGCTTATGGCAAAGTTTCGTGAGAAAACTAATAGCGCTGTCAAAATGTATTCCTTGCGAAATTAATCATCGACATTGTGAAGAAGGTTTAAAAACATATATGCGTTCTAAAGATTCGCAGTCGATTTTGTACGCTTTCCTATATATTCTGGTAAAAGGGTAGCGTTCAAAGCCCACGCTATTAAACGCATTCTGGATTTTCTTCATCATTGACAACAAATAGGATTTCGAACACCGGAGTCCATAATCTTCAAAAACGTCTATGATAATGTCATTATCATAGACAATTTCATTTTGCATCCCCGCCAGGAGATACTCGAACAGTCTCGCTTTCGTCGTTCCGAATCTTTTAATACGTCCATTCTTGATGTTAATAAGCGTTCTGGTTGAAAGCCGATACTCAAGATGCTGGAAAATCGTGTATCCATACAGAAGCTCGTCAGAGACTAAAGGCACAAAGACTCCTTAGAAGTTTACCGTTCCCATTTCCATGTCAGCGCTTTCTCCATTCGACAAGCTTTAGTGATCCTCTGGCGTAATAAATGTTATTAAAATGGAGGAAATGTGACAATGGGACTAATTTATTAAAGTAAATCACCACTATGAATATTCAATGCGATACAAAAAACTACATAGTGAAGTTTTTAAAGTTTAAAAACACAAATGTTGCTTTTTTGTTTCAATTCATCGCATCGGAAAACAAAAAATTTACTAAAGTATATTTAGCTAAAATTAACAGATAATCAGTACAAAGCTCCAGGGCAAGTAAACACTCTCTTATAATCAATGATTTATAAAGATAATATAGTGCTGTTAAACCTAGACTTAATAAGGTTGTTTTAGGATTTTTCATGACATCTTTTACAACTATTCCATCCGGGAACTAACAAACACGGAGTGTTCTTGGTATACAAAGGTTTTGGCACATCAACAACGCAAAAACTAATTAAAGTAATAAGTTGAATAAAAATCCCTTCTCAGATCAATTTTCTCAATTCACATTGACAATAGTGACCGCTGTGTCCTGAAGGCAAAAAAGTAAGGCTCGCCCTTGAACATGACCGCAAATAAAAGGAAGACGCCAGAAGGGAAGCAGGTATCAGGGAACATCACGCTATTCTTCAGATTCTCCGCCTCCCGATGAAAAACCATTAAGATATACGTCACTCTTCTTGAGCAACACCCAGTCAACTACCCGAAGGGGTTGTAATCACTGTGGGCGATCAGGGATATTGATGCGGCTATTCACAGCGCGGTTGAAGAGGGAAGGGAGCAAGGTGAAAACATCGGGAACCAATCTGGAACATGCACGGGCGCACAATCGTCGCGTGATCATTGAAGCCATTCGCCTGCACGGCGAATTGACCCGCGCCGAACTGGCCCGTCTCACCGCGCTGACGCCACAAACGGTGTCGAATATCGTAGCGGAACTGGAGCAAGCCGAACTGCTTACCAGCCGCGCGCCGCGCAAACAAGGACGTGGCCAACCGGCGATTCCAGTAACGCTCAATCCCGCCAGCGCCTTCTCGATTGGCATTCATCTTGATCACCAAACGCTGCTGATTGTGCTGGTGGATCTCACAGGCGAAATTCATTTCCGCCGCCTTATTCTGGTGCAAAAGCCGCAACCGGATGCCACATTAGCGCGCATCGCCGAGGTGCTGAGCGAGATCAAAACGCAGCTGGGCGAGCGCTGGCACAAAGTGCTGGGAATGGGGGTGGTGATGCCCGGTCCGTTTGGTGTTGAGGGCATCTCTTCGATGGGGCCCACCACGCTGCACGGCTGGGAACAGGTGGATATTGAGGCCAAACTGGCCGCCATGAGCGGCGTGCCGGTCACATTAGAAAATGATGCCACGGTGGCGGCGATTGGCGAACGTTTTCATGGCGTGGCGCGCCAGCTCAATTCGTTTGTCTATCTCTACATTGGCACCGGTTTGGGCGCGGGCATCATCATGGATGGCCATGTCTACAGCGGTCACGCGCATAACGCCGGGGAAGTCGGGCATGTGGTGGTGGAACCGGGCGGACGCGAATGTTACTGCGGCAATCACGGCTGTCTGGAGCGTTATGTTTCACTGCAGGCTGCCTATGAATTTTGTGGCCTCGATCCGATGACCGCCTTACCGGAAGATTTACTCGAAGTCGACCCGGCGCTGTTCGATAAGTGGATTGATACCGTGTTAACGCCGCTGCGTCAGGCGATTAACTTGCTGGAGTGCATCTTCGATGCCGAAAGCGTGATTATCGGCGGCATGATGCCCGCCGTACTGCTGGATAAAATCATTCGCCGCCTGCCGCCGTTGTATCAATCGGTGCGTGGCCGCTACCTCACCGGAACGCGCTTAAAAATCGGCATGACCGGCAGCGATACCGCTGCGTTAGGCGCCGCCGCGCTGCCGATTTTCGACGAGTTTAACCCGCAGTTTCAGGTGTTGATGAAGTGATCAGGCCGGACAATTGCCCGGCCTGGTACTTTACGCTTCCCTTCTGGTACTTTGCTCATCCAGCTTTTGATTAAACTGGCTGGCGCTCCACGCTTGCTCCACCGCTTCGTGTACCAGTGCCTGCTGCGTTTGCGGCACCATTCCGCCCAGCGGTGGATCGGTGTCGAGATTGGTGGGGAAGGAGTAACCCCGCGCAGCCACGTTGATCACGGTGTTCAGCTCCTGCTGGGTAAGCTGGCTGTTTTTTAGCAAGGGGTAAATCAGCTTGAGTAACTGTTCGTGGTTCACTTTCTCCATCGGCACGCCAAATGCGGAGGAAACCTGCAGCAGATTCGCGGTCCTGACGTGATCGGTGGTGGTGTTGTTACCTGCGGCATGGAACAGCGCCGGGTTAAAGAACAGACCATCACCTTTTTCCAGCGGTAGCTGGACGTAATTCTGATTAAAGAACTCAACAAACCCCGGGTCACGATAGGCGATATAACCCAGCTCATACTGATGCGACCACGGCAATAAACGGGTCGGGCCCGACGCCAGCGGCATGTCAGAATGCGCTACAGCACCTTGCAGGGTCAGATATTGCGAAAGAATCTGCACCGGCACCGGGAATTCTGCAGCGAATGCACTTTGCTGGAAGCCAAGGTGGTAATCCCGGTGCGGCTGCTGAGCTTCACCGCCGGGGCGGACCTGATTCACTTGCGAGGTCATGCTCCACGCCGGGCCCAGCCAGGCCTGACAAATTATCTCCAACGTCGGATTGGCGTAGTAATCCACGAAGGTTTGCGGACTGGTTTCACCCAGTTTTTGCAGCGCATTCCAGATACGACCATTGTTGCCTGCACGCGAGAAGTGATCGGCCTGAATTTTGGATTTGGCCTCATTGCTCATAATGGTTTCGAAAACCTGCGAGGTGCGATCAATAACGTCAAGATCGCTGAATAACCCCCGTACCACGAACACGCCAGGGCCGTATGAGAGCGCTTTGTGCAGCTCGCTCAGCAGCGCTTTTTTATCTTTTTCGGCCGCTTTATCCAGCGTGGCACGATCGTAAATTAGCACGTTTGCCGCTGCTTCGCTCGCCAGCGGATATTCACTGGCATCGAGCTGCTGGGTACAGAATGTTTTGAAGTCTTCAACAGAGACCTGATCTTCACGGGCAAAATAGGGTGACATCATAACGACCTCATTTTCTTGATGGAGTGATAGAGCGTCATCGCACGCCAGCAGGTTATCAGCAGTCGGCATGACAGGGTTGATGAGTGTTAAAATAGCAGCTACATTTCATTAACAGCACGTCAAAAAAACCTCACTCATACATCATGTGACCTATGCCTAAATTTACCCAGAAACAGATCTCAGCTCAGTCCGGTTTGAGCCTCGCCACCATTGATCGCGCCATGCATAATCGCGGTCGCGTGCATCCTCAAACGCAGCACCGCATCCAGCAAGCCTTAGCCGACCTGGAACTGCAGCAGAAAAGCAGTCTGGCGCAAGGGCGAACCCTTTATTTCGATGTCATCATGCATACGCCGGAGCGTTTCAGTGAGCTGGTGAAAGAGGCGTTCAGCAGCCAGATATCCAGTTTCGCCTCATTTAAAATCCAGCTCCGCTTCCACTGCAGTGAAGAGATGACGGTGGACGAGGTTGAACGGCTGTTGAAAAAGTGCTCGCTCAGCACGCACGGCATCATCCTGAAAGCGATGAATTCGAGTCAGCTGGTGCCAGTTATTAATAATTTGATTAAGCAGCGCATTCCGGTGGTCACGGTGGTCACGGATATCACCGGCAGTCATCGCCTGCGTTATATCGGCATGGACAACGTTAGCGCGGGCCAGTCGGCGGCCTTCCTGATGTCAAAGTGGTTGGGAAGCGAAGCGGGCACCATTGCCGCAATCACCGGCAATAAAGCTTTTGTCGGTGAGCAGGATCGCATACGTGGCTTTCAGCAAGGGATGAAATCCTTTTCTCCGCAGTATCAGATTAAGGTTATCGCGGGTGGATCGGGCATCGATCATCTGATGTATGAAACCCTGCAACTCTTTCTACAGGATCATCCTCACATCGATGCGGTTTATACCGTAGGCGGAGGAAATGGCGGAATTTTGCGGGCGCTGGATGAACGTAACATTCAGCCGAAGGTTTTTGTTGGGCACGATCTGGACCGGGAGAATCGCGCCCTGATGCAGGCGGGAAAAATCGATGCGCTGATTGAGCATAATCTGCAACTGGATGCGCAACACTCCTTTAAAACACTGCTGGAGTTTCACGGATTTTTGCCGGAAGAGCGCAACTATGCGCCTTATTCGCGTATAAATATCATCATGCGCTACAACATGTACACCTAAGAAGCCTGACGGCGTCAGGCTTCAGAAGGCATCAGCGATATTTCGGTTGTTTCCACACCGTTCCCTGCTGATGGCTATCGACGACCGCATCGACAAAGGCTACGCCCTTCAGGCCATCATGGATTTGTGGAATAACTGCGCCAATGCCTGAAACAGCACGTTTTTCATCACGCGCCCGCAGTGCAGCCGCGAAGCCGCTATACAGATTGGTAAAGGCTTCGATATAACCCTCAGGATGGCCGGGTGGTGTGCGGGTGCGCGCCCGGGTTATCGCATCCAGATCGTCACGTCCCCGTTTAATAATCTGGGTATACCCTTCCAATGAGGTGTAAATCAGTTCGTTTGGCTGCTCTTGCGCCCATGTCAGGCTGCCGGTTTCACCGTACACCCGCAGCCGCAGCGCATTGGAACAACCAATCGCCACCTGTGAAGACCACAGCATGCCGCGCGCGCCGCCTTCGTAGCGAATCAGTACGTGGGCGTTATCGTCCAGAGCACGTCCTTCTACAAAGGTGGCTAAATCAGCCATCACGCTCTCCGCTTTTAATCCGGTCACATATCCCGCGAGATGATAGGAATGGGTACCAATATCGCCAATCGAGCCGCCGCGCCCATTCTTTTGCGGGTCGACTCGCCATGCCGCCTGCTGATTGTTTTTCAGCTCGACGCCGGTTGCCATCCACTCCAGCGGATACTCAACCTGCACCGTTCGCACTTTGCCAATCAGTCCGGCCTGGACGCGCATCCGGGCTTCCACAATTAGCGGATAGCCAGAATAGGTATAAGTGACACCCAGAAAGCGTCCGGTCTGACTCACAACCTCGGCCAACGCTTCAGCATCGCGCAACGTGGTGGTGAGCGGTTTCTCACAAATCACATCAATGCCGGCTTCGAGGAAGGCCTTCGCGATGGGGAAGTGGGTAAAGTTTGGTGTGCAGATGGCGACCACATCAATGCCGTCAGCGCGTGCCGCCTCAGCCTGCGCCATGCTGGCATAATCACGGTAAGATCGCTCAGTCGCGATGTAGTTTTGCGCTGCAAAGCGATGCCCCTGCTCGGCATCAACGTCAAACGCGCCCGCGACCAGTTCATACTGATCGTCAAGACGTGCGGCAAAACGATGGATTCCGCCAATGTAGGCACCTTCGCCACCGCCAACCATGCCTAATCGGATACGACGTCCACTCAACGGTGACCTATGCATGTTTTGCTCCTTCAATGCCCAAAATTTTACGATTAAGTGATGGGTCGGCCCAGGACTTACAGAAATCATCAAACGGTTTATCGGTAACGCGAATAATGTGGTCGCTGATGAACTGAGCGCCTTCACGTGCGCCATCTTCCGGGTTTTTAAAGCAGCATTCCCACTCCAGCACTGCCCAGCCATCGAAGCCGTAGCCGGTCAATTTAGAGAAAATGCCGCTGAAATCGGTCTGGCCATCGCCGGGTGAACGAAAGCGACCAGCGCGGCTGGTCCAGGGTTGGTAGCCGCCATAGGCGCCAGTTTTGCCATTCGGCCTAAATTCAGCGTCTTTAACGTGGAAAGCCTTAATGCGTTGGTGGTAGTGATCGATATAGGTCAGGTAATCAATGCCCTGTAATACCAAATGACTGGGGTCATACATGATGTTGCAGCGTGGATGGTGGTGGGTTTTTTCCAAAAAACGCTCAAAGGTCAAACCATCATGCAAATCTTCCGTGGGGTGGATTTCGTAACAGAGATCGATTCCCTGTTCGTCGAATGCGTTAAGAATCGGTGTCCAGCGCCGTGCCAGCTCGTTAAAGCCCTCATCAATCAAGCCTTCTGGCCACTGCGGATAGGGATAGAGAAATGGCCACAGCAGCGTGCCCGAAAAAGTGACATGTTTCTCCAGGCCTAAGCGGCGTGATGCGCGCGCTGCCAGATAAAGCTGTTCAGTTGCCCACTGCTGGCGTGCATGTGGGTCATTGCGCAGACCGGCTGGGGCAAAGCTATCGGCGGGTAAATCAAACGCAGAATGCAGTGCAACCAGCTGTCCTTGCAAGTGGCTGGCTAAATCGGTCAACTGCAGGTCATGTTCAGCCAGTACGCCAAGGATCTCATCCGCATAGGTTTGGCTCTCGGCGGCTTGCGCCAAATCAATGAGGCGTTGATCCCAGCTGGGAATTTCTACGCCTTTAAATCCTTTTTCCGCTGCCCAGCCAGCCATGCCAGATAAAGAGTTAAACGGTGCATCGTCGCCAGCGAACTGCGCCAGAAATACCGCAGGGCCTTTAATGGTTTTCATAACGTCTCCAAATTAAAAAAATGCACCTGCAACCTTCACAGGTGCCAACGTCAGACACAGAAAAAACGACGGTTAATTTGTCATGAACTTCTGGTAATTTTTCGGTGTGACTAACTGAAACGGAATAAAGTTAATATCCTGGACCTTTTCACCTTTGGCGGCTTTTTCCGCCATATCCACCGCACCATAAGCTTGTGATTTTGCATCCTGGAATACGGTAACGGTAAGTAAGCCGGTTTTAATCGCCTGTAATCCATTTGGTCCGCCGTCGGTACCACCGACTAAAATATCTTTACCAATTTTAATGCCATTACTTTTAATGGCCATGGCGGCACCAATAGCCATTTCATCTGCGTTGGCAGAAAGAATATCTATTTTGTCGCCCGATAGAATCCAGTTATTCATCAGATTCATGCCATCTTCACGCATCCATTTTGCGGTATCTTCAACAATCACATGCATATTAGGATGTTTGGCAATGATCTCTTTTGCTCCCTGAGTTCTGAAGCGGGTAGCATCATTGCTTAATAACCCTTTCATGATGGCGACGTTAACGCTTTTACGATCTTTCACTTGATCTGCCAGATACTGCATCTGTAAACGTCCGGCTTCTATTTCATCGCTGCCGATATAGCTCACGCCATCACCCATTTTCGCATCTGAAGGCATACGGTTGAGGAAGATGAGGGGTACCTTAGCGGCGCGTGCCGCATCAGCCATATTTTTGGTTCCCTGGGTATCAACCGGGTTAACAATAATTACGTCGACTTTACCGTTAATAAAACTTTGCACCTGACTCAATTGTTTATCAACGGCGCCCTGAGCATCCTCAAATTGAATTTTCATATCCGGATGGGTTTTCGCCTGCTCGATAATATAGCCTCTCAGGCGAGAGAGGAATACATCATCCATTTGGGCGATGCTGACGCCGACCTGTACGGCATTCACTGCAGAGCTTAGTGAAAGTAAGGTAAGACAGAGTAAGATGAATTTTTTCATAATGATCTTCCACGTTAATTATTAGTCTCAGAACTAATCTGATGTCGGGTGTTTTATTATTAACTTCACTTACGTAGGGTTTACTAACAACGCGCTTAATTTTGTGCATGATTTAAAGAGTAATAACGAAAATTAGGGTGGCGTCCTTGCCAATAAAGTCCTTAATTCAATTTCACTACGCTCTGAGTGTCGGCTGACAGCTGAGCGGCATCGGCAAGTCGTAGCGCCTGACAGCCATCATGAATGTTGACAGGTAGCGCGCTGCCGTTGCCGATGGCCTGAATGAAAGCGTCGATTTCCAGCCGATACGCATCGGCATAGCGCTGCATAAAGAAGTCCAGCAGCGGGCCACGTACTTCGGTGTGCTGGGCGCCAAAATGGCGCACCGTGGTTTCACGATGGTTGTCATTGATCATCATGCCGCCAGATCCAAACGCTTCCAGACGCTGATCGTAGCCATATACCGCCTGGCGGCTGCAGTTGATCTGACACTGTTTACCGGAGGCGGTGCGCAGCTGCACCATCACCGTGTCGTAATCCCCTAACGCTTCCAGCGAAGGCTCAAACAGGCGGCTGCCACTGGCAAACACCTCAACGGGTTCCTCACCCAAAATCCAGCGCGCGAGGTCAAAATCATGGATCACCATATCGCGGAAGATACCGCCGGAATGCTTGAGATAGTTCAACGGTGCCAAACCAGGATCGCGGCTGGTGATCACCACCTGGTGCAGGTCACCAATATCTCCCTTAGCAATCCGCTGATGAATTTCGTTAAAGCCGGGATCGAAGCGGCGATTAAAACCCAGCATCACTCTGCTGGCCTTTTCGCCCAGCGCTTTTTCGGCCGCCAGTGCTTTGTGGATATCAAGGTCGACCGGCTTTTCACACAGCACGGCTTTGCCCGCGTTGGCAGCGGCCAGCATCAGCTCAACGTGGGTATCGGTCGGTGTCCCGATCACCACGGCATCGACAGCGGGATCGTTAATCGCCTCAAGCGGATCTTGCACCGCGCGACCACCCCATAAAGCCGTTAACGCATGGGCATTTTCATTAAAGGGATCGGCAACCATAACCAACTGAGCGTCTTTATGACGCGCCACGTTGGCGGCATGAACCTGACCAATGCGGCCAGCGCCGAGGATGGCAATTTTGAGCATGATGTTCTCCGGGTCGAGAGGTTTATTGTTATCAGGGCAATTGGCTCATCAGGTCGTTAAGCGCAAGAACCTGCTTATTGACCACCAGATCCGTATCGAGCTGACCAGTGAAAAAGTTGACGATATTGGTGGCAGCGGAAATCGACATTCGCATCGCCGCCTCTTCGGTAAGTCCTGCGGAATGTGGGCTGAGAATTAATTTGTCGCGCTGGTCCAGTAGCGCGGTATTTAGCGCGGGCGGCTCCTGCTGTAATACATCAAGACCCACGCCACCCAATGCATCGTTTTGCAGGGCGGTTGCCAGCGCCTCTTCATCGACAATGCCACCGCGCGCGGTATTGATTAAAATGGCGTGGCGTTTCATCAGCGCCAGTTCGTCCGCGCCAATCACCGCTTTATCACCGCTTAAAGGCAAATGGATAGTGACCGCATCGGCCTGTTGCAGGCCCTCATTAATGTCTGCAACGCGGGTTACGCCGCTTTCTACGAAACTGTTATCGGGCAGGAAAGGATCGTAGGCGATGACTTTCATGCGGAAGCTTTTCGCCAGGCGCGCCACTTCGCGGCCGATACGACCAAAACCGAGGATGAATAAGGTTCTGCCAGCCACCTCTACGGCGGAAAAACTGTTGCGACGATTCCATTCACCCTCACGAATGCTGCTATCGAAATAGCAGATGCGTTTTGCCAGAGCCAGCAGCAAGGACAGCGTATGTTCCGCCACGGAAAGTGAATTCACATTGCCGACAATGGTCAGCGGAATGTTGCGTTCGGTAAGAGCGGCAACGTCAACCGAGTCATAACCCACGCCGTGACGTGACACCATGCGCAGATTTTTTCCAGCAAAGATCTCTTTAGCCGTGAGCGGCTGCGTACGGATTAATAGCGCATCCGCTTCGGCAATAAAGGGCGCATAACTCGCCACGCTGACCTCGTGCACCAACTGCACGTTGAATCCAGGCGCGTTATGCAGAATATCGAGCCCGGCCGGATGAATTTTTCCGGCAACCAGAATGTTTGGCATCTCAGTAACCTCCCGCCTGGGTTGATTGCGTTGCCTGGCCGTCACCGTTGAGTTCGCGGAATTGCTGCACGCTGCTGGCTGCTGCGCCACGTAACAGCTGGACGTCGTTAGAAAGCGTGACTAAATCGAACCCCCATTGCGCCGCGTTGGCCGCATAAGCGGCAGAACCGTTGTG
Source organism: Pantoea sp. X-Soil-ISGK-421 (assembly GCF_059730785.1). Taxonomy (NCBI): domain Bacteria; kingdom Pseudomonadati; phylum Pseudomonadota; class Gammaproteobacteria; order Enterobacterales; family Erwiniaceae; genus Pantoea; species Pantoea sp. X-Soil-ISGK-421. Next base: position 698,400 of record NZ_AP035980.1, on the reverse strand, counting down.
CAAACACGCTTTCTTCCCAGCACGATGCGCAGTGGCGAGAATATGCTTAATCGCATCGACAATTTCCGGTTCAGTGCGATCAAAACCCGTGCGATATTTTCTGCCGGTAAGTCCTAGCGTCAGATCGGCTGGCCCGATATAGACGCCGTCCAGTCCGGGGGTAGCGACAATCGCTTCGATATTGTCAAAGGCTTCGGCGGTTTCGATCATCGCCAGGCACACCACGTGATCGTCGGCATGCTGGCCGTAATCCTGGCCGGCGGAGAATGTCACGCGCGTTGGGCCAAAACTGCGGCTGCCGTGGGGTGGATAACGCACGCAGGAGACCAGCGCCTGCGCTTGCTCTGCGGTGCTGATCATCGGACAAATAATGCCCCACGCACCGGCATCCAGTGACTTCATAATGATGCCCGGCTCTAACCAGGGCACGCGCACCATTGGGGCAACGCCGCTGGCGCGCATCGCCTGCAGCATATGCGTTGCCTGGTCATAGCCGACAAAACCGTGCTGCAAATCGATGGTTAGTGCGTCGTAACCCTGCTCAGCCATGATTTCAGCTGTGAAGGCGTTGGCGATGCTAAGCCAGCCATTGAGTACGGTTTGCCCTGCATTCCAGCGTGCTTTGATATTATTCAGCTTCATCAATCCGTTCCTTACAGCACGATTTGCGCCAGTTTGACGTTCATATAGTCGTGAATACCCTCACTTCCGCCTTCACGCCCCATGCCGCTGGCTTTCACGCCGCCAAACGGCACTTCGGCAGCGGCCAGCGCATAGCTATTAATACCGACCATGCCGGATTCGAGGCGCGCCACGGTTTCACGAATGCGGGCCGGATCGCGGGTAAAGGCGTAAGCGGAAAGAGCAAAATCAGAGTTATTAACGCGGCGCCAAAGATCGTCGATGTCGCTAAATGAGGTGATGGCGGCAATCGGACCAAAATTTTCTTCGGCGATCGCCAGCGCGTCGTCGGGGGCGTCGGCAATCACGGTTGGAGCGAAGAAGTAGCCGCCGTTTAATTCGATACGTTCGCCGCCGGCCACGATGCGTGCTCCTTTCTCGCGCGCATCCGCCACGATCGTCTCGATGGCTTTGAGGCGACGAGGATTGATCAGTGGGCCCATTTGCGTGCCTTCATCCAGCCCGTATCCGACCTTGATTTTTTTCGCACGCTCGGCAAAGCCTTGTACGAAGTCGTGATAGCGGCTTTGGTGGACATAAAAGCGATCGCAAGTGACACAAACCTGGCCACAGTTGGCAAATTTGGTGACCACGGAAAGGTCGAGCACTTTTTCCAGATCGGCATCGTCATAGACGATGACCGGCGCGTTGCCGCCCAACTCCATGCTAAGGCGCTTAATCGTGGCCGCTGAATCCCGAATCATCTGCTGACCGAGTTGCGTTGAGCCGGTTAGTGAGACTTTCTTCACCACGGGCGAAGCAATCAAGGGTTCATAGGTTGCGGCAGTCGGCCCAACAACCAGATTGGCCACGCCAGCCGGCAGTCCCGCTTTGCGCAGACACTCAAAAATCATCATGGCGGAGCCAGGAACTTCACTGGAGGGACGCAACACCACCGTGCAGCCGGCGGCGAGCGCGGGTGCAAGCTTGCGTGCCACCAACACCACCGGGAAATTCCACGCGGTAAACGCCGCCACCACGCCGACCGGTTCGTGCGACACTTCACAGCGTCCGCCTGGCACCCGGCTTTCTACAATGCGGCCATAGATACGACGCGCCTCTTCGGCGTACCAGATAAATTGGTCGGTCGATAATTCCCATTCGCGCCTGGCCTGCGCGAACGGTTTGCCACTCTCCTTCGAGATGATCTCAGCGGCTTCTGCCGCTGTTACTGTCATCTCTTTTGCAACCGCCTGCAGCAAATCCGCCCGCGCCCAGCCTGAGGTAGTTCGCCATGCGACCAGCGCCGCTTCTGCGCTGGCCAGCGCAGATTGGGTGTCGGCAACAGAGGCGGCGGCAATTTCACCCAGCGTTTGCCCGTTGCCGGGATCGGTGACGATCACCGGTTCTGCACCGCTGCCCTGACACCATTCGCCGTTAATAAACTGTCCAAAGTTTTGATACATGTTGATCCATTCCTCCGGTAGCAGTTTCAGGCTCAAGCGACAGCCTGAAACGGTCAGCTGGGAGGGAAGACCTGGGATGGGAATCCCTCAGCAGCATTGATAGTTGCAATGTTAGGATCGGAGCAATAAAAATTGCAATGCAATGGCAGGCGTGAGGTTAAATTGAGGTTTTAGTTTAAATTATCTATATAAATCAGAATATAAAGTCGGTTTGATTTCTTCGAAAAAGGTGTTTCAATCAGACTAAAAGTGAATTCTTCGAACCTAATCACAAATATCACGCAGAGCTTTTCCCTGTTGGCAGCGAATGCGTTAGAACTAATTGCATTAAGATTTTACTTGCAATTTTTATTGCGGTAGCGTGCTGGCGAGATGGGCTGTACGCCGAAAAGGAATGATGGATGAGCAAGATTGAGAAGATGCAGACCACGCTGCCGCATGAAAATTACGAGCAAATTGTGGATGAGATTACTAAACGCTATGCGCAGCTGTCGGTGCGGCATCAGCAGGCGGCGCGTTATGTGACGCAAAATCCGAACACGGTGGCGCTGGAATCGATTAACGCTGTAGCCGCGAAATGTGGTCTGCACCCCTCGGTGCTGGTGCGTTTTGCGCAGGTGTTTGGCTATAGCGGTTTCAAACAGATGCAGAGCGTATTTCAGACCCGACTCGCCACGGCGGCACCGGGTTACAACGAGCGCATCACCGCCCTGGAGAATGATCTACGTAAGAATGAGCAGAAGGGCAGCCTCGGCTTTTTGCAAAGCCTGGTGATACGGGACATTGCTACGCTGCAGGAGCTGCTGAGCAACGTAGCGGAAAGCGATCTCGATGCGACCGCGGGGTATCTGAAGGAGGCGGAAACTATCTATATCGCCGGTCAGTTGCGCTCCGAGCCGATTGCATTATTGCTGCGTTATATGCTCACCATGCTGAACCGCCGGGTGATCCTGCTAGATTCCGCCGGCGGGCTGGCGCCGGAAATGGCTAACAATATGCGTGAAAGTGACGTGCTTATCGCCATCGCGTTTCGCCATTATGCCAAAGAGGTGATCGCCATTGCCGACCATGCCAGCGCGCGCACCATTCCGGTCATCGCCATTAGCGATGGGCCGCTATCACCGTTAGCTAAAAGCGCCAGCGTGCTGTTCAACATTCCGGAAGAGGAGTACAGCTTTTCGCGATCGCTGGCCGCGCCGGTTTGTCTGGCGCAAAGCATCGCCATGGCGCTGGCAGCAGTATTGCAGCCGGAAGTCGCGCAGCCGCGCATCGAAACCATTACTGAACGTGAGAAGCGCACAGAATCACAGCGTAAACGCAACCGCGCATAATTGAATTAACGGGCTCCCGCTCGCAGTAGAGTGGGAGTTTTGTCGCCTGAAGTTGCAACTTATATTGCGGTTATTTGTTTTTAGCAACTTAAGTTGTGAAATATAACACCATGCTGCACAGCAGCATCTCTGAAAAGTGAGTAAGGATATGGCTACGATTCGTTGCACGACGGCTCAGGCGATAGTTCGCTATCTGAGCAATCAGTTTACCGAGGTGGATGGCAAACGCGTGCCGCTGTTTCCGGGCGTGTATGGCATTTTTGGCCACGGTAATGTCACTTGCCTGGGCGAAGCGCTAGAAGAGGCGCAAAATGTATTACCCACCTGGCGCGGGCAGAATGAGCAGTCGATGGCGTTTGCCGCCGTGGGATTTGCCAAGGCGATGGTGCGACGTCAAATCATGGTAGTTACCGCCTCGATTGGTCCTGGCACCACCAATCTGCTCACCGCTGCGGGCGTAGCACATACCAGTCGTCTGCCGCTTTTAATGATCTGCGGTGATAGCTTTGCCCGTCGCCATCCCGATCCGGTAATGCAGCAGGTCGAGCATTTCAACGATCCGACCCAAACGGTGAATGATGCCTTTAAAGCGGTGTCGCGCTACTGGGATCGAATTACCTATCCTGAACAGATCCTCTCCTCTCTGCCACAAGCCGTGGCAACCCTGCTCGATCCCGGCGACTGTGGCCCAGCCTTTATTGGCGTATGCCAGGACGTGCAGGAGATGGCGTGGGATTACCCAGAAGAGTTCTTTGCTCCGCGTTTGCATCTGATACCACGTCCACGTCCCGATCGCCAACTGCTGGCACGCGCTGCTGAGTGCCTGAGACAGGCTAAACGTCCGCTGATTATTTCTGGTGGCGGCGTGCGCTATTCGCAGGCTGAAGCAGAACTGGCGCAGTTTGCCCTGGCGCATGGCATCCCGGTGGTGGAAACCATCGCCGGAAAGGGCGCGTTTACCCACGATGACCCCATTCATTGCGGGCCGATTGGCATTCTCGGTTCAACCTCGGCCAATGCGCTGGCCGCCGAGGCAGATGTGGTGATTGCGGTGGGGACGCGTTTGATGGATTTCGTCACCGGTTCATGGACGGTATTCGATCATAAAGCTCAATTTATTGCGCTCAACGCCGCGCGCTTTGATGCGCACAAGCATCTGGCCATCCCGCTGGAGTGTGATGCCCGTGAAGGCATTAGCGAACTGCACACGGCGCTCGGCAGCTGGAAAGCAGCCGATAGCTGGCTGGAAAAAGGTCGCCGGGCGTTTGCCAAATGGAACGAACTGATTGCGGCGCGGCAGGAACGCACGGTATCGGAGGGCGATCCCACCTACGCGCAGGTGATTGGCGTAGTGAATGCAGCGGCGGCGGCAGAAGATTACATCATCAGCGCGGCGGGCGGACTGCCCGGTGAACTGGTGAAAGGTTGGCGGGTGAAGAATCCAGGCACGTTTGATTGCGAATTTGGCTTCTCCTGCATGGGCTATGAACTCTCCGCTGGCTGGGGCGTGGCGATGGCTGAGCAGGAGCGCGACGTGTTCGTGATGATTGGTGACGGCACCTACATGATGATGAATTCAGATATCTACTCCAGCGTTCTTTCGGGCCACAAATTCATTTTGCTGGTGTGCGATAACGGCGGCTATGCGGTGATCAACCGTCTGCAAAATGCCAAGGGCGGCGCCTCATTTAATAACCTGCTGAAGGATTGTCGGGTACAGGAGCCGTTTCACGTCGATTTCGTCGCTCATGCGCAATCCATGGGGGCACTGGCGCGCAAGGTCTCCTCGCTGGATGAGCTTGAGGAAGCGATCGGCTGGGCCAAAGGTAACGATCGCACCACGGTCATCTCCATCGATACTCATCCGTTTGACTGGACGCCGGGCGATGCCTGGTGGGATGTCGGCGTGCCGGAAGTCAGCGCACGAGACAGCGTTAACCAGGCGCGTGAAGAGCACGTTAAAGGTCGCCAGGCGCAGCGCGTCGGCATTTAATCAGGGAGTTTATGATGTTAAAAGCCAAACTGGGCATCGCGCCCATTGCCTGGTCGAACGATGACTTGCCGCAGTTGGGTGGGGATACGCCGCTCACGACCTGCTTGTCTGAAAGTCATCAGGCGGGATTTCAGGGTGTTGAAACCGGCGGTAAGTTTCCCAAAACTGCTGACGCGCTAAAGCCGCTACTGCAAGAGTATCAGCTGGATTTGGTGTCAGGCTGGTACTCCGGCACCTTGCTGGACAACAGCGTGGAGGAGGAGATCAAAAAATCACTGCCGCAAATGCAGCTGTTTCGTGATTGCGGCGCGGCTTGCCTGGTATATGGCGAAACGGCCGGCACCATCCAAAATCAGCAACATGTGCCACTGGCGAAGCGCTGTCGTCTTACTGATGAGCAGATGCGCGAGTACGGCGAAAAACTGATCCAGTTTGCAGCGTTTTGCCAGGACTACGGCGTGCCGCTGGCTTTCCATCATCACATGGGAACCGCCATTGAGGATGAACATGATATTGACCGCTTGATGGCCGTCACCACGCCAGAGGTTGGGCTACTGTTTGACGCCGGTCACCTGGTGTTTGCAGGCGTCGATCCACTGCGAATTCTGGAAAAACATGGCGATCGCATCATTCACGTACATACCAAAGACGTGCGCGAAGAGGTCCTGCGCACCTTAGATCGACATCGCGATTCCTTCCTTGATGCCGTGCTGCAAGGGATTTTTACCGTCCCCGGCGATGGCATGATCGATTTCAGTGCCATTGTTAATAAGTTGGCGCAAATCGGCTATCAGGGCTGGTTTGTGGTGGAAGCAGAGCAAGACCCAGCGAAAGCACCGCCGCTGGAATACGCGCTTATTGGTTATAAAACACTTCGTTCTGCGCTCGACGCAGCCGGTTATTCAGTCATTTCAGGAGCAATATGATGAACCAGTTAACAGGTAAAGTGGCCGTGGTTACCGGTGGTACGCAAGGCGTGGGCGCAGCGATTGCGCGTCAGTTTACGCAGTTGGGCGCTAGCGCAGTGGTGATTTGTGGCCGGAATCAGGAGAAAGGGACCAAGGTTGCCGAGCGTTTAAACGGAGAAAGTGAAACCAAAGTGGATTTCGTGCGTGCGGATTTATCTAACGTAGAGGATTGCCGTCACGTCATCGCCACCTCAGATAAACTGCATGGTCGCGTCGATATTTTGGTTAATGCCGGCGGCATGAGCGATCGCGGTACTATCTTAGATACCGATCCCGAACTCTTCGACCGCATCTTCGCCACCAACGTTCGTGGCCCGTTCTTCCTGATGCAGGAAGCCATCAAGCTGATGCGCCGCGATAACATTGCGGGCAGCATCGTGAATATCTGTTCGATGTCATCGCTGGCGGGGCAACCGTTTATCGCCGCGTACTGCTCTTCCAAGGGCGCGCTGGCCACCCTGACACGCAACACCGCCTACGCCTTATTGCGTAACCGCATTCGTGTGAATGGCCTCAACATTGGCTGGATGGCATCGGAAGGCGAAGATCGCATCATGAAGCAATATCACAGCGCAGAGAATAACTGGCTGGAGAAAGCGGCAGCGTCTCAGCCGTTTGGCCGCCTGATCCAACCGGAAGAAGTGGCGCGCGCAGTGGCATTCCTCGCCAGCGAAGAGTCCGGATTGATGACCGGCTCAATGATTGAGTTCGATCAGTCAGTCTGGGGTGGCTACGATCAAGCTGCTGCACCTGCTTCCCCGCTTTAAGCGCTTTACTCAGCCTGTGAAAGCAGGCTGGTTCCTCATTTTTATCGACTCATAAAAGAGGATGCGACATGCATCTAAAACAACTCGATAGCATTGCTCTCTTTTACCATCAGCTGCTGCTTCAGGTTCGCTTTCTGAAATTCAGTAAGCGGCGAACACCAGAAGAGGAGAAAAAAGAGTTGCTGGTTCAGTGGCTGCTTAAAGAGAAAAAGTTGAAGACCTTTGGTGAAGAGTGTCGCCATGAGATCGCCTATATGATCCTCGAAATAGAGAGCAGCAGTCTCAGCGACTTTGAAAGTAAAGTGGAGCATCTTGAGACGAACTGTGCTGCTATTCGACTGGAGATGGAAATGAGTCAGGCGCTAAAGTGGGAAACGTCAGCAAAATCGGGTTATGGCTAAGATGTCTGCCTCAGGACGAGGCAGATTTGGCGTTCAACTCACCATTCAACGATCGGGCCCGCTTCTCCTTCATCTTCCAGCACAGCCACAGCGCAATAAACCACGCCGGTGAGGCCGCTAAAGCCGCAAGCGTATCGGGATCAAATATCATGATCACGACTGAGAACAGGAAGAACATCAGCGTCGCCCAGGCCATCATCCTGCCGCCGGGCATCTTAAATTTTGATTTTTGATGCAAATCAGGACGTTGCCTGCGGTACACCAGATAAGACACCAGAATCATTCCCCAGCAATAGATCACCAGAATAGCGGCCAGCGTGGAAACGATGGTGAACAGCGTTGATACATTTGGCACCAGGAACAGCAGCAAGGTACCGCTCAGCATACAGAAGCAGGAGAACAGCAAACTGCGCAGCGGAATGCGTGTGGTGCGTGACAGAATGCGGAACTGCCAGTGGGCATGCTGCTCTACTGACAGGCCATACAACATGCGGGTGCTGGAGTAGACGCCGCTATTGGCGGACGACATTGCGGAAGTCAGCGCCACGAAATTAATGATCGCCGCCGCCGCGGGCAGTCCAGCCTTGGCAAACAAGGTGACAAACGGGCTGGTATCTGGCGATACACCTTGCCATGAGGTAACCGCAATAATCACCATCATCGAGAGCATATAGAAAATCACAATCCGCAGCGGCAAAGCGTTAATCGCGCGTGGCAAAATTTTCTCGGGATCGCGGGTTTCTGCGGTCATCGTGCCGAGTAGTTCAATTCCGGTATAAGAGAAAATAGCGATTTGGAAACCGGCAAGAAAACCGGTGATGCCGTGCGGCATAAACACCGCCGGATCGGTCAGGTTATGCACCGAAGCTTGTACGCCATCCGGTGAGGTCCAACCGGTAAACACCATCCATCCGCCGGTAATAATCAGCGCAATAATGGTAATCACTTTGATCAGTGCAAACCAGAATTCCGCCTCGCCAAAGGCTTTCACCGACAACATGTTAAACAAACACAAAATCCCCAGGGTGAACAACGCGGGTATCCACGCCGACATTTCCGGGAACCAATACTGCATATAGGCGCCGCACACCACCACATCCGCGATGCAGGTCACTACCCAACTCAGCCAATATGACCAGCCGAGAAAAAAGCTGGCCTTAGGCCCGAGATAATCGCCGACGAAATCGGCAAATGAGCGATAGTCCAGTCGGCTAAGCAGCACTTCGCCCATCGCCCGCATCACCATATAGCTAAAGAAGCCAACCAGAATATAGATGATTAAAATCGAGGTTCCGGCCACCGCAATATTGCGTCCGGCACCCATGAATAGCCCGGTGCCGATGGATCCGCCTAAGGCGATCATCTGAATATGGCGTTCGCTGAGCCCTCGCTGCAGTTTTTGCGGGGCGTCGTTAGCCCGAGCAGGCTGAATCTGCTCTTGTGTAGGTTGGTTAGACACAATGATTCCTTCAGTCTGGCAAAAAGACGCAGGGTGATGCCTGCCCGCAAGCATCAATGGCAAATAAGGGTTTAATTATTTCTGCGCACGAAATAACGCAACGTCTCTCTTTAACCGTTAAAGAGACTCGTTTAAATAGATGAAATAAAAGTAAAACTAATAAACGCCTACATCATGTTGGAGGTTTCCCGCTGAGTTTTACTTATCGTGGTTGCGTGAGTTAACAAAGTCAATGCGGAAAAATAACAGTTTATTCACTTTTTGATGACCATCAAAGAACTGAAAAATAGGAATAAAATCAAATTTTATGCAATTTAGTGAATATTACTTGCATGAATATGCGCTGTATGTGGGGTAAATTTAATGCTTAGTTATTCATTCATTAACGCATTTTTGTGTCGAAAAAGTTAAATCCTCCTTATTTGGCGTGATCCGGTTTTCTGAAAAGGTGTTAAATTACTTTCCGTCTAGTGCAATGCATTACCTTTCCACGTCTTTTCAATATAAATAACTCTGATCATACAGGCTTCTCATGGAAAAGTTATCTTACGCTTCTGAAAGCAGTACATCTCCCTGGACTACCTACCTGAGCCAAATTGACCGCGTTGCGCCTTACCTTGGTGAATTGTCTCGCTGGATAGAAACCCTGCGCCATCCTAAAAGAGCACTGATTGTCGACATTCCGGTGCAGATGGATGACGGCTCGATTCGCCACTTCGAAGGCTACCGCGTACAGCACAATCTCTCACGCGGACCGGGCAAAGGGGGCGTGCGCTACCATCCGGCAGTCGACCTGAACGAAGTGATGGCGCTCTCGGCCTGGATGACCATTAAGTGTGCGGCGGTCAACCTGCCCTACGGTGGCGCGAAGGGCGGGATTCGTGTCGATCCACATGCGTTGTCTGAAGGTGAACTGGAGCGATTAACGCGCCGCTACACCAGTGAAATCGGTTTGATTATTGGTCCACAGAAAGATATCCCAGCGCCGGATGTGGGCACCAACGGCAAAGTCATGGCGTGGATGATGGATACCTACTCCATGAACCATGGCACCACCATTACCGGTGTTGTCACCGGTAAACCGATTCATCTTGGTGGTTCGTTAGGGCGTGAGAAAGCGACGGGCCGTGGCGTATTTATTACCGGTCGTGAAGTGGCAGAACGTTCTAACATCACCATTGAAGGCGCGCGCGTAGCGCTGCAGGGCTTTGGTAATGTGGGGAGCGAGGCAGCACGTCTCTTCGCCGAAGCCGGGGCGCGCGTGGTGGTGATTCAGGATCACACGGCTACCTTACTCAACGAGGGCGGCATCGATTTAGCCGCGCTGAGTGCATGGCAGATCGAGCATAAACAGATTGCTGGTTTCCCTGGTGCGCGTGAGATCGACAGAGAACAGTTCTGGACCACCGAGATGGATATTCTGATCCCGGCAGCACTTGAGGGACAAATTACCCGCGAGCGCGCAGAGATCATCAGTGCCAAACTGGTGCTGGAAGGGGCTAACGGCCCAACCTACCCGGATGCCGATGATGTGCTGGCCAATCGTGGCGTGCAGGTGGTGCCGGACGTCATTTGTAATGCCGGCGGGGTAACGGTGAGTTACTTCGAATGGGTGCAGGATATGGCGAGTTTCTTCTGGAGCGAAGATGAGATTAACAAGCGTATGGACCGCATCATGACGGAGGCGATGGTTCACGTTTGGGACAAAGCGGCAGATAAACGCTGCTCATTGCGTACAGCTGCCTATATCGTTGCCTGCGAACGTATTTTGCTGGCGCGTAAAGATCGCGGTATTTATCCTGGCTGATTTATTTTGCCTGATACTCTGTCTCACTAAACCGGAAGTGATGCCATTTCCGGTTTAGCTTTTTCGCTGGGTTCTTTATCTGTAAATAAATATGCCCGAAAAATATCATCATTCGGCTTCGCTTTATTGGCGTGCGTCTTTGAGATTAATGAGCGAATAAAAATTAAGTTATGTTAAGTTGTTACATAAACGCCATCGCGGCCGCGAGAGGGCGTTTATCCTGTCGTTCATGCGAGGTTCACGCCGCGCAACCCTGACCAGCAGCGTGCGCTAGATTGGGTAATCATCACCGAAGGATCTTCGCTGAATTCACTCACCAATGTAACTACTCTGTCGGTTAAACTTCTTATATTTTCATTACCTTCATACACATACTCATTCGTCGGTAAAACATAAGCATACCCTTTTTCGCACACTAAGCTGCGCGCAAAGCCATTCTCAAGCATCGCATACAGCAGTTCAATTTGCGTGCCAGCGTTAGGTTCTTTCAATTCAATGCGGATTGTATAACTGAGCATAATATTATCTCCGATACGTTTTAAAATTTAAGTTTACTTAAGTTTAATTGATCGGAAATAGGAAGTGTGTTTTTAAGAGTAATCTTAGAGGTGGGCTTATAGATTATAATAAGGATTAATAGTAATTATTGGCCCTATTAAGCGTAGCGGTGTGAGGGTGTTAAATAATAGAATATTTTATTATCTCCTTATTGCGTTCGGCTTAAATAAGTTTTCTTTTAATTTAATGTGCTCAGCGCCATGCAGGCTATAATTAATTTAAGGCTCATTTTGAGCTGGTTGCTAAAAATGTATATAGAGTATCCGCAACGGGCGACTTTAAAGAGTTTTATTGATTGTTATTTATATCGGCCCATGAGGAGTAGCGGATGAAATTCACCATAACGGATTTTTACGTTTTTAGTCAGGAGGATACAGAAGGTTGCTGCAACTTGCATCGCGATAGCTGCCGTCTGGCACCCGCCTATGATAATCGTGTATTCATGGGATCGTTTTATTCTCCCGAACATGCATGGCAATATTTCCACACTCATCATCCCAACAGCCGAGCGGTATTTTGCCTGTTATGCATGAAAGAATAGTGGAGGAAACTCTTTTGCCTAAAAAATAGCTGAAGACGTTTTTTTAACTGAAGCGCGCAGGCCCGATACTGACTTTTTTAGCAGTGAGGACTTCCTTGCCAAGACTCAACCCACCCTCAATATCAGGGAGGTAAGCCATTTAGGCTGCCTGGTACCTCACCCATTTCATCTCCTGTCGACCTCAAACCTCTTTACCGCCTGCGGGGATTGATGGCACCTCAGGCTGCCACAGTTCACAATCATTACGCCATTTATGTGCAGATACCATTCTTCTAAGGTAGTTTATTCCTTTATTAATCATCACTGATCAGGAGCGTCTGATGCCGCACTACCTTTTTTTTGCGAAGGATAAGCAGATAGCTGTTTTGGAATCTTCAGATAAAAGCGGCACGTTGCAGCTTATTACGCAGGGATTTGAAAAGCAGTATGAGGAGATTGATGCTGTGGATGCGGAGCGCGCACTCGCGCGATTTGCCGATATTCGCAGCGAAGAGGTGAAAACAGCACAGGCTTTTGTAACCGGCTCGGCGTTCATCGCTATTTTGACTGCATTTTTCAAATAGTCGACAGGAGGAAAAGAAATGCCGAAGCCTCATAATACAAACGATGCACAAAAGCGCGCATTAATCGCCGGCTCAGTGGGCAATTTTATTGAATGGTACGAGTTTGCGGTTTATGGCTTTCTCGCCACGGTTATCGCGCAGAATTTCTTTCGCCTGCAGGGTGAAGCCGAGCTGACCGGCATTATTCTGACTTACGCCTCGTTCGCCATCGCCTTTTTCTTCCGGCCGCTGGGCGCCATATTTTTCGGTCGCATGGGGGATCGTATTGGGCGTAAGCCCACGCTGATTTTTGTCTTGATCATGATGACGCTGGTAACGACAGCCATCGGCGTCATTCCTACATATGCCAGTATTGGCGTGGCGGCACCGCTGATCATTACCGCGCTGCGTATTCTGCAAGGCTTATTTGCCGGGGGTGAATACGGCGGTGCGGTGTCTTTGATGACGGAGTTCGCGCCTAAAGGCCAGCGCGGACGATATGGTGCCTGGCAATCATTCACCGTCGCATTGGGTCTGCTGGCTGGTGCCGGGATTGTTGCATTGCTATCGGCGGTGTTGAGTGTGGAGGAGATGCACAGTTGGGGTTGGCGCATACCTTTCTTCCTCGCGTTGCCGATGGGGATTGTGGCGCTGTGGCTGCGTTATAGCATGGAAGAAACGCCCAGCTTTGTGCGTCAGCAGCAAGCTAAAAAAGAGCAACAGCCTGCGGCGGTCAGCGCCAGTTTTGCTGCGACGCTCAGGATTATTTTGCTGGCAATCAGCCGCGTGATGGTGTGGTCTGCTGCGGGCTATACCTATCTGGTGATCATGCCAACCTATCTGCAATCTTCCCTGCACACTGGCTTTAATCAGGCGCTGTTGATTGCGGTGATCTCTAACCTCGGTTTTGCAGCAACCATCATTCCGGCGGGCATTCTCAGTGACAAAATTGGCCGCCGCAGCGTAATGGTTTTCGCGGCATGCCTGTTGCTGGTGCTGGCATTACCGTTACTGAAAGTACTTCAGGCAGAATCCTCAACGCTATTAATTAAGGCGCTGGTGGTGTTTGTCGCCGGCGGAATTGTGGGATTGCTGGCAGGGCCGGGCCCGGCAATGTTATCGGAAATGTTCCCCACGCGCGTACGCTATACCGGGTTGGGTCTGGCGTATTCTTTATCCAACGCCATTTTCTCCGGTTGCGCAGGACTTATCATTACGTCTCTGATTAAGCAGACCGGAAATCTGGATATCCCGGCCTGGTATATCATCGTCACCGCGGCGGTAAGTATTCCAGCGCTGATGACGCTCAACAGGAAAGATCATTTACGATCTCTCGATGAGTAGGCACGTTTAACGGCTTGATGGCAGTCTTCAACGTGCCATCTGTTTTATCGCGTCCTGCACCGGTACGTCTCCGCCCGTCAGTTCAATGATGACGCGGCTGACGCCGGATTGTTCGATGATTTCAGCCAGCGTCGCCGCCACGTCATCACGAGTGATATCGCCATACGGGATCGCCAAACCAGCACGTACCTGGCCTTGGCCTTTTTCGTCGGTCAGGGTGCCCGGGCGCAGTATCACCCAATCCAGATCGCTTTCCGCCAGTGCGACGTCTGCGGCTTTTTTCACGCGCATGTAGTTTTCGAAGGTGGTGGAGAGGTTTTTCGCTCGGCCAGCTTCCGGGAATGCGGAGACCAACAGGAAACGCGAGATGCCCGCCTGCTGTGCCGCAGCAACCGCGGTTTTTAATCCTTCGCCATCAATGGCGTTCGTCATCTCTTCACCGCCTTTACCACCGGCACCAGCGGAAAAAACCACCACATCGCTGCCCGCCATCAAAGCGGCAAGGGATTTTGCATCCAGCGCGGTTAAATCGCCATTAACGGGCGCAGCGCCCAGTTGACGCAACAACTGCTCTTGCTCTGCTTTACGAAATAGCGGGCGCGCAGTGTGCCCATTTTTTACCAGCAGTGATGCCAGACGACGACCAATATTGCCTGCGCCGCCAATGATAAATACATTGGACATAAGTACCTCTTAAATTGCGGACAGAGAAGCTAAAAGCTTGTCAGTATAGTCAACGTCATTCCGCTGGAAAAAAGCTACGCAGTTTTTGCTGTTCGCAGCCGCGATCATCCATATTCTCCGCTGCCAGCCAATGCGTGAATGCCTGGCGAACAGGCGGCCATTCGCGATCAATGATCGACAACCAATCGGTATCGCGATTGCGCTGTTTGCGCGTCATGGCCTGACGGAAGCGGCCTTCGAAGGTAAAGCCGATGCGCTCTGCCGCTCGTCGTGAAGCGAGATTAAGAGAATCGCAACGCCAGGCAACGCGGCGATAACCTAGCGCGAAGGCCTGCTGTAACAACAGATATAACGCCTCGCTACCCAACACGTTGCGCTGCATCAGCGGCGACCAGGTGACATGGCCAATCTCAATTGCACCGTTCTGCACGTCAATGTTGGCGAAGCAGACTGCACCCACTGCTTGTTGGTTAACGTGATTGATCACCGCATAACTGACCAATCCACTGTCGCTTAGTTTGTTAATGATCCACTCGGTCATCGCGGCTAACGATCGCGGCTGCGATGCGCCCAGCCAGGTCCAGTCACGCGCGTCGGGTGCCAGTGAAAAGGCGGCAAATAACGCTTCGCTATGAGCAACTTGCAACGGGGCTAACTGGCAAAAACGCCCTGCGAGGATATCGGCAGGTGGAAAAGTGGCTGGCTGCCAGTCAGCTAAGTCAAAACCAACCGGCTGACCATACTGATTGTATTGTGTCACTTGATCTCCGTTTCGTTGGGTTGAAGACGCGCGCCAGGCTTCATCATTCAGGCTGAGCAGACGACGCGCATGACTCAGCAGGATTTCACCGCCCGCCGATTGCTTTCAGGTGATTGAATCGAAGGCGGCGCGATTAGCGCGCTTTGCTCAAAGACGGGCAATAAATCGCGTAATGCCGATCAGTCAAGCCCCGTATTAATTACCGTACATACTTTAGCGGCGCGATTTATCGCGCAATAAATTGCGCCGCTACAGATTGTGCGCGTTATGAAGATGAGTCATTCCATCACCCAATGTCCATCACTGACCTCACGATAACGTCGCGTTTCGGGCACAAAGCCCAGCGCGCGCACCGGACTTTTTAGCTCGCTGATGTCCAGCTGGCGTTTCACATGACGGCGCGCCGGATCGGGAACAGGCACCGACGACAGTAATTTACGCGTGTAATCATGCTGCGGATTTTCAAAGATTGCCGCGCGCGGGCCGATTTCGACAATTTCTCCCAACAGCATCACCGCAACGCGATGGCTGATGCGTTCGACTACCGCCATGTCGTGCGAAATAAACAGATACGACAGCCCAAGGCTTTGTTGCAGGTCGAGCAGCAGATTGATGATTTGCGCTTTTACCGTGACGTCCAGCGCTGACACCGACTCATCGGCGATGATCATTTTAGGATCGAGCATCAGCGCACGGGCGATGCAGATGCGCTGGCGCTGGCCGCCCGAAAACTCGTGCGGATAGCGTTGCATCATGCTGGCAGATAAACCGACGCGCTCCATCAGTGATGCAGCTTTCGCGCGCGCCTCGGCTTTACTGCCTAAGCGATGTTGCAGAAAGGGTTCGGTGAGCGCTTCCAGTATCGACATGCGCGGATTAAGGCTGGCGAACGGGTCCTGAAAAATCATCTGCATGGCGCGGCGCAACGTGCGTAACTCATGCGCAGACAAATTCAGCACATCGTAACCATCAAAGGCAACTTCGCCAGCGTCTGGCGTGACGAGGCGCGTCAGCGAACGTCCGGTGGTGGATTTACCGCAGCCGGATTCACCAACCAGCGACAAGGTTTCGCCCGGCATCAAATCAAACGAGATGTTTTCCACCGCATGAACCGCGCCCGTTTTGCGGCTGAACAGGCCTTCATGAATGCTGAAGCGGGTGCTGAGATTTTTCACCGACAGCAGCGGCTGACGCGGTGCGAATAGGCGGGGGGAATCAGGCGCCGCGCTATCGTCGTTAAAAGAAAACTTTCGCGGTCCAGCAATGCCGCGCATTGCGCCTGGCTGTGACACGGTAGCAATGAGCGTGCGGGTATAATCGGCGGCGGGCGCGGAGAAAATCGCTGCGGTGGTGCCGGTTTCCATCACATCACCTTGATACATTACCAGCGTGCGATCCGATACTTCGGCTACCACGCCCATATCGTGAGTGATAAACAGCACCGCGGTGCCTTCCTCTTCCTGCAACGTCTTAATCAGATCAAGAATTTGCCCCTGAATGGTGACGTCCAGCGCGGTGGTGGGTTCATCCGCAATCAGCAGTTTTGGCCGCAGCGCCAGCGCCATGGCTATCATCACGCGCTGTCGCATCCCGCCGGAAAAATGGTGCGGATAATCATTGAAGCGTTTAGCGGCATTGGGGATGCGCACTTTTTCCAGCAGCCGAATGGTCTCTTCACGCGCGGCGCGTTTGCTGATTTTGCGGTGATTGATCAGCGCTTCAGCAATTTGATTACCGATGGTGAAGGAGGGATTCAGGCTGGTCATTGGCTCCTGAAAAATCATCGCCACCGCATTGCCGCGAATATCGCGCATGGCAGATTCGCTCAGCGTTAGCAGATCGACGCCGTTCAGCAGCACGTTGCCGCTGACGCGTGCGTGACGCATGTTGAGTAAGCGCATGATCGCCATCGACGTGACACTTTTACCCGAACCGGATTCGCCAACTATCGCTAGCGTTTCACCCGTATTAACGGTTAACGAGACGTTTTTCACCACATCGCGCCATTGATCGTCAACGCGAAAGGCCACCGTCAGATTTTCGATGCGCAGCACCGGTTCGACTGCTGAGGCGACCGTGTTCATTTCACTACCACAAAGCGCGCCGACAGGCTGCAAACCGGCAGGAAAGTGAAGTCCTTATCAAATGGATAAGCAGGCTGTAATTTGCGGTTGCGCGTTAAGCGTTCCACATATTGATCGACCACACCTTCTGACAGCGCCATCAAATTGGGATTGGCCAGCGGCGCCAGTTCTGGCGACAAATACCCCGACTTCACCACCACAATTTTAGCCGCAGCAGGTTGCAGGCCAAGCAGGGCGAAATCGGCCAGGTTGTGATACGGACGACGACGATCGGCGACCACCAGCGTAATGCCGCCGGTTTGCAGCAGCGCTTGTTTTGCGAGGGAACGTGCATCGTCGCTGAGATGCTTCACGACAAATTCGGCCTGTACTTTACCGCCCGCCGGATCGAGCGACGCGCCAACGGTTAGCGTTAAGGTTGCGCCAACGCCGGCGGCAAAGGCCGCATCAGTGGCCGGTTTATCGGTAATGCCAGCAACGATAACCTCCTGAGCGTTCTGGCGAATCAGTTCTGCCAACACATCTGCACGATCGCCGACGCCGCCACCGGTGGGGTTATCTCCTGAATCGGCCAGAATCACCGGTGCGGTTTCGCTGGCGATGGCCATCGCTACGCACTCTTCAATGCTGCCAGTCACGCAGCCAAAGCTAAATTCATCCCGCGCCTGCCAATACGCCAGTGCCAGTTTTGCGGCCTGTTCCGCCAGTACATCAGCATCGGTGCCGGTCATGATCGCGGCGGCGGTGGCGCGCGGTTCGTCAGCCCAGACGTAACCGACCATCAGTGAGGCATCCCAAATATGTTCTAGCGCATTAATGCCGGGCAAACGGGCATACAAACTTTTGGCGGGTTCATCTTCGGTGCTGGTGCGCTCACCGGGCAGCACCACCGGAATCGGTGCCCACACCACGCCAGGTTTAACGCCGGTTTGCAGACTTTTCACCAGCATCGATACCGAGCGGCGCATGGTCTCTTCCACATCAATGTGCGGCGCGGTGCGATAAGTCGAGAACATATCAATGGCATCAATGATGCGCTGTGTGACATTGCCGTGCAGATCGTAGCTTACGCTGATCGGGCAATCCGGGCCGACTAACGCGCGGGTAGCGCTGATCCAGTCGCCTTCGGCATCTTCCATGCCTTCGACATACACCGCGCCGTGCATGGCGAGATAAACGCCATCCACCGGCAACTGTGCCGCGAGGCGCGTCAGGAAATCCTGCTTAAAATCGTCGTAAGTGATGCGCGCCACTGGACCACCGGCAATGGCGCGCGCGTGGAAGGTGGGCAGAAACTCGGCATCATAATCCTGCAGGAAAGCAAAGTAGGGATTGGTGGTCAGTTCATCCCCGCGCACGATGCGGAAGTCGTCGGCATAATTCAGCACCGGATTGTAAGTACTGCACTCAGTATGAATTCCACCAAAAGCAATGCGCATAGCAGCCTCCGCTAGTCGGGTAAATGAATGATAAAACGATACGCCGCCACACTGGCTGCGGCTCTGGCCCAGCTCTCTTCGTTGATGACCATACTGGAGATCGGCGTTTTGCCGATGATCGACGGCAGCACATGGCTATCGATTGCCTGCATCACCACGGTTTTCAGCAATCCATCAAACGCATCGGGCTGATGCGCAATAACAATTAATTCGGGGTCATTCATCTGGATGATATTGGCGATCGATAAACCCAGCGCATGACCGGCCTGATGCAGAATGGCAATCGCTGCGCTGTTACCCTTCACCGCCAGCGCTTCCAGTTCGGCAATCGATTCAGTCTTCAGCGCTTTATCGCGCATGCTTTCGCGGATAGCGGTTAACGATGCCAGCGTATCGAGGCAGCCGCGCTTGCCGCAGCGACAGGGACGTCCGCCAGACTCGATGGTGCAGTGGGCGATTTCACCGGCAGCGCCGTGTGCACCACGGTGCAGTTGGCCCTGAAAGAAGTGCGCCGAGCCAATGCCGTCACCGTGCGAAATCAGGGTAAAGTTGCGCGCTTTTTTGGCCACGCCGAAAATTTTTTCGCTGACCGCCAGCGCTTTGGCATCGTTTTCTAACGACACTTCCAGCCCGGTTTGCTGTTTCAGCAGTTCTGCCAGCGGCACGTTTTTCCAGCCCAGCAGGGCGGACTGTACGCAAATGGCTTGATTTTCATCGACAACCCCGGAAAGCGTTACGCCAAGGCCAATCAACTGATCTTGCGAAATCGATTTCTGTGCAATCAGGTCCGGGATCGCCGCCGCTATCATTTTTGCCAGCTGTGACGGGTCGAGGCTCAACGGCATGTGGGTGGCAGCCAGCGTATGGCCGTGCATATCAATCAGCACTAATACCACGCGTTCGCCGAGCAGCGAGGCACCGAGAAAATAGGCGCTGTCAGCTCGCATTTTTAATAACACCGATGGACGGCCCTGGCCGCTGGATTCAGGAATACTCTCTTCCAGCAATCCGGCCTGCAGCATCTCTTTTACCAGCGTACTAATGGCGGCTTTGCTTAATTTCATTTTTTCCGCAATGGCGGTGCGGCTCATGCCATGCGACGCAATAAGCAAACGCAGAATTTGTTGCTGATGGGCATTGAGCATTAGGTTCTCACGGCGTTAGCACTAATGTGCTGACAATAATAAGGACGGAAAACAAATACAACGATATTTAGTTAAATTTCTGAATGCAGATCTAATTATAAGTAAATTATATGAACCAACCTATTGGCTTTTGTTCAGTGAGTGTGGCTTATATAGCGCAATGTTTATTAGCAAAGCGCTAGATATCGTCTCGTAGCCCGCACATTTCGTAGCGGCGCAATAAATTGCGCTGCTACAGATTTTGCGTGGTGTTAAGGACGTTCATTCATTCACCGATCGTTTCAATGATTCATTGAGGGCCTTCATGGAAAGCAAACATAAGCATTTCAAGGTACTGACGCTGGCTGGCTGTTTATGGGCGTCGCTGGCGAGCGCCTCCGTTTTTGCCAGCCAGCTGGTGATCATGCAGAACGAACCGCCGCGCAGCATGGATCCCGGTAACCAAACCGCCACCTTTACTGGCACGGTGCTGGACCCGATGTACGAAGGCCTGACGCGCCTCGGTGATGACGGCAAAATCATTCCGGCACTGGCATTATCCTGGACAGCCGATGAGAGCGGACTTAACTGGACTTTTACCCTGCGGCCAAATGTGAAATTCCACGACGGCACGCCCTTTAATGCCGATGCAGTAGTGGTAAACTTCCAGCGTCATTTAAATACGCAACGCGGTTTAGCCGGCAGCGGAAAAATTCGCACCTTTATTCAGGATGTGAAGAAAAAAGACGATCTTACTGTCACGTTTCAGCTGAAAAAAATTAATCCGGCCTTTTTAACTGTTTTAGCGTCCGGTCCGGGATTAATGGTCAGCCCGCAAGCGGATAAGGCAGGCAGCATTAACAATAAAGCCGACGGCACCGGACCTTATAAACTGGTGCAATACAAATCCGGCGAATATGTGCTTGAACATAAGAATCCCGACTATTGGGGGAAATCGTCCGGTCCAGATGAAATTAAATGGACGTGGAGCAGTGAACCGTCGGTAATGAATATGGCGCTGCAATCGGGGCAGGTCGATATTATTAACCCGGTGCCGCCGCAGTTCGCGGGTATGTTAAAAAACAACGCCAACGTTAATCTCAAACAATCGCCTGGTGCCGCCGTATTCTGGGTAGATCTCAACACCCAAAGCAAAGCCCTGAGCGATGTGCGCGTGCGTCAGGCGCTCAATCTCGCCACCGACCAGCAGGCGTTGGTGAAAGCCATCATGTTTGGTTATGCACAACCGGCCAATTCGGCACTGGCACCGGTCGATCCCAACTACGACAAAAGTTTGCATGACTATCCGTATGATCTGCAAAAGGCCAAAGATCTGCTGAAAGCGGCGGGCTACGCCGACGGTTTCCCGATTTCGATTGCGGTACAGGCACCCGATGCGCGTACGGCGCAAGTGTTGCAGGGCATGTGGAGCAAAATCGGCGTGAAGCTCAACGTGCGGCAGATGGAGAGCGGCGTGTGGACTAAAGCGGCGTTTGCCGATGGCAAAGAGAAGGCCGCGCAGGGCACCGATGCGGTGCTGGCCTCCTGGTCTTCTGGTTTATATGGCTCGGATCTGCAGCTTCGCCCGCTCTATCACACCAGCAGCTTTGCGCCGGGCGGGGCGAATCTGGGCTTCTTTAGCGACAAGCAAACCGATGATCTGATCGACACCGCCGCATCCACCCTCGACGATGCTAAACGCAAAGATCTTTACTTCCAGGCGCAAAAGCAGATCAGCGGATTAGCGCCGCAAGTGCTGCTGTTCTATCAGGACGATCTCTATGCCGCCCGTAAGAATATTAGCGGCGTAGTTATGCAGCCGGGCGGACAAATCGTCGTGCGCGACGCGGTGAAGCAATAACCTCATGGCTGATGTGATATGAAAGCGTACGTCGCAAAAAAGGTGTTTTCGCTGCCGTTAATCATTTTCGGCGTGTCGATCATCGTGTTTATCGCCATCCGCGCGCTGCCGGGCGATCCCGCGCGCTTGATGGCGGGACCGGAAGCGCCGCAGGAAGCGGTGGACAGTATGCGCGTGCGGCTGGGGCTCGATCAGCCTTTGCCGCTGCAATATGTCAAATTCGCGGCTGAAGCCTTGCACGGCAATCTTGGCTTATCGTTGCAGTCGCAGCGTCCGGTGATGACGGAGATCAGCGAGCGGTTGCCCTACACCTTGTCGCTGGCGGCGCTGGCGTATCTGCTGGCGATTGCGATCGGTGTTCCGGCGGGCATGACCGGGGCGATCTATCGTCAGCGCATTCCGGATCAGATTGTGATGGTGCTGACCATTGCCGGTGCGTCGATCGCCAACTTCTGGCTGGCGCTGCTGGCAATGAATTACTTCGCCGTTGAGCTAGGCTGGTTACCGCTGCTGGGCGCGGATTCGTGGAAAAATTACATTATGCCGACCGTCACGCTAGCGATCTTGCCGATGGCAATGATTGCGCGCATGACGCGTTCCAGCATGTTGGATGTATTGAGCCAGGATTATATTCGCACCGCCAAAGCCAAGGGATTATCGTCCGCCAGCATTAACTGGAAGCACGCGCTGCGTAATGCGCTGATCCCGATTGTCACCATCGTAGCGCTCAACTTCGGCAGTCTGATTGGTGGCGCGGTGGTGACTGAATCAGTGTTCAACTGGCCGGGCATTGGGCGCTTACTGGTGGATTCTGTGCGCTACCGCGACTATCCGGTGATTCAGGGCGTTACGCTGGTAGCCGTTACGGGCGTGGTGTTGATGAATCTGCTGGGCGAAGTCCTGATTGGTTTGCTCAATCCAAAAATAAGGTTCGACTGATGAACAGCAATGAAACTTCCGTGCTGCCGCCGCGTTCGCGCAGCCGACACGTCGTGCGCATGCTGATCGCTAATCCGTCGATTGCTATTGGCGGCGCGCTGGTCATGCTGGTGGTGCTCGCCGCCGCGCTGGCCCCGCTGATTACACATTGGGATCCGGTGGAGCAGGATTTACTCAATACCTTGCAAGCACCGTCATCCGCACACTGGTTTGGCACCGATGATTATGGGCGCGACATTTTCTCGCGCGTGATTTACGGGGCGCGCATCTCGCTGTTTGAAGTGAGTCTCAGCGTAGCGATCTCGATGGTGATTGGCATTCCGCTCGGCATCATTTCGGGGTTAGCCGGCCGTAAAATTGATGCGCTAATCATGTGGGTGATGGATATCATCTTCGCTTTTCCCGGCATTGTACTGGCGATTTTGATTGTCAGCGTACTGGGCGAAGGGCTGATAAATATGCTGATCGCCATCTCGCTGTTCTCCATTCCGGTGTATGCACGCCTGAGCCGCAACTTAACGCTGGGCTTGAAGAATATGGAATACATCGAAGCGGCGCACATGCTGGGCGTACGCTACCCGCGCATCATCACGCACTACATTCTGCGCAACTCGATTGGTCCGCTGATTGTGCAATCAACGCTGACGGCGGGCGCGGTGGTGCTGTCTGCCGCCAGTCTGTCATTCCTCGGTTTAGGTGTGCAACCGCCGATGCCAGAGTGGGGCACCATGATGAGCGATGGGCGCAACTTTCTCGGCCTGAATATCTATGTGTCACTCTTTCCCGGATTGGCGATTTTGATTACCGTGCTGGGCTTCAATGTGCTGGGCGACGGTTTACGTGATGTGATGGACAAACGTTTATGAGTGAACAATCCGCGGTGATTTGCCTCGATCTGGGCGGCTCATTTATCAAGTTAGGCGTGATGAATGCGCAGGACGAATTAACGATACTCGATCAGCAAACAATTCCGGCGAAAAGCTGGAGCGATTTCACCGCGCTGGTGAAGAGTATGATTGCCCAACATCAGTCACATTTTGCCGCCTGCAGCCCGGTGGCTATCTCCACCGCAGGCATTGTTGCCCCGGATTCCGGCGAAATGTTTGCCAGCAATATTCCCGCTTTTCATCAGCGCAGTCTGGCCAAAGAACTGGGTGCGATCCTGCAACGTAAGGTGATTGTACATAACGATGCAGACTGCTTCACGCTGGCCGAAGCGCTGGCGGGGGCGGGGAAAGGGCATAAAGTGGTGTTTGGCGCGATTCTTGGTTCGGGCGTTGGCGGCGGTTTGGTGGCGGATGGCCGTATCATCACCGGACAGAACGGTCTCACCGGCGAATGGGGGCATGGGCCGATCACGCTAACGGAAGTGGAGATCGAAGGCGTCACGCTGCGGCTGCCGCGCAAGGCGTGTCCGTGCGGCCAAAAAGGCTGTCTTGATAGCTACGGAGGTGCGCGCGGGCTGGAAAACCTGCATCAGACGTTGCATCACCGCCCGGCGAATAGCCTCGAAATAATCGAACGTTGGCAGCAGCAAGATGCGCAAGCGCAGCAAACCCTTCAGGCATGGCTGCAAATTGTCGGTCAGCCGCTGGCGTACAGCATCAATATCACTGGCGCTTCACGCGTGGCAGTCGGTGGCGGGCTGGCCTCGGTTGTTCCGCTGATTGATGCGTTAGATGAGGTGGTGCAAGGCTACGTGCTACGCCGCACCTCACATCGTTTAGTGGTGCCTGGCGAGTTCGCGCATCACGGCGGCATGATGGGCGCCGCGCTGCTGGCCCGGCAAAGTCAGGGATAATGTTACCCGGTGCGCATAAATGCGCACCCTACGACGTAGGGTCGCCCTTCATGGCGACCGATGCCTCAGCGTCACCCCAGCCATTAACACATAATTGCGCTATCATATGCCGCTTACTTAACTCAGTTGCGACGATGGTTGCTGTTTAATGCGTCCACGATCCTGACTGAGTTCTTCACTTGCGGTTCGGAAAACACATGTCATCAGTACAACCCCAACTCACTCAGCTGCCGGATGAGGCATCGCTGCCGCGTCAGAGCGTGCTGAAAGCTCTGTTCGCGCTCGGCACCGGCGGCTTTGCCATCGGTACTGGCGAATTCGTCATCATGGGCCTGCTGCCCGACGCAGCCAAAGGCCTTAACGTATCAATCCCTTCCGCTGGGCATCTCATCAGTATTTACGCGCTCGGTGTGGTACTGGGTGCGCCACTGCTTGCGGTGCTAGGCGCGCGTGCCTCACGTCGTAACTTCCTGATGACGCTGATGGGCCTGTTTGCCGCCGGTAATTTGTTAAGCGCCATTGCGCCAGGTTATTACTCAATGCTGCTGGCGCGATTCCTTGCCGGTTTCCCCCACGGCACCTTCTTTGGTGTGGCGGCGCTGGTCGCGGCAGGTTTGGTTGAGCGCCGCAAACGCGCGCAGGCGGTGTCGATGGTGCTGTTTGGCCTGACCATCGCCAACTTACTCGGCGTGCCTGCCGTTACCGCTATCGGCCAATGGTTTGGCTGGCGCGATGCCTTTGCCATTGTCGGCGGCCTGGCGCTGGTGACCTTGCTGTTAGTTTGGCTGTGGGTGCCGAACGTGGCGGGCGACAAACATGCCAGTCCGCTGCGCGAGCTGTCAGCCCTGACGCGTAAACAGGTGCTATTGACGCTGGCGATTGGCGCGGTGGGCAGCGGCGGATTGTTCTCAGTGTTTAGCTACGTCAAACCGACCATGACCGAACTGGCGCATATGCCGGTAAGCTGGATCCCGGCGGTGCTGGCGCTGTTTGGCTTGGGCATGATTATCGGTAATATCGCGGGGGGACGTCTGGCCGATCGCGGCATTGAAAAGACCATTCGCATTTTGCTGGTGTGGTCGTTCCTGGTGCTCAGCGCTTTCGTGTTTGCCGCGCACTATGCGCTGGCGGGTGCCATCAACATAATGCTGGTGGGCACCATGGTGGCGCTGGCAGCCGTGTTGCAAATCCGGTTGATGGATGTGGCCGGTG
This sequence comes from Pantoea sp. X-Soil-ISGK-421, assembly GCF_059730785.1. Lineage (NCBI taxonomy): Bacteria > Pseudomonadati > Pseudomonadota > Gammaproteobacteria > Enterobacterales > Erwiniaceae > Pantoea > Pantoea sp. X-Soil-ISGK-421. The sequence goes on along the minus strand of NZ_AP035980.1, from coordinate 672,698 downwards.
ATGCGCAAACCATGGCGGCGGCGATGAACCACTCAGCGTTTAATCTGGCCAATGCGCTCGGCGCGTGGCTGGGCGGTGTCACCATATCGGCCGGTCTTGGATGGCAATCCACCGGATGGGTGGGGGCGATTCTGGCGGTATTTGGCCTGCTGATTCATGCCGTAGCGATGCGCGATGCGCGCCGCAAATCGATTACCTTTGCGCACGAGAGTCATTAAACCGTGGTGGTCGCCATTAATGGCGACCCTACGAATAGTGAAAGCGCATAAACGGCGATTCTGTGGTTTTAGGTTTTGTAGGGTGCGCATTCATGCGCACCTGGTCAAATCACGCCAATTTCTGCTGCAAAAACGCCATAAATACCCGATGAATTTCACTGCGCTGGCGATGCTGCGGATAGAGCGCATTGAGATTGAGCGACGTGGGTTGCCACTCTTCAAGCACGGTAATCAGCTCGCCACTGGCTAACGCCGGCGCCACAATAAACTCCGGCAACATAATCAACCCCAGCCCGGCAATCGCCGCATCGCGTAACATTTCCCCGTTATTACTGACCATCGGTCCCTGCACGCTGATCACTTTGCGTTGCTCGCCGTTAAACAATTCCCAACCAGTCTGGCTTTCCCGTCCATAGCGCAGGCACAAATGTTCACTTAACTCTTCCGGCGTGCGCGGTGCGCCAGCACCCTGCAAATAGGCCGGGCTGGCACAGATGACACGGCGAAACTCGCCCAACCGCTTAGCAATCAAACTGGAATCGGGCAGCGTGCCAATGCGAATCGCCATATCAAAACCTTCGCCCACCATATCAACGTGACGGTCTGCCAGTTCGACCTGAAACTGCAAGCCCGGATGCAGGCTGAGAAACTCGGCAACAAACGGCGACAAATGACTGATGCCAAACGACATCGGTACGCTCAAACGAAAGCTGCCTTGCAGCACCTGACGACGACCGGATACTGCCAGCTCGGCTTCCTGCACATCATCCAGAATACGCTGAGCATGCTGCGCAAACAGCTGGCCATTATCGGTCACCGACAACTTCCGCGTGTTGCGATTCAGCAGCCGCGCGCCGAGTGACTCCTCTAGTGCGGCAATGCGGCGACTGACATATTGCTTCGACAGCAGCAGCTGTTCGGCGGCGGCGGTGAAGTTACCCGCTTTGATTACAGCTACATAGATACGGAGATCTTCAATCTGCATATTGTCCACTTATCGGTGACAGTCATTGTCATGATGACGCATTGTTAGGCAAATCAGTTTACGTATACTTATCTGCAACGGGAAGGGCAATCGCCCCCCACAGCACATTTGAGGAGCAGACCATGATTGAACAACGCCTGTCAGAACAACGCGGAGTGGGTGACCACGGTTGGTTGAATTCGCATCATACCTTCTCTTTCGCCAGTTACTGGGACCCAAAGCAGACCGGTTTCTCTGATTTGCTGGTGATCAATGATGACCGCGTTGCCGCGGGACGTGGATTTGGTGCGCACCCGCACAACAATATGGAAATCATCTCCTATGTGCTGGAAGGCGCGCTGGAGCATAAAGATTCAATGGGCACCGGTTCGGTGATTGTGCCGGGCGACGTGCAGTTGATGAGCGCCGGTAGCGGCGTCACGCACAGCGAGTTTAACCACTCGAAAACGGATAAGGTCCACTTCCTGCAGATCTGGATTGTGCCCGGCGAACGTAACACGCAACCGGGTTATCAGCAGGTTTCCGTGCCAGAGAGTGACAAGCGTGGCCAGCTGCGTTTAATCATTTCGCCAAATGGTGATAACGGTTCACTGAGCGTGCATCAGGATATTCGTATTTATGCCGGACTGTTCGACGGTGTGGAGCAGCAGACCTTAACGCTGGATGCCGATCGCTACGCCTATATCCATGTGGCACGCGGCAGCATTGAAGTCAACGGTGTGGCGTTCAAAGAAGGTGACGGCGCCCGTGTTCGCAACGAAAGCGCGCTGCAGTTCGCTAATGGTAATGATGCGGAAGTGCTGGTGTTTGATTTGCGTCCACTGGAAGTGAATCATCCACAGCGTTAATGATTAAAAATAGTACAAAGAGCAGTGCGAGCCATCGCGCTGCTTTTTTTTATGCGCGATCACAGCGTATGTAACACTTTTTCTTAACATTAATTGCAGTGATTACGATCGCAATAATTATTTCCATACTCTCTTTAATAGTTAGCCAATGAACCTAAGCATCACGGCTTAACATGGAGAGGGCAGCATGCAAGAAAAAATTCCCGGAACGCGCTGGTATCGCGTCATCGCCCCAATTCTTATCACCTGCATTGTCTCATTCATGGATCGCGTCAATATCAGCTTTGCGCTGCCTGGCGGCATGGATCAGGATTTGGCAATCACCAGCCAAATGGCTGGCGTGGTGAGCGGCATCTTCTTTATTGGCTATCTGTTTTTACAGGTGCCGGGCGGACGTATCGCGGTCAATGGCAGCGGTAAACGCTTTATCGCCTGGTCGCTGGCCGCGTGGATGGTTGTCTCCATCGCCACCGGTTTTGTCACTAACCATTATCAGCTGCTGGCGCTGCGTTTCGTGCTGGGGATTTCCGAAGGCGGCATGCTGCCAGTGGTGTTAACCATGGTCAGCAACTGGTTCCCGGAAAAAGAGCTGGGGCGCGCCAACGCCTTTGTCATGATGTTCGCGCCGTTAGGCGGCATGTTCACCGCACCGATTTCCGGTTACATCATCAATGTGCTGGACTGGCGCTGGCTGTTTATTATTGAAGGCCTGCTTTCTGCCGTGGTGCTGCTGGTGTGGTGGCTGGTGATCGCCGATCGTCCAGAAGAGGCGCGCTGGTTACCGGCCCGTGAAAAAGAATATTTGTTGCGCGAACTGGCGCGCGAAAAAGCACTGCACCTGCAAAAGGAACCGGTTAGCAAAGCGCCGTTGAAAGCGGTGTTCCGCAACTCGGGCCTGATGAAGTTAGTGGCGCTCAACTTCTTTTATCAAACCGGTGATTACGGTTACACACTGTGGCTGCCAAGTATCCTGAAAAATCTCACCGGCACCAATATGGCGGGCGTCGGTCTGCTGGCGGCGATCCCCTTTGTCGCCACCGTGCTCGGCATCTACGCCATTTCATGGTTAAGCGATCGCACCGGTAAGCGCCGATTGTGGGTGATGGTGTCGCTGTTCTGCTTTGCCGCGGCATTGCTGGCTTCGGTGGTACTGCATGACAATGTGGTGGCGGCCTATATTGCGCTGGTGGTGTGCGGCTTCTTCCTCAAAGCGGCAACCAGCCCGTTCTGGTCGATTCCCGGACGAATTGCTGCGCCTGAAGTCGCGGGTAGCGCGCGTGGTGTCATCAATGGTTTGGGTAATCTGGGCGGATTCTGCGGACCGTATTTAGTCGGGATCATGACGCTGCTGTACAGCCAAAACGTGGCGATTTGCTGGCTGGCGGGGTCGCTGGTGATTGCCGGTATCTTTACGCTGTTACTGCCTAAAGCGTGCGATATCAATCCGTCTGAAACGCGCCGACAATTGAAGCGTAATCATTTGATGAGTGTGAAACATTGAGTGAGGCGAGGCTGGCACTATTCTGAATATTAACCAAAGAAAGTCATCATAAATAAAAAGGGAGCGCCTGATGAGGTGCTCCCTTTTTAATGATTCAGTCAATCGACAAATGGTGAATAGCCAGCACTGCGCGCGCCGCTTCTTTGCCTTTCTTAATGAAATGCTCGGTATAGAAGTTTTCGATAACATCAACCGGCTGGAAATTATGTGGCGTTAATGAAACGGAAAACACCGGCACGTTGGTGGTCAGCTGCACATTCATCAGGCCATCAACCACCGCAGCGGCAACAAAATCATGGCGATAGATACCGCCGTCCACCACCAGCGCGGCGCAGACAATCGCATCATACTTGCCGGTTTCGGCCAGACGCTTAGCCAGCAATGGCATTTCAAATGCGCCAGGCACTTCCAGCACTTTTAATTCCGCTTCAACGGATTGATCGGCTAATTCTTTTTCAAAACCTACCAGGGCGTTATGGACAATTTCTTTGTGCCAGCCGGCTTTAATAAATGCAATTTTAATATTGTTCATGGTTATTCCGACATCACCTGTATTTGTTCTTGCGCATAAAATAATGTGTTTGTATACCATATGTTACGCTGGTGATCCACCAAGTCCAGGTAGCGATAAATGCCTTCACGCTCGCCTGTGAGGATGTAAAAACCGCTGTCACAGCTGGCACATTCCGTAGCGGCGCGATTTATCGCGCAATAAATTACGCCGCTACGGAATGTGCGGTGACTGAATAGCGCACTTGACGGCGGCCAACGCCTGCAATACAAATAGACGCGTCGGGGGAGTCTCGCCAAAGAGACTGAGAGGCTAATTGCGCATTGCGCGGCTTAGCGACCCTTTGAACCTGACCCAGTTGATACTGGCGTAGGAAGACTGACAGTCTTTTTCATCGGGCTGTCTGGCGCTCAGGCAAGCTCGATGGTTGCGCCATTTCCCTTCTCCTGTATCTGCGGGTCTCAGCTAACACTGAGAGGCCGATGTGAATTCCCCCTTTTTGAACATCCTGGAACCGGCGCTGTGAGCCGCTGGAGCGTGCTCGGCTGCGGCGTGGCGGGCTTGTGCGTGGCAACCTTGCTGGCGGAACGCGGCGAAGACGTCGAGGTCATTGGCGATGAATCACGCCAACCGGCATCGTGGTTTGCTGGCGGCATGCTGGCGCCCTGGTGTGAAGCCGAAAGCGCGCCGCGCGACGTTATCACCCTTGGACAACATGCCGCCGCATGGTGGCAATCGCGCATCAGCAGCATTGAGCATCAGGGCACGTTAGTGGTTGCGCCACCGCGCGATAGCCAGGAACTCAACCGTTTCGCCTGCATGACCGAGCAGCATCACTGGATCGATCCTGCAGACATCGAACCGGCGCTGGAAGGACGCTTTGCGCGCGGACTGTTTTTCGCCCAGGAAGCGCACCTCGATCCGCGGCTGGCGCTGCAGGAGATGCGTGACACGCTGATCGCGCGCGGTGTGCCCTTCAACCGCACTGCACCGAGTGGACAGATTATCGATTGTCGCGGCATCCACGCCGCGCCTGAACTGCCGCGCCTGCGTGCGGTGCGCGGCGAGATGCTGATCCTGCACAGCGATGAAGTGCAGTTTTCCCGCCCGATTCGTCTGCTGCATCCGCGTTTTCCCTGCTATCTGGTGCCGCGTCGCGGCGGCCATTTCATGCTCGGCGCCACCATGATCGAAAGCGACGATGCCAGCGCCATCAGTGCGCGCGCCATGATGGAGCTGCTCAGCGCCGCATACGCGATCCATCCGGCCTTAGCCGAAGCGCGCGTGATTGAGAGCGGCAGCGGACTGCGTCCGGCCTATCCGGCAAATCTGCCGGAAATTCATTATCACAACCAAACCTTTTATCTCAACGGCCTGTATCGCCACGGTTTTCTGCTGGCACCGATGCTGGCTGAGCAGCTAATGCAGCGCCTTTTCGGGGAGCACTTAAATGAATATTCAGCTTAACGGCCGCGCCATCAGCACCCAGGCCAAGAGCCTGAGCGAATTGCTGATCGAGCAGCAAATTGATGTAGCCTGCGTTGCCACTGCCTTCAACGGGGCTTTTGTGCCAAAAAGCCAGTACGACACACAGCTGCTGGACGAAGGTTGTCAGCTCGAAGTGCTGTCACCGATGCAGGGAGGTTAAGCGATGTTCTACGATTTTGATCCACAATCTCGCTTCCTGCTCGGCACCGCCGGCTATCCTTCGCCCGCCATTTTGCAGCAGGCGGTTGCCGCCTCCGGCACCGACATCATTACCGTCAGTTTGCGGCGCGAAGGCGCGGCGGGGGCGGCTTTCCGCGAATTATTGACCGGCCTCAACATCCGCGTGTTACCGAATACCGCCGGTTGTCACACGGTGAAAGAAGCCGTCACCACCGCCCATATGGCGCGGGAACTGTTCAACACGGCGTGGATCAAACTGGAAGTCATTGGCCATGCCGACACGCTGCAGCCCGATCCTTTTGCGCTAGTAGAAGCAGCGCGCATCCTCACTGAAGACGGCTTTCAGGTGTTCCCGTATACCACCGAAGATCTGATCGTTGGCGAAAAGCTGCTGGCGGCCGGATGTGAATTGTTGATGCCGTGGGGCGCGCCGATCGGTTCCGGCCAGGGTTTGCGTAACATTGACGGCCTGCGCGCGATGCGTGCGTGGTTCAGCGATGTTCCGCTGATTATTGATGCGGGAATTGGCGCGCCGTCGCAGGCCGCGCAGGCGATGGAAATGGGTTTCGATGGCATCCTGCTCAATACCGCCGTCGCCAAAGCGGGCGACCCGATCGGCATGGCCAACGCCTTCCGCCTGGCGATTGAAGCCGGACAGGCCGCACGCCGCGCCGGATTGATGGAGAAGCGTGATATGGCGAGCGCGTCCACGCCGATCTTTGGCTTGGCCAACTTAAGTTGAGGCCGCTAAATATGCAACGTTATCAACGTCAGATGATGCTGCCGGAAATCGGTGAGGCAGGGCAACAGAGGCTGCTAAACGCGCGCGTGCTGGTGGCGGGCGCGGGTGGATTAAGCGCCACACTGTTGCCGCAGTTGGTGGGCGCGGGTGTCGGTCATATTCGTCTGTATGACGACGATGTCGTGGCGCTGCATAACCTGCATCGGCAAACACTCTTTACTCTGCAGGATATCGACCAGCCCAAAGTGCTGCGGGCGCAGCAGGCTTTGCAGCAGCGCAATCCTGAAGTGCAGGTCGAGGCGCTGCAGCAGTCGCTAAGCGCCAGCAATGTGCAGCAGGCACTGGTGGGATGCGATCTGGTGATCGACGCGGCAGATAATTTTGCCGTGACTTACCAACTTTCCGATGCTTGCCTGCTGGCAGGCATTCCGCTGATCAGCGCCTCGGTGCTGGGTCGGCAAGGTTACGTCGGCGGATTCTGTGGCGGATCGCCGAGCTATCGCGCGGTGTTCCCGCGCTTGCCATCATCGGCTGCGAACTGTAATACCGCAGGGGTGATGGGCCCGGCAGTCGCGACGCTCGGCGCGATGCAGGCGCAGATGGCGCTCAGCGTGCTGCTGCAGTTGCCGCCATCGCCGCTCGGTTGTCTGGTGAATTGCGACTTCGTGAACTGGCACTTCCGCCAGTTCCGCTTTGATGGCGCGGAAGAGCCGGAACATGCGGTGCCGTTTATCGATCTGCCACTGCTGGCCGCCGACGACTGCATTGTAGAACTGCGCAGCTGTGAAGAAGCACCGATCAGCGTGGCAGAGCGTGTTGAGCGCATTTTGCCGCAGGAGATCGCGGCGTGGCGGCCGCCCACGCAGCAGCGCATCGTGCTGGTGTGCGCCAGCGGCATTCGCGCCGCGCAGGCCGCGACCGCGCTGGCGCAGCGCGGATTTCACCAGCTTGCGATTCTGGCGGCCAATCGCCCATGAATCAGGACATTCTTTTCAACGATGTCAGCTTTAGCTGGGGCGATAAGCCGCTGTGCCAGCAGCTGAATCTGCAACTGCGCGGCGGCAAGACCACCGTCATGCTGGGACGCAGCGGCATCGGTAAAAGTACGCTACTGCGGCTGGTCGCCGGTTTACTCAAGCCGCAGCAGGGCGCGGTGCAGGGCTTAACCGGCAATGTGGCGTGGATGGGCCAGCAGGATCTGCTTTATCCGTGGCTAACGGTGCTGGACAACGTGATGCTGTCGGCAAGGCTGAGCGGCGAAAAGCCGGATTGCGCGCGTGCGCTGGCGTTGCTGGAGCAGGTGAAACTCAGCGACGTGGCGCATGCGCCGCCGCATCAACTCTCCGGCGGCATGCGGCAACGCGTAGCGCTGGCACGCACGCTCTATGCGCAGCGCGAAGTGGTGCTGATGGATGAACCCTTCGCCACGCTGGATGTGATGACCAAACTCAGTTTGCAAACCCTGACCGCCAATTTACTGCGCGGCAAAACCGTGCTGCTGGTCACCCACGATCCGCTGGAAGCGTGCCGCATGGCCAATGATATTTTGCTGCTGCAAGGCCAGCCGCTGAACATCGAAAGCTGGCCGGTTCACACCGGTGATGTGCCGCGTCCGTTTGACCATCCCGCGGTGCTGCAGGCGCAGGCTCAACTCTTCACACGATTGAATACACATGAAAACACTGTTTAGCGCGATCTACCTGATCGTGGTGCTGCTAGGTGGTTGGTTGCTGGCACGTCACAGCGGCGTACCCACTTTCCTGCTGCCCGCGCCACAGGCGGTGCTCGAAGCGCTGTGGCTGCATCGCCAACTGCTGTGGCATCACACGCTCTATACGCTGGCGGAAATTGTGCTGGCGCTGCTGCTGGGGGTCGGCGCAGGCGTCACGCTGGCGGTGCTGATGGCGGCCAGCCCGCTGTTGCGCCGCGTGCTGTTTCCGCTGGTCACCGCCAGCCAGGCGATTCCGGTGTTTGCCCTGGCACCACTGCTGGTGCTGTGGCTCGGCTTTGGTATCGCATCAAAAGTGGTGGTAGCCGCATTAATTCTCTTTTTCCCGCTGTGCTTATCGCTGTTCGATGGACTGTGCCGCACGCCGGGCGGCTGGCTGGAGCTGGCGCAAACCACCACGCACTCGCGCTTTCGTATCTTCTGGCGCGTGCGCTGGCCCGCCGCGTTACCGCAATTTTTCTCCGGCCTGCAGATGGCGGTGGTGCTGGCACCCATTGGGGTGGTGATTGGCGAATGGGTCGGCGCCAGCGAAGGGCTCGGCTACCTGATGATGCAATCCAACGCGCGGCTGGAAACCGCCACCAGCTTCGCGGCGCTGCTGCTGTTACTGATTCTGGCGCTGCTGCTTTCGGGCAGCGTGGCGCTGATTCGCAATAAAATCCTCTGGCAAACCACATAAGGACACACCTTGAACACCCTACGAATCGCATTGACCGCGTTGCTGCTGCTGGCGACCGCTAACGTCCAGGCTGCGGAGAAAGTTCGCCTGCTGCTCGACTGGTTTATTAACCCGAACCACGCGGCGATTTTCGCTGCTCAATACAGCGGCGCGTTTAAGAAAGAGGGGCTGGATGTGGAGATGATCGCGCCCGCCGATTCAGCTTCCGTTCCGCTGCTACTGGCGGCGGGCAAAGTCGACCTCGCCATAAGCTACCAGCCGCAGCTCTATACGCTGGTGGAAAAAGAGGTGCCGGTGATTCGTGTCGGGACGTTGATCAATCAGCCGCTGAATACGCTGACCACCGTGTCGAGCGATATCCACACCCTCAAGGATTTCGCCGGCAAAACCATCGGCTATGCGGTGCCGGGCACCGAAGATGTGGCGATCCGCAATATGCTGAAATCGCAGGGCGTCGATGCTGACTCGGTGAAGTTCATCAACCTGAATATGGATGGCACCTCTGCGTTGCTGACGCACAAGATTGATGGCGCGATGACGATATTCCGCAACTATGAGCTGCTGGATCTGAAAGACAAAGGTGCTACGCCAACGGTATTCAAGCCGGAAGATTACGGCGTGCCCGCCTATGACGAGCTGATCATTCTGGCGAACCAAAAAACCGCCGCACAGGATAAGCGTATTCCCGCGTTTTTACGTGGACTGGATGCCGGTGTGGTGTGGCTGCGTGCGCATCCGCAGGAAGTGTGGCAGGCGTTTATCAAGCACTATCCCGAGCTGAACACGCCGCTCAATTACCAGGCGTGGCAGGCGACGCTGCCGTACTTCGCCGCGCACAGCGCGGAGTTTGATAAGGCGCGCTACCAGGCGTTTGGCGAATATATGAAAGCCAATGGCGTGATTAAAACTGTGGCGCCGCTGGGGCGTTATTCCCTTCAGTAATCTCCTCCCGGTGCGCATTCATGCGCACCCTACACATTCGTAGGGTCGTCATTCATGGCGACCTGCTAATATCCCTTGCACCCACACTTATTTTTGATAATGATATTTATTCTCAACTATCAAGTCATGGATAACCTGATGCGTTTCCCCGCGTTTACTCTGCTGCTTACCCTATTTTTCATCTGCACTACGACACAAGCCAACGCTAGCTGGCCGCGCACCCTCGCCACACCGAAAGGCCCTTTCACGCTGCAACAGCCGCCGCAGCGCATTGTCTCCACCAGCGTCACCTTGAGTGGCACCTTGCTGGCGATTAACGCGCCGCTGGTCGCTTCCGGCGCCACCAGTCGCAGCAGCAGCGTGTCGGATGCGCAGGGCTTTTTCACCCAATGGAGCGCGGTGGCCAAAGCGCGTCAGGTGAAATCGCTCTATATATCGCAGCCGAACGCTGAAGCGATTGCCGCTGAAGCGCCAGATTTGATCGTGATGGCCGCCACCGGCGGGGATTCGGCGCTGCGTCTTTACGATCAACTGCAAACCATCGCACCGGTGTTAGTGATCGACTACGGCGATAAGCGCTGGCAGGCATTGGCCTTGCAACTGGGTGCGATTACCGGCCATGAAGCCGATGCCCAAAAGGTGATTGCAGCGTTCGACCAACGGGTGGCAGCGGTGCGTCATACCATCACGCTGCCGCCGCAGCCGACCTCTGCGCTGGTCTATTACGAAGATGGACGCGGAATGAATTTGTGGACGGCAGCATCAGCGCAGGGCGCGTTGTTGCAGGATTTGGGCTTCACGCTGGCCGCGCCGCCCGCCAGTTTTCAGGGCAGCACCAGCATGGGTAAACGCAATGACATTATTCAGCTGAATGGGGAAAACATGGCCGATGGCATCACCGGCAACACACTCTTGTTGTTTGCCGCCGATGAAAAAACCGTGCCGCAAGTGGCGAAGAATCCGTTCCTCGCCCATCTGCCTGCGGTGCAGCAGCACCACATCTTTGCCGTAGGTAATGACACCTTTCGCCTCGATTACTACAGCGCCAGCAATATGCTGAGCAGCATCGAGCGGCAGTTTACTCGTTAAGCCTCTGCGGTGGCGGGCTGCGGCGCGTCAGGTTGTTCACTGAGACGCGCCGTGCGCAGGCCGCGCGCCGCCAGCGACAGCAGCAGCAATAATCCTGCTGCCAATCCACCAAACCACAGCACGCTGCTCAGCGGTGCCAGCGCCCGTGCCAGCGCCCCTAATCCCAATGCACCAACCGAATCGCCGGTCACATCCTGAGCGGTGCCAAGACTGTTCACGCGTCCCAGCAGCGCATCCGGCGTGTGATGCTGCGTCAGCATAAACTGCAGCAGCGAGGCAATGGCGTTGCTGTAGCCGTAACACACCAGCGCCAGCAGCGCGGGCAGCAGATGGTTGTAAAGGCCAAGTGAGGCGATGCAGGTAAACGCCAGCAGCGCACAGCCAATCAGCACCAATCCGGGACGCGCTAACTGCCGCACCCACCCGCTGGTAAAGGCACCGATCATTGCGCCCAGCGGTACCGCCGAGTACATCAATCCCAATGCGGATGCATCGGCGTGAAACGTTAACGCCAGCGCCGGGAACAGAATACGCACCGCGCCGACCATGCTGAGTAGCAAACCGACCAGCACCACCGCGCCGACCACTTTATGCTGGCAGACAAACTGAATGCCGCTCGCCAGCGCGCGCAGCGGATGCTCGGGTTCCTGCTGGTCGGGTTTCATCGCCGGTAAGCGCACCAGCGGAATCAGCGTAGCCAGCGTGCCGATAGCGGCGACCGCAAATGCCCAACCGACACCCGCAGCAACGATGATCATACCGCCGAGCGCGGGGGATAAAATCGCGCCGAGGCGCACCGTTAGCATGCTGAGCGCACCGGCTTCTGCCAGATGCTCACGTCCGACAATCAGCGGGATCACTGCCATCAGCGCGGTCATACCGAGTGCGCCAAAGAAGCCATCCCAGAAGGCGAGGAAGTAGAGCGCCAGCAACGAAGGCGCCGGGCTAAAGGCGTTGAGGCTGAGCAACACAAAGCCGATGCCGCAGGTGCCGCGCGCGAACAGGATCAACGTGCGGCGATCGTAGCGATCGGCCAGCACACCGCCGAGCAGCAGTCCGATGAACATGCCGATGCCGTCGAGCATTACCGCCACGCCGACTTGCAGCGTGGATCCGGTCATCGCCTGAATCTGCACCGGCACGCCAACCGCCAACATGCCAAGGGCGAACACCGATAGCATGCGCGCACAGAATATCGCGCGGAACGACGCGTTGTTTTTCAGCAAACTAAAATCTAAAAATATCGAGGGCTTAGCCATAAGTCTCCAACAGTAAATCATCTTTGCATCACCCGTAGCGGCGCGATTTATCGCGCGGTTTTAACGGCGCGCAATGAATTGCGCCGCTACGATGAGTGCTTTATTTGATCTAGGTAAACAAACGATTGATCAACGGACCCAGCACCTTCAGCGAATCGGCCGAGAGAATATCGGCGTGTTCGCAATCCAGCGGGAAAATCGTTAATTCATCAACAAACGGTGCCCAACTGGCGCGCACATCCATACCCTGCGGCAGTGTTCTCTCGGCCATGAACAGTGTGGCTTTGCCGGCATAACGCGGGGTACGTGCTTCGGCGAGGCGCGCGACGGCGTCTTTGTAGTTGGCGACGATGGTGCTAAACATCACCGCCTTCTCTTCACGCAGCAGCGGATCGCGCTCATCTTCAGTGGCGGCCATAAATTCGGCCTGCTCGCGCGCCACTTCCTGTTCCGCCTCGTCGGCATCTGGCGTGCGCCAATCCTGACCTTCTGCCGGATAGGTATCCAGCAGGCCAAGAAATGCCACCGTTTCACCCTGTGCCTGCAAACGTGCCGCAATCCCGTGTGCCAGCGTGCCGCCGAGTGAATAGCCCAGCAGGAAATAAGGACCGCTCGGCTGCTGCTGGCGAATCGCCTGCAGATGGTGGTCACACATCGCCTCTACGCTATGACACGCGGCAATCACGCCGTTGGGACGCGGCGATTGCAGGCCGACAATCGGGAAATCGCCGTCGAGATAGTGCAGCAGGGCGCTGTACTGCCAGGCGAAACCGGATGCCGGATGGATACAGAACAGTGTTGGGCCGTGACCGGCGCGCAGCGGCAGCAGTTCGCCGTTGCCACCGCTTTCATTGTTCGCACCGCCGTCAAGCAGCGCCGCCAGTTTCTCCACGCTGCGCGCGGCGATGATCTGGCCAACGCTGAGCGGCGGCACTTCACGCCGACGCAGTTCCGCTGCCAGACGCATCGCCAGCAGCGAATGACCACCGAGCGCGAAGAAATCGTCATCGGCAAATACGCTGTCGCAACCGAGCAACTGCTGGAACAGATCCGCCAGCAAACGTTCGTTGGCGCTGTCCGGCAGGCGGCCGCTGCGCGCACTGAGCTGCGGCATCGGCAGCGCTTTGCGATCCAGTTTCCCGTTGGCGCTGAGCGGCAGATCATCGAGCAGCAGATAGCTAACCGGCTGCATATGTGCCGGCAGACGTTCGCTCAGCTGCTGCTTCACCGTTTCGATATCCAGCGTGACACCTGCTTTGGCCACCAGCCAGCCCAGCAGCTGACGGTTATCGACGCCCGGCGTTGACTGTTGCGTCAAGGTGCGAGCCGCCACCACCGCCTGTGCAACGCCCGGTAGCGCCACTAAAGCCTGTTCGATCTCGCCGGGCTCAATACGCTGCCCGCGCATCTTCAGTTGGTCGTCGCTGCGGCCGAGATACTCCACCGCACCGTCAGCGCGCCAGCTGGCGATATCGCCGGTGCGATACATGCGCTCGCCTTCGGCAAACGGCGCGGCGACAAAGCGCTGCGCAGTGAGGTCAGCGCGATGCAAATAGCCATCGGCCAACTGCACGCCGCTGAGATAGAGATCGCCCGGCACGCCAACCGGCACCGGACGCAGCAGACTATCGAGGATGTGCAACTGGGTGTTCCACACCGGACGACCAATCGGCACGCCCAGCCCGTTGAGGCCTTCCAGCGCGCTGCCGCTGGCCGGTTGCCAGGTGACATCGACGGCGGCTTCGGTGGGGCCGTAGAGGTTGTGCAGCGGCGCGGCGATCACATCCTGATAGCTGCGCGCCAGGTCGCACGCCAGCGCTTCACCGCTGCAGAACACGCGGCGCAACGTTGGGCAAGCCTGCTCGGTTTGCGCGGATAGATGACCGACAAAAGCCGCCAGCATGGATGGCACGAAGTGCAGGGTCGTGACGCGGTAGTCGTCAATCAGCTGCCACAGCGCCTGCGGATCGCGATGCGCCTCCGGTGGGGCCATCATCAGCTGCGCACCGGCCATCAGCGGCCAGAAGAACTCCCATACTGAGACATCGAAGCTGCATGGCGTCTTCTGCAACACCACGTCGTCGGCGCGCAGCGGGTAGCTGGCCTGCATCCAGCGCAGGCGGTTGACGATGGCGTGTTGATTCACCACCACGCCTTTTGGTTTGCCGGTCGATCCCGAGGTGTAGAGCACGTAAGCTGGGCGGTTTGCATCCGCTTTCGGCAAGCTGTGGCGCGACTGAATATGTTCACCTGCTAAGGCATCAAACATCATCAGCGTGCCGAAGGGGGCAAAGCGGGTTTCCAGTGAGGATTCGGTGATGAGCACCCACGGCCGCGCGTCTTCCACCATATATGCCAGACGCTCATCCGGATAACCGATATCCAGCGGCAAATACGCCGCGCCCGCCTGCAGGATGGCGCTGAGCGCGATGCTGAGACGCACCGAGCGCGGCAGTGCCACGGCAACGATATCGCCCGGCATCACGCCCGCTTCAATCAAACGATCCGCCAGCAGCGTGGCTTGACGCTGCATTTCGCCGTAACTCAGACGATGCTCGCTATCCATCAGCGCGAGCGCGTCCGGTGTGCGCGCCGCCTGCTGGGCAATCGCCTGCTGCAGGGTTTCGCTTTCCAGCTGCACGCCGGTGTTGTTGACCCAGGCAAGCAGCGATTGCTCGGCCAGCGTTTGTAGCTTCCACTGCGTTAACGGCAGATCCGGCGTGCTGACCAGCTGTTGCAGCAGCAGTAACAGTCGCTCGGCAAGACGTTGCGGCTCGCTAACGCAATCGCGATACTCCATCAGCAGCGTCAGCTGTTCGCCCGGCAGCACCAGTAACGTCAGGGGATAATGCGTATACCCGCGGTTATGAATCGCTTCGCAGCGCACGAGGGCGTTGGCCTCCAGCAGCGTTTGATTGTCCGGATAGTTCTCCACCACCAGCAAAGTGTCGAACAGCGTACCGGCGCCAATCCCCTGTTGAATCTCGGCGAGACCGAGGCAATCCTGCTCAATCAGCTGGATGTGCTGCGCCTGATGATCGGCGAGTTGCACCAGTAACGGACGCTGATGATCGAAGCACACGCGAACCGGCAGCGTGTTGCTGAACAGGCCAACGTGCTGATCGATGCCGTCAATCTGACCGAATCGGCCCGAAACCGGCGCACCAAACACCACGTCTTGCTGGCCGCTGGCGACGGACAGCATCAACCCCCACAATCCTTGCATCACAGTGTTAAGGGTTAAGCCGCGCGCCCGGCACAGCGCGAAGAGCTCACGTTCCAGCGTGGCATCCAGCGTAATACGCTTTTCGTGGACCGGGCTGTCAGCGGCTTGCGGATAGAGCAAGGTCGGACGAACCCCTTTCAGATAGGCTTGCCACTGCTGACGCGCTTCATTGCTGTCGCGCTGGCTGAGCTGACGCACAATGTCGGCGTAGCTGCTGCTGTGCGCTGGCAACGTTTGCTGGCGCAGCGCCCTGAGCAGATCGTTGAGGATCACCGGCGTTGACCAGCCATCCACCACCAGATGATGCGCGTTAAGCAGCAACGTCCAGCGCATCCCATCGCGATGAGTGATTAACGTGGCTTGCAGCATGATCGGCTGGCTAAACAGATCCTCCGTCAGCGCCTGATGCTCCAGCGCCAGCAGCGCCAGATTTTCGTCGTCGTCGCCCAGTTGATGCAGCGCGAGTGGCCAGTGTAATTCACCCTCTGGTAACAGCTGCAGCGGTTGCAGGCTGATTTCGGCGTCGAAGCGTGCCGCCAACTGGGGATGACGCTGTAACACCGCGTTTAGTGCGGTTTGTACCGCCGCGGCGTTGATGTCGCCGCTGAGTGTCAGCCGCGTTAGTGAGTTATAACTGCCACGCTGCGCGGTGGTTTGCGCGTGGAACAGCAGACCTTTCTGCAGCGGCAACAGTGGCAGCGCATGGCTAAAGATGCCGTGACGCGCATGCAGCTGTTGCAGCACGGCATCATCGACGCCTTCCAGCGCCACGTCAGCGGCAACCAGCGTATTGGCAGCTTGCAGCGGCTGTTGCTGTGCCAGCGCTATCAGCGCTTGCGCGGCGCTGGCCATTGCCTGATGTAACGCCGCAATCGCCTCGGCGTCCAGCACGCCCTCCGCCCAGCTCCAGTTCAGCGCCAGCTGCGCCGCGTTCAGCTGCTCCTCAACGAAGACGTTGAGTTCCAGCGCGTGCTGCAGCGGCAGCGCCTCATCCTGTACCACTGCGAAGGTGTCGCGGAACTGCTGTGCGGTACGCTGTGGCGACCAGTTACCGCTGCGTTGTGAGAAGCGTCCCAGATAGTTAAACAGCACCTGCGGCGCCTGTTGTGCGGCCAGTTTGGCTAACGTCACGCCGCGATGCGCATCGAGCCAGCGCAGTTGCCCGTAGCCAATGCCGCGATCCGGCACCGCACGCAGTGCCGCTTTCACTGCGCGTACGCAGTCATTGAGCGGCGCGTGTGGATTGTCTGGCAACGACAGCAGCACCGGGAATTCCGCCGTCAGCCAGCCGACGGTGCGCGCCAGATCCTGCTGCTCATGCAGTTCGGCACGGCCGTGTGACTCGAGTGTGACGCGTTGCCGCGCGCTGCCGTTGAGGTGGCGCAGAGCGAGAGTCAGCAACGTCAGCAGCAGCTCTTCGCTGGTGGACCGATAGTGCTGCGGCAGCGTGTTGAGCAGCGCGTGCGTGGTCGATGCATCCAACAGCGTGCGTTGATGCTGTTGGCGATCGTTGTGCTGAATCGCACGTTGGCCGATAAGTGGCAACGGTTCGGCCAGCATCTGCTGCCAGAACGGTAATTCGGTGGCGCGCGTCGAGAGGTTCGCCAGTAGCGCCGCTGACCAGTCGTGCAGCGAGGTTTCCTCAGCGGGGATCACCCGCGGCGTATTTTCGATCAACGCATCACCGGCCTGTTGCAGTTCATCCAGCAATACACGCCAGGAGACGCCATCAACAATCAGGTGATGCAACGTCAACACCATCCCGCAGCTCGCGCCCTCCTGCTGCAGCAGCGTGGCGCGAAGCAGCGCGCCGTTAGCCGGATCGAGCGCCGCAGCATCTTCGGTAAACGCCTGTTCCGCTGCACTGTCGCGATCCTGCACGTTAAGCACACGCACGCGGGCAGGGCGCGACGCCAGCGCTTCGCCAACAATCAGCTGATCGCCGCGCGTGAAGGCGTTGAGTGCCGGATGTGCCTGCGCCAGCTGATCAATCAGTTGTTCTAACTGTGCGCGCTGTAACGGCGGTGGCACCGACAGCAGCACGCCGTGAGCAAAGCGCGCATTGATGCCCGCCTGCGCGTTGAACCAGTGCAGAATCGGCAATCCGCCAATCGCGCCCTGTTGCACCACGCGTGCGCCGGTGTTGTGCTGCGCCAGCGGTTGCAAACCCCGCGCCATGCGTGCGGCGGTACGTTCGGCGAAGATGTCGCGCGGACGCAACAGATAGCCGGCGCGACGAGCGGCGGTGCTGAGTCCCATCGCTGAGATGCTGTCGCCGCCAAGCGCGAAGAAATCATCTTCAGCGCCAACGCTATCCAGCCCCAGCAGGCTGGCAATCGCCTGGCAAATCAGCTGCTCCTGCGGCGTGCTGGCGGCGCGACTCTGGCTCTGCTGCGCCTGTTGTGGTGTAGGCAGCGCCTGGCGATCAATCTTGCCGTTTACGTTGAGTGGCAACTCATCCATCACCATCAGAATCGCAGGCACCATGTAATCCGGCAGTTGCGTGGCAAGCTGTGTCAGTAAACGGGCGTTGAGATCGGCATCAGCGCGTAGCGCGTCATCCTGCACCGAGCAGTAACCAATCAGGCGATGCGTGGCGCCTATCACCTCGGCGATCACCACGGCGGTGCTGACTTCTGGTAGCGCCACCAGCGCGTTTTCTACTTCACCCAGTTCGACACGGAAGCCGCGTACTTTAATCTGGTGATCGGTACGCCCAATAAACGCCAGCTGTCCATCCTGACGCCAGCGCATCAGGTCGCCGCTGCGGTACATCACATCGCCGTCGCGGAATGGGTTGGCGACAAAACGTGCGCTGGTGAGATCGGGACGACGCAGATAACCGCGCGCGATGCCAGTTCCGGCGATATACAGCTCGCCCACAGAACCGATCGGCACCTGACGCAGTTGGTTATCCAGCAGATAGACTTCGCTGTTACCCACCGGACGACCAATCACCGGCTGCGGTGAGGCCATGACGCTGGCTCCGAGCGTATCGATGGTGTATTCCGATGGGCCGTAATAGTTGTGGATCGCCATCTGCTGCTGTTGCTGCATCAGCTTCCAGAGTGTTGGCGTGGCCGCTTCACCGCCAATCATCACAAATGATGGACGATGGTTATCGGCGTCCAGCAGACCGCTGTCGATCATCTGCGAGAAGAACGACGGCGTGATATCCAGTAAATCGACCGGCACCGCATTCATCTGTTGAATCAAGCCCCACGCATCGCGGCGCAGCTCTTCGTCGAAGATATTCAGCTCGCAGCCCATCAGCATGCAAAACAGCGGTTCCCACGAGGAATCAAACGAGAAGGAGGCGGTGTGACCGGCACGCATACGCCGCGGGCTGTTGGCGCTGAAGCGCGCAATGGCCGGGCCGAACAGATGCTCGCGGTGCGAAAGGAACAGATTGAGCAAACCTTGATGAGTGCTCATTACGCCTTTCGGACGGCCGGTCGATCCCGAGGTGTAAATCATGTAGGCCAGATCGTCGCCGCACAGAAGGGTGTCAGGTCGTGCGGTAGAAAGCGTTTTCAACGTCATCTGGTCAATCAGCAGATGCGGCAGCTCCGGCATTTGCGCCAGCGTGCTGGAGTGCGTCAGCAGCAGCGTAGGCTGGGCGTCATCGCACATCAGCGCTAAGCGTTCACGCGGGTAGTCGAGATCGAGCGGCATATAGGCCGCGCCGCTCGCCAGCACGCCGAACATCGCCACCAGTGAATCCACCGAACGCGGGATGCCAATCGCTACCACGTCGTCAGCCTGCAGGCCGCGTGACAGCAGCAGATGTGCAAGTTGCATGGCGCGATCGGCTAACTGGCGATAACTCAGGCTGCGATCGCCGCACACCACCGCCGTTTGCTCGCCGTATTGCTCAGCGGCTTGCAGCAGAATATCGACGATGGTGTGGGTTTCGGCGGGCGGCACGAGGGTCGGTCCGGTTGACCAGCGTTGCAGGTCAATCTGTTCCTGTGGTGCCAGCAACGACAGCGCACCCATTGTGATAGTCGCATCCGTCGCGAACTGGCTAAGCAGATGGCTGATACGCTCAGCGTGACGTTGTAGCGTTTGCGCATCGTAGCGGCGCGGGTTAGCCACCAGCGTTAGCTGCAATGCGCCATCGCGGAAGCCGACTTCAAACTCCAGATCGTCCACCGGGCCCATCGCCAGCGTGTGGGTAGGCGCAGGATGGCCGTCGAATTGCAAATCGTCGTGGTAAACCTTGACGTTAATTACCGGACCATACAGCGACTGGCTGCTACCGACCAGACCGAGGTCGCGGCGCAGCTGTTCCGCTTCATAACGCTGATGACGACGCGCCTGGCGAATTTCGTTCTGCACCTGCTGCACCAGCGCAGGCAACGTCATCTCATCGCTGACGCTGAAGATCAGCGGTAACACGTTGACCACCGGACCGAGGGTGGAAATCGCGGCTGAACCCATGCGGCGCATAAATGGGAAGCCGATCGACAATCGTTGGCTGTTACTGAAGCGGGCAAGATAGGCCACTAACAGCGCGCTGACGATGTCGCCTTCGCTGCTGTCGGCGAGCTGTTGCTGCTGACGCAGCGAAGCCAGTTGCGGCAGCGTCACCTGACAACTGATCGGGCGCTCGCCGGGATGACTTATGTTTTCGCTGCCGAGCGTCACGGCTTCCGGCAGCGTAGCCGCGTAGCGTTGCCAGTGACGGGCGGAGCGCGTATAGGCAGGCGAATCCTGCCACTGCTGAATCTCTTCAATGACCGTGGTGAAAGGCGTAAACGGCGAGGGCGCTGGGGGTTTACCGGCGCAAAGGGCGGCGTAAATCGTCGCGACGCGTTGTGTAAGCGCTTCAAAACTGAAGCCATCCACCAGCAAATGGTGATAGCGCTGATACCACAACCAGCTGCCGTCGCCGATACGCATAAGCGCATGGCGATAGAGCGGTTTGTCGCCGTCGGCAGGCAGTTCTGCGATGAGATCCGCCTGCATCAGTTTGTGTGCCTGGCTGCTGGCATCGGCGCGCTGGCTGAAATCGTGCCATTCCGGCGCGACCGGCGCTTGCGCACCGAACCACTGCGCCGGATTGCCGTGATCGTCGAGGCCAAAGCGCGCCTGCACGGTATCGGCTTCAGCCATGGCCTGTTGAATGGCGCTATCGAGTGCCGCGCGATTGATGCTGCCGTGCAGCACGCTGTAGTGCGCCACAGTAAATTGATTGCGCTGCTGCGCAATGCTGTCAGCGATCCAGATGCCGGGCTGTGCCGCGACTAAAGGATAGGCTGGAGAGTGATTGTTTGACGATGCCAAAGGACCATTCCTGTCTAATTCCCGTCATCCTGCACGCTGCAGCCGCGTTGGCTGCAGCGTGAATGATTTTGGGAATAAATTATTGAAAGAAAACGAAAAAGAAAATTAAGCTGCGGTAGACGACGTCTGTTGCGTCGCTGGCCGCATGTCGTGCCAGTTTGCTTCGATAAACGTAATGGCGGCGCTACGCGTCAGCGGTCCCGCCACGTTGTGCCAACCAGCCGGAACCGGGGCAAAAGCGGGCCACAAGCTGTACTGCTGACGCGCATTAAGCAGCACCAGAAAATCGAGATCGTCGTTATCAAACGGATTTTGTTGTTCAGACATGGTGTTTACCTTCAGAGGTTGATGTAGGGGAGAGAAAATCGGCCAGTAGCCAGCGGCAACCGTCGATCAGACCGCCGCGCCAGCACAACGCATCGTGCCCTCCGGCGTAGCGGCGAAAATGGACTTCATGGCCTGCGGCCTGCAGCGCCGGGACGATCTGCTGGTTGACGTACACCATGTCCGCCTCGCGATTGCCCACTTCCTGGAAAATCTTCAGCTTGCCCGGCGGTAAGTCGCCCTGTTGCAGCCGCTCCAGTAGCAAACCGGGCGCGTGCTGCTGACGATTGGCGTAGTCGCGGATGTATTGCAGATTGGGCCACCAGAAGGAGCCCGATTGCGTGAGGATGCGGCCAAAACGCTGCGGCCAGTGCAAACCGGCATAAAGCGCGGCGAGCCCGCCGTAGCTTTGCCCGGCTACCAGCGTGCGGTCGGCATCGCTGCTGAATGCCGCGTGTTGACGTGCCAGCGGTAACAGTTCCTGCTGCACCGCTTGCCAGAAGGTTTCATTGCACGGCAATTCAGCTTCGCGATGCTGGCTGTCGATAACATCGATAAACAGCCAACAGGCGGGCGGCAATTCGCCATCGGCGGTGACCTGATCCAGCGCGCTGAAAATCGGTTGGCCGTACACCCAGTTTTGCCCGTCGAGCAGAATTGCCAGCGGACGCTGTTCAGGCCGAGCCGTGTTGCCGGTGCTGTAAAGCCAGACGTTGCGCGTCACGTTGAGCAACGCGCTGTGCCATTGCAGGGTTTGCAGCGTATCCGGCCAGGTTTCCGCCATGCCAGCATCCAGGGCGCGCCAGGCAGATTGATCCGGCGCATCCGGCATGTGCGCGTTGCTCAGGGCAAAACGGCGGCTGCTGAGAAACGGCGGCGTGGGATTGAATTTGTCGGGAATTGCCAGCGGCATCAGCGAGATCCACCACTTGCGCTGCAGGGCGCGACAGGCGACATCATCGCCACAAAAGAGCGGCGGTAACTGCTGCGCGGTGGCGGGGATTAGGCTGTAACTGCCGCGCCAGTCAGACTCAATGGCGGTTGACCAATGCCAGACATTACTGTCGCCCACGCGCACCAGACTTTCTGGCGCTTGGCTGTGGTGATCGGTGACGCCGTTAATATCGACATAAACCCGTTGGGTGGAAGAAAGTGCGGAATGCCCTTCGGGATCGCGCCAGAAGAAGTGCATGCGTGTTTGACCGGCTTCATCACGCTCAATCAGCGGCGTACCGACCGCAAACAGCCGCTGCCACCAGCCTTCGCTACCCACATCGTCCTGTTGCAACCACTGCGCCACAGTGCCAGCAGGCATCCACGTTTGTGTCGTTTTGTCTGCGCTTGTTAGAAACATTCTGCAACCCATCTCCACATTTTGTTCACTGTCTTTACTTAATCAAAGCTAATGCAAATGCTATTGATAACGATTTACATTTGCAATATGATTTTTCGCACCTAATAAACCTTCGGATTTTCAGTGGATTATTTTGTGAAGGATGTCACGCAGGGAGATTAGGACCGTTAATAACGCAAGAAAGTAATATTTCAATCCGTTACAGCCATTGACGTTTGGCAAGGGCGAATGCACGGATTATTTCATCGACAAGGCAGTTTGAAATAGAGATGGCAACTATGTCCGTTAAAGCAAGAAATTCAGCAATACCTGCTGTGGCACGTCACTTCAGATTCAATCCTCTGACTCTTTCTCTGGCCTCAACATTGCTGATGGCGCCGGCCGCTTTCAGCGTGGCCGCTGAAGAGACCCTTACCGTCAACGCCGACACGCGTGAAAGCGTGACCTCGCCGCTGCAGGGTTATGTGGCGAAAGAGAGCGCGGCCGGCACCAAAATCGCTACGCCGCTGCGCAAAACCCCGCAATCCATTTCGGTGATTACGCGCGAACAGATGGACGATCAAGCTGCGGCATCGGTGGCGGATGCATTGAGCTACACCAGCGGCGTGCTCACCAACTATCGCGGTAACTCCAATCGTAACGATGAAATCATTGCGCGCGGTTTCCGCTATGCGCCGAAATTCCTGGATGGTTTGAGCTATGGCTTATCTGGTCAGGCGGGTGCGGCGGGGCAGATCGATCCCTGGTTGCTGGAACGCGTAGAGATGATCCACGGCCCAGCTTCAGTGCTGTACGGGCAGGTCAATCCGGGTGGCATTGTTGCCATGACCAGTAAGCGTCCTACCGCGCAGAGCATTCACAAAGTGCAGCTCAGCACGGGCAACCAGCATTTGGGTGAAGCGGCGTTTGATTTCGGCGGCAAGCTGAACGATGACAACACGCTGTTTTACCGTCTGAATGGGATTGCCAGCACCAAACATGAGTTCGTTAAGGACAACAAACAGCAGCGCATGGCGATTGCGCCAGCGATTACCTGGCTGCCGAACGCCGACACCAGCTTTACGCTGCTGACCCTGTACCAAAACGAGCCGAAAGCGGGATACCGTAACTTCCTGCCGGCCAGCGGTACGCTGAAAGAGAGCAGCCAAGGCTTCATTCCTTACGATTTCAACGTCAGCGATCCGAGCTTTAACCAAGCCAAGCGCGAACAGACGTCGATTGGCTATATCTTCGAGCACAATTTAAGCGACAACGTCAGCTTTACGCAGAATCTGCGCTACAGCAATATGGACGAATCGTACAAATATCTGGTGTATACCTTTGATGCGGATAACGATCACTCGATCAACCGCCGTCCGCAACACGACAAAATCAAGTCGAAAGAGTTGGGCCTCGATAACCAGCTAAAAGCCACGTTTGACACCGGCAACATCGCGCATACCGTGCTCGGCGGCCTGGATTACAAGTGGAGCGACGTGGATAACCAGCTGTGGCGCGACAGCGGCGATCAATACATCCTCGACTGGGCCAATCCGACGCGTATCAGCATCAACGAGAGCGATCTGACGTTGACCACCAGCACGCGTAAAAAGCTCGATCAGGTGGGCGTTTATCTGCAGGATCAGCTGGAGTGGAATCAATGGAACCTGCTGCTGTCGGGTCGTCAGGACTGGAGCGAAATTCGCACCCAGGATCGCACCGACGACAGCGAAACCCAGCAGAATGACAATAAATTCACCGGCCGCGCCGGTCTGCTGTATGCGTTCGATAACGGCATTTCGCCGTACGTCAGTTACAGCACCTCCTTTGAACCTAACCTGAGCAGCGGCGCGCCGGGCACCGATCCGTTCAAACCGACCACCGGTGAACAGACCGAAGTGGGTGTTAAGTATCAGCCGCTGGGTTGGGATGCGGTATTCACCGTATCGGCGTTTGATATAACGCAGAAAAACATTACCGCCTACAACAGTCAAACCGGTTACAACGAGCAGATCGGTAAAGTGCGTTCGAAAGGGATTGAAACCGAAGCGCATGCGCAGATTACCCCAGAAATCAAACTGTTGGCTGCGTATACCTACACGGATGCCGTAACCAAAGAGAGCAGCATCACCGATCGCATCGGCCATTCACCGTCCAGCATTCCGCGTCATGCGGCGTCAGCGTGGGGCAGTTATACCTTCCTCGATGGCATGCTGAGCGGCTTTACGCTGGGCAGCGGCGTGCGTTACACCGGCACCACACCGGCGGACGAAACCGGCACCGACAAAGTGCCGCATTACACGCTGTATGACGCGATGGCGAAATATGAACTGGGCAACGCGGTGAGTTCACTGCGCGGCACCACGCTGCAATTTAACGTCAACAATATCGCGGATAAGCACTACGTGGCTTCGTGCAGTAACGAGAGCGCCTGTTTCTACGGCAGCGGTCGTACCATCGTCGCGTCAGTGAATTACAGTTGGTAATCTCCCTCGGCGGCCTTTATGGCCGCCGTTTCAATTCGCATTCCGTGCGACACGCTTAGCACCCAGACAAATCTTCGCCGGTTTTCGGAAAATACTGTATTTGTGTGACTGTCATCACTCTGCAAGGCGCGTTAAAATGAACGCTTCTCATTTAGCAGGGGTTTTCGTCACGATGTTATCGCGTTTTACTTTGGCCACTTTGATGGCAACAATTATGCTTACTGGCTGCGCACGCCTTGCCGCCGTTACGGGTACCTCTCCTGACAGCACTGCAACTGCAGATTCTTCAGCCGCTCAGCCTGCCACTGGCGCGCCTATCGATAACAACGATTCACCTTCTCCGTTTGAGACGGGCCCAACGGTGATCAACGTTTCACATCTGGTCACGCGTACCGATGACGGTTCTTCCGTCTACGTGACGGTGGATGGTCAGGATGCGGGCCTGCTGAAGAAGGGTGAGAAACGAGAAATTCGTGTCGCGCCAGGTAAACACCAGATTGGTGGTTATGTACAGACGCTATTTGGTTTTGGCAAAGTGACTATCGCAGCTGTGGATGTCACCACCGATCCGAACAGCCCGAAAAACGTGGTTTACTCTGTGACACGCCAGAAGCCAGCGTTTAGCGAAACCGACGCCACGCCACCGAACAATTCCTGATTTTAGTTGGGGCGCGAATGCGGCATTGGGTTTAATACGGTCGCCATAAATGGCGTAATGCTCGTCATTTATGAGATGAAACCCCCCTCATTACCGAGTGCACACAGTGTAGCGGCGCAATGCATTGCGCGATAAATCGCGCCGCTACGAAATGTGCGGTGATGAGTACGGCGCTTAACTGATCGGCATTACGCCATAAAAAGGCGACCTTCCAGCTTCAACTCCGGCTTAACCTCCATTTCAAGCGCATGTTAGCGAAGCAGCATGTCAGCAGCGCATCCCATTTTCTAAGCCATCATTTAGCGTGCAACGCCTTGCGTAACAGCACCAACTCGCCAGCCAGATCGCGGCACAGCATCGCGGTCATCAAATGATCCTGCGCATGCACCAAAATCAGCGTAACCGGCACTTTGCCGCTGCCTTCATCTTCGCCAATCAACGCGGTCTGGATTTTATGTGCCGCTTTTGCAGCCTCATCTGACGCCCCTAACGCGTCATCCGCCCCTTGCCAGTCACCTTTGCGGGCTTGCTGGATCGCCATCATTGCTTGCGATCGTGCCTCACCGGCATTGATCAGCAACTCCATCATCGTTTGTTCAAAATCCATATCCGCCTCACTTATTGGTATGCCAAATTGACGTTATCGATGCTACCGGAATACCAAAAGGGAGTTCCGCGAGCATGATCACAGAAATTAATGGCGATAATCGTCATTTTGGTATGCCACGAACCATCAAGCAGATGCATAACACCTAAAACCGCTGAGGGTTGACCAATGTCTCTACAGGAACGTCTTATCGATTCACTGGGTAGCTTTGCCACGCGATTCAACAGCTACCGCTATATCATGGCGATCAAAGCCTCATTTATTACCTTGATGCCGGTAATCATTGTTGGCGCGTTTTCGGTGCTGATTTCTAACATGGTGCTGGATCCGAAAAATGGCCTCGCCAGTTTCGCGTCACTGTCGTTTCTCGCCGATTTAAAACCGATTACCAGTAGCATTAACTACGCCACGCTGAGCTTTCTGAATATTGGCGCAGTGTTCCTGATTGGTATCGAACTCGGGCGCATCAATGGCATAAAAACCCTGTTCCCCGGTCTACTGGCGATCATCTGTTTTATCTCTGTGACGCCCACCACGCTGCAAATGCTGGTGGACGGGCAGATGCATGTGGTCACCGATGTTTTGGCAAAACAGTTTTCGGATACCAAAAGTCTCTTTCTCGGCATGTTTATCGCCATTCTGTCGGTGGAGATTTACTGCCGACTGGAGCAGGTTGAACGGCTGAAAATCAAAATGCCGGATACCGTGCCGCCAAACGTTGCCGCATCATTTTCGGCGCTGATTCCCTCAATCATCACCGTCACGCTGGTCGCCACTTTTGGCTTTATCTTCCATCAAATTACCGGCATGTACCTGTACGACGCGGTGTACAAAGTGGTGCAGCAACCGCTGGAATCGGTGGTGCAAAGCCTGTGGGGCATTCTGCTGCTGATGTTTGTTGCCCAACTGTTTTGGGTGATTGGTATTCACGGCAACCAGATGGTGAAACCGATTCGCGAGCCGCTGCTGTTGGGGGCGATTCTGGTTAACATGAACGCCTTCGAGCAGGGCAAGGAAGCACCAAACATCATCACCATGCCGTTCTGGGATGTGTACATGAGCATTGGCGGTTCCGGCCTGACGATTGGTTTGTTAACGGCGGTGATGATTGCCACCAAACGTAAAGAGATGCGGGAAATCGCCAAACTGTCGTTCGGACCCGGAATATTCAACATTAATGAGCCGGTGATTTTTGGTATGCCGATCATGCTCAACCCCATTCTCGCCATTCCTTTCATCATCACGCCGCTGGTAACCGGTTCGATTGGCTATTTCGCCACGGTGATGGGTTTTGCCGGTAAAGCGGTCGTGATGGTTCCCTGGACCACGCCGCCGATCATTAATGCGTGGCTGTCAACCGCGGGCTCGATGGGCGCGGTGGTGACACAAATTATCTGCATCGTGGTTTCTGTATTGATTTATCTGCCTTTTGTCAAAGTGGCTGCGCGTCGCGCCGAAGCGGCGGAAGCGAAAAATCTGCAGGCCGAACTGGCACAACAATAAGGAGGAGAGATGAGTAAGCACACCATTACCTTACCGGAGGGCTTCATTCTCGGTGCGGCGGCGTCGGCCTGGCAAACCGAAGGCTGGAGTGGCAAAAAAGTCGGGCAGGATTCTTATCTGGATGCCTGGTATCAGCAGGATCGTCATGTCTGGCATAACGGTTACGGACCCGCAGTGGCGACGGATTTTATCAACCGTTTCCACGAAGACGTGGCATTAATGAAAGCAGCAGGGCTAACGCATTATCGCACCTCTATCAACTGGTCACGTTTTCTCACCGATTATGAGAATGCGGTGGTTGATGAAGAGTACGCGGCCTATTACGACCAGTTGATTGATGAGATGCAGCGGCAAGGCATTGAACTGATGTTGTGCCTCGAACATTACGAACTGCCATTGCAGCTGCTGGAGGAGTATGGCGGCTGGCAGTCAAAGCATGTGGTGGAATTGTTTATCCGCTATGTCGAAAAGGTGTTTGCCCGCTACGCCGGAAAAGTGACGCGCTGGTTTGTCTTCAACGAGCCGATTGTGGTGCAGACGCGCGTCTATCTTGATGCGCTACGCTGGCCGTATGAGCAGGACACCCATAAATGGATGCAGTGGAATCACCATAAAAATCTCGCCACGGCGAAGGTGGTCAAACTGTTCCGCCAGCAAGGTTACGCCGGCACGATTGGCACCATTCTTAATCCGGAAGTGACTTATCCGCGCTCGTCGGCCGCGCACGATGTTAAAGCCGCGCAACGCTACGATCTGTTCTACAACCGGGTATTTCTCGATCCGGCGATCAAAGGTGTCTATCCGGCTGAATTACTGCAGCTGCTGGCTAAACATGACGTGCAGTGGGACGTCACTGAGGATGAGCTGGCAATCATTGCGGCGAATACCGTCGATGAAGTGGGGCTAAATCTTTACTATCCGCATCGCGTAAAAGCGCCGTCACGCGCCTGGCATCCGGAGACGCCATTTCATCCCGCCTTTTACTACGAACATTTTGAGTTGCCGGGCCGCCGCATGAACAGTTCACGCGGCTGGGAGATTCAGCCGCGCATCGTCTTTGACATGGCGCAGCGCATGAAAGACGAGTACGGCAATTTACCGTGGTTCGTGGCAGAGAGCGGTATGGGCATCGAGAACGAAGCGCAATTCAAAGATGCGCAGGGAGAAATTCAGGACGACTACCGCATCAACTTTATTGCTGAACATCTTTACCAGGCTGTGCGCGCGCGTGAAGCGGGCAGTAACTGTCAGGGCTATATGCTGTGGGCATTCACTGACAACGTATCGCCAATGAACGCTTTCAAAAACCGCTACGGACTGATCGAGATTGACCTCGACAACCAGCGTCAGCGGCGGATGAAAAAATCGGCGCACTGGTTCCGTCAGTTGCGTGACACTCAGCAATTGACCCTCAACATTGACGATGAAGCCAAATAAGGACGACCTATGAAACGCATTATTCTGGCCTGCGCGGCAGGCATGTCGACGTCGCTGTTAGTGACCCGCATCGAAAAAGAAGCGGTAGCACGCGGGCTTGAGTATCAAATCTACGCCATCCCCGAACAAAACTTACGTGAAGAGTTACAAAATTACGGTCAGGACGTGGTGGTGGTTCTGCTGGGGCCGCAGGTACGCTTTAAGCTGGAGGAGAATAAAAAGCTGACCGACAGCTATCAGCTGCCGATTGCGGTCATTGATAGCGTGGCTTACGGCACGTTGAATGGTGCAAAGGTACTCGATCAGGCGCTGGCTTTGGTACACTAGCGCCCAGATAGCAGTAAGGTTCCGGCTCGCAGAGGACGCGGTCGGACCTGTTGCACCATGATACAAAAGGGTGAGAGCGTGGAAAAAGCCGAAGCGCCACAAGAGAAAAAGCAGTATCAGGAAATTGGTCAGCATCTGCGTCAGCAAATCCTTGATGGCAATTATCCGGTAGGCTCACGACTGCCGCCAGAGCGCCAGTTGGCCGAAACCTGGGGCGTGAGCCGCACCATCGTGCGTGAAGCGTTGCTGATGCTGGAGCTGGAAGGCACGGTGGATATCCGCCAGAGCTCCGGCGTTTACGTGATGCGGATTCCTTCAGCAAGCGAAGACGCGGAAGAGGCATTTTTCCGCAGCGATGTCGGCCCGTTTGAGATGTTACAGGCACGTCAGTTGCTGGAGAGCAACATCGCGGCCTTCGCCGCTAAAATGGCCACCAAAGCCGATATTGAAAACCTGCGCCGTACGCTGGAGCAGGAGCAGCGCGCCATCGCCCTCAATGACAGCAGTCAGGACAACGATAAGTTATTTCATTTGCTGCTGGCGGGTGCGACGCAAAATCAGATGCTGCTCGACACGGTCACCAGCGTCTGGCGTCATCACGAAGCCAGCCCGCTGTGGCAGCAACTACGACCGCAATATGAAACCCGCGCATATCGCCTGAAGTGGTTGGGCGATCATCAAACCATTCTGGCGGCGCTGCGACGTCGTGATGTGATGGGTTCCTGGCAGGCGATGTGGCAGCACCTGGAAAACGTCAAGAACACGCTGCTGGAGTTATCCGATGCCGATGCGCCCGACTTCGACGGCTATCTGTTCGAATCGGTGCCGATTTTTCAGGGTAAGTTGATGTGATGAAGGTGAGATAATCCAGCAAAACCGACATAGTCATTCGTAGGGTCGCCATTCATGGCGACCCGTTATCTCTCTCAGCGCACCGCAACAGTGCAATTTAACAATACCCGCAGATAATTAACCGCTGAAAACTTCAGGAATTATTTATTTGCTTATGACGATTTATTAATCCCTGCACTAATACGTGACGCTCATCTCTCTAATTAATAAATAATGCACTGAATTTGTGCTGCGCTTCATGAAATTGACATAAGAAAAAAATATATCTGCGGGTAATTCGCTTGATGTCGAAATGTGCCAGCGGCAGGTAATCAATGCATTACTAAAACTATCGTTATTAATCATGCGTTTATTTGTAATTCCGCCGAGCAAATCCTCCATCCCTTCGTTAATTTAAAACCTCTCATCTGTCATATTCGTGTAAAAAATACGTTGCGCATCCAGTTTTTAAAGTGATAAAAGTTTCTCACTTGATAATGATTTTTCATTTTAAAAGGTGACCAACAATGGCTCTTGAAACGGCTGAAGTGCGTATTACGACATCATGGCAACGTCCGGAAAATAAATGGCTGGCGGCTTTTGCCGAATTTCCTGTCGCCAACATTGGTGATGCAATGGAAAGGCTAAATATGTGCGATGGCGGCCTTGTTCCGGTCTCCTCGAACACGGCGTTTGTTGGCTTTGCCTTTCCGGTTCAGGTCACGGCTGGTGATAACGCTGCGGTCATTCGCGCCCTGGATTATATCCAGCCTGGCGATGTAATGATGATTAACGGCCAGGGCCATATTGATCGTGCGCTGGTCGGTGAGCAACTGACGCAGCGTTTTCAGCATGCCGGCGCAGTGGCGCAGGTTATCGACGGCGCAATACGCGATCGCAGCGTGATCGAGTCTACCGGTTTACCCACGTTCAGCCGCGGTATCACGCCTGCAGGCCCGTTCAAAAACGGTCCTGGCGTAATCGGTGAACCGGTGGCGATTGGCGGCGTGGTGTGCTGCGCCGGTGACATTGTGGTCGGCGATGAAGACGGCATCATCATTATTCCATTCTGGCGTGCCGAATCAGTGCTAGCCGCGGTGCAGGAAGTGGCGCGTCGTGAAGCAGAAATGACGGCAGAGGTGACGCGTCATTACCAATAAGCCGCTTGCTTAGCGAATTCCGGGGATGTTTTAAACACACTTTCAGGGCAAACCAATGACGAAATCACATGCAGTAACAATGGATTACGCTTTGCCGAAGGATGGAACAACCAAAAATAACGTCGTGCGCCGCGCTTCTCTCGCGGGGGGCGTCGGTTCATTTGTTGAGTGGTACGACTACGGCATCTACGGCCTGTTAGTCAGTTCGCTGGTCATCGTTTTTTCCGCCAGTGACATGAGCACTACCGACTCAGGCCTGATGCTGACTTACCTCGGCTTCACGGTGAGCTTCTTCGTACGACCGTTTGGCGGGGTGATCTGCGGCTATCTCGGCGACAAAATGGGTCGCCAGAAGCTGCTGGCGATTTTACTGCTGATGATCTCGCTGGCAACAGCAGCAATTGGCTTGCTACCCAGCTACGCCAGCATCGGCTGGGCGGCACCGGCGCTACTGATTTTACTGCGCATCGTGCAGGGATTCTCAGCCGGTGGTGAAGTCTCGGGCGCTGGGTCGTTTGTAGCAGAATATGCAGAAGATCATCGCCGCGCGGTCGTGATGTCGCCGTTGGTGATGGGTTCATTTATCGCTTTGCTGTTCGGTAGCTTGCTGATCAGTGGATTGATTAACGTGTTCGGCAGCGAGGCGATGACCGCCTGGGTGTGGCGCGTGCCGTTCCTGCTAGCTATTCCGATGGCCATGATTGGCGTCTACATTCGTACCCGCATCGAGGACACGCCTCATTTTCAGATGGTAAAAGCCAATAAGCGCGTGGTGCGCAATCCACTACGTGAAGTGCTTTCCTCTAAGCGCCATCTGAAAGCGATTGGGCTGGCGATCACGCTGCCGGCGGTGAACGGCCCGGGTTATTACATCCTGTTTGTCTACATGCCAACTTACCTGAATAAAGTGATGCACTTTCAGCAGATCCAAAGCTTGATGGTTACCGCGTGTGGATTGGTCACCATTATCGGCGCGATTCCGATGATGGCGTGGCTGTCAGATCGTTTAGGACGCAAGCCGCTGCTGGTCACCTCTGCTATCGCCATGGCGGTGCTGGCGTGGCCTTGTTTCTGGCTGCTGACGCTCGGCATGTTCCCACTGGCCTGTATGGCGGCAATTTTGCTGGCCTTTGCCTTTGCAGGACATGCAGGTGTGATTCAGGCGACGCTGGCCGAAATGTTCCCCACCAACGTGCGTTACAGCGCCTACAGCATCGGGTTCAACCTCTCAACGGTGATCTTTGGCGGGTCGGCACCGTTATTAATGACGTGGCTGATCGGCCTGACCGGCATCGCCAGTATTCCCAGTTATATGGTGATTTTCACCGCCGCGCTGACGCTCATCAGCACGCTGTATCTGAAAGAAACCGCCGGTAAGCCGCTCGCTGACGAGTGACCGCCGTTGCAATCAGCCCACATTCTGGATTTCGAGGTCATTATGAAAAACGCGTCACCCTGGCGGATAGGGTTTGATATTGGTGGCACCTTTACCGATCTGGTGTTGCTGAATGACATTTCTGGCGAGGCGATTCGGCACAAAACACTGACCACGCCGGAGGATCCTTCGGAAGGTGCGTATACCGGGTTAACTCAATTGGTGGAGATGGCCGATCTCAAGGCCAGCGACATTCACACCATTACGCATGGCACCACGCTGGCGATTAACGCGCTGCTGGAGCGTCGGGGCGCGAAAACCGCGTTCGTGGTGACGCGCGGCTTCCGTGACGTGCTGGTGCTGGGCCGCGAATACCGTTATGACATCTACGATCTGAATGGCGCACCGGCCCAGCCGCTACTGCCGCGTTCGCAGTCATATGAGATCGGCGAACGCGTGACGGCGCGCGGCGAGGTAATTACGCCACTCGACGAAGCCGAAGTGGTTCGGCTGGCGGCTGAACTGCGTGATAAAGGCTATGAAGCTGTTGCCGTGTTGTGCATGCATGCCTATGCCTGGCCAGAACATGAAAATAAGATCGAAGCGATTTTCAGCCGCGAGCTGCCCGGCGTGTCGATCTCGGTTTCGCACAAAGTGTCGCGCGAAATCCGCGAATACGATCGCGGCGTGTTAACCGCCATGAATGCTTTCGTTCAACCCAAAGCGCGCCGTTACGTGGCGCGGCTGGAAAGCAAATTGCGCGAAGGCGGCTTCACCTGCGACTGGTTGGTGATGGGATCGAACGGTGGCCTGATGGCACCGCAGGTGGCGGCTGATTATCCTACGCGCATCATTGAATCCGGCCCGGCAGGCGGCATCGTCGCCACCGCTGCTTTTGCGCGTAAAAACGCCGAGCGTCAGGTGCTGGCATTTGATATGGGCGGTACCACCGCTAAGGCGTGCGTAGTGCGCGATGGTGAACCCTCAATCACCATTGATTACGAAGTGGGCCGCGCCGACCGCCTGCTTAAGGGCAGCGGTTTGCCGGTTAAGTTGCCGGTAGTGGACATGATAGAGATTGGTGCAGGCGGCGGTAGTATCGCGCGCGTTGATTCACTGGGTCTGCTGGAAATCGGCCCGGAAAGTGCCAGCGCCTGGCCAGGTCCGGCCTGTTATGCGCGCGGCGGCGAGCAGCCCACCGTCACCGATGCCAACCTGGTGCTGGGTTTGCTCGATCCCGACGCCTTCCTCGGTGGGCGCATGCCGCTCGACGTGGAAGCCGCGCGTCAGGCCATTCGCCGTATCGCCGAGCCGTTGGGGCTGAGCATCGAAGATGCCGCATGGGGCATTCACGAAGTTGCCAACAGCAAAATGTCCGAGGCGCTGCGCACCCATTCAGTGGAGAAAAACGTCAGCCCATCGCAAATGACCATGCTGGCGTTTGGTGGCGCGGGCCCGAGCCATGCGTGGTCGCTGGCGAAGCAGTTGAGTGTAAAGCGCGTCTACTTCCCGAATGGGGCGGGCGTTTACTCCGCCTTCGGCTTGCTGACCGCGCCACCGAGCGCTGATTTCGTACGCAGCGATCGTTGCCGCTTGCAGAAGGGCATCGATGTCAAACGCATCGCGGCGTTATTTGCCGAAGGCTTTGACGAAGCGATCACCACATTGGCGGCGGCCAATGCCGATCCCAACAGCGCCATCCAGCAGAAACTCGCGGGCGTGCGCTATGTCGGGCAGGGCTCGGAGCTCACCGTCACGCTGCCGGAAGCCTTCCTTGCGCAAGGCGATATTCAGGCCCTGATCGATACCTTTGAAGCCGCTCACCTGGCGCGCTTTGGTCGCACCTTGTCGGGACAGGGCGTGGAAGTGGTTAACTGGCGCGGTCGCGTGCAGACCACGCCGCCTACGCTGAATACCAGCGATCAGATCAGCCATCCTGAACCCGACGCGCGCGAGAAGCGTTTGCAGGTATATCTGGGCCGTGAACAGGGCTTCAGCGTTTGCCGCGTCATCCCCCGCAGCTTGCTGATCACTGGCGAAGCCATTCACGGTCCCGCACTGCTGCAAGAAAAAGAGTGCGCGATTTATGTCGGTCCCGGCGCATCCGCGCAGCTGGACCCGCAAGGCAATATTTTGATGGAGCTGAACTGATGAGTGCGACAACCCCCGATCATCTGCGTTTTCTCGACGATCCGATCAGCCTGCGCATTACCTGGGATCGCCTGGTGAGCATTTCGGAAGAAGCAGCGGCCACACTGGTTAACATGGCGTTCTCCAGCATTATCCGCGAAGTCGGTGATTACTCATGCCTGCTGATGGATGCCAGCGGTAGCTCGCTGGCACAACCTAAGACCAGCGTTCCGGTGTTTATCGGCACGTTGCCCGCCACGGTGCGGCATCTGCTGGCTAAATTCCCAGCGGACACGCTGAAACCCGGCGATGCGTTGATCACCAACGATCCCTGGCTCGGCACCGGCCACCTCAATGACGTGACGGTGGTGACGCCGGTGTTCCGCGCGGGCAAGCTGGTGGCGTTTACCGGCGCGGCGGCACACATGTCCGATATCGGTGGTTCGTTGAATATGGGCTCATCGCGCGACATGTTCGAAGAGGGATTCCTTATCCCGCCAAGTAAATTAATGATTGCGGGCGAGGTGAATCAGCAACTGCTGGATCTATTCCTGGCCAACGTGCGTTCACCGGATCAGGTGGAAGGTGATCTGCACGCCATGCTGGCAGCAAACCAGATTGGCGCCAACGGGCTACTTGGCCTAATGGATGATTTGCAACTGGAATCCGTCACCCCGCTGGCAGAGAAAATTCATTCGCTGACTGAAATCGCCATGCGCAAAGCGATTGAGGCGGTGCCGGATGGTCGCTATGAAGCGGCGGTTGATATTGGCGACTACGAAGGAGATATCCATCTCAACGTAGCGGTGATTGTTGATGGCAGCAACATCACCATTGACTATGCCGGTTCCTCGGCGGAATCGCTGTTTGGCAGCAACTGCCCAATGTCATTCACCTATGCCTACAGCGTCTATCCACTGAAATGTCTGCTTGAGCCGCATCTGCCAAATAACGAAGGTTGCTTCAAATCTATCACTGTCACCGCGCCGGAAGGCTCAATTGCCAATGCGCGTCCGCCTTGTGCGGTAGAGATGCGAAACCGCGTCGGTCACATGGCTCACGCCGCTATTTTCACCGCGCTGGCCGGCATCATGCCGGACCGCGTGATGGGCCACTCGGGCAGCGCACCGGTCACTTGCGACGTATTCGCCGGCCAGTTTGATGACGGACGCCGCTTTGTCGAAAGCCTGTGCGTTAACGGCGGCACCGGCGCGCGTCCCGCTGCAGACGGCATTGTTACCGGTTTCCCTGGCAATATGTCCTCCACGCCGGTTGAGCTGATTGAATCCGCCACGCCGCTGCTCTTTCTGCAGAAATCAATTGTGCCCGATTCGGGCGGTGCCGGGCGCTACCGTGGCGGCGTGGCGCAGCGCATGGTGATTCGCAACACCAGCAAATATCCGCTCTCGCACAGCATGTTTTATTCGCGGCAAAAACATGCGGCAGAAGGCGTATTGGGTGCGGCGGCGGGGGCGCCGAACTTTGTGGCGATTAACGGCGAATCACTGGCGAAACCGGTTGGACGCCATGATGTGTTGCCCGGCGACGAAGTCACCATTCAAATGCCGGGTGGCGGCGGCAAGATGCCGGTGGCCGAGCGCGATCTCAAGGCCGTCCTGTGGGATGTGCAGGAAGGTTACATCACTGAAGCGGGTGCGTTACGTGATTATGGCGTGAACCTGCACGACGTTAAAAGGGGCTAAAACATGGATAGATTGACGGGAAAAGTGGTGCTAATCACCGGTGCGGGCAGCGGGATTGGTAAAGCGGCTGCGGCCGGTTTCGCCGCACGCGGTGCGCATGTTGTTC
Source organism: Pantoea sp. X-Soil-ISGK-421 (assembly GCF_059730785.1). Classification (NCBI taxonomy): domain Bacteria; kingdom Pseudomonadati; phylum Pseudomonadota; class Gammaproteobacteria; order Enterobacterales; family Erwiniaceae; genus Pantoea; species Pantoea sp. X-Soil-ISGK-421. Next base: position 636,032 of record NZ_AP035980.1, on the reverse strand, counting down.
TGGTGGGACGTCGTCAGGCGGTGCTGGAGGAAGTGGCGGCTAACTTGATCGCGCAGGGCGGCAAGGTCTCGGCTTATGCGGCGGATATCGCGCAAAAAACCGAGGTTGAGGCGCTGGTGGCGTGGGCGATTGCCGAGCGGGGGCACGTCGATATTTTGGTCAACAACGCCGGCAGCGCCAGCAAGACGCTCAATGCGCGCTGGATTGCCGAAGAGGAATGGGATCAGGTGCAGGATGTCAACATGAAAGCGGTGTTTCTGCTAACGCAGGCGCTGTTGCCGGACATGCTGGCACGTAAAAATGGCACCATCATCACCGTCTCCTCATTGGCGGCGCTGCGACCAAACCTGCTGGGCGGCGCGGCCTACGGCGCAGCGAAAGCGGCGGTGCGCAACTTTATGACCTATCTGCACAACACCTTTCGCAATGACGGCATCCGCTCTACCTGCATTTTACCGGGTGAAGTGAACACGCCGATCATGGATAACCGCGCCAGTCCGCCGGATCAGGCGATTCGTGATGGCATGGTGCAACCGGAAGATGTGGCCGAAGCCATTCTGCTGTGCGCCAGCTTACCGGCGCGCACGGTGGTGGAAGAACTGATTGTTGCGCCGACATTTCTGCGCGATCTCTCCGGCGATCTGGAGATCAGTCGCTGGAAAAATGCCCCGGCAGCGTGCCAGGCCGAACGTGAAAACCTCTCATAGGACACCTTATGTCGAGCCAACTTTTTAAAGCCGCCGAGGCGGTATTACGTGTAGAGCGCACCTCGCTGCGTGTGCAGCAACCCGCATCGAGCGGCGATATGGTTTCTTTAGCGATGGGCGAACCGGATTTCGACACCCCGCCGCGCATCGTGCAGGCGGCCGTGGACGCGCTGCAAGCGGGTTACACCCATTACGCGCCGCTACTTGGTGACAAAGCCTTGTGCAGTGCGCTGGCGGACGATGTGTCAGCGCAGAGCGGCAAAGCGGTGAAGGCCGGTGAAATCCTGGTCACGCACGGCGGCACCGCCGGTCTCGCGGCGGCGATTCTCTCCATCGTGAATCCAGGCGATCGCGTAGTGATCCCCGATCCGACTTATTCGCTGTATGCAGATTTAGTCAATATGGCCGGCGGCATCTGCGTACCGATGCCGTGCCGGGCAGATTTGCACTGGGATCTGGCGCGTCTGGATAATGCGCTTGAGGGCGCCAAACTCTTCGTATTCTGTAATCCCGGCAATCCGACTGGCATTGTGCACAGCCGCGCAGAAATTGAAGCACTCGGCCAAATGGTGAACAAGCACAATACGCGAGTGATTGCCGATGAAGCCTATAGCGATCTGGTCTTTACCGATCGTCCTTTTACCTCGGTGCTGCACATTCCCGCTTTTGCTGGACGCACGCTATTCTGTCAGACTTTCTCTAAAAGTTACGCCATGACCGGCTGGCGCGTAGGTTATCTGGCTGGACCGGCGGAGATGATCGCCGCAGCGGCACGCGTGCACAATACGCTGAACGGTTCGGTGAACAGTGCGGTGCAGCGTGCGGCGCTGGTCGCGCTCACACAGTGCAAAGATGACGTCAAACGTATGTATGATGTCTACCGCCAGCGTCGCGTGCTGATGATGGAAGGATTATCCGCTATTCCAGAGCTGAAACTGAATGAACCCGAAGGCGCGTTTTACTGCTTCCCAGCCTATTCGTTGCCGATTCCGGCGATTGATATGGTGTCTCTGCTGCGTGAACAAGGCATCGCGGTGCGGCCCGGCAGTGAATTTGGCGCGGCTGGCGAAGGGCATTTACGCCTCTCTTACGCTGCCAGCAGTGAAGCCATCACTGAAGGTGTGCGCCGTTTGAAACGCGGCCTGGCCAGTTTAAAGTAACATCAGCCTGTTTAAGGAAGCATACCCACAATGACGGGAAAACCGATGCGCAGTGATACCGAAAGAAACCGCAAGAACCTGATTCAGGCTGCCGCCCGCTTGTTCGAGCGCTCCGAAACCCCGATAAGCATGACGGAAATTGCGGCGGAAGCTGGCGTCTCCGTTGCCACCGCCTATCGTCAGTTTACGTCGGTAGAAGAGGTGCTGAATGCTTATCGTCAGGACGTGGGGCAATTACTGTTGGATTACAGTGTGGAGCAGTCCTGCAGCGGCTTGCTGAAGCTGGAAAAAGTGAGCCGTTATTGGATCAAGCTGGTGCGCGAGCGTGGCGCGGCGATGGTGCCGATGCGTAACCGCCGCGGCTATCTGGAACGTTTATGGGAAGGTGCCGAATACCTGTTAGTGCAGGCTGATGCACTTCGTCCGGCTTTACGCGAAGCGATGGAGGAGATGGAACTGCCGGATATTGGCGATAAGGCGGTGTTTCTGTGGAATATCCTCTTCGATCCGCGTGAAATTTTTGATTTGCTCGACACGGTAGGACTGACGGAGAAACAGGTCGGCACGCAGCTGATGTCCGTTCTGGTTGGCGGTTTGCGCGGTTTCGCTACCGCGAACGAATTCACCGTCGAAGCCAGCCGCACGAAATAACACAGGCCGCCTCGGGCGGCCATTTCTCTGCAACATCTAACAATCACAAAACATTGTGAGGCCTTCCTGCGCCCCGCATCCGGCAAAAGGTGAAATGATGAGTGTACTTTCGTATGTTTCAGCAGATAAAAACTCCCCGTGGGCGACTTATCTGGCGCAGGTTGAGCGTGTGTTACCGCATCTCGGCGATCTCTCGCGTTGGGCAGACACCTTGCGCCATCCCAAACGCGCACTAATTGTGGATATTCCGCTGGAGATGGATGACGGCAGCGTGCGTCATTTCGAAGGTTATCGCGTACAGCACAACCTCTCACGCGGACCGGGCAAAGGCGGCGTGCGCTACCATCCGGACGTCACGCTGGAAGAGGTGATGGCGCTGTCGGCGTGGATGACGGTGAAATGTGCCGCGCTTAATCTTCCGTTTGGTGGCGCGAAAGGCGGTATTCGCGTCGATCCGCGTGAATTATCGCAAAAAGAGCTGGAACGGCTGACACGGCGCTATACCAGTGAAATTGGCAGTATCATTGGGCCGCAGCAAGATATTCCTGCGCCTGACGTCGGGACTAACCCACAAGTGATGGCGTGGATGATGGATACCTGGTCAATGAATGTCGGCGCAACCAGCACCGGTGTGGTGACCGGCAAACCGATTCATTTGGGGGGATCGCTCGGGCGTGTGAAAGCCACCGGTCGCGGCGTTTTCGTCACAGGCAGAGCGATGGCGCAGCGCATTGGGCTGGCACTGGATAACAGCCGCGTAGCGGTACAGGGATTTGGTAATGTCGGCAGCGTCGCTGCCGAACTGTTTCATGCCGCCGGATCGAAAGTCGTCAGCGTACAGGATCACAGTGCGACGCTTTATAACGCTAACGGCATCAATATTCCTGTACTGATCGCCTGGCAGCAGCAGAAGGGCAGCATTGCCGGCTTCAGCGGCGCGACTGCAATTAGCCATGAAGCGTTTTGGGAGCAGGGTTACGACATTTTGATACCGGCCGCGCTGGAGGGACAAATCACCGCTGAGCGTGCCAGAAAATTAGTGAGTCGTTTGGTGCTTGAAGGAGCGAATGGACCCACTTTGCCCGCGGCAGATGACATTCTGCGGGAGCGAAACATCACCGTAGTACCTGATGTAATTTGTAATGCGGGCGGCGTCACCGTGAGTTATTTCGAGTGGGTGCAGGATTTCTCCAGCTTCTTCTGGACGGAAGATGAAATCAACGCCCGGTTGGATCGCATCATGGAACAAGCACTGCTGGCAGTATGGCAAAAATCACAGGAGATTGGCGCCACGCTTAGAACCGCCGCTTACGCGGTGGCGTGCGAACGGATTCTGACGGCGCGTAAGGAGCGTGGTTTGTATCCGTGAGAATATGTTGGGGCATTCGTGGGGTGCCCCTAAATTGTGAGGGATGAAATCAAACAATCAAATCAATGTGCTCGCCGTCCGGCATTTTTATACCCAGCGCCAGTTCGCCGCCTAATGCGCCATTATGCATTAAGCTTCGCGGTTAACGCGCGCAGCGGCGTGCGTAAGGTCTCATGCAGTGCGCGGATCGCCGGGGAAAACTGTTTGCGATGCGGGCAGATAAGGTGCAGCGGCGTACTTTCGCCCGGCATCTCCGGCATGACGCGTTCCAGCCTGCCGGCCAGCACATCGTCACACACATCAATCCACGATTTATAGGCGATGCCCATACCGGCAATGGCCCAGCGCCGCGCGACTTCGGCGTCATCGCACAGCATGCGGCTTTTCACCGTGATCTGGCGGCGTATGCCATCTTGTGGAAAAGTCCATTTGTCGTAAACGTGGCCGCCCATCATAAACAGCAGGCCATGATGGTGCTGCGCGATCTCCTCAAGCTTTTGCGGGCGGCCATGACGATTGAGATAATCCGGCGACGCCACCATCACGCGGCGATTGTCCTCCGCCAGCGGCAACGCCACGTAGCTGCTGTCTTCCAGCTTGCCGTAACGAATGGCGATATCCACTGGATCGCGAAACACATCGCTGATCTGATCGGAAAAAGAGAGTCGCACCGCCAGCGCCGGGTGCGCGCGGCAAAAATCGGTGATCAGCGGTAGCAGGATGTTGCGGCCAATATCCGAGGGCAGCGCGATTTTCAGCTCACCGCTCAGCGCATCTTCATCGCTCTGCAAGCTGTCGGCACCGGCATGCATCAGCGCCAGCATCTCTTGCGCATAGGGCAGATATTTTTCTCCTTCGGCGGTTAAGCGCAGGCTGCGCGTGGAGCGGGCGAACAAGCGCCGATCCAGTTCGCGCTCCAGCCGCTGAATGGCCGCGCTGACCTGACCGGGCAGCAAATTCACTTCGCGTGCCGCGCGTGAAAAACTGCCGAGTGCGGCGGAACGCACAAACAGGGTGACATCTTCCAGTCGGATCATCTTCTTATTCATTGTGGTAGTCAGCAGGGATTTTCACTCTAAGAGTGAAAGTGTTCACCTGCAACTGGCATTTTTCATTGCGCTGCAGCCCGCTATGCTGAATTCACTTCACCAAACCTGCTGATGAATAAGGATCTGCCTGATGAAAGCTATAGTCTATAGCCAAAACGGTTTACCGATTTCCGATGAAAATGCGCTGTATGAACTCGAGGTCGATAAGCCGACGCCGGGCGCGCGCGATCTGTTGGTAAAAATTCACGCCATTGCGGTGAATCCAGTGGACACCAAAGTACGCGCCGGTGCGCCAACCGATAAGCCGCGCATTCTCGGTTGGGATGCGGTGGGCGTGGTGGAAGCGGTGGGCGCGGATGTCACGCTGTTCCAGCCGGGCGATGAGGTGTTCTACGCCGGAGATATCACCCGCGCCGGCAGCTATGCCGAATATGGGCTGGTGGATGAGCGCATCGCCGGCCATAAACCGCGTTCGCTGAACGACGCCGATGCCGCCGCGTTGCCGCTCACCTCGCTGACGGCGTGGGAACTGCTGTTTGATCGTCTGGAGGTGCAGGCCGATGACAACGCCGCGCTGCTGATTATTGGCGCAGGCGGCGGCGTCGGTTCCATGTTGACGCAACTCGCCAGCAAGCTAACCAAATTGACGGTGATCGGCACCGCTTCCCGTCCGGAAACCGCGGAGTGGGTGCGTTCACTCGGCGCGCACCATGTGATTGATCATTCTCAACCGCTGGGCGAACAGCTGGCGGCGATTGGACATAAAGAGGTGCGCTATGTCGCCTCGCTGACGCACACCGACAGCTATTACGATCAGCTGATTGATGCGCTCGCGCCGCAGGGCAAGCTGGCGTTGATTGACGATCCGGAAACGCTGGATGCGGTGCCACTGAAGCGCAAAGCGATTTCGCTGCACTGGGAATTGATGTTTACCCGCTCGCTGTTCCAAACCGCCGATATGCAGCGCCAGCATGAGATTCTACAGCGCGTGAGCCAGTTAATTGATGACCAAACCTTGCAAACCACCGCCGGCGAACATCACGGCACCATTAACGCTGCCAATTTGCGCAAGGCGCATGCGCTGATCGAGAGTGGTCGCGCACGCGGTAAGATCGTGTTGAGCGAGTTTTAAGCAAACAAGTGCAATAAATAACTCAAAACACGCGCAATAAATTGCGCCGCTACGGATATCCGCACGCTTCTGTAGCGGCGCGATTTATCGCGCTTAATGCAATAAGGAATAAGCAATGACTCTTAATGATGCAGTCGCGCGTCGTCACACCGTCAAAGCGTTTGAGGGCGGTAAAAGCTTGCCGCAGGAAGAGATCGAAACGTTATTAAACGTGCTGCGCAACAGCCCGTCCTCGGTCAATTCGCAGCCCTGGCACTTTGTGGTCGCGTCAACCGCCGCAGGCCGCGAGCAGATGGCTAAATCCACCGACGGTGCATTTGTCTACAACAGCCCGAAGGTGCTGAATGCATCACACGTCATCGCACTGTGCATGCGCACCGATCTGGATGAAGCGCATCTGCAAAACGTGTTGGCGCAGGAAGAAGCGGACGGACGTTTCGCTAAGCCGGAAGGCAAAACGGGCCAGGATAACAGCCGTCGCAGCTACGTTGATATGCACCGTTACGAGCAACGTGATGTGCCTCAGTGGATGGAAAAACAGGTTTATCTGGCGCTGGGCGGATTGCTGCTGGGCGCGGCAATGTTAGGTATTGATGCCACTCCGATGGAAGGTTTTGATCAACGCGCGTTGGATCAGGCGCTGGGCCTGCGCGAGAAAGGTTTTACCAGCGTGGTGCTGGTGTCGCTCGGCTATCGCAGTGACGCAGATTTCAATGCCGCGCTGCCAAAATCACGTTTGCCGCGCGATGAAATTTTTACTTTTATTTAAGCACGTTGTGCAATAAATAGCGCCGCTACGAATAGGTACAGGCCTTTGTAGCGGCGCGATTTATCGCGCACTGTTTATCCGGGAAATCGTCGCGTAAAACGGTTTCGCCATCCTCGATATGTCCCTCTCTGTGTCAGAAAACGCCTGTCTATCCGCTGCAACAGCTTAAAAATTTCGTGAACATCCTCGCAATTCGAATAGTTCCTGAGCGTCACTACTTGCCAAAATTCCAGCTGTATGTAATTTATTCCATAACTTCACAAATAATCGTGAAGAAGGAAAGTACATTACAACTTGTCTCATAGGATCCTTCCTCATGTCGGAATTAAAGTTTGCTACACGTTTGAACTCTTTTGCCTCTGGGGCGCATCTTTACTGGCCCGATCAGCAGGGAAAACCCTCTGTTTTACAGATGATTGCGCGTGCAGGAAACGTGCAAGGATTAACGCATCTTGACCTCAACTATCCGCAGCACATCACCACCGATATCACAACGATGCGCCAGGCGATTGCCGATGCCGGTTTAGCGGTCAACGGTATGCAGATGCGTTGGGATGCGCCACAGTTCAAAATTGGGGCTTTTACCAATCCGGATGCCAAAATTCGTCGTGAAGCCATTGAACTGACCAAACGCGGTATCGATGCCGGTCGTGAATTTGGTTCAAGCCTGATGACGTTGTGGATGGGGCAGGACGGTTTCGATTACTGCTTCCAGGCTGACTATAAAAAAATGTGGGAAGACGCGGTCAGCGCAGTGCGCGAAGTGGCTGAATATGCGCCAGAGATCGACGTTAGCATCGAATACAAACCCAACGAGCCGCGTGCCTACAGCATCTTCCCCAATGCGACAACCTGCCTGCTCGCGGTCGAAGAGGCGGGCTGCAAAAATCTCGGTATCACGCTGGACTTTGCGCATGTGCTGTTTGCCAACGAAATTCCGGCTTTTGCCGCCGCGATGGTCGCGCGTCGCTCACGTCTGCTGGGTCTGGATTTGAATGATGGCTGGGGCAAACGTGATGACGGGTTGATGGCGGGATCGGTCAATCCACGTGCCACGCTGGAATTCCTCTGGCAGATGCAGCGTGATGGCTATAAAGGCGCTTATTACTTCGATACCTTCCCGGACGCCAGCGGCCTCGACCCTATCCGTGAAGCGGAAATCAATATCGCGACGGTGACCCGCCTGCTGAAATTGTGCGAGAAACTCAATAATAATCCAGCGCTGGAAGAAGCCATCAGCCGTCAGGATGCCGTCGCCTCGCAGCAAATTGTGAATGACATCATGCTTGCGCGTTAAGCAAGCGAACCACACCCACGTCCAGCTACAACTATAAAAAGGCTAACACCATGAAAAAGCTTTTACTCTCTGCCCTTACCTCCGCGTTGCTCTGCTCCAGCGTTTACGCTGCAACCTTGCCACCGCTGAAATCCGATTCTGAGCCCGATCGTACCGACTGGACGCAATTGGAAAGCAAATACGGCCCAATGCCAAAAGTCGATGCCAAGCTGAAAATTGGTGGCGTGTCAAAAACGCTAACCAATGAATACTGGCGCTCACTGGGCGAGGGCTATCAAAACATCGCGAAGAAATACGGTTTCACCGTGGCGTACCAGGCTGCGGCGAATGAAGACGATCAACTTGGTCAGTTGTCGATTGCTGAAACGCTGATTGCGCAGGGCTTCAATGGCCTGCTGGTATCGCCGCAAACCGACATCAACCTCGAACCTGCGCTGGAAAGTGCCAATAGCAAAGGCATTCCGGTGGTAAACGTGAACGATGCGGTGGTGCCGAGCGCACAGCATTATGTCGGGAATGTGCAAAAAGATAATGGCGTGCGCGTGGCGAAATGGTTCATCCAGCATCATCCACAAGGCGGCAAAGTGGCAGTGATCGAAGGCCAGCCGGGCGTGTACGCAGCGGGCCAGCGTACCGCTGGTTTCAAAGAGACGCTGCAGGCCAACGGCAAATTCAACATCGTCGCGAGTGTGCCAGCGAACTGGAGTCGCGAGCAGGCATTCAACGCTGCCTCCACCATTCTCCAGCAACACCCTGACTTGATCGGTTTCTACGCCAACAATGACACCATGGCATTGGGCGTGGTGGAAGCCGTGAGTTCGCAGAATAAAGCCAAACAGACCGCGGTATTTGGCACTGACGGCATTTCAGATGCGTATGCATCAATCAAGCGCGGTGAATTGACCGGCACGGTGGATAGCTTCCCGGTGCTGACTGGCGAAGTGGCGACAGAAGTGATTCTGCGTTTAATCGGCGGACAGAAACTGTCGCGCGTGGTGACCACGCCGCAGGCGTTGATTACCAAAGATAACGCCGAGGCTTTCTCCACCAAAGACAATAACAAACTGCGTCAGTTGCTGGCACAGCAGTAAAACAGGCGGAGAGCGTATGGAACAGTATCGCTTAATGATGCGCGGCATCACAAAAACCTACGGCAGCGCTGCGGCGCTGCAAGAGGTGGATTTTATGGTGCGGCCAGGTGAAGTACACGCGCTCATCGGTGAGAACGGGGCGGGCAAATCAACGCTGCTCAACATTCTTTCTGGTGTGCGCCCGGCCGACAGTGGCGAGATTCACGTCAACGGACAACGGGTGCAGATGAAGAACCCGTTGAGCGCACGCCATGCCGGCATCGCGATGATTCACCAGGAATTACAGCATGTTCCAGAGCTCTCCGTAGCCCAGAATATGTTTCTCGGCCGTCCACTTACCACCATGAACGGCTTATTCGTGGACAAGCGTGCGCAACTGGCGCGTGCGGTGCACATTCTTAAGCAGCTGGATCCCAGCATTAATCCGGCCGAGCCGATTAAGAATCTTAAGGTATCGCAGCAGCAGATCGTGGAAATAGCGCGTGCGCTGTTGGATGAAGCCAAGATCATCGCCATGGATGAACCCACCTCAAGTCTGACGCCACGTGAGTTTGAGCGCCTGGCTGAGTTGATCGCTGATTTGAAGTCGACCGGGGTATCACTGATCTACGTGTCGCACAAGATGAATGAGATTTTCCAGGTATGCGATCGCGCCACCATCATGCGCGACGGCCGCCAGGTTGGCGTCGTGAATATTTGTGACGAAACCGAAGAGAGTATCGTCGCCAAAATGGTCGGGCGTAAAATCGAGAAGCTGGAACATCACTCGTGGGCCACCGATCGTCAGGTGCTGCAGGTAGAAAATGTGGCGCGCGGCAACGAGATTAAACCTGCCAGTTTCACCGTCTGCGCCGGGGAAGTGCTTGGCATTGCCGGATTAGTCGGCGCCGGTCGTACCGAATTGCTCAAGTTGATTGCCGGTATCGATAAACGCAGCGCCGGTGAAGTCCGCGTCAACGGCAAAGCAGTACGCAATCATAATGTCAGTGCCGCTATTCGCGCTGGCATCGGTTTGGTGCCGGAAGATCGCAAGAAAGAGGGCATCATCAAGGCGCGCGCGGTGAAAATGAACATGGCGCTTCCCTCAATGCGTAACTTCACGCTGGGTGGTGTGATCCGTAAAGCGAAGCTGAATCACGTCGCACAAGAGGTGATGTCTGACCTGAAACTGCGTCCGCTGAATATCGAAAAACCGATCGGTACACTGAGCGGCGGTAATCAACAAAAGGTGATTATTGGTCGTTGGGTGGCGGCGGATGCAGAAGTATTTTTATTTGATGAACCAACCCGGGGAATTGATATCGGTGCCAAATCAGAAATTTATAATCTGATTGAGAAACTGGCACAGCAAGGCAAAGCCATTGTGGTGGTCTCTTCGGAAATGACGGAGATATTGCGGGTATCCGATCGCGTTTTAGTCATGCGTGAAGGAAAAATCACCCGCGAACTGCAGGGCGCAGAGATTACCGAAGAGAATATCGCTAGCTTTGCGATAAAAGAAATTAAAGAAGCCGTTTAACGCTTATTCTATCAAGGCTAAATTATGATGACGCAAAGTTCCACTCAGTCTACAGCTGTGCCGTCGGCGCTGCTCAAATTTAATCTGCGCGACGCGGGCACGTTAATCGGTCTGATTATTATCGTCGTGACCTTTTCATTTTTATCGCCGGTGTTTTTTACCGTGCCAAACTTGCTGAATATTCTGCAGCAGTCTTCAATCAACGCCTTAATTGCGTTGGGTATGACGCTGGTGATTATTTCGGGCGGCATTGACCTCTCTGTTGGACCGACGGCAGCGTTGTCCGCGGTATTAGGTGCCACCATGATGGTGGCGGGTGTTCCGGTGCCAGTCGCCATTATGGCAACGTTAGGGATTGGCGCGCTGTGTGGCGTATTTAGCGGATCTCTCATTGCGTATGCGGGGTTACAGCCTTTTATTGTCACGCTCGGCGGATTATCACTCTTCCGTGCTATCGCACTGATTTATACCGGCGGTAATCCAGTATTTGGTATTCCAATGGAATTCCGCAGTATCATCAACAGTGCGGTATTTGGCGTACCTACACCAATCGTCATTGTCGCGGTTATCGCACTGGTATTATGGGTGGTCATGAATAAAACCCCACTGGGTGAATATATCCTTGCGGTGGGCGGTAACGAAGAAGCGGCGCGCGTGGCCGGTGTGCCGGTAAAACGCACCAAAGTGACCGTGTATATTATTTCTGGCACGCTAGCGTCACTGGCTTCGTTAATTCTGATTGGTCGCTTAGGTGCCGCTGAACCCACGATCGGCAATTTATGGGAGCTGGACGCGATTGCCGCGGCGGCGATTGGCGGCGCATCGTTGATGGGCGGGAAAGGCAGCATCATCGGTACCCTGATCGGTGCGATTATTCTTGGCGCACTGCGTAATGGCTTGACTCTGCTAAATATTCAGGCCTTTTACCAATTGCTTGCTACCGGCCTAATCATTATTATAGCGATGTTGATTGACCGGGCGACAAGAGGCAGGTAATGAAGCAAGATCCGCGAGCCATTGGCGCTCAAATTCGCATGCGATTACCGCAACTGACGCCGTTAGAAAGACGTGTAGCAGAAGCGATTATTTCCAGAACCGACATTAATGAACAAACATCACTGCAAGAGATCGCTGAGGAAAATGGTGTCTCACAGGCGATGATTGTGAAAATTACCAAGAAGCTTAACTTTACTGGCTTTCGTAATTTTCGTACCGGATTGATTTATTATAATCAGTCTGAGGTGGCGGGTTTGCATGCGGAAATTGAGCCAGACGATTCGTCGGAGCAATTGCTAGCGAAAGTATTCAGAACCTCTATTCAGGCGATAGAAGAAACTTTATCTATTCTGGATATTTCGCAGTTTAACCGCGCGGCAGACATTTTATTTAAAGCGCGTCATATCGATCTTTATGCGGTGGGCGGTTCTGCCACGGTAGCACGCGATTTATCGCATAAGTTGCTAAAGATCGGTATTAAATCGACGGCCTACGATGATGCCCATATTATGCTGATGTCGGCAGCGGTTTTGTCTGATGATGATGTGGTTATCGCCATCAGCCATTCCGGTGCGACGCGCGCGGTAAATGATCCTATTAAGCTGGCGGCACGTAACGGCGCAAAAATTATTGCGATTACGAATTATGCCGAGTCGCCTATTGCGCGTATTGCGCATGTGGTTCTTACATCAACTTCTCAGGGATCGCACCTGCTTGGCGAAAATGCCGCATCACGTATCGCGCAGTTAAATATTCTCGATGCGTTATTCGTCGCGATTGCCAAAAAAGATCTTAAGCGGGCAGAAACTAATCTGATGAAAACCCAGCGTGCGGTTCAGGACCTGCGAGACTTTTAGTCATGAACAAAATTATTGTTGCCGGCAGCTTGCATTACGACGTGATGCTGGCGGCTCATCATCGCCCGGAAAAAGGCGAAACGGTTATCGGTAGTGGCTGCAATTATAAATTTGGCGGTAAAGGGGGTAATCAGGCCGTCGCTGCAGCGCGGGCCGGTGTGCCAGTGAGTTTTGTCGGTGCGGTGGGTGATGATGCGCAGGGGCGGTTTTTAATCGATGCACTGCATGAAGCGGGTGTTGATACACAGGCTGTGGCGGTGTTGCCAGGCGTGCCATCCGGCATGAGCGTAGCGATCAGCGATGCGCAAGGGGATTACGGCGCGGTAGTGGTGTCGAACGCTAATCTGCATATTGAAGCTGCAACCTTATCCGCAGAATTATGGCGTGATGCAGGCTTGCTGGTGCTGCAAAATGAAGTGCCCGCAAGCGTGAATCTGCAACTGGCACAGCAGGCGAAACAGCGCGGCATTGCGGTATGCATTAATGCAGCACCGGCGCGTGAAATCGAACCGGAACTGGTCGCCTGCGTGCAACTGCTGATCGTCAACGCCGTCGAAGCGCGTGACATGTGCCAGCGTGTGGTCACTGACCTGGCCTCAGCTTGTGAAGCGGCGCAAACCCTGGCGCTGCGCTTCCCACAGGTGATTGTGACAGCGGGCGAACATGGGCTGGCGTTATGTGAGCAAGGGCAGAGCGCATTCAGCATACCCGCCATTCCGGTCAAACTGGTGAGTACACATGGTGCGGGTGATTGCTTCGTGGGTGTGCTGAGCCAGTCGCTGTTGGCGGGCCTCAGTTTGGCGGACGCGGCGGAGAAAGCCAATCAAGCCGCCGCCGAACACGTTTCACGGCCGTTATCTTCTTAAGGTCTTTCTCGGGTATTCAGATTTTTTTCTGCCGGAGATACGATCAATAAATGCATTTGTACTAATAACGATTTTACCGGGATACCTTAGGGAGCGCATTGCGATGCACCTTAAGGCATCTGTGGGGCTGGCTGCGTTGTGCAACTGCCTCAGCATTAGGCCAATGAAACATGCTCTGCGTTTATGTGATCGGCATTAGGCTGTGCATGACAACCGCGTAACCTACGGAAATCGCAGCGTAAAGCGGTTCACGCCATGCTCGCTCTGTACCTCACAACATCCCTGATGCAGCCGCATAATGCTGCGCACAATCGACAATCCCAACCCGCTGCTGCCCTGATGACGGGACGCATCGGCGCGCCAGAAGCGATCAAAGATGCGCGCTTGCTGTGCAGCGCTCAGCGCCGGGCCGTGGTTCTCCACCACCAATCTGCTGCCGTGATTGAAAATCCGCACGCTGGAGTGCGGTTCGCCGTAGCGCAGCGCGTTGGCGATCAGATTAGCCAGCGCGCGTTGCAGCAGTAGAGGATCGGCACGCAGTTCGCCGTGCAGCGCCATCTCCAGCCGCATCGACTGCTCTTCCGCCATGCCGTCGAAGTAATCCTTGAGTTTCTCACCGAGCTGCGCCAGATCGATGCGCTGGATATCCATTACCTGGCTGGCATCTTCAGCCTTCGCCAGAAACAGCATGTTATCGATCATCTTCGCCAGACGTTCCAGCTCTTCGTAATTGGATCCGAGCAGCGCCTGATATTCGCCCACGCGGCGCGTTTGGCTCAGCGCTACTTCGGTTTGGCCGATCAGGGTGTTAATCGGCGTGCGCAAATCGTGCGCCATATCTGCAGAAACCTGGCTCAATTGCTGATAGCCCATTTCAAGGCGACTCAGCATCTGATTAAAGGCGGCCACCAGCGGCTGCAATTCGGCTACCGCTTGTTCAGGCATGCGGTCAGATAAATGACGCACATCTATGGCATCTGCCTGCGCGGCCAAATGACGTAACGGTGTTAAACCGCGCCGCACCAGCCAGATGCTGATCGCCGCCACCAGCAATGCGGCCAGCGCGGTGGCGAGAATAATTTGATCGCGATAGCTGTTGAGGGTTTGCGTCCGGTCGCTCATCAGGCGGCCAGTGATGATCTCAATTTGGCCGTTGCCATCGCGTGTCGGCGTCAGCGCTGCCGCCGCAATAAACGGCGTGCCGTCTGCAGTGGCTTGATGATGCACCGACGACAATGCAAGCGGCTGATCGGCGGCAACCGGCGTAATCGCGGGGATCGGGCGCTGGCCGGGATTGACCACAATCAGCGGCGGCTGGCCGGGAAAACGCAGCACCAGCAGCGATTCGGTATTTCCAAGCATGTTGGCGAACAACCGCGGTTTTTGCTGAATCAGCGTAATCACATCTTCATCGCGCAGCAGCGTGCGGATCTGATCGATGCGTGTAAGCAGCGCCGCGTCATCGCGTACGCCAATCTGCATCGCCAGCGAGTGAAAGAGTGCGAGGCCGCTGAGGGAGAAGATGACGATCACCGTGGCGCTGAGCAGCAGTGACAGGCGCGCGGCGAGAGAACGGATTTTCATGATTCGGCTTCGCAGCGATAACCCACGCCGTGTACGGTATGAATCAATGGCTGAGCAAATGGGCCATCAATTTTCTGCCGCAGGCGTTTCACCGCCACATCCACCACATTAGTGTCGCTATCGAAATTCATGTCCCAGACGCGTGAGGCAATCACGGTGCGCGTCAGCACTTCGCCGGGATGCAGCAGGAAGAGATGCAGCAGGTTGAACTCTTTGTTGGTGAGATCGATACGCTGACCCGCGCGCTCAACGCGCCGTTTCAGGATATCGAGCTGTAAATCGGCAAGCTGTAACAGGTCCGGCAACTTCTGCTGGCCGCCGCGTCGCAGCTGGGTGCGTACGCGCGCCAGCAATTCGGCGAACGAGAAGGGCTTGACCAGATAATCATCGGCACCCAGTTCCAGCCCTTTAATGCGATCCTCCAGCGTGCCTTTAGCGGTGAGGAACATCACCGGCGTGTGGATCTGTGTATCCAGCGCCGCCATCACTTGCCAGCCGTCCATGCCGGGCATCATCACGTCGAGCAGAATCAAATCGTAATGATGCTCTTGCGCATAGAACAAGCCATCCTGACCGTTTTCCGCTACATCAACGATGAATCCCGCTTCGGTCAATCCTTTGCGCATGTAATCGCGCGCTTTGGCTTCATCTTCTATCACCAAAATTTTCATGCGCTTCTCCGCGGGAGGGGGCGTCAGGGCTGAGCGTGTAGCGCGGCTTGTTCGATCAATTTCGCGACATCGTCAGGATGCGATTGATACACCGAATGGCTGGCACCGGCAATTTCCACCGTGTGGCTGTGCGCGCGTTTGGCGTACATGCGTTCCAGATCGGGACTGATGATTTTGTCAGCTTTCGCCACCATGTACCAGCTAGGCTTGGTCTTCCACGCCGGATCGGGAATGTTGGCGGTGAAGACGGCCGAGTTCGTCGGCATCTGTGCATGCGCTTCAAAATCGGCCTGCGCGGCGGGTAAATCGGCTGCGAAATCGCTGTGGTAATTTTCTGGCGCGATGGTCAGGTAACCGTCGCTGGACTTAGCAAACGGATGCGCGCTATTGGGAAATTTTTTGCCGTTGCTGGCTTCGGTTTCGCCGTTATCCAGCGCATGCGCCGCGATGTAAACCAACCCGGCGACTTTATTGTCGTTACCGGCTTCACTGATGATTGCGCCGCCGTAGCTGTGGCCAACCAGAATCACCGGACCCTGTTGCTGATCGATAATGCGGCGCGTCGCCGTCACATCTTCCGGAAAACCGGTTAGCGGCTCTTGTACCAGCGTCACCTTGTAGCCATCATGGGTTAAACGGTCATATACCGGTCGCCAGCCCGCACCGGCAACAAAAGCGCCATGTACCAGCACAATATTCTTGACCGGCTGCGCCTGAGCCTGGGCTGCGCCGCCTGCCAGTGTCAGCAGCATACCCGCGGCAAGGGTGAGTTTTTTCATTTTCAATTTCATCGTAATACGCCTGAATGAGTGGGTTGGTCTACAGGATATGAAATGGGCGCTGACATCAGCATGAGTGAGTGATGACAAAAGAGTGACAAGGGTGCTGATTAAGTATCTTTTACTTCCGCCGATAAAATCGCTTAACCCCTTCTGTTTAATAAGAATTTCCTCTGCACAAAATCCACTATTTCAGTGGTGACAATGTGTTCACCATGTTATTAACTTTGCATGCCGTTGTGAATTTACCTGCCTGCTGGAGTTAACAATGAAGAAGAATCTGTCTTTCGCGATACTGCTTTCACTCACCGCGTTCAGCCATGTGGCGCTTGCCGAGCAAACTTTGCGTTTCGGCGTCGATCCGACGTTCCCGCCGTTTGAATCCAAAGCCAGCGACGGTTCGCTGCAGGGTTTTGATATCGATCTCGGCAATGCGATTTGTGTCCAGGCAAAAGTGAAGTGCCAATGGGTGCAGATCGGCTTTGATGGCAGCATTCCGGCGCTGCAGGCGAAGAAATTTGATGCGATCCTCTCGGCGATGTCGATGACGGAGAAACGGCGCGCGCAGGTAGCGTTCAGCGACATGCTCTACAACACGCCCAGTGCGTTGCTGACCCCGACAAACAGCACGTTAACGGCCGACCTCGCGACGCTGCACGGCAAAACCATTGGTGTGGCGCAGGGCACCATTCAGGAAACTTACGCGAAAACCAAATGGGCATCGCACGGCGTGAATGTGGTGTCGTACGCGAACCAGATGGAGGTTTATCCAGATTTGGCGGCAGGGCGTCTTGATGCCAGCGTAACGAACGCGGTTTCCGCTGAGCAGGGCTTCCTGCAATCACCGGAAGGCAAAGGTTTCACGATTAAAGCCACATTGGTGGATAAACAGATCTTTGGCGACGGCGTGGGGATTGCCCTGCGTAAAGATGATGCAGCCAATCTAAAGCTGATCAACACCGCGCTAGCTGAACTGCACAGCAACGGCACCTACGATCAACTGGCGAAAAAGTATTTTAAATTTAAGGTCTATCCGTAAGTCTGCGGTGATCTATCCATTGAAGGCACAATCCGTAGCGGCGCGATTCATCGCGCTGTTTTGACGTTGCTCTGACTCACGCGCATGCCCGGAACAATGCGCGATAAATCGCGCCGCTACAAAGGGTGCGATTGAAGGAAATATCATGATTTTACTACCGCACTATACCAGCCAGCGCGCGCGTTTCATCGCCGCCGTGAACCGCCAAGACGGCACATTAACCTCCTATGCCCATCCGTTACCCGGACCGCAGGGTGAAGAACTCTCCACCGACGTAGCGGTGATCGGCGATCCGGCAGCGTCACGCGTGATGCTGGTGATCTCCGGCACGCACGGCGTGGAAGGCTATTACGGCTCCGATTGCCAGATTGCCTGGCTGGATACCTTCAACCTGACGGCGCTGCCTGCTGACACCGCCATTGTGCTGCTGCATCTGCTCAATCCGTGGGGCGCAGCGCATTTACGCCGCGTCAATGAAGACAACATCGATCTCAACCGCAATTTCATTGATTTCTCCCAGCCAGCGCCAGCCAATCCCGCTTATGCCGCGTGGCATGGCATTTATCATGGCGATCGCGCCAGTGCCGATAAGCTGTTAGCCGAAACGCTGAACAGCACCGGTTGGCAGGCGGTAAAGCGCGTGGTGGAAGCGGGGCAATATCACGCGCCGGAGGGCTTCTTTTACGGCGGTCAGCAGCCAAGCTGGTCCTATCGCACGCTGAAAAACATCATCAGCCATCATTTGTCTCAGGCCAAAACCGTCATCAGCTTCGATCTGCACACTGGCGCAGGCGCATGGGGACATCCGATGCTGCTGTCAATTGCCGAGCAGCGTTTTGCAGCGCATGACTGGGGCCAGGAGATTTACGCTGAGTGGCTGACGCTGCTGTTTACCGGCGCGGGACGCGACAGCGAAACCGGCGTGACCGCCACTGCCACCGGCTATGTGTCGCAATTCCTGTTGACCTCGCTAGCAGATACGCAGATTTTGCCGCTGGTGGTGGAGTGCGGCACTTATCCCGGCGAGGAGATGCATCGCCGCGTGCGCGACGATCACTGGCTGCATCTGCATGGCGATCCAGCCAGTGAATCAGGACAAGTCATTAAGCAGGAACTGGTGGAGGGATTCTGGCCTGCCGACGCCGACTGGCGCGCGCTGGTGGCCTTTCGCACCCAGCAAATCTTTGTGCGTGGCTGGCGAGCGCTGATCGATTTATAACCGCCCGTAAAATGTCATACGGGCAGTTTCCGACAGCGCAATGCCCGGCTCCGTGTTATACGCCAGTACCGCCAGCATGCGGGTGATATCACCTTCGGTTGGCGTAACGCGATGCAATGAATTACGGCCACGGAACAGCACCAAATCTCCGGCATCGATCGCCAGCGCCTCAACTGATTGACGTTGATCCAGTACCGCGGCAACGCCGTCGAAATTCATCTCGCCGGCATCGGCATCGCGCAGATCTTTCACATACTGGAACACAGCCCCCGCGCGCGGCTTCTGCACCAGCAGCGTGATGGCGAACGACGAGTTATCGAAGTGCCAGCCGAGTTCCTGCCCCGCGGGCGCGTAGTGCAGATTGATTGATGAGAGCGGATCGGCATACGGAAAGAGCGCTGCTTCTCCCAGCACATCGCACAGGAAGCTTTTGAACAGTTCATCGTTGTAGAGCTGACGTAGCGGTGAATCGGCGCCAATCACATCATCGGTGATGCAGCCTTTGGTGCTGATGACATCGCGATTGCGCGGATGATCGGCGTTGAAAGCCTCATCTTTTTTCATTAGATAAACGTTGTGTTTGCTGGCGGTGTGATACGCCAGATGGCGCTGCGCCGTACCTTCCGCAATGATGGCTTGCAGCGCAGCAGGCTGCAGGAACTGACGTAAAACCAACGCGCCGTGCTGATTAAGTTGTTCACGGCAGGTGCGGCGCCAGTCGGCATCGGCCAGCGGATGCAGATCGAAACGAATCAAGGCAGACATAGTTTCACTTCTCATGTGTTGCAGGTGTGTAATAACTGTAACGCGCTGATAAGGTACTACGTAACGATAAAAATTTAATACCTTGCTAAGGAAACCTTAATGCCTGCGCCATCACCGCGTTTGCCAAAAATCAGCGTCATCCATTCGTTTAAAGTGGCGGCGGAACTGGGCAGCCTGGCAAAAGCGGCTGCGCAGCTGGCGTTAACCCCCGCTGCGGTGAGTCAGCAAATTCGTCAGCTGGAAGGGCAGTTAGGCAGCACGCTGTTTGTGCGCACGCAAAGCGGCGTGATGCTGACGGAGATCGGCAAAGAGTATCTGCGCTATGTCACCGAAGCGTTCGACATTCTGCACCTCGGCCAGCAAAACCTGCGCCATGCGGCGTCAGCACCGAAGTTAACGCTCTATTCACTGCCGGCGCTGGCCTCAAAATGGCTGCTGCCCCATATTGCGCAGTGGCGTGAGCAGTGCGCAGATATCGATTTATCGCTGCACGGCACCCATACGCCGGTGGATTTCAACGCCACGCCCGCTGATTTTGTCATCTGTTTTGGTGACGATCGCTATCCGCAGCTGGATAAGCAGTTGCTGTTCCTCGATGAGGTGCTGCCGGTGGCCAGCCCGGCACTGCTACAACACTCTGCCGGGCAGAATGTGCTGCAGCAAGCACCGCTAATCCACCTCGACTGGGGCAACGAAGGGCGCTTCTTGCCTGACTGGCGCAGCTGGTTTCAGGCGAAAGGGATCGACGAGCCACGGCCACAGCCGTCGTTCAGTTTCAATCTTACCTCGCTGGCGATTGATGCCGCCGTGGCAGGCACCGGTGTGCTGCTTGGTCAGCGTCGTTTGATTGCCAACGAACTGGCGCGCGGTGAGTTGGTGATTGTCGATCCGCTCAGCCTGCCGCTCAGTAAACCTTACTTCCTTGCCTGGCCGCAACGCTCGTTGAGCCAACCCGGTAGCGATGCGCTGATTCGCTGGCTTACGCAGTTGGCGAGTTAAAAAATTGTTAACAACTTCATCTTGCGGCGGAGGATTTTGCCGTAAACTGTTGCGCTTGCCGCTGTCTGCCTGGTGCGCATAAATGCGCACCCTACGAAAACCCAGCGCTGTCAACGTAGGGTCGCCATTCATGGCGTAATGCCGCTCACTTAAGCAAGTAATTGCCTGGTTATGCAGGTGCGCATGAATGCGCACCCTACGAAAACCCAGCGCTGTCAACGTAGGGTCGCCATTCATGGTGACCGATTCACGCTTAACTGACGAGCATTACGCCATTCATGGCGACCAACATAGGGAAAGGGAGTTCATCAATGATCACCGATCACAATTTTTGGCTCACCGCGCTGGTGGTGGGGATCACCATTGTGCTGTGGGCCAGCGCGCGCTTGCCGGAATACGTTACCGCGCTGCTGTTCTTCGCGGCCGCCATGCTATTACAACTGGCACCGGCCGGCAGCGTGTTCAGCGGTTTTGCCTCGTCTGCGTTTTGGCTGGTGCTGAGTGGATTTGTGCTGGGCGCGGCGATCCGCAAAGTCGGTCTGGCACAGCGTTGGGCCAACTATTTGGTGGTGCCGTTAAGCCAAAGCTGGCCGCGCATGGTGGCGGGAACCGTGCTGCTCACCTATTTGCTGGCGTTTGTCATGCCCTCCAATATGGGGCGCATCGCGCTGCTGATGCCGGTGGTGCTGGCGATGGGGGAACGGGCGGGGATCAACGCGGGCAGCCGCGGCAGCATTGGCCTGGCGCTGGCGGTGGGTTTTGGCACCTTTCAGCTCTCCGCCAGCATTTTACCCGCTAACGTGCCGAATCTGGTTTTGAGCGGTGCAGCGGAGAGCGCCTATCAGCTGCATCTGCAATGGTTGCCGTGGTGGTTACTGCATATGCCGGTGGTGGGAATAGGTAAAGGCGTGCTGCTCATCGCTTGCCTGCTATGTTTGTTTCGTGCCCAACCGACGCCGATTCTTCAGCGCGATACCTTGCCAGCCCTCAGCCGCAGCGAATGGCGCTTAATTGGCCTGTTGGCGATCACCTTGCTGCTGTGGATGACCGACAGCGTGCACGGCCTGCCCGCCGCGTGGGTTGGGCTGGCCGCGGCTTGCGTCTGTTTGCTACCGCGCATCGGTTTCATCTCCGGCGAGGATTTTGCCAGCGGGGTAAATTTCCGCACCTGCATCTACATCGCTGGGATATTGGGTGTTGCCACGTTGGTGGTCGATTCTGGCCTGGGACGCACCATCGCCAACGCGCTGCTCAGTGTGCTGCCGCTACACGATCATCCCTCATTCACTAATTTTGCGGTGTTGAATGGGCTGGTTTCGCTGATGAACTTCGTGCTCACCGCCAACGGCGTGCCGGCGCTGGTCACGCCAATGGCGCAAGAGCTGGCGCAGGCTTCCGGTTTTCCGCTGCTTAGCGTCATTATGTTGCAGGTGTTTGCTTACGCCACGCCGCTGTTGCCGTATCAGGCGTCGCCGGTGGTGGTGGCGATGGGGCTTGGCAATGTCCCGGCGAGAGCCGGTTTGCAGCTCTGTGCAATGATCTTCCTGTTCAGCGTGCTGCTGCTGTTGCCGCTGGATTATCTATGGTTCCGACTGCTAGGCTATGCCTGATACCTTTGTTTGAGAGTGCGTATGCCCGCTAATAACGATTGGGTTGATTTTCGTCGTGATGATGAGACCGGAATAGAAAGCGTCAACGCGCATTTTCGCGGCCACGCTTACGACCCGCACGATCACGACGAACTCTTGGTGGGCGTGACCCAGCAAGGATTACAACGTTTCAACTGCCATCGTTCGCTGCACACCAGCTCGCCGGGCCGGGCGATCCTGATTGAACCTGGCGCGGTTCACGATGGACATGCGCCGGACGCTGACGGTTTCACCTATGTGATGCTGTATCTGCCGCAGCGTTGGGTTGCGGAGATGATGCAGCATCGCGGTTTGGGTGATGTGTCGAATATTGAAGGGGCTTTTCGTCATACGCTCACCGACGATGCGCTGCTGGCCAGCGCCATTCAGCAAGCCTGGTTTGCCATGCATCAGGGCGAAGGACGACTGGCACGCGATCAGAGCCTCGATCATTTGCTCACCCTGTTGTCGAGACATCTGGAGACTAAACCCAGCCTGCAGCACAGCGAAGCAATGCGTCAGATGCAGCTGCTGCGCGATTATCTGCACGATTTTATGGCGCAGGATATTGGATTAGATGAACTTTCGCGTCTTTCCGGCATCGATCGTTTTCGTCTGACGCGGCAGTTCAAACAGGCATTCGGCCAATCGCCGCATGCTTACCTGGTACGTTTGCGCTTACGCAGCGCGCGCACTTTGCTGGCGCAAGGTATTGAGCCGGTGCAGGTGGCGGCGCAGGTAGGATTTGCCGATCAAAGCCATTTGGGCCGCTGGTTTCAGCGCGCCTATCGCATGACGCCCGCGTCTTATCAACGTCAGTGCACAAACGTTCTATACGCTTCCCCGCCTGCTCTTAGATGATGAGGTTTTCGTTGTCATTGGAGAGTTGTTACAGATGTTTGATACCAAAATCGCCCTGATCGTACGTGATGATTTAGCCACCTGGCAGCGCCTGAATGTGGTGGCCTTCCTCGCCACCGGCGTGGCTTCTGCCGCGCCCGAGATGATGGGCGAACCCTATGTCGATGCCAATGCGCGTCAGTACGGCAACATGGCGGGCCAGCCAATGCTGGTGTTTGCCGGTGACTTAGCCGGCTTGCAGCGTGCGCATCGTCAGGGACTGGAACGCGAGTTAACCATCATCCCATACGTTGAGGCGATGTTTTCTACCGGTCACGACGCGGCGAACCGCGAAGTGTTTATGGCGGAGGATGCCGATAATTTGAATCTGGTCGGCATCGCGCTGCGCGGCCCGAAGAAAGCGGTGGATAAGGCGATCAAGGGATTGGCGTTGCACGTTTAACGTTAGGGTCGCCATGAATGGCGCCCCTACGTTTATCGCGCTGAGTTTTCGTAGGGTGCGCATTTATGCGCACCTGATTTTATCCGCCGCGCTCAGCAATAAATCCTCCCGCCCACGCAATGCCAGTAGCTCCAGCCCAATCGGCAAACCTTCGGCGCTAAATCCCGCCGGAATGCTGATCGCCGGTGCGCCGGTCACCGCAGAAACCAGCGCGTTGCTGCCTTGCTGCATGTCGCCATGCTTAACCGGCGCGTGACGTACCACCGGATAGGCCAGCACAGTGATCTGCTGCTGGTTGAAGAAGGCTTCCAGTTGCTGATAAAGATCGCGCTGTCGCTGCTGCACCACACGATACGCATCGCTGTTGGTTCCCGCATGCTGCGCACGCGAGGTGAACACCGTTTCCAGTTGTGGATGATAGCGCTTTGAAGCCACCACCTCCGCCAGCGTGCGGCATTCGGCCTGGGGTTTGTCGGCCAGATACGTTGCCAGCGCTTCGGCAAACTCATAACCGATGATATTGGCGTCAGTTGCCCACGTTTCTAACTGCGGAAAACTAACATCTCGCGGCGCGAAATCCGCCAGCGCTGCGCGCACCGCCTGATTAATCTCGTCTTCATCGGTAGCAAAACCTTCCTGCCAGAGGCCGATGAGCAGCGGCTCATCGCTCACAGCAAACTGTTGTCCACTCAAAATTTCAGAGGCTAACCGTAAATCCGCCGCTGACCGCACCAGCGGGCCGGGAATATCCTGAGTTGGCGACAGCGGCACAACGCCATCGGTACTGATTGCCCCGCGCGTCATGCGCAAGCCAAACAGACGATTAAACGCCGCCGGAATACGCACTGAACCGGCGGTATCGCTGCCAATCGCCAGCGGTACATAACCCGCCGCCACCGCCACGGCGGAGCCGCTACTTGATCCGCCCGGCGATCGGCCCTCAACCCACGCATTGTGGGTAAAACCGCTCAACGATGACGCGCCGGTGATGCCTGCGGCCAGCTCATGCATCGCGGTTTTACCGATTAAAATCGCACCTTCATTGCGCAGCTGTGTGACCAGTGGTGCATCTTGTTGGGCAATCACTTCACGCAGCAGCACCGAACCGGCGCTGGTTGGCCAGCCTTTGACTTCGATATTGTCTTTTATTAGCACCGGAATGCCTTCCAGTCGTCCCGCCACTTCGCCGCGCTGGCGACGCAGGTCACTGGCGTCCGCCGCCGCCAGGGCTTCGTCGGCAAACAGCCAGGTAATGGCGTTATAGCGAGGTTGATCGACCTCGGCAATGCGCTGCAGCGCGAAGGCGGCTAACTGGCGCGCGCTCACCGCCTGCTGGGTTAGCGCCTGCTGTAAATCAGTAATCGAAGCGGTGAGATAATCATGATATTGCATTAGGTTAAACCTCCAGCGGAATCCATTGCCCGTCGCGCGAGACGCGTCCACACGAGCTGCCAGTAAAGTGGGTGCTGAACCAGATTGCCTGATGTTGTACGCACCAGTCCATCACACGTTGACGCGACGCGACGGCAAGGACTTTATCTTCGCAAAACAGTGAGTTCCAGTGCGGATAGCGAAATTGAATCGGATTATGCATCACGTCACCGGCAAAGATGGCCGATTCACCGGCACTTTCCAGCACGATCGAAGCATGATCGTGGCTGTGGCCCGGCGAGGAGCGATAGCGCAGTACGCCAGCAAACAGAGGAGAATCCTGCACGTTGATGGCCTCAAGCTGGCCACGCTCAATCAGCGGCAGAATGCTGTCACGATAGAGCTCCTGCGCCGCCGGATTATTCTGGCAGTGCACCAGTTCCCGCGCCGAGCAGATATAGCGCGCATGGGG
This sequence comes from Pantoea sp. X-Soil-ISGK-421, assembly GCF_059730785.1. Taxonomy (NCBI): domain Bacteria; kingdom Pseudomonadati; phylum Pseudomonadota; class Gammaproteobacteria; order Enterobacterales; family Erwiniaceae; genus Pantoea; species Pantoea sp. X-Soil-ISGK-421. The sequence goes on along the minus strand of NZ_AP035980.1, from coordinate 610,739 downwards.
AAACATCGGCTGCCATTCACCGTCGCGCTGATGCGTGTTCCAGCCGACGTGATCGGTATGAATGTGCGTCATCAGTACCAGCGTCACTTCGGCCGGATCAACGCCTGCCCGCGCCAGATTTTCGGCATAGGGCGAATTCAGCTGATGAAACAGCGGCTTATTATCGCGGTTGCGGCCGTTACCGGTGGCAGTATCGATAATGATGGTGTGTTCGTCGCTGCGCACCACCCAGCTATGAATCGACATCTCTGCGGGCTGCTGAGCCATTTCATCACTCATTTCCGCGCGATGCGGCGTAAACAGTACGCCCATCGGGAAGGCGGCAGTTTGCTCGCTCACTTTGGTTATCAGGCAATCGCCGACACGAATCGTCATAGGATGCTCCTTATTGCTTAATTGCAGCGAAGAAGCCTTACTATACTGGCGCCATGATCATTGTTTAAATCGATTAAAATCATGCAAAGCATCAATGAAAATGATTTCTCCCGTATCGACCTTAATCTGCTGGTGGTGTTGCTGGTGATGTATGAAGTGCGCAGCGTCACCCAGGCGGCGAATCGTCTCTACCTCGGCCAACCGGCGGTAAGCGCGGCGTTAAAACGGCTGCGTGAGATGTTCGACGATCCGCTGTTTGTCCGCGCTTCAAACGGCATGACGCCTACGCCGCGTGCCGAACAGTTGGTGCAACAGTTCGCGCCGCTGATGCAGGATCTGCACCGCGTGATCTTCACCCAGCAACCCTTTAACGCTGCGCAGGATAGCTACAGTTTTCGCCTCGGCATGAGCGACTGGCTGGAACATTGGTTGATGCCGGATTTATTGGCGGAACTCGCCCGCGTGGCGCCAAAGATTGATGTGAAAGTGGTAGCGGCCGATCCCTGGCAGGCGATTCCGTTGATGGAGCAGCAGCAGGCGGACGTGGTGATCACCGTCGGCAATGAAACCAGTCGCGATCTCACGCGGGAGAAAATCCTGCGCGCCGGTTTCAGCACGGTGTGGCATCGCCAGCAAATCGCGCTCGATGCGCCGCTGACGTTGGCGCAGTTTATCCGTTATGAGCATGCGCTGGTGTCGTATCGCGGCGTGAGCGAAAGCGCGCTGGATCGTCAATTACAGCAGCAGGGTTTGACGCGATACGTGCGCTATGTCACGCCAAATTTTTCCTCGTTACCGCTGCTGTTGCAACGTCTGCCGTTGTTTGCCACGGTGCCGCAAGGTTTGATGGAATCCTGGCGTGAGCTGTATGACCTGAGCGCTGCGCCGGTGCCGGTCAGCATGCCGGATTATGAGGTTTCGCTGCTGTGGCACAACGCGCGCAGCGAAGATGCCGCCAACCGCTGGCTGCGGGACACGCTGCGCAGGTTGATGCAGCGTAAAACAACGCACCTACCGTAGCGGCGCAATTTATTGCGCGCCTTTTAAAACAGCGCGATAAATCGCGCCGCTACAAATAGCTGCATTGATGTGATGCGTAATCACCACGGCACCACGCGCCCTAAATAATCCAGATAATGAAGCCCGCGCCGCTCGGTGTAACGTTCCATGGTATTCAGCAGATTGGGAATGCTCTCCTCAATCGTCAGGCGCGCTTCCGGTCCACCCATATCGGTGCGCACCCAGCCTGGCGCCATCAGCAGCAGCGTGCGATCGTCGGCGCTACGCGCGGCGAAGCTGCGCATAAACATATTCAGTGCCGCTTTGCTGCCGCGATACACTTCGTAATGGCCATTAGTATTGTTGGTTAAACTGCCCTGGCCGGATGACATCACCGCAAGGGTGCCGCTGGCGGTGACACGATCTTTAAACGTCTCGAGCACCCGTAGCGGGCTCAGCGCGTTAGTCACCATCACGCGGGTAAACTCTTCGTTAGAAACATCGGCGATGGTTTCGCGATCATCATTTTTCACACCGGCGTTGACGAACAGCATATCGAATTGCCGATCCGCCAGCCGCCCATGCAGCGCCTTCAGCTGGTCAGGTTCAGTGATATCCACGCTCTCCACTGTCAGCTGTTGGGGAAAGCGGCGCGCCAACGGTTGCAGGTTAGCGGTCGAGTTCTCGCGTCCGGTGGCGACCACCTGATAACCGCGCTGCAGCATGGTTTCCGCCAGTGCTAATCCCAGGCCGCGCGACGCGCCAATCAGTAATACTCGCGTTGATTTGATCATTGTTCTCTCCTCGGTGTTAATACGATGAAAACAGTGTAGCGCCGGGTGACAGCAGGCGGAACGCGCAGCATCTGCATTGATAACCTGCAGCAAACGCCTTGTCTCATGACGTCGAATCAGCGAGGATAAACCGCATGAATGATGCCGATCTGAACCTGTTAATTGCCCTGGATGCGCTGCTGATTGAAGGCAGCGTGATTGGCGCTGCGCGTCGTCTGGGCCTGAGTGAATCCGCGATGAGTCGCACGCTCGGACGCTTACGCGCCACCACCGGTGATGCGCTATTAGTGCGTGCCGGACGCCAGATGGTGCTGACACCTTATGCCGACGCGATTCGGGAGCGCACCCATAATACGGTGCGCGAGGCGCGTGCGGTGTTAAGCCCGACTGCGCAATCGCTGGATCTGCACCAGTTAGAGCGTTGCTTCACCTTGCGCACCAATGAGGGATTCGTCGAAGCCTTTGGCAGCGCGTTGATCGCCGCCGTGGCTGAGCAAGCGCCGCATGCCTGGCTCAATTTTATGCCGAAGCCGGAGAAAAGCGCGCGCGAATTACGCGAAGGCTATATCGATCTGGAGATTGGTGTGCTGGGCAATATGGGACCGGAAATTCGCTTGCAGGCGCTGTTTCGCGATGGCTTTGTCGGCGTGGTGCGCGCCGGACATCCGCTATCTCACCAGCTGGATATCGCACAATTCGCGGCCTTTGGTCATATCGTGGCGTCACGTCGCGGTGAACTGGGTGGGCCGATTCATGATGCGCTGGTGCAGGCGGGATTGACCCGCAAGATCGCCGCGGTGGTGCCAGCATTTTCAACCGCCGTAGCGCTGGCACAGGATTCGGATTTCGTCGCGTTAGTGCCGCGTTCGGTGTATCTGCATCATCCGCTGATTAAAAACAGCCAGACGCTAGCGATGTTTGAACTGCCGTTCGCCACGCCAGACATGACAGTGTCACAACTGTGGCATCCCAGATGGGACAATGACGCCGCGCACCTTTGGCTGCGCGGCGTGGTGCGTGATGTGTGTGGTGGGGTTTAAATCGGTAATACAGATCGCGCGCACCGTAGCGGCGCAATTCATTGCGCGATAAATCGCGCCGCTACGGAATGTGCGATACGAGAATTTACGCCGTTAACAAACGCGCATTCGCCACATCCCAGTTCAGCGAAACCGTATCGCCAATCGCCCCCACCGACGCCTGGCTGCTGCGCACAATAAAACGTTCACCCTTATCCAGCGTCACCACCAGGCGCGTTTCCGAACCGGCATAAATGCGTTCGCTGATTTTACCGTGCACCAACGCATCGTCGGCTGCGCATAAACGAACGTGCTCAGGACGGATAACTAACGCACCTAGCCCCGCTAACGCGCTGGCTGCCGGCAGGGCAAAAAGGCCTTGCGGATTGACCAGCGTACCGTTGCGGACTTCCCCGCGCAGAATATTAGAGAGGCCAATAAATTCGGCAACAAAGGTCGATTGTGGCTGCTGGTAAATGTTTTCGGGTGTATCAATCTGCGCGATTTTGCCCTCGTTCATCAGGCAGATACGATCGGAGAGCGCCAGCGCCTCTTCCTGGTCGTGCGTCACGAAGATAATGGTTGCGCCGGATTCGCGGTGAATGCGTTTGATCTCCATCTGCATGCTTTCGCGCAGCTTACGATCCAGCGCACCCAGCGGTTCATCCATCAGAATCACGCTCGGCTGATACACCAGACAGCGCGCCAGCGCCACGCGCTGCTGCTGTCCACCTGACAAGGCGCGCGGAAAGCGTTTTGCCGCGTGCCCTAGTTCCACCATTTCCAGCGCCTCTTTAACTTTCCGTGCAATCTCGGCGGCGGGCAGGCGACGCATGCGCAGCGGGAAACCGACGTTCTCTTCCAGCGTCAGGTGCGGGAACAACGCATAGTTCTGAAACACCACGCCGATATCACGTTGATGTACCGGCGTATGCGTCTCGTCGCGGCCATCGATCAGCAGGCGGCCAGCCGTGGGATCGGTAAGGCCGCTGATGATCTGGAGCAGGGTGGTTTTACCTGAGCCGGAAGGCCCGAGCAGCGTTAACAGTTCCCCGCTATTAACCGCTAAATCCAGGTTTTGCAGCACCGTGGTTTGGCCATAGGTTTTGCCAATCTGCTCAGCCTGCAATTTAATTGTTGATGACATGGTTTTTTCCTTACAAGGCTTCAGCTTTACGGCGCGAACGCTCAGCCACAATAAATAACAGCGTCACGATGGTGAGGATAATCACCGAAGCGGCCGCTAGCGTGGGCGTCACGGACAGCAACACATCGTCCCACATCTGTTTTGGCAGCGTCTGTTTCACCCCGCCGCCGACAAACAGCGCTACCGTCAGCTCTTCAAACGAGTTAAGGAAGCCGAAGATAAAGGCGGCCACCATGCTGCCTTTGATCAGCGGCAGCGTGACGTCCCAAATCACCCGCAACCGGCTGGCACCAAGCGTGCCGGCGGCTTGATCGAGTCGCCAGTCGTAGTTCTTAAAGGTGGTGAGGATAATGATGAACACCACCGGAATCGCCATCACGGTGTGGCCCAGAATGATGCCGAGGTTCGAGCCCACCAATCCCAGCGTGGCAAACAGATAGAACAGCGCCACGGCGGTGACGATGTTGGGCACAATCATTGGCAACAGAAAGGTCATCACCACTACGCTGCCGCTCTTGCCCTGATGGCGTGCCAGACCAAAAGCCGCGGTGGTCGCGATAATTACCGCCAGCACGCCGGTGACCAGAGCAATGCCGAAGGAGCGCGCGGTAGCGCCGGTCCAGATCGGTGATTCCAGATAGGTTTCCATCCAGCGCAGCGAGAAGCCCGGCGGCGGGAATTGCAGGAAGCTGGAACTGCTAAACGCCATGGGAAGGAATGACACTACCGGCAGAATCAGCACGGCGATCACCAGTACGCTAAACAGCGTGAGCAGCCAGCCAAGACGCGGTTTACCAAAGAGACTCAGCAGGGATGCCAGTATGTCGCTAATGCGCGCCATAACCGCCACCAGCGCATAGCCAACGGCGCGGATGCGTGGGCTGCTGGCGTGGCCTTCGCCCCCGGCAATCGAAGACATACCAAATAGCTTGTCATAGCCGATGCACACCAGCAGCGTCACCACCAACAGCAGCATGGCGATGGCACCCGCCAGACGCCAGTTCAGCAGCTGCTGCACCTGGGTAATCAATAGCTGGCCGATCACCGAATCCTGCGGGCTGCCGAGCAGCGCAGGTGTGATAAAGAAGCCAAGCGAGCCAATGAAAATCAGCAAACAGGAGGCGATTAAACCGGGCATCGACAGCGGGAAAAAAATGCGCCAGAACGCCTGCGCACGCGAAGCGCCCAACGTGTGACTGGCGGGCATCAGGCGGCTGTCGATGCTGGTCATGGTCGGTAACATGGTGATGATCGCCAGCGGCAGCATGCTGTGCACCATGGCAAACACCACCACGCCACGGGTATACAGCACGTTGAGCGGTTGATCGGCTCCCAGCCCCATTAACATCTCGGACAAAATCCCGCGTCGTGACAGCAACACCATCCACGCGAAGTTTTTCAACAAGGCGCTGGTCCAGAACGGCAGCAAAATCAACCACATCAGGCGGCGGCGGGTGTTTTCGCTGAGCTGCGCCAGCCAGTAGGCGACGGGATAAGCGATCAGTAAGCAAGCCAGCGTGGTTTGCAGCGCGATAACAAAGGTATTGAGCGTCACTTTGACGTAAATACCGGCACCGAACATCTGGCTCCAGACATCCAGCGAGAAGTGGCCGTCGCTGTCCTGAAAACTCAACAGCATCAGTTTAAGGGTTGGCCAGGCTAGGAATACCGCTAAGAACAGCAGCCCCGGAGCCGTCAACCATAACGGATGCAGACGCCAGGTTTTACGCGCACGCTGTTTGTTGGCAGGCGATGTAGCAAATTCAGTCAAGAAGAAATCCTCCAGCGTAAGAGGGCCGCAGCCCTCTTGCGGATCAACTCATTACCCATTTTTCGAAGCGTTCGGTCAGAGCCAGCTGGTTTTCACCCCAGTAATCTGCGCCGAGCAGCGCCAGTTGCCCGATATGGTCTGGCGCGGTGGGCAGCAGCGTGGCTTTCTTCTTATCAATGAAGTCGTAGGCTTTGATGTTGGTAGGGCCGCAGGCCAGATCTTCGGTAAACAGCGACTGGCGTTTGGCATCCATACAGAACTGGATGAACTTGCGTGCGGCGTCGAGTTTTGGGCTGCCGTGCGGAATGGTCCAGCCGTCGATGTTGTACAGGCCCTGATCCCAGGCGATGGCGGCAGGCGTACCGGCATCAATCGCGGTTTGCGCGCGAGTGCTCCAGATACTCAGCATATCCAACTCGCCGCTTTGCAGCAGCTGCGTCGCCTGCGCGCCGCCGGTCCACCACACATCAATGCTCTTGCGGATTTTGTCGAGGCTGCGGAAGGCACGATCGACATCCAGCGGATAGAGATTTTTCGGGTCAACGCCATCGGCCATCAGCGCCACTTCCAGCGTACAAATGGGGCTGCGCCACAGACCGCGACGGCCTTTGAATTTCTCGGTGTTCCAGAAGTCGACCCAGTTTTTCGGTGCCTTATCGCCCGAGAAGGCATCCAGACGGTAACCGAGCGCCAGCGCGAAGATGCTGACGCCGCCAAACTGTTTGGTAATCGATCCCTTCACGTAGTTTTCCGGGTCCGCCACCGTCACATTGATGTCTTCCAGATACGGCTTGTTCAGCTTGTTAAGGCGCACCAGATGCTCGGGGTTGAGCAACGCCACATCAAACAGATAATTTTTGGTATCCACCATCATCTGGAATTGCGGCACCGGATCGGGGCCGAGCACGGTGTTAATAATCTTGATGCCGGTGGCTTGTTCAAACGGTTTGTAAAACGCTTTGCTGAAACCGGTGCCGTAAGGTCCGCCAACATCGGCGACGGTCAGCGTCGTGACCTCAGCGGCACGCGCCGGGCGTGAGATGATCATTGGCGCGACCGAAGCCACCGCAGCGGCACTGAAGCCCAGTTTCAACGCGTCACGGCGGGAGTAGCCTTTCTTTTTGTCCATTATTACCCTCTGCATAGCTTGTTGTTATTAGATGAATGCCTGGTGTTGGTGCCTTACTCTTTTTCTGCCTGAAGAATGGCGGCGTTCACATTAGTGATTAGCGTATCGATCGCCTGCTGATCGAAGCGTTGGCGAAAACGACGATCAAAGGTGGTGACGAAACCGACGAAGGAGTTGGTGCAGTGTTCCAGCAGGCGATCGGCATCCTGTTCAGAGATGACCAGTTGCTGCTGCAGGAAGGCATTAAAGTGGCTGCGTGCAATCGGGTTTTCCAAAATGAAAATCGGCTGCGTGTCGCGCGCGATCAGGCGATACCGCGCCACCTTATTGAGCGCCTTAACCTTTATTTGCAATGGCAGATCGCGGGAATGACCGCCAATGCACAGCGCAATGTCACCTTCCTCCAGAACCCACTGCTGGCGGCCCGTATCGTAATAGCGCAGGTCGTCCACCGGCAGCGTCAGGCTGATACGACGCTGTTCGCCCGGCTGCAATTCGGTTTTGCTGAAAGCCCGCAGATCCTGCAATGGACGCTTCTGGCGCGAATCGCAATAGCGGCTATACAGCTGGCTCACCTCTTTTCCGGCGCGGTGACCGGTGTTGGTGAGCGTGAAGCTGACGGCCAGCGTTTCGCCGGTTTTGAGGGTGTGGCGATCTACCGTGATATCGCTGTAGGCGAACGTGGTGTAGCTAAGGCCATAACCGAACGGGAACAGGGGCGCGAGCTGGCGCACGTCATACCAACGATAACCAACGAAAACGCCTTCGCTATACCGATGCTGGCCATTTTCGCCCGGATAGCTGTGCCAGCCGGGGATGTCCTGAATCTGCTGCGGGAAGGTGACGGTGAGTTTGCCGCTTGGGTTGACCACGCCAAACAACACATCGGCCAGTCCGCCGCCCATCGCTTGCCCGGCGTAGAAGGTTTCCACCACCGCCGCAACGTTTTCCAGCCACGGCATCACTACCGCGTCCGGGTTAGCCAGCACCACAATAACGTTGGGATTGACCGCCGCCAGCGCGGCAATCAGCGCATCCTGACCCGCCTGTAGATTCAGGGTGCGACGATCGGAACCTTCGCCGTCATAACCGTCTTCACTGTTGGCAAACACCACCACGCGATCGGCTTCACGCGCCGCCGCGCAGGCTTCATCTCGCAGCGTTTGCGCACTTTCAGCTTCGTTGGCATCGCCACGGCACCAGTTCAGCGTGATGCCGTTGGCGAGTTTTGCCATTTCATCCCACGGAATATCCACCTGAGTCGGCAGCGTAGTGGCGCAGCCGGAACCCTGAATCACCGGCGTTTTTGCGCCTTCACCCACCACTAACACGCGCTGGCAGCGCGCCGCATCAAGCGGCAACATTTGGTTGTCGTTCTTGAGCAGCACAATCGATTCGGCGACCATGCGGCGTGCTAATGCGTGATGCTCAGCGTGATCCACCACCGTGGCGCGCTTCTCACCGTGAATGGCGCGGTGCACCATCTCCATCACACGAACGGCGGAAATCTCGGCGTGTTCACGCGACACCTCACCGTGTTCAATCGCTGCCGCCAGCGCGGCTTTACGCGTTTCGCTTTCAGGCATGTCTAGGTCGTTACCGGCCAGCAGCGACTGCGGACGATCTTTGATGCCATGCCAGTCGGCGATCACCACGCCGTCGAATCCCCAGTCGTGGCGCAGAACATCCGTCAGCAGCCAGCTGTGCTCAGCGGTTTGCGTGCCGTTCAGACGGTTATAGGAGCTCATTACCGTCCACGGATTAGATTGCTTAATCGCACGCTCGAAGCCACGCAGGTAGATTTCACGTAGTGCGCGCTCATCAACAATCGAATTCATGCTGGTGCGTTCGATTTCGGAGTTGTTGCAAGCGAAATGCTTCAGCGAAGCGCCGACGTTCTGCTGCTGTAAGCCATTGATCACGCCGCTGGCGATTTCGCCGGAGATCAGCGGATCTTCAGAGTAGTATTCGTAACTGCGGCCACCGAGCGGGGTACGGCGAATGTTGATGCCCGGGCCGAGCAGCATATGCACACCCATTTGCTGGCACTCTCTGCCCAGCGCATCGCCCAGCGTTAGCGCCAGGTCATTGTCCCAGCTGCAGGCAAAGCTTGATCCATTGGGGAAGCAGGTGGCCGGTTTCATCGTGCCCCATGCGACTTCGACATCTTTAGCTCGCTGATTAACCACATTTAAAAAGCCTGCGAAGTCCTGCCCACCTTTTTCATCGCCGTCAATTTGCTGGATAGAGTAGCGCACGCCATAAGTGCCATCGGTCATCACCATCCGGGGAATGCCTAAACGTTCATTTGACTCTGTTTTCCACATGCCATGACCGCTGAGAATATCGCTCAGTTCGGCGGGCGACATGGCTTTTGCCAGAGAGAGAAATTCTCCGTTTTCGAACGGGTTTGCAGACATGAGTGTTATTCCGAAGTTAGAGGAGGGTGACCGCCTGTTATCAAGATGTCAGACACTATGGCGGCAGGATTAGGCGTGAGGCAATTATTAAATTTGTGGCCTTTAAATTAAAAAAAACTATCCAGCCAACACGACTGATTTATTTATTGCGGGTGGGTAATAAATTGCGCAGCGTTATTGTCTGTTGAATGAAAATATCCCGCACTTTTACTGTGCAGCGCCTGCTGCATATTGGCGCGGGGTGGATTATTTTGGTGCGTTAGCTTGGGCGAATAACGGATTAATTGAGGTGTTTATTGCAGCTTGCTTCACTAAAAGCTGGCATGTCGCTTGCTTTATTAAAATTGCTTAGCGTAAAACTCGCTAATCCATCCTTTAGACAATATTCTGTTAATGGCGCAATCATGACTCATTTTACCCTCAAGCAACTCAAATATTTCGTCACCGTCGTGGAAACGGAAAGTATCGCTGAGGCTTCGCGCCAGCTGCATATCGCGCAGCCTTCGATCTCGGTGGCAATCAAAAATCTTGAGGATGCCTTTGAGCAGCAACTGTTTATTCGCCATCACGCGCAGGGCGTTTCACTGACCTCCAGCGGCCGACGTTTTTATGAGAAAGCCAGCGAGTTATTGCGGCTTTCGCATGAGTTTGAGCAGAGCTCGCGGGCTGACAATGAACTGGTGTGCGGCACGGTGGCGGTCGGTTGCTTTGAATCTGCCGCACCGTTGTATATGCCTAAATTGATTGCCGGATTCAAAAAACTTTACCCGGAAATCAACATCCAGCTTTATGACGGAGAGCAGCATGAACTGACGCATGGTCTGCATCGTGGGCGTTTTGATGTGGCCTTTCTCTACGATTTAGAGCTGGATAACGTCATTAAAAAGGAGCCGCTGAATGCGCCGCATAAACCTTATGCGCTGCTACCCGCCGCGCATCCGCTGGCGAAAAAAAGTGCCGTCACCCTGCAAGAGTTGGCGCGTTTGCCCATGATTTTGCTCGATGTGGTGCCAAGCAAAAATTATTTCATCAGTATTTTTAAAGAGAATGGCTATCACCCGGAAGTGGCTTACAGTTCGCCGTCAATTGAAATGGTGCGCTGCATGGTGGGGCAAGGATTAGGTTTTTCGGTGCTGGTGACGCGCCCGTGTTCCGATATTACTTATGACGGTGAGCGGTTAGTGCAGCTGGATATTATTGATGATATGGCCGCATCGACATTAATCATGGCCTATTTGCAAAATAACGAACCTACCCGGCCTACACGATTATTTATGGATTACTGTCGCAGTATGGAATTAACCCCGCCGCGCATCGCTGGCTAAACTTAGTACGCCTTACGTTGCGGCGCGATTTATCGCGCAATAAATTGCGCCGCTACAATGTGTGTGCTCTGTGATATTGGGATCCAACATTTATTGGCTAATTATTTTCTATTCAGACGCTCGATTTATAATATTTTACCGTCTTCGTTGGCTCAAATAGTCTTGGAAACTTCTTAAGTTGCCATACCTCGCGCAAGGCGGGACGAAGGACGTTGAAATGACATCACCAATCACTGAAACAGATACGCTAATTATTGGCGCGGGTCAGGCGGGGATCGCGATGAGCGAACATCTGACTCGCCTCGGTATTCCGCATCTGGTATTAGAAAAGAATCGCATTGCCGAATCCTGGCGCACTCGGCGCTGGGATTCGCTGGTCGCCAACGGTCCGGCCTGGCACGACCGCTTCCCAGGCATGGCTTTCCCGAACTGCTCGCCGGACAGTTTTGTCGCCAAAGAACAGGTGGCGGACTACTTTGTCAGCTACGCCGAACAGTATCAGGCACCGATTCGCACCGGCGTAGAAGTCCTCAACGCAGAACGTAACCTGGGCCGCGCCGGTTTCACCGTGCAGACAACTCAGGGCACAATCAATGCGCAGCGCATCGTGGCGGCAACGGGGCCGTTCCATCGTCCGCTGATCCCGGCGATTGCTCCGCAGAACAGCGGGCGGTATCAAATCCACTCAGCCGAGTACAAAAATCCGCAGCAGTTGCCGCAGGGCGGCGTGCTGGTGGTGGGCGCGGGCTCATCGGGCGTGCAGATTGCGGATGAGTTGCAGCGTGCGGGCAAAGAGGTGTGGCTATCGGTAGGCGCGCACGATCGTCCACCGCGCGCCTATCGTGGCCGAGATTTTTGCTGGTGGTTAGGGGTGCTGGGATTATGGGATGCCGCCGCCAATCAGCCGGGTAAAGAGCACGTCACCATTGCTGTGAGCGGCGCGCGCGGCGGTCACACCGTGGATTTCCGTCGTTTAGCGGCTCAGGGCATCAATCTTGTCGGGTTAACCCGTAGTTTCGCCGACGATCGTGTGCAGTTCCAGCCTGATTTAGCGCAAAACATTGCCAATGGCGATGCCAACTATCTCTCATTGCTGGATGCCGCCGATGCCTATATCGAACGTAATGGCCTCGACCTTCCGCCCGAACCGCAGGCGCGTGAATTCCTGCCCGACCCATCATGCATCAGCGCTCCCACACTGGATCTGAACCTCAAGGAAGTAGGTATCACCAGCATTATCTGGGCCACCGGCTACGTAGCGGATTACAGCTGGTTGAAGGTGGGTGCGTTTAATCAACAGGGCAAACCACAGCATCATCGCGGCGTTTCCAGCGAACCGGGCGTCTATTTCCTCGGCTTGCCGTGGCTGTCGCGTCGCGGTTCCACCTTTATCTGGGGCGTGTGGCACGACGCGAAATTTATCGCCGATCAGATCGCCATTCAGCGCCAATATCAGCACTACAGCGCCGACATTTAACCTACAGGAACGATTATGCCAACGCATCAACGCATTCGGATGTTTAACACCAAAGAAACCTATCCAAATCAAACGCTGGATAACGATCTCTGTCAGGCGGTTCGCGCGGGGAACACCGTATACGTGCGCGGCCAGGTCGGCACGGACTTTGCCGGCAATTTGGTGGGGCTGGGGGATCCGCAAGCGCAGACCGCGCAGGCGATGAAAAACCTGAAGCAGCTGCTGGAAGAGGCGGGCAGCGATCTCAGCCATATTGTGAAAACCACCACTTATATTATTGATCCCCGCTATCGCGAACCGGTGTATCAGGAAGTGGGCAAATGGCTAAAAGGGGTATTCCCGATTTCAACCGGATTGGTGGTGTCCGCGCTGGGCCAGCCGCAATGGCTGATGGAAATTGACGTCATCGCGGTGATCCCCGACGACTGGAAAAAATAGGGCGGCTTCATGACAGTATCCATTGCAGCACGTTGCCCGGAATCCGGGCAGCTAGGCATTGCCATCAGCTCCTCCAGCATCGCTGTCGGCGCACGTTGTCCGTGGCTGGTGGCGGGGATTGGTGCGGTTTCCAGCCAGAACATCACGTTACCGGCGCTGGGGCAGCAGATTCTGGCACAGCTGGAAGCGGGCCTCACGCCGCAACAGGCACTGAAAAGTGCGCTGGCGGAGGATCGTTTCAGCGAGTATCGCCAGGTGACGGTGATTGATGCCAGCGGCAGCAGCGCCGCCTTCAGCGGGGAACACACGTTAGGCATTTATGCCGTGGTACAGGGCAACGAGTGCGTGGCGGCGGGTAACATGCTGAAGGATAAATCGGTGATTGCCGCAATGGTTACTGCCTTCGAGGCTTCCAGTGGTGAATTGACCAGTCGCCTGATTGGTGCGTTGCAGGCGGGGATTGATGCCGGAGGCGAAGCCGGCCCGGTGCATTCGGCGGCGGTGAAAGTGGTGGATGATTACACCTGGCCGCTGGTGGATCTGCGTATTGACTGGGCGGAAGCCGACCCGGTTGCGGCACTCAATACTTTGTGGCTGGCGTACGAACCGCAAATGCAGGCCTACGTGACGCGCGCGCTCGATCCGCGCGAAGCACCCAGCTATGGCGTACCGGGCGATGAATAGTGCCGTGCGTGAGATCCTCTCGACGTTGCTGGCTTTTGATACCACCAGCCGTGAATCCAACCTGGCGCTGATTGGCTGGGTTGAGGATTTTCTTGCGGCGCGCGGCATGACGGCGCAGCGCATCGTCAATGCCGATGGCAGTAAAGCCAATCTTTATGCGCGCATCGGGCCATCCGGTGAGGGCGGCGTGATGCTCTCTGGCCACACCGATGTGGTACCGGTGGATGGACAAAACTGGTCGCTGCCGCCGTTCGCGCTGACGGAACGTGACGGTCGATATTACGGGCGCGGCAGCGCCGACATGAAAGGTTATCTCGCCTGCGTGCTGGCATCGCTGGATGCTTTTCTCGCCGCGCCGCTGCGGATGCCGCTGCATCTGGCCTTTTCGTATGATGAAGAGGTGGGTTGTTTGGGCGTGCGCAGCATGATCGACTGGCTAAAAGCGTCCCACGAAAAACCCGCCATGTGTATTATTGGCGAGCCGACGCAGATGCAGCCGGTTTATGGTCATAAAGGAAAAATTGGCATGCGCTGCTATGTACAGGGGCGCGCTTGCCACTCCGCTTATGCGCCTGATGGCGTCAACGCCATCGAGTATGCAGCGAAGCTGATTAATCATCTCAGCGCCTCCGCCGTGCAGTTGGCCGCACAGCGGGATGCGCGTTTTGATCCACCTTTCAGCACGCTGCAAACCGGCGTGATTCAGGGCGGCAGCGCGCTGAATATCGTGCCGCAGGATTGCCAGTTTGATTTCGAGATCCGCTACTTACCGAATGCGGATGTGCAAGGCGTTGTTGACGATGCCAAGGCCTACGCTAACCGGCAGCTGTTATCGAGCATGCAAAAAGTGGCGGAGGAAAGCGCAATACGTTTCGAAACCCTTAGCGCCTATCCGGGATTGCTCACCGACCCATATTCGCAGTTTGCCCACTGGCTGGCGCAGTGGAGCGGCAGCGAGAGTTTCTCCACGGTGGCGTTTGGCACGGAAGGGGGATTGTTTGATGAAGCGGGCATCGCCACGCTGGTTTGTGGGCCAGGCAGCATGGAACAGGGTCATAAACCGGATGAGTTTATCGCCATCGATCAACTGGAAAAGTGCTTGCAGATGCTCAGCAATTTGTGCCAGTGGATGCGCTTAGCCGCCGCGCACTGAGCCACGCCACACCACGTCGGCCTGATACAGCAGGCTATCATGCTGCTGCTCAACTTGTGGCGTGAAGCCGGTTTCATCCTGCTCGGTTTGCATCAGCCACTTCACCGCGTCCTGGGCGAACTGTTCCACCGGCTGAGAAAAGGTGGTGAGATTGTAGGATGACCATCCGGCTTGCGCGATGTTGTCGTAGCCGATCAAGCAGAGATCGTCCGGCACGCGCAGCGCAAAACGGTGCCGCGCTTCATCCATAAAGCCGCAGGCGACCAAATCGGTGACGCAAAACACGCCGTCCGGTCGCTGATGACGTGTCAATAAGCGATGCGCCAGGATCTGTCCGCTTTCATACGATGTGGTACCAAAGCGTTCAATCGTCACCGTTAATCCCGCGCGTTCTGCTGCCAAAACAAAAGTATCTTCACGCTTTTTTAGGCTCGGCGTGCCCGCCAGCGAATTGGCAAACGCCAGATGCTGACAACCGGCGCGCTGGAACGCCATTACCGCAGTTTGCGCAGCACTTTCGGCATCGAGATTGATGCTGAGCGATCCCGGCAGCGCTTCGTCGCGGTTGATCAAAATGATGCGCTGGCCGTGCTTGTAACACTGGCGTGTGATGGTGCGATCGGGCATGCCGGAGAGAATGATTGAAGCATCGGCACGGAAATTAATCGCCTGCTGTAAGGCCGCTGAAACGCTGTTGTCCGAGCGATCGGTGTTGATCAGCATCGCCACTTTTCCCGCTTCCTGCAAAAATTGCGTCAGCCAGCGCACCAGACTGGCGCGATAGGGCGTGGCGATTTCCGACACGATGAGGCACACAATGCTGCTGCGGTTGCGTACCAGCCCGCGCGCCAGATGATTAACGTGATACCCCAACTCTTCTGCCGCTTTCATCACCCGTTCACGCGTTGCCGGTGACACGCTGGCGCCCGGCGTGAACGCGCGTGACACCGCCGAGCGCGAAACGCCCGCGCGTTCAGCGACATCCTGCGCGCTTACCACCGCTTTCTCATGCTGCATGCTCAACACCTCTTCACATTCTGGCTGAACTGAGTCTGCCTCAGATTGCAAAGGTGTGCAAACTGCTTTAGATCTCATTTGTTGCATTTTTGTGACATCGCCTAACAATTGCGCAGCGTGGTGTTTGACAGGACATTTCTTGTTCATTACTACTTTGCACACACGTGCAAGAAAAGGTGCCAATGAAGCACCAACCCTACAATCCAGGAGAACACTATGCGAGTCACCTCAATGGCCATCGCGCTATCCCTCTGTTGCACTGCACTGCCGTTCGCCGCCTCGGCTGCGGGGAATTTAAATATGGTCTGCTCCGCCGACGTGGTGGTGTGCGAGCACATGACCAACATCTTCAGCAAGGCGCACCCGGATATCAAAGTGAGTATGGTGCGACTCTCTGCGGGAGAAGCCTATGCACGTTTGCGCAGTGAGGCACGCAATCCGCGCACCGATATCTGGTGGGCGGGCACCGGTGATCCGCATATGCAGGCGGCGGAAGAGGGACTGACGCAGCCGTATAAATCGCCGCTGCTCGATCAGCAGCAAGATTGGGCGCAGAAGCAGGCGGAAAACTCCCATTTCCGCACGGTCGGCATTTACGCTGGCGCGCTGGGTTGGGGCTATAACACCAAATTGCTGGCATCTAAAAAGCTGAAAGAACCGAAATGCTGGGCCGATCTGCTGGACCCAAGCTTCAAAGGGGAAATTCAGATTGCCAACCCAAACTCGTCGGGCACCGCGTATAACACGCTGGCGACGCTGGTGCAGATCATGGGTGAAGACCAAGCCTTTGATTACCTGAAAAAGCTCAATGCCAATATTTCGCAATACACCAAATCCGGTTCCGCGCCGGTGAAGTCGGCCGCGCGGGGTGAAACGACCGTCGGCATCGTGTTTATGCATGATGCGGTGGCGATGGAGGTGGATGGTTTCCCGATCAAGACCGTTGCACCGTGCGAAGGCACCGGTTATGAGATTGGTTCGATGTCGATTGTTAAAGGTGCGCGCAACCTCGCCAACGCTAAAGTCTGGTACGACTGGGCGCTGAGCGCTGAAGCGCAGTCGCACATGAAAGAGGCCAAATCCTTCCAGCTGCCGTCAAACCGTAACGCCGAGATTTCTGAATACGCGCCGCGCTTCGAGAACATCAAGCTGATCGATTACGACTTCAAAACCTACGGCGATTCTGCCAAGCGTAAAGCGTTGCTGGGACGTTGGGATAAAGAGATTGGTGCTAGCGCGCAGTGATGATCCGCGCGGACGGTGGGAAGGTCGTCATAAATGACGCCCCTACAAAACCGCACCCGTAGGGTCGCCATTTATGGCGACCTGGTTAAGCACCGCACGAAACCCGAAGTCGAGGTATGTGATGAATGCAAATAATCGCCGTCTGACAGGCGCGCTGCTCATCGGCGCAGTGGCGTTACTGCTGCTGCCGTGGTTCAGCCTGGAAGCCGGTTTCTTTAGCAGCGGCTGGTTAACCAGTCTGTGGAGTGATAGTGCTAATGCGCCGGCGCTGTGGCAAGTGGGCGCACATCCGTGGCTTGCGGTTGCCATCGTGCTGTTTGTGCTGTGCGCCGGTTGCGGCCTGCTGCCCGGCGCAGCGCGCAGCCGTTTGCTGCTGCTGTTCAGCGCGCTTGGCGTGCTATTCCTGGTGATTGAAGGCCACGCGATTGGCTACAGCGGCTGGAGCTGGCTGTGGCTGGAGAACCGCTTCGGTGCGCTGGAATCCGGCCAACCGGCAATGGGCGCGGGTGCGCTGCTAATGCTGACCACCTTCCTGCTGCTGTTTTCCTTCGCGCTAGCCGAACGCGGCGTGATGAAAGGCGACGCCTTTGTGGTGGCCTCGTTGGTGCTGCTCACAGCGCTGGTCAGCATATTCGTACTTTATCCGGTGCTAAGCATGTTTGTGGTGTCGGTACAGGACGTTGACGGCAGCTTCAAGCCGGATGGTTTGATCAGCAACATTCAGGATCCATCGATCTGGAGCTTGTCATGTTTGTCGGGCGGCACCTGCGGCACCGCATGGCGCACGCTGTGGTTGGCGCTGATGACCGCCGCTGGCTCCACGCTGCTGGGCCTGGCGTTTGCGCTGGCCGCCACACGCACGCCGCTGCCGTTTAAAAAGGCGCTGCGTATGCTGACCATTCTGCCGATCATCACGCCGCCGTTTGTCATTGGCCTGGCGCTGATTCTGCTGTTTGGCCGTTCCGGTGTGGTGACGGAACAACTGGCGGCGCTGTTTGGCATCGAACCGGGGCGCTGGCTATACGGTTTAACCGGTATCTGGATCGCCCAGGTGCTGTCGTTTACGCCGATTGCGTTTCTGGTGCTGATTGGCGTGGTGGAAGGCGTCAGCCCGTCGCTGGAAGAGGCGTCACAAACGCTGCGCGCCAATCGCTGGCGCACCTTTACACGCGTCTCGCTGCCGCTGATGGCGCCGGGTTTAGCCAACGCTTTTCTGATTAGCTTTATCGAAAGCATGGCTGATTTCGGTAACCCGATGGTGCTGGGCGGCAGTCACGGCGTGCTCTCCACTGAGATTTTCTTCTCGGTGGTCGGCGCGCAGAACGACCCGAGCCGCGCGGCGGTGCTGGCGATGATTCTGCTGTGCTTCACGCTGACCGCCTTTGTGCTGCAGCGCTGGTGGCTTGGCGGCAAGAACTTCGCCACCGTCACCGGTAAAGGCGACGGCGGCAAACATGTGCAGTTACCGCGCGTGCTGCGCTTTGGCGTGTACGGCATGGTGATTCCGTGGGGCCTGTTCACGCTGGTGATCTACGGCATGATTGTGGTCGGTGGCTTTGTGCAGTCGTGGGGATTGAATGATGCGCTGACCATCGAGCATTACGTTCGCGCCTTCGGCGTTAGCTTCAGCGACGGGCATCTGCTGTGGAGTGGCGTGGCCTGGAATTCGTTCTGGACCACACTAGAAATCGCGCTGATTGCCGCACCGCTGACGGCGATTGTCGGCCTGCTCACCGCATGGCTGATTGTGCGACAGAAGTTTGCCGGTCGTCAGACCTTCGAGTTCCTGCTGATGCTGAGCTTCGCTATTCCCGGCACGGTTATCGGTGTGAGCTATGTGATGGCGTATAACCTGCCACCGCTGGAGATCACCGGCACCGCGATGATCCTCGTGGCCTGCTTTGTGTTCCGTAACATGCCGGTCGGCGTGCGCGGCGGTATCGCGGCGATGAGCCAGCTGGATAAAAGTCTTGATGAAGCGTCAATGACGCTGGGCGCAAACAGCTTCCGCACGCTGCGTAAAGTGGTGCTGCCGCTGCTGAAACCGGCCATCAGCGCCGCACTGGTTTACGCCTTCGTGCGCGCCATTACCTCGATCAGTGCAGTGATCTTCCTCGTGAGCGCGCAGTACAACATGGCAACGTCTTACATCGTTGGGCTGGTGGAAAACGGCGAATACGGTGTGGCAATTGCTTACTCAACCGTCTTGATTGTAGTAATGCTGCTGATCATCGGCATGTTCCAGTGGCTGGTGGGTGAACGGCGTCTGCGCCGCGTGGCCCGCCCGGTCGATATGGTTGCACCGCCTGCAACAACCTCATTCACTCAGGAGAGAACCGTATGACACGCGTAACCGCTGGATCTGTGGTGTTCGAACACGTCTCGAAACGCTTTGCCGGTTTTGATGCCATTCCCGATCTCTCGCTGACCGTTGAGCCCGGCACGTTGGTAACGCTGCTCGGCCCGTCCGGCTGCGGAAAAACCACCACGCTGCGCCTGCTGGCCGGTCTGGAGCATCCCACCGCTGGACGCATTTTGATCGGTGGCAAAGATGTCACCAACTTGCCCGCCAACGAGCGCGACGTGGCAATGGTGTTTCAGTCTTACGCGCTGTTTCCGCACATGAGTGCGCTCGACAACATCATGTATGGCTTGCAATCGTCGGGTATGAATAAGCGTGAAGCGCAAGATCGGGCGCGCGAAGGGCTGAAGCTGGTTGGCCTGGAACATCAGGGCCAGCGCTTGCCGTCGGAGCTATCCGGCGGGCAGCAACAGCGTATCGCGGTGGCGCGTGCGCTGGTGCTGGAGCCGCAGGTTCTCTTGCTCGATGAGCCGCTTTCCAATCTTGATGAACGTTTGCGTCGCCGCGTGCGCACCGACATTCGCGATCTGCAGCAGCGGCTTGGCTTCACTGCGGTCTACGTCACGCACGATCAGGAAGAGGCGCTGGCGGTGTCCGATAAGATTATTGTCATGAAAGAGGGGGATATTGCCCAGCAGGGTGCGCCGGAGAGCCTCTACCACGCGCCAAATTCGGTGTTTATTGCCGACTTTATGGGCGAAGCGAATATTCTGCCGTGCGAAGTGGAACAGCTGGATGGCAGCGAAGCGCTGGTGCGGCTTGGCAGCCAGCGCTATCGCGTGCGCGGTAATGGGCTAAAAACCGGCGCGGCGCAGCTTTCGGTGCGACCGCAGTTCATCACGCTGCGCGGCGAAGGTGCGGGCGCACTGCGCGGTGAAGTGACACACAGTACATGGCTCGGCGACCATATTGAATATGAGGTCGCAACGGAACTGGGTTCGCTGTTCATTGTGGATGCGGAGATGGAGCAGCAATTGCCGCTGGCATCGAACGTCGCCATCGATTTTAAACCTCAGGGTTTGGCCCTGATTGCCGGTTAATTTAAGGATGGATGATGAGTGAATTAGAGATTGACCCGCTGTTATCACGCCTGATTCTGGCGGAGAAAGTGGCACGAGCAGGCGGCGCGAAGGCGCTGGAGTATTTTCATCAGCGCGACACCTTGGTGGTGGAGACCAAATACGATTTGCAGGATGTGGTGTCACGCGCTGACCGCGAAGTGGAACAGATGATCGACCAGCAGATTCGCGCGCAGTTTACCGACGACGGTTTCCTGGGCGAAGAGTACGGTTTGCAACAGGGGACATCCGGTTATACGTGGGTGGTTGATCCTATTGACGGTACCAGCCCGTTCCTCAACGGCATGCCGAACTGGTGTGTGTCGGTCGCGGTGCTCCACGATGGTGTGCCGGTGATTGGCGTGATTTTCGCGCCGTATTATCAGGAGTGCTACGTGGCGGCCATCGGCCAGGGCGCAACGCTCAACGGCAAGCGCTTGCAGGTGGATGCCGCACGCACGCTGCAAAACCACGTCACCGGTTTCGGCGCCAACAGCCACGTCAGCCCGGAAGAGGTGGGCAAAATCCTCGCTTCGCTGCTGGCGGCGGGCGGGAACTTTATCCGCATTGGATCGGGCGCTTTGATGCTGGCGTGGGTCGCAGCTGGACGTGTGGTCGGCTATTACGAACCTTATATGCATGCGTGGGATTGTCTGGCCGGTTATTGCCTGGTGAAAGAAGCCGGCGGCTGGTATCACCCGTTTAACACCGAAGGAGAACGCTTGCTGAAGGGGGCGCAGGTGCTGGCTGTTGCGCCTGGCGCGGAAGCGGATTTGAAACGGATTGCCGGTTTGTAATCATGATTGTGGTCGCCATTAATGGCGTAGTGCCAATCAGATAAGCACTACGTTTAATCCTCGTACATCCCGTAGCGGCGCGATTTATCGCGCAATAAATTGCGCCGCTACGATCTGCGTCTTCTGTAATGGCGACCGCCCATCAAACCAGAATAAATTCCCGATAACCCGACCAAATCACGTAGATGGCGAAATAAACAAAAATCAGCGCCGAAGCGAGATAGGAGTACTTGAGTAAGCGCGCGCCCAGTAATTTTCCGCCCATGCTGCCAACCAAACACAACACACAGGTCCACACCACGCCGGCGATAAAAAAGCCGCCAAGGAAAGAGGAGGTTGCTGTCGCGCTGCCGTGTCCCATCCGTGAAATCAAGGCACCGCCCACGCTGGCAAACCACAAGATGGCCGTGGGCGATGACATCGCCAACATTACGCCACGACTGAACTCGCGCAGCAGCGATCGATACGGCTGCTGTTCCGTTTCCGGCAGTTCTGCCTGTTTTTGCAGCGCCGCATACAGCATTTTCCCGGCAAACCACAGCAACAGCACGCCGCCCCCAATCCACAGCACCCAACGCACGGCAGTAAATTGCAGCACCACCGCCATCCCCGCCAGCGCCAGCAGCGCATAGATTAAGTCACCAATGCAGGTGCCAATCCCCAAGCAAAACCCGTGAAAATAGCCGCGTTGCATCGCCAGCGTAATCATGGCGATATTGGCGAGACCGATATCAAGACATAACGACAAACTCAGCAGAAAACCATTTGAAAACTGCAGCATAGCAACGTCAGCATCCCTGGCATGTAAATGGAGTGTTATTAAATCACAACGTGTTGCCACAAGTCGCACGATTCGTCGCATGACGGTGGCCAGGCGCCATAACCCGTGCTATCACCCACATATTTCATGCTAATTGTGCTAATTCTGCCGTAAGAAACTTCACGCTCTCATCACAATGTTTAATCTCCTTTTAGCTTGCTCATAAATCTTGATGTTGAGCGTGATAATTTATCCGCCAACATGATGAGGGATAAATAGGAATCTTTTAAGGATGAATAAGTTTTACTTGAACAGAGTTTCGATGGTTAAAGAGGGGGCTTGTTAATGAAAAATATCAAGCGTCTCTATGTGGTCATTTTTCTTGCTGCAATACTGACTTACCTTTTATCAGCAGAATATAAGCATATATTTTCACACTCTATATTATGGGGTTTACGTCAAAACCTGGTTTTCTTATCGGGTACTATGGCATGGTTTGCTATGTCATTTGCCATGATGCTTAGCATTCGCCATCGTGTTATTTCCCGCTGGTGTGGTGGTCTTGATAAATCGTACAAGCTCCATAAATGGTGTGCAATTTCAGCCGTGGTGCTGGCTTTAGTTCACTGGCTGGCAGAGAAAATACCACATTGGTTAGTGGACGCCGCTATTATTTCACATCCGGGAGAATTAGGTCATATACAGATGGCTGTATGGCAGGAGAGCCTGTTGAATTTTGGACTAATATTGGCCGAGTATGGACTCTATATTTTGATGGGGCTTTCAGCGGTATCTATTACTAAAAAAATTCCTTATCATATTTTTTATTACCTGCATAAGGCTTTCCCGGTTGTCTATATTGCCTGTGCTTACCATGTTATGACTTCATTGTTTAAGACAGAATGGTGGCAAACGCCTGCTGCATACCTGCTGGCGGCGGTGACGCTGGCGGCCATCTGGTGCGCATTGCGGGTGCTGTTGCAGCGTACCGGCAGCCACAATACTACGGAAGGCTTTATTCTGCAGGTTAAGGCGGCACCACAAAACATCATAGAAGTGAGGGTACGCAATAGTGCTAATGTCGCGATGTTGCCGGGGCAGTTTGCTTTTGTGCAGTTTGCACACTCAGCTGAACGACATCCATTTACACTTTCTGATATTAATCCTGCCGATCAATCACTGACCTTTTCGATTAAGAAATTAGGGGATTATACCCAGCAACTTGAAAACCATATTTCGCCGGAACAGAAAGTGAAAATTGAAGGGCCTTATGGAAATTTCAATCTTGCTAATTCCGGCAACCAACAGTTATGGATTGCTGGTGGAATTGGCATCACGCCCTTTATGGCAAAACTTAGCCAGGTTGTCAGAAAAGGTGAGCAGCTCGCTGGCGTTGAATTATGGTATTTCACCCGGCCCGATCAGGGAATGACTTATCCAGATAATTTATTGGCTTTGTGTCAGCAGGCAAATGTGGAATTAAAATATTTCACGGTTAATAGCGCGAAGAATCTGCAGAAACGCGTTGCTGAAATGAAAAAAAACCACACTAGCACGGCGCTGGACATTTGGTTTTGCGGTCCGGATGGACTCAAGAAAGGCGTTACTTCTGCGATGAAACAACAGGCAATCACTGTTCAACGGTTCCATGCCGATTGTTTTTCGTGGCGATAATGAACGCATAAATTGAATATTAAATCAGTTATGTGAATACGGTCACCTTTGGTGGCCGCTCTATTACGCCTCGCACGCTATATTCCCCTAGCAGTCATGGCAGTTTCCTCATTAGCGTGGAGTGATAAATTGATTAAATCTAATGATTTCAAAAGGCAGGGTTTAGCATCCAACATAACCGTGGCATTATCTGCTGTTCTTTTCATCATAGCGGGAAGTGCAATGGCAACTGCAGCGGAACATCACAACCAAACGGCTTTAGTGGGCACATGGACCAGCATCCCAGACGCGCCGTTAGTGCAAAATCCGGGTCATCCCAGCGAAGGGTTGTACCGTATGAAGGTCAATAGCGACGGCACGCTGACGCCGCTCGATTTCATCAAAATGAAAAGTCCTTCGTGGATTGTGAAATCACACGATGGTCGTTTTGCCTACACCACCAATGAAGAAAATGCCGGTGCCGTCACTGCGCTGGCCATTGATCACAAGGGCAACGTGCGCGTGATTAACGCGGTGGATAGCCACGGCCAGCAGCCGACGCATGCCACCCTCAGCCCGGATGGAAAATTCCTGTTTGTCGCCAACTATTCGGTGGCAAAAGGCGGTGCCAGCGTGGCGGTGTTCCCGATCCATCACGATGGATCACTCGGCGAGCAGGTACAGACTTTCCCGTTTGTCAGCGGAACCGGTGCGGTGAAAGACCGCCAGGATAGCGGGCACGCGCACTCCACCACCTTCACTCCCGATGGCAAATACCTGTACGCGGCGGATCTCGGCGGTGACAAACTGCATGCCTTTGCTTATCACGCCAACAAGTCACAACCGCTGCAGGCAGATCCTGCGCGTGATGTCACTTTCCCTGCGGGATCGGGTCCGCGTCACATGGTGTTTTCACCCGACGGTAAACATGCTTATGTCATCACTGAAATGGCCGGTGAAGTGGTGGTGTTTGCAGTAAAGGACGATCGGCTGGAGCAACAGGCAAAGGTCAAACTCAACAGCGAAAACAGCAGCGCCGACTATAAAAGCGGTGGCGGCATTATCCTCAGCCCAAACGGCAAGTTTGTAATTGCGGCCAATCGTGGTTCAGATAACAGCTTAGTGGTGTTCCGGATAGAACAGGATGGTGCGTTGGGATCGCCGGTGCGCTACAAAGCGGAGGGTATCGAACCACGCGCTTTGGCTTTTGATGCCAGCGGCAAACATTTGTATGTGACGAATGTCTTCACCAACAACATCACCCTGTTTCATTTCGATGCGCAGAGCGGTGCGCTAAAAGCGGCGGGTGAAGTCGCCAGGATAGCGACGCCGACGGATATTAAGTTTTTTAATTGAGTGGTTTATTTTGGTCGCCATAAATGGCGACCTTATCGGTTTTGTAGGGTCGCCATTTTTGGCGACCGCGCACCTTATTGGTGCCAATTGCTATTTAACAGTGCGCACGTTGTCGTAGCGGCGCAATTTATTGCGCGATTAATCGCGCCGCTACGTGAATGTGCGGTGTTTAATTTATTTGGCCCAGTTATTGCTTAATAAAAATAACGCCCCAACGATGTGGCAACCCTCTTGTAAATGCAGACAGCGCCGTCTGCCGATCGCTTATATTCTCTCCGGCCTCCCGGAACACTCCTATTTTATTCTACTCTTTTCAAGAGGTTGCTATGGCTATTAGTCGTCGTTCATTCATCCAGGGTTCAGCCGTTTCGGCATTAGGCTTGGCCGCGGGCGTTGCACCTAAATTTTCTTTTGCGGCAGACAGAAAAGACGCCATTAAAGTCGCCAGTATTCTCGACTTATCCGGCGGGCTCGATATCTACGGTAAGCCGATGTCGAACGCGATTAATCTGGCGGCGGAAGAGATCAATGCGGCGGGGGGTTTATTAGGTCGCCCGTTGCAGGTGATTAATTACGATGCGCAGTCCAATATGCAGCTTTATGCGCAATACGCGCAGCAGGCGGCGCTGAAAGATAAAGTGGCGGTGGTACACGGCGGCATTACGTCCGCTTCGCGTGAAGTTATTCGTCCGGTATTGGATCGTTTTCGTTCGCTCTATTTTTATCCGGCGCAATATGAAGGCGGCGTGTGCGATCGCAATTACTTCTCTTCCGGTTCTACGCCGGCACAAACCGTGGAAAAGCTGGTGCCTTATGCGGTGAAGAAGTGGGGCAAAAAAGTCTACGTGCTGGCGGCGGATTACAACTACGGGCAAATCGTCTCAGCGTGGGTGAAAAAGTCGGTGCACGATAACGGCGGCGAAGTGATGACGGTTGAGTTCTTCCCGCTGGATGTCACTGATTTCGGTGCGGCGATCTCTAAAATTCAGAGCGCTAAACCCGACATGGTATGGTCAGCGCTGGTCGGTGGCGCGCACATCTCCTTCTATCGCCAGTGGCATGCGGCCGGTATGAGCGGCAAGATCCCGATTGCCTCCACGGTCTTTGGCGGTGGCAACGAACATATCATTCTGTCGCCGGAAGAGAGCAACGGCATTTTGGTGGCCGCTAACTATATGCAGGAAATCCCTTCACCGGAAAACACCGCCTTTGTCGAGCGATTCCATGCGCGCTACGGCGCCAACACGCCTTACATCAGCGACCTCGCGATGGGCGCGTATCAGGGTATGTTGATCTGGGCAGAAGGGGTACGCAAAGCGGGTGATATTGATCGCATGAAGGTGATCGAAGCGCTGGAGTCGGGCGTTACGCTGACCTCGCCGAGCGGCAAGCTGAGCGTTGATCCGGCTACCCATCACTGTTCGCTGGATGTGCACATCGCCGAAGTGGAAAACCATCAGATGAAAATTCTGGAAACTTTCACCGATCAAGCGCCGGTGGATACCGCGATGGTGTGCGATCTGAAGAAAAATCCGCGCGATACCAAACAGTATCAAATTGAGCTGTAACAGGAGCCGCTATGGATCTGTTCATTATCTACGCCATTGAAGTGCTCAATGCCATCGCCGTGCTGGTGATCATGAGTGTCGGGCTCGCGGTCGTGTTCGGCATGATGAAAATCGTCAATATGGCGCACGGCGAATTCATGATGCTGGGCGGCTACAGCGCCATTCTGGCGACCAATCAGTGGGGTGTGCCGATGTGGATCTCGATGTTGGTGATCGCGCCACTTACCGTTGGTGTGTTTGGTGCGGTGATTGAGCGTGTGATTATCCGTCACCTGTACGGGCGGATGATCGACACCATGCTGGCGACATGGGGGCTGAGTCTGGCGCTGATCGGTGCCGCCACCATGCTGTTCGGCAACACCACCTTAGGCATCAGTTCGCCGCTGCCCAGCGTCAATATCGGCAGCTACAGCACAAGCGGCTATTCGCTGTTCATGATTGTATTTGCGATGGGCCTGCTGGGCGCGCTGTGGCTGCTGCTGCGCTTTACCACCTTAGGGTTGTGCGCGCGCGCCACTATGCAGAATGCGCGCATGGCAGCAGCGCTCGGCAGCAATCCCGGCAAGATCTACAGCCTGACGTTTGGCCTGGGCGCAGCGCTGTCGGGTTTAGGCGGCGCGCTGTTGGCGCCGATAACCGGCGTGATCCCAACGATTGGCGTCAGCTTTATTGCTAAAGCCTTTATCACGGTGATTGGCGGTGGCAGCGCGATTATTGCCGGTACGCTCTCTGCTTCCACACTGTTCGGCACCCTTTCGCAGTTGGTGACTTACTTCTCCACGCCGGTGTTTGGTGCAGTCGCGCTCTTGCTGAGCGCCATTGTGCTGCTGCGCTTGCTGCCGCAGGGCATCACCGGTCGCTTCTTCAGGAGATCGCTGTAATGAAATTACTATCGGAAAAGATGCAGATTGTCGTCACCTCACTGGCGATGGTGCTGGTGGCGCTGTGGCTCTCAGGTGCAATTGAGCTCTACACCTTGCTGTCACTGACGGTATTTCTGGTGATGGGCTTGTTGTCGCTCAGCCTGGCGTTTATCTGGGGCTACGGCGGCATTCTGTGCTTCGGTCAGGCGGCGTTTTTCGGTTTAGGCGCCTATACCTATGCGATTTGCGCCATCAACTGGGGTGATTCGACCTGGGCGGTGGTGATGGCGGTGCTGCTGCCAACGCTGTTCTCGCTGCTGCTCGGCTATGTGATTTTTTATGGCGGCGTCAGCGATGTCTATCTTGGCGCAATCACCCTGGCGGTCAGTCTGGTGCTGTTTAACTGGGTCAATTCCACCTCCGGGAGCGAATATCACATTGGCGAGGCGCTGCTCGGCGGCTTTAACGGCATTCCCTCGGTGCCGACACTCAACCTGCCGTTCCAGCCGGAGGCCATTTTATCGCCCGAGGCGATCTTTATGGTCACCGCCGGTTGTCTGGCGCTCTGTTACGCCTTGCTGAAATTCGTGCTGCTGAGCCGCTTTGGCAAAACCGTGGTGGCGATTCGTGAGAACGAGCAGCGCGCCGGATTGCTCGGCTACAACGTGCCGGCGCATAAGCTGGCGACCTTTGCCATCGGCGCGGCGATTGCCGGACTGGCGGGCTGTTTGTACGTCAACTGGGGCGCGTTTGTCAGTCCCGGCGTGTTCAGCATTAGCCAGTCAGCGCAGATCATTATCTGGGTGATTGTC
Source organism: Pantoea sp. X-Soil-ISGK-421 (assembly GCF_059730785.1). NCBI lineage: Bacteria > Pseudomonadati > Pseudomonadota > Gammaproteobacteria > Enterobacterales > Erwiniaceae > Pantoea > Pantoea sp. X-Soil-ISGK-421. Next base: position 582,517 of record NZ_AP035980.1, on the reverse strand, counting down.
GGTGGACGCGGCACGCTGCTAGGGCCGGTGATCAGCTGCGTGCTGTTACAGTGGATGGTGACACGGCTGGGCGCGCAGCAAACCGTGGATGTCAATTTAGTGCTCGGCGTAATACTGGCCGTGTTTGTGTTGCTGATCCCCGGCGGCATTCTGCCGACGTTACAGCGTTTATGGCGGCGCAAGCGTCCCGCCGCCGCGCCCGCCAGCCGTGCGCAGGTCAGTGAGGTGAAACAATGACGACCAACGTGTTACTGGAAACCCGCAAGATGGGCGTCAGTTTCGGCGGCGTGCACGCGGTAAAAGAGGTGGACTTCACGCTACATGAAGGTGAGTTACGCTGCCTGATTGGCCCCAACGGCGCAGGCAAAAGTACCTTCTTCAAGATGCTAAGTGGCCAGGTGACGCCCACGCGCGGCGAGTGTCGCTATCGTGAACAGGTGATCTCCGGCAAGCGGCCGTGGGAGATTGCGCGTTTGGGGATTGGCATTAAAACGCAGGTGCCGAGCGTATTTGAAGGCTTAAGCGTGCGAGAAAATCTTTGGCAAGCGGCGGCGAATAAGCTGGCGAAAGCGGCGCTGCCGGCGGCAATTGAACAGGTGCTGGAGGATATCGGCCTCGTTGATCTGCAACATGCGGTGCTCTCCGAACTGGCACATGGCCAGCGGCAGTGGGTGGAACTGGGGATGATCCTGATCTCTAAGCCGCAACTGGTGCTGCTGGATGAACCGGCGGCGGGCATGACGCATCAGGAAGTGCGTAAAACGGCGCAGTTGATCAGAGCGATTAATCAGCAGAGCACGGTGGTGGTGGTGGAACATGACATGGAGTTCATCAGCATGATTGCGCAGCAGGTGACGGTGTTTAACCAGGGCGCGGTGTTGGCCGAAGGCAGCTTCCGCGCGGTGACGCAAAATCCGCTGGTGAAAGAGGCGTATCTCGGCAATCTGGAGATTAAACATGCTTGAAATAAAAGAGATGGTCTCGGGCTACAACAAGATTCCGGTGCTGAATTTATCTGAACTGTTTGTCGGCGCCAAGTCGTTCACTGGCGTACTGGGCCGCAACGGCATGGGTAAAACCACGCTGCTGCGCACCATTATGGGCGAACTGCCGGCATGGCAAGGCAGCATCGCACTGAACGGCATCGATATTACCCGTTATCAGGCGCACCAGCGTGCGGTGGCGGGTATCGGTTTTGTACCTCAAGGGCGGCAGATATTCCCGCAGCTGACGGTGGAGGAGAATCTGCGCATGGGCTGCGTGAAGCACTTCTCCCGTGCCGGACAGATTATCGAGCAAATGCTGGAGTATTTTCCGCGCCTGAAACGCCTGCTGGCTCAGCCAGGCGGTGCGCTATCGGGCGGGGAGCAGCAGCTGCTGGCATTGGCGCGTTGCCTGTGCGGTCAACCGCAGCTGGTGCTGCTGGATGAACCCACGGAAGGAATTCAACCGAATATCTGCGAGGAGATCATCGAGACGTTGCGGCGGCTACGGCATGAGATGGATATTTCGATCATTCTGGTGGAGCAGGATATTGAATTTCTATACGCCCTGTCTGACCAAATTCATGTGATTGAAAAAGGGCAGATAGTGCAGAAGTTCGATCCGAAAACCCAGTCGAGTGCCAGCGTGGCGGAGCAGTTTTTGGGGTTTCATGTGTGAGGTGATAAAAACGGTCGCCATAAATGACGACCCTACACGCAAGGTCACCATTTATGGTGTAAGCCGATCAGTTAAGCCCCGTATTAATTACCGTACATTCCGTAGCGGCGCGATTTATCGCGCAATAAATTGCGCCGCTACAATGTGTGCGCCAGGTCGTTGGGGTTTTCATCCCTTAACTGACAAGCATTACACCATTTATGGTGACCTTACGCATCACGGCACAGGATCGTTGTCCGCCCTGACACAGCATCCGGCAGCGACAGCAAAGCGTTGATTCACCCGCTCGCTTACTGTGAAGCCTCCTCATTCGGGATGTGCATAGGGTGAACCATGACTGAACAATCATTACTGGCAACGCTTTCTGGTGTCCGGCTGCATATTTTCCATCCTGATTCACAGAGCGTGCGTGCGTTTTGCGCCTCGCTGGCACAGTTGGGCTGTCACGCGCAGCACAACTGGCCGCCGGCGGCGTCAATACCCGCCGATACGCAACTGCTGCTGGTGGCAATCGATGTGCATCAGCAGCAATTTTTATCCCCTCTGTTTAATCGCGCGCGCGAAATGGATATTCCTGTCATCGCGCTGGCGGATTGCCACAACGCGCGGCTGTTTCCGCTGCTGCTGCAACTCCAGCCGAGTGCCATTGCCCAACGTGAGCTCAACCCTTTTGCTTTGATTGTGCAGATGATGGGCACGTTACACACCGTGCGTCATCATCAGCGAGTGCGTGCGGTGCAGCAGGCGCGAAAAGCGCGCGGAGAAAGGTTGGCGCAGGCCAAAGGCGTGCTGATGCAAACCTTCGGGCTGGATGAATCGGGTGCCTATCGCTTAATGCGGAGTGAAGCGATGAACACGCGCAGCAGCCTGGAATACACCGCCGAACGCGTGATCACCACATTAGAAAAGTCATGATGTTTGGGCGTCTGGCAGCCGTAACAGGCTGCTGGGCGTATAGCCAAAGGCTTTACGAAACGCCAGGCTGAAGTGCGACATATCGCTAAAGCCATGATCCAGCGCCACCTGCGTAATATTGCGCGCTTTACCTTCCGCCAATAAACGGTGACACGCCTGCAAACGCTCCTGCCAGAGGAAGTTCATCGGTGTGGTCCCATGTGCAGCAAACACCCGGCTGATGGTGCGCGGCGAGACATGATGCGCATTGGCAATCTGCGTCACCGATAACTCCGGCTCCTGCAGGTTATGGCGCAGAAAACGTACCACGCGCGAATAAAGATCCGGCTTCAGCGCCTCTTCGTTATGCTGCAAATTGACGCTCACTGAAATCATATTCAGCAAGGTGTTGGCAAACTGCTCGGCCAAAAACGGGTTCTCGCGATCGGAATTAAAGACGAACGCTTCCTGTAGGAGCAGCTTGAGCGATGCCATGCCAGGTCGCGTAACATCCAGCGTTTTGCCCGCCAGTGTGGTCGTGGCGGGCGCTTCCTTCTCCATGATGTGACGTGGCAGATGCACGATATTGATCGCCACATTTTCCATCGCAAAATCAAACGGCGTGGCAGCATCATAAATCACCACATCACCGGCGCTCACGCGCGATTGATGGCCATTCTGCCGCAGCGTACCGCTGCCGGCGCAAACGTAGCCCAGATAGAAGTCGTGATTGGGATGGCGGCGAATGCACTCCGGCGTGCGTTGCCACATCAGCGCGGTGTGCGATACATGATGAGCAATATCCATGTGTCCTAGCATCGAATACGCGAAACTGCCGGAAAAAGTGCCCGTATGCATCTGGCGCGCTTCGGCTTTAATCAGACGCGAGCACACCGCATCCCGCCAGGCATCGAAGCGATGACGATTATCGAGATCATCGGTAGTGAAAAGCTCTTTCATATCAGCATCCCCTAAACATGGCGAAAAAGGGCGGAAGTCGAGGAGATAAAGCAAATTTCAGGCCATGAACGGGGAATTGCCACCTCAGGCCTGCTGAGGTGGCAAAGATGACGGCGTTATAATGCGGGATGCTGTTTATGCCAGTCGGTGACCTGCTGGAACGCCCACGCGCCCTGAATCATGGTGGCCTCCGCGAAGTGGGCCGCCACCAACTGGAAGCCAATCGGCGCGCCGTTCGCGGTCATGCCGCATGGCAAGGTGATGGTGGGATGCCCGCTGGCGTCGAATGCACTGGTATAGCGCAGTACGCCGTTAAACAGTGCCTGATCGGTACCAAAACGGGTCATGGTGTCCCAGGTCAATCCGGCATAGGCGGTGGCCGGAGCCAGAATCAGATCAACCTGCGTGAACAGGGCGGAGATATCGCCGCGCAGCGCCGCCCGGCTGAGCAGCAAACGCTGATACTCCAGCGCGCTGACGCGGTGACCGAGATCCAACAGGCCAGCCAGACCGGGGCCATAGTGATCTTTCTGCGCCGGATAAGTTTCTTCATGCGCCAGCGCGGTTTCCACGGCGCAGAGTGCGCTCCACTCGGCGGCGGCTTTTTCGGTATCGGGCAAGGTAATGTCCACCAGCGTTGCGCCGAGCGAACTCAGGGTGGCGATCGCCGATTGCAGCGCGGCACGCGTCTCCTCGTCGACTTTCTCCAGCGCCCAGCTCTTATCTACGCCGATGCGCATCTTGCTGATGCCGCGCGTCATCAGCGCCAGATAATCCGGCACCGGCTCGCTGCTGGAGGTGGGATCTTTGTCATCGCGACCGGCAATTGCCTGCAACATGGCGGCGGCATCGGCGGCGTTACGTGCCATCGGGCCGATATGATCGAGTGATGCCGCCAGTTCACAGGCACCGTGACGTGTGACGCGGCCCCACGTGGGTTTGATGCCGGTCAGGCCGTTGGCGTTGGAGGGAAAACGAATCGATCCGCCGGTATCGGTGCCAATTGAGCCGAAGCATAAACCGGCGGCAGTGGCGACGCCGGAGCCGCTGGAGGAAACGCCAGTCCATAGCGCGCTGCCCCACGGATTATTTGGACGGGTGATATCAGGATGGTGATCGGCGAAGGCGCTTTCGGTTTGCGTCAGTTTGCCGAGAATCACCGCACCCGCCGCGCGGAAGCGCTCCACCACGGTGGAGTCTTCGGTTGGGTAACGATCTTTGTGGATGATCATGCCGTGGCTGGTGGGCGCGTCTTTGGTCCAAATCAGGTCTTTAAGCGCAATCGGTACGCCATGCAGCGGCCCGCGCAATTTACCCGCAGCAATTTCAGAATCGGCTTCGGCCGCCTGTTTCAATGCGCTGTCGTGCATCACGTAGAAGTAACTGTGTAAGTCGCGATCAAGCGCATCGATACGCGTTAGCAGCGTTTGCGTGACTTCCACCGAAGAGATTTCGCCCGACTGAATCAAGCGGCCAATTTCCAGCAAGCTTTTGTAATGCAGGTTATTCATCGTGACCTTACCTCGTGAGGGAGAGATGTGTTGATGAATAACGTAAGTCACTCCGTGAAGTGCGGCTGTGTTTAGGCGGACAGATGTTATGTCTGAAATGACATGTTGGGGGGGAGTTGTGAGAAGGTCGCCATGAATGGCGTAATGCCGATCAGTTAAGCCCCGTATTCATTAGCGTACATTCCGTAGCGGCGCGATTTATCGCGCAATAAATTGCGCCGCTACAATGTGTGCGCCAGGTAGTTGGGGTTTTTATCTCTTAACTGACAAGCATTACGCCATGAATGGCGACCGAATAATGTAAACCTTCCTAAAGCTGCTCATTAATACGCCGATAACGCTAAGGAATAGTACATAACGAGGATTATTTTCATGCTACATGGGATTGGCAGCAGCGTACTGAGAAATTTAATCGCGGCGAATGCGGTGGTAACGCCGTCGGTGAACAACACATCCGCGCAGAACGCCCTGATGGTGGAAGCATCCACCAAAGTGACCTTCAGCGAGGCGAGTGATGCCATCGCCGCTATCTATAAAATTGAGCCCGCTCAGGTCAAAAGTTCCGTCGAGGTGACCAGCAGCCTGCAAGCGCAGTTGAACGGTGCCGCGCATGCCCGCGGTATCGATATGAACGGCTTGGGCAGCACGTTGCTGAGTAATCTGGCCAGTCATCGCGGCGACGTGACCTTAAGCGTTCCGGCGACCGAAGCGGTAAACGGCGCGCAGAGCAGCAGCCAAAGTGCGCTGGCACTGACCATCACTACTCAATCCGGCGTGCAGGTGAGTTTGCAAATGACACGGCAGCAGGGCGGCATGGTGGTGGAATTGAAAACCAGCGGCGGCCAGCTGAGCAATGTTGAGGCGGCGGCGATGGGCCAGCTGTCAGCGGGCTTGCAGAAAGCGCTGGATGGTCTCGATGGCAGCACCACCAAACTCGATATCAGCGATCTGATGAAGTTTGATAGTTCAGTGTTAAAAAGTATCGATTTGAAGACCGATCTGCGTAATGGCAATAACGTCACGCAGTCGCTTAATCTGCATGCCGACGATCAGGAGCGCTGGCTTGGATTCCACAACGGCGATGTCAGCATTAAACTTGATACGGATGTTTCGAAACTGACGCAGGCGGGCAGCGCGGCGCAGCAGGCGGCGGCGCTGGATCAGTGGAGCAGTAAGTTCGATCAGGCAGCTTCGCGCGGTAACGGCGATCGCGATATGCTGATGCTGTTTAAAGACAGCTTCCGCGCGCTCAATACCACCGAAGGCAAAGCGGCTGAAAGTATTAATACGCAGCGCGTGAAGTCGGTTGATGCCAATGCGGCGAAGAACGGCGCGATTAGCGGGCTGGCGGACTTCTCGGCCACGTATCAGCAGACGCCAGTTTCGGGCAATCCGTACAAGCCGGAAGAGAAAGACACGTTCTCACTGAACGTGGCGCAAAAAACCGCGTCGCAGAACCATGGCGATACGCAGGATTTGACCCAGCAAACGCTGTTTAAACTGAAGGCCAGCTTCCATACCGCGCTGGATTCTGCCTCAGCGGCGAAACTGACCGAACAGAAGTCGTCGCAAAACTATAAGTATCATTTGATCGATGATGAAGCGCGCAGCCAGACCTCGGTGACGCAGAATAAGAAAGGGGATTTGACTGCAAATTATGCGCAGCAGCTAACGCAAAATGAGACGGTGAAAACCTATCAGCTGGCGAAGTTGATTGATAGTGTGCAGATTCCGCATAGCGCGAAAAGCGAATTCACCCGCAGTTTCGCTGCTGCACAGTTTGCTGCACAAATATAATAAAAGGATATTCGGTCGTATTGTCATCGTACGGTCGCCATTAATGGCGACCGTATAGAATAAGCTCTGGCTTTCGTAAGGTCGCCATTAATGGCGACCCTACAAATGACTATATGCGGTTTTTAATATTCAATAGCGTTATTTGATCTTAAGAATAACTCGCCAATTTTTAATACTCATCAATTGCCCGCAGCGCCGCCTGTAGCCTGTTGTTGTGCCTCTAAAAATCGATAGCTTAATTATGGCAACGCATTGCCGGATATAGCATAACCGCGCTATTTACTTGTTTTAACCCCGCTGATTATCATCGCTTTCAATCCGTTATTCATTCCACGGCCTGCTGGCTTTTACAGTGCAGGCTTACTATTCGCTGTGCAGTAAAAGTGAAATCAGCTATGACGCAAAACAGTGACGAGATTATTAACCGCGCGGCGGTATTAAACAGCGACGCACAAGCCATCGCCGCCGCACGCCATTTGGCCGAGCAGGCGAAAGGCGGCGCTGTTGAGCGCGATCAACAACGTATCTACCCCATCGCGCTGCTCAACCAATTCACCGCATTGGGCCTTGGCAGCATCAGCGTGCCGCGCGAATTTGGCGGTGCAGGTTTGTCTTTCCAGACCATGGCCGAGGTGTTTCGACTGATCTCCGCCAGCGATCCGTCGCTGGGGCAAATCCCACAAAACCACTTTGGCCTGATTCAGTTCATCCTCGGCGAAGGATCTGCGGCGCAACAGCAGCAGCTACTTAGTGCGGTGGTGAAGGGCAAGCGTCTCGGTAACGGCGGGCCGGAAAAAAACACCAAACATACGCGTGATGTGCAGGCTCAACTGGTGACAACGTCACAGGGCGTGCAGCTCACTGGCGAGAAGTTCTACTCTACGGGCGCGCTGTTTGCCGACATTCTGGTCACCACTGCGATGCACGATCAGCAGCCTAAAATGGCATTTATTCCGCTGCCAGCGACGGGTGTAGAGATTGTTGATGACTGGTCTGGTATCGGTCAGCGCACCACCGCCAGCGGTACGGTAAAACTGCAGCAGGTTGTCGTTGATCCGGCGTTGCTGATGCCGCTGCCCGATGCCGGGAAACCGACGCTACGCGGTGCGGTTTCACAGTTGATTCAGGCGGCGATTGATGCAGGTATTGCGCAAGGCGCGCTGGATGAGGCGCTGGAGTTTGTGCGCAGCAGCTCGCGGCCTTGGGTTGATGCCAATGTCAGCCGCAATGCCGACGATCCTTACATCCTTGCCGATGTGGGCCGCATCAGCACCGAACTCAGCGCCGCCAACGCGCTGCTGACGCGTGCCGCTCGTGTGCTCGACAGCATCGATCAGCAATCGCTGACCGCCGAAAACTGCGCACGCGCATCGATTGCGGTGGCAGAAGCCAAAGTGCTGACCACTGAAGTGGCGCTGCGTGCCAGCGAGAAACTACTGGAATGGGGCGGCAGTCGCGGCACCCTGCTGCGCCACGGACTCGATCGTCACTGGCGCAATGCACGTACCCACACGTTGCACGATCCGGTGCGCTGGAAAACCCACGCCATCGGCAACTATTACCTCAATGATGCGCTGCCTGCGCGTCATGCCTGGATTTAAGGAGCAACCATGACGCAGGTATCGCCTAAACAGCGCGCGACGCGCATTAAAAATGCCCCGCAGGCGTTGCAGGTTGCGCAGGAACTGGCGCACCGTTTTCGTGCCGGTTCTGCCCAGCGCGACCGTGAAAGAGAACTGCCGCACGCTGAATTGCAGCAGCTGTTTCAATCCGGCCTCGGTGCCATCACCGTGCCGCACGCCTTTGGCGGCATCGAGATTTCCACCGCGGAACTGGCCGAGATTTTCGTGATTTTAAGCGCCGCTGACGGGTCGATTGGTCAGGTGCCGCAGAACCATTTTTATGCGCTGGAAGTGCTGCGCATCAACGGCAGCGAGGCGCAGAAACAGCGGCTCTACGCCGAAGTACTGGAAGGTGTGCATCACGGCAATGCGCTGGCGGAATTCAGTTCGCCTGCCGCGCATCAGCGTTCTACTGCGGTTTCCCAGCAGGCGGAAGGCTTGCGCCTCAACGGCAATAAGTTTTATTGCACCGGCGCGCTGTATGCCGACCGTATTCCGACGCTGGCGATTGCCGATGACGGTAAAGAACAGCTGGTGTTTGTGCCGCGCCAGCAAACGGGCGTCAACGTGATCGATGACTGGAGCGGCTTTGGTCAGCGCACTACTGGCAGCGGCAGCGTGCAGTTCCGCGACGTAGCGATTGCAGCGGAAGACGTGGTGCCGTTCCAAACGGCGTTTGAGCGTCCCACTACCGTTGGGCCGTTTGCGCAGATCATGCATGCGGCTATTGATCAGGGCATCGCGCGAGCGGCGTTTAACGACATGCTCGATTTCCTGCGCCAGCGCGCGCGACCGTGGCCGGACAGCGGCGTGGAACGCGCCAGCGACGATCCGCTCACACTCGATCGTACCGGTCGCCTGGCCGCGCGTTTGAGCGCGGGCGATGCGCTGCTGGCGATTGCCGGCGACGCGGTTGACGTGGCACAGCGCGATCCCAGCGCTGAAAATGTCGCGCTGGCCTCGGTGGAAGTGGCGAAGGCGCGCGCCTGGACCACCGAAGTGTCGCTGGAAGCCAGCAATCTGCTGTTTGAACTCGGTGGGTCGCGTTCCAGCCTGCGTGAACACAACTTTGATCGCCACTGGCGCAATGCGCGCACCCACACCTTGCACGATCCGGTGCGCTGGAAATATCCGGCAATCGGCAACTACCTGCTAAATGGCGTGTTGCCGCCGCGCCGGGGGACGATATGAGCCAAAAACACATTCTCCTTAACGCCTTCAACATGAACTGTGTTGGGCACATTCATCACGGCATGTGGACGCATCCGCAGGATCGTTCGGTGGATTTCAACGCGCTCGATTACTGGCTGGATCTGGCACGTTTGCTGGAGCGCGGGTTATTTGATGGGTTGTTTATCGCCGACATACTCGGCGTGTATGACGTCTATCAGCAAGGGATTGGGCTGACTGCCAAAGAGTCGATTCAGCTGCCGGTTAACGATCCGCTGATGCTGATTTCCGGCATGGCCAGTGTTACGCAGCATCTTGGTTTTGGCGTCACCGCCAACCTGAGTTATGAAGCGCCGTATCCCTTCGCGCGCCGCCTTTCCACGCTCGATCACCTGACCAAAGGGCGCATCGGCTGGAACATCGTCACCGGTTATCTTGATAGCGCCGCGCGTGCGATGGGCCAGCAACAGCTGCTGGCGCACGACCGCCGCTACGATCAGGCCGAGGAATTCCTGGATGTGACCTATAAGCTGTGGGAAGGCAGCTGGCAGGATGACGCCCTGGTGCAGGATAAGCCGAATCGTCGCTACGCCGACGCCAACAAAATTCATCAGATCAATCATCAGGGCGAGTTTTATCAGGTGCAGGGTTATCACCTGAGCAGCCCGTCGCCGCAGCGTACGCCGCTGCTGTTCCAGGCCGGCTCCTCGGCGCGCGGCGTGCAATTCGCCGGACGACACGCCGAGTGCAGCTTTGTGAATGCCGCATCACCGGCGGCGATGCGCGAGCAATCAACGCGTCTGCGCCAGGCGGCGGTGGAGGCCGGACGCCATCCTGACGATCTGCGCATCTTTATGGGCGTCAGCGTGATTGTCGCGCCTACTGAACGCGAGGCGCAGGAAAAGCATCAAAGCTATCTCGAATATACCAGCCCGGAAGCGGGCATCGCACACTTCTCCAGCTCGATTGGTCTGGATTTGGCGGCATTCGAACTCGATGAGCCGATTCAGACCGGCGACACACGGGCCATAGAATCAGTGAGCAAAGCGTTCAGCGGCTGGACGCGCCGTCGTTTGCTGGAGCAGCACGCGATGGGCAGTCGTTATCCGCTGATCGTCGGTAATCCCAGCCAGGTGGCGGATGCGTTAATTAAGTGGATCGATGAAGGCGATATCGACGGCTTTAACCTGACGCGCATCCTCAATCCGCAGAGCTACCGCGATTTCATCGATCTGGTGGTGCCAGAATTACAGCAGCGCGGTCGCTTCAAGACCGCGTATCAGCCCGGTTCGTTACGGCAGAAAATTTTTCAACAACAGGACCGCTTGCCCGATCGCCATCCGGCGGCGCGCTGGCGCGACGGCGTTAACCTTCGTTAATTTAACCTCTGGGATCTGATATGAAAATTGCACGTCATTTTGCGCTGGCTGCCAGCGTCGCACTGCTGGCGTTTAGCGCCGTCGCCGCCGAAAATTACAGCGGACCGTTGAAAGTCGGCACCACCGCGGCCTTTGCGCCGCCGCTGGAAACTGCGGTTGCCGAGGCGAAAAAACAAGGGTTGAATGTTGAGCTGGTGGAGTTCACTGACTGGACCGCGCCGAACGTCAGCGTGGAGAATGGCGATATCGATGTGAACCTGTTCCAGCATAAACCGTTCCTTGAGAATGCTAACCAGCAGGGCGGATTCCATTTGGTGCCGTTCGCGCCGGCGATCATCAACAACATCGGACTTTATTCGAAGAAACATACCGCGATTGATCAGATCCCCGACGGCGGCACGGTGGCGATCGCCAACGATCCCATCAACGGTGCGCGCGGCCTGCTGCTGTTGCAAAAAGCCAGACTGATTAGCTTAAAACCGGGCGCGGGTCTCAAATCTACCGTGGACGATATCGTCAGCAATCCGAAGCATCTGAAGATTATCGAAGTGGAAGCGGTGCAGCTGTCGCGTTCGCTGGATGAAGTCGATTTAGCCCAGGGATATCCGCACTATCTGCGCCTGTCGAAGACCGTCGACCCGAACAGCGCGCTGCTGTTTGATGGTCTGGAGCATCCGGAATACGTGATTCAGTTCGTGATCCGCGACGGTCATCAGAACGATCCGCGTCTGGCGAAGTTCGTTGATATCTATCAGCATTCGCCAGTGGTGCGCGCCAAACTCGATGACTTCTACGGCAAGCTGTATCAGCCGGGCTGGAGCCAGTAAGTATGGTTAGCCTGACGCTACCCGGCGAGCGCGATGCGCTGCTCTCGCCGACGGCCGAGACGGCAGGGAAAGTGCATGTGCAGATTCGTGGCTTGAGTAAACGCTATCCCGGACAAACCCAGGAAGCGCTAAAAGAGGTCGATCTGCAGGTTAAGCGCGGCGAGATTTTCGGCATCATTGGACGCAGCGGCGCCGGCAAATCAACGCTGATCCGTTGCCTCAATCGGCTGGAAAATCCCACCCGCGGTCAGGTGGTGATTGACGGTGTCGATCTTGGCACGCTGAGCGATCGTCAGCTGGTGGATTGGCGACGCCGTACTGGCATGATTTTCCAGCACTTCAATTTGCTGTCGGCGAAAACGGTGCGTGAAAACATCGAGCTACCGATGAAAGTGGCGGGCGTGCCTGCGGCTGAGCGGCGGCGTAAAGTGGATGAGTTGCTGGCGCTGGTGGGCCTTGAACAGCGCCAGCACGCGTGGCCCGCGCAATTGTCCGGTGGGCAGAAGCAGCGCGTCGGCATTGCACGCGCGCTGGTGCACGATCCTGAACTGCTGCTGTGTGATGAAGCCACCTCGGCACTCGATCCGGAAACCACGCGCTCAATTCTGGCGCTGCTGAAGAAGATCAATCAGCAGCGTCATATCACTATCGTGTTGATTACGCATGAAATGGATGTGGTGCACGATCTCTGCCATCAGGTGGCGGTGATCGATCAGGGCGTAATCATTGAGCGCGGGCCGGTGTGGCAGGTCTACAGCGATCCGCAGCAAGAGACCACGCGACAACTGCTCAATCCGCTGTTCAGCGCGCTACCGGAAGCCATTCAACCGCTGTTGACGCCGACGCGTCAGCATGCTGATTCACGTCTGCTGGTGCGCCTGCGCTATACCGGACAGGGGGCGCAACCGGATTTGGCGGCGCTCAGTGCGCGCGTTGGCGGGCAACTGACCCTGTTATTCAGCGCGGTGGAGTGGGTGGACAGCAAACCGACCGGGCAAATGTTGCTGCTTCTTGATGCGCGGCATGAATCTGACCCTGCGCGAGCAGTGTTAATCTCACTCGCTGATCAACTGGAGATACCCGGTTATGTCACTGGCTATTGATCGTTTATGGGTTGGGCTACTGGATACGCTGCTGATGGTGGGGGTGTCGTCGCTGCTGGCGCTGGCGCTGGGATTGCCAATGGCCGTGATTTTGGTGGTGACTGGACGCGACGATCTTTTCCCGAGCCCGCTGTTGAATCGCGTGCTCGGCTGGGGAGTGAACCTGTTCCGCTCGATCCCGTTTTTGATTCTGATGGTGGCGCTAATCCCCTTCACCCGCTGGATCGTCGGGACCACCTACGGCGTATGGGCGGCAGTGGTGCCGCTCACATTGGCAGCGACGCCATTCTTTGCGCGTATCGCCGAAGTGAGCCTGCGTGAAGTGGATAAAGGGCTGACCGAAGCGGCGCAAGCGATGGGATTCCATCGCTGGCATATTATCTGGCATGTGCTGCTGCCCGAAGCGCGGCCCGGCATCGTCAGCGGGTTTACCATTACGCTGGTGACGATGATTAACGCCTCGGCGATGGCGGGTGCCATTGGCGCGGGTGGGTTGGGGGATTTGGCGTATCGCTACGGTTATCAGCGCTTTGATATGCAGGTAATGCTGACGGTGATTGTGGTGCTGGTGGCGCTGGTGACGGTGCTGCAGTTCTTTGGCGACAGGTTGTCGCGTAGGCTAAATCACCGCTGATAAAGTAAGCGCGATGAATCGCGCCGCTACAACCACGTGCACATGCCGTAGCGGCGCGATTCATCGCGCTCTTTTGACCTTTATTCTTATCTGATCTGTAATCCTTCTAACGCTGCCAGTAGCGCATCCACTTTAGGTAGCAGCTGCTTGCGGCGTGGCCATATCAGCGTTAGGGCCAATCCGTCCGGCTGTTGCTCGGGCAGAATGATCTCCAGCTCGCCGCGTGCCAGCGGTTCACGCACCAGCCACGATGGCATCTGTGCCACACCCAATCCGCCACATACAGCCTGTACCTGCGCATCCACATCCCCCAGCGCCATTCGGTGCGGCAGGTTACGCCAGTGCGGATAGCCATCTTCCGTGGTGAACAGCCACGGCTTGGTGCTGCCATCGACGCGTTCGTACATGATCGCCTGATGTTGCAACAATTCGGCTTCATTATTGGGCCGCCCCACGCGTGCCAGATAATCGGGTGACGCGCAAAACACCATGCGTTCGCGTCCCATCTGGCGACAGCCAAGCGAGGCGGGCAGATCCGGCGATCCACCAATGCGCACCGCAACATCAATCCCTTCATCAAACAGATCGATAAAGCGATCCGAGAAGGTCAGATTGAGCTCCACGTCCGGATGCTGCTGGCAAAACGGAATCAACAGCGGCATAACACCCAAGCGTCCGTAGGTATTGGGCACCGCCAGTCGCAAACGCCCGGAGGGAATGGAGCGCTGCGCCGCTAGCACCGCTTCGGCTTCTGCCAGCTCCTCCATAATGCGCAAACAGGTTTGGTAATAGGCGTTACCGGCATCGGTGAGTTTCAGGCTGCGCGTGGTGCGCTCCAGCAGGCGCGAGCCGAGGCGGGTTTCCAGCCGTGTCACGCTTTTACTGACTGCTGAACCGGTGAGATGCAGGCGTTCGGCGGCGGCGGCAAAGCTGCCACCCTCGACGCTGGCAACAAAGGGAACAATATCTTTCAGGCGCTGATCGTGCATGTATTCATGAACTCAGGTTGTGAATGCTGTGAATTAATGCCACAGATAGGAATTAAATTCTCTAGTAGACTTAGCGTTACTGTAACTGAGGAGAATTAAAATGCAAAAGCAGGCATTGATTGTAGGCATCAGCGGCGTGATTGGTCGTGCGCTGGCGGAAAAATTACAGCGCGAAGGTTGGCAGGTAACGGGTTTATCGCGCGGGCGTGGCGCGGTGCCGGAAGGCTGCCGCAGTCTGACGGCCGATCTGACTGATGCAGACGCGGTACATGCCGCACTGGCGCAGGAAAAACCAGATGCACTGTTCTTTAGCGTTTGGTCTCGCCAGGAAAACGAAAAAGAGAATATCCGCGTCAATGGCGCGATGGTGCGCAACGTCATTGAAGGCTTGGGCGAGCGCCTGAACGGCGCGCATGTGGCGCTGGTGACCGGCTTGAAACACTACCTCGGTCCGTTTGAAGCCTACGGTAAAGGTGCGGTGCCGGTAACACCCTTCCGCGAAGAGCAGGGCCGCCAGCCGGTTGATAACTTCTATTACGCTCAGGAAGATGAAGTATTTGCTGGCGCGGAGAAATATGGCTATCGCTGGAGCGTGCATCGTCCGCACTCTATCGTTGGCTTTGCGCTGGGTAACGCGATGAATATGGGCCAGACGCTGGCGGTATACGCCACGCTGTGCCGCGAGCAAGGTTTGCCGTTCATCTTCCCGGGTTCGCCAGAACAGTGGAACGGCGTTTCCGATGTCACCGATGCTGGTTTGCTGGCGGAACAGTTACTGTGGGCCGCGACCGCGGCAGAAGCGGCCAATCAGGACTTCAACGCGGTGAACGGCGATGTCTTCCGCTGGAACTGGTTGTGGCCACGTCTGGCTGCGTACTTCGGTGTGGAAGCGGCAGCGTACCCGGCGCAGATGATGCCGTTGGAAGGACGCATGCAGGATGCACCGGCAGCATGGCGTGAAGTGGCGGAACGTTATCAGCTGCGTGAGGCGGATATCACCAAACTGGCGTCGTGGTGGCATACCGACGCGGATTTGGGCCGTCCAATGGAAGCGTTTACCGACATGAGCAAGAGCCGCAAAGCCGGCTTCACCGGCTATCGTTCCACGCTGGATTCATTTACCCAGCTGTTTGATCGCCTGAAAGCGGAGAAGGTAATTCCGCAGTAAAGTTCTCGTTTAGAGAAAAGGGCGGCGCGCCGAGGCCGCCCTTAAATCCGGCATTAGTAACGAGCCCTGCTTTAATAAGTTAGGGTGGCCATCTAAATAAAAAACGCTGTGCTTTAGCCCTGATGATTCCGCCCTTTTATTAGTCCTTTCTTTCCTCTCACTTTTCGAGCATAACGCGGGCTTGACTTGTATCTGTTTTTTAATTCTTTTCAATTATGCTCATCACCACCTATGATTAGAATACTTCCAGAAGGTCAGTAGCATTCTGCCTATTAACCTATATATCCTTGTCAGTATTCAATTATTTTTTATTCATTAATATGCTCGACCGGCTGACTTTACGCCCATCATGACCTCTGATTATTTTAAGGACCACGCTATGCTTGAGCTAATTAAAGCTATTGGTTTGGGATTGGTGGTAATTTTACCCCTTGCCAATCCGCTCACTACCGTAGCGCTGTTTCTTGGTCTTGCGGGCGATATGAATTTTCAGGAACGTAATCGCCAGGCGATGCAGGCCTCAATCTATGTCTTTTTGATCATGATGGTGACGTGGTACGCCGGCAGTGCGGTGCTACACACCTTTGGTATATCGATTCCCGGCCTGCGCATGGCGGGCGGATTGATTGTGGCCTTCATTGGTTTTCGCATGCTTTTTCCGGCGAAACCGGTTGGGCATTCCGTCGAAGCCCGGCATAAGCAGGAAGAACAGGGCGCTGCCGATGATAATCTTGATAGCGTGAATATTGCCTTTGTACCGCTGGCGATGCCAAGTACTGCGGGGCCGGGGACCATCGCAATGATTATCAGTTCCGCTTCTACCGTCAGGTCGGGCGTAGATTTTCCAGCGTGGGTGGTAATGGTCGCGCCGACGCTGATATTTTTGTCCGTCTCGGTGATTCTGTGGATTTCCCTACGCAGTTCCGGAGCGATTATGAAATGGGTGGGGAAAGGCGGGATTGAAGCCATTTCACGTTTGATGGGCTTTTTATTGGTGTGTATGGGCGTGCAGTTCATCATAAATGGCGTGCTCGAAGTTATACGCAATTTTCACTGAGTTACACCGTTTGCTTCATTGGTGCACCATTCGCAGCTTTATTGTTTAGGAAAATTAGCGACGTCCTTAACCAGATCATCAACAGCACTTTTTAAATCTGCAGAGGTTATTGCTGCCGTGCTGTTTGAGATGGTGCCACCGTAGGCTTTTCTCACCACTTTCAGGACCGGTTTATTAGTAGAGACATCTGTCAGCACACCTTCGATAAAGAAGAACGTGTTTTGGGAGCGTTTCCCTGCGACGGTCATAGTTCCAGCTATTACCGCTGTCACCGGCAACAATTCATAAACCCGAATATCTTTGTTTTCTGCTGAAACACCAGAAATAGCGACGCTAAAGATCAGTCCACCTTCATGTGGTTGGTTACTCAATGGCTTGACAGCGTTCACAGCATTTTTGAGTTTCAGTTCGATTTGCATCCTGAGTTGTTCCAGCGTTGCTGCACTGACCCGACTGTTTGGCACGGGCGGAGGATAGAAAACAACAGGCGTCATATAAATATCTTTGTATTGATTGATGCGAAAGTCAGGTGCGATCCAGCGAAGCACCTGATGTCCAGATGATGTTTCAACCTCCGTTAAATTTGAGTAATCTTTCATGAAGCCTGAATACTGTTGGGTATCCGCAACTTTAGACGAACATCCAGCGAGCATGAGACAGAACGAGATGATACCCAGTTTGATAAATAAGCTTTGTGAGTTGAGCATATAATCCCCCAGGGGTTTTTAATGATTTTATTACGCACGTGTGAAAATCAACCGTAAAAACGTCACTTTTAATTTAGCAGTGGAAATAATAAATCGCATGCTGTTGCGCTAATAAATTAGCAATTAAAAACCCTCAAGATACAATCTTATGATTTATATAACGTTAATATGTTGGCAGTATGGCGCACAAACATGCGTTAACTCTCCATTTGGCTGTGAAAGTTGTACAGCATGTTTAATTTTGTACATATTAAATTCATAGCAGGCTATTTATTTCATTCAAAAGTTTTGTTTTTTGTGATGAACCTGAGTGCGTTAAGCCGGGTTTGCTATTTATTGATGGTGCTAAATAAATTATTTCACTAATTAAATGCCCGGGAAAATTAATGCGGTCTATATTGATTTATATGCTTAGCGTAAATCCGAGGCTGTTATGTTTCTTAATTACTTTGCGCTTGGGGTTTTAGTGTTTGTTTTTCTTGTCATCTTTTACGGGATAATTGTGCTCCACGATATCCCTTATCTGATTGCGAAAGCACGTAATCATCCTCACGCGGATGCAATTCACGTTGCGGGCTGGGTAAGCCTGTTTACACTCCACGTCATATGGCCGTTCTTATGGATTTGGGCCACGCTATATCGGCCAGATCGGGGCTGGGGAATGGAGGCGAAGAACGCGTCGCTTGAACAGCGTATAACCGCGTTGGAACAAAAAGTGACTGCAGACCGGGGTTCGCCGACGGAGTGACATCATGGACTTGCTGATTATATTGACCTATGTCGCCTTTGCATGGGCCATCTTCAAAATATTCAGAATACCGGTAAATAAATGGTCAATCCCAACGGCAGCCTTGGGCGGCATTGTGCTGGTCAGCAGCCTGATATTGCTGATGAATTATAATCATCCCTATACTTCTTTGGCACAGAAAGCGGTTATCGCCATCCCCATCACGCCTCAGGTAACGGGTATTGTTACTGAGGTCACTGATAAACAAAATATGCGGGTTAGGAAAGGGGATATGCTTTTTCGCCTGGATCAAACCCTATTCCGCGCACGCGTTGATAGGCTGAATGCTGATCTCGTCACCGCCATCCATAATATTCACGTGTTACGTGGGCAATTAGAGGAGGCCCTCGCCAATACGTCACATGTGAGTGCAGAACGAGACCGCTTATTCAAAAATTACCAACGCTATCTGTCCGGCAGTAAAGCGCGTGTCAATCCGTTTTCTGAAAGAGATATTGATGATGCAAGGCAAAACTTTCTCGCCCAGGACGCATTGGTAAAAGGGTCGATTGCAGAACAAACGCAGATAAAAAGTCAGCTGAATAGTATGGTAAGCGGAGAGCAATCACAGATTGTCAGCCTCAGAGCGCAGTTAGCTGAAGCGCAATATAATCTTGAACAAACAATTATTCGTGCGCCGAGCAATGGATACATAACGCAGGTCTTGATCCGTCCAGGCTCTTTTGCATCGTCTTTACCTCTGCGGCCAGTGATGATTTTTATACCCGAACAGAAGCGTCAGGTTATTGCGCAGTTTCGACAAAACTCGTTATTGCGTCTTACGGCCGGTGATGAAGCGGAGGTGGTATTTAATGCGTTACCAGGGCAAGTATTCAGCGCAAGACTGGTAAGAATTCTTCCTGTGGTTTCGGGCGGTACTTATCAGGCTCAGGGAACCTTACAATCTCTGACGATTGACCCCGGTTCGGACGGTGTACTGGCAGTGGTTGAATTGGATCCTGATGCGGCAGTCGATGCGTTACCGGATGGTATCTTTGCACAGGTGGCTGTTTACTCTGAACACTTTTCGCATGTTTCAGTTATGCGTAAGGTATTGTTGCGCATGACCAGCTGGGTTCATTATCTGTATCTCGATCATTAGTGAAACAGCGCTAACTGAAGATTGAGCAGGGAATTCGTTAAGTCGGAATTAACGTTGATTAAAGGCGAAAGTACTGCCTTAACATAAGTCTTAGTGAAATACTCATGCAAAGGCAGTTTTGCAATTACTTTTTCTTATAAACGATTGCAGTACCATGTATTTTGTTATTGGTGTTCGCTGAGGTAACGATATAAATATCGCCACCTTTTTCATCGGCTAATTTAGACAGTTCCTCTCTCGCACTCGCGGGATCGGTTTCACCTGAGGTGGAAATGTTTCCTACCTCTACATATTGATCTTTTACCTTTTCAAACTCTACTTTTGTCATCAGGTCTGCAGCGAGTGAACTGAAAGATACAGAGCTTGCTAATAATACGAAAATTAATTTTTTCATACATATCCTTGGATGAGGTAAATGATGGGAATTTAATTGTATTGCTATTATTCTATAGTTTATAAAAGTATCCTTTACAATGTGATTGAGCCGATTTTTATTCTTTTTCGCAGCCTTGTCACCCCCAAGAATTAACTTAGGCAACGCACGCTTTCACGCGGATCACTTCAACGTCACCCAACGTTTTCCCACCAGCACGGTCATCGCCACAATCGTGACTATCGCCGCCAGATGCATAATGAAATCCAGTGGATGCAGGTGCACCGGATGGCAAAATGCCAATAGCGCAACCGCCATGCAGGAAACACCCAAGCCCGCCATGGCTAAGCTGCGCACCGGATATAGCGCTCGCGTGCGGCGCAGGCTAACGATCATCAGCACCATCATCGGTGTGCTGACCACCAGCAGGAAAGTAAAGCAGCGTGTGCTGTCGTTGTCATGCACCAGCGGCACTTCGCCGGGAATCTGGCTGATGCTCATGCCGAGCCACAACAAACCGATCGGCAGTAGCGCTTTCCAGCTGATACTGCGGCGTCCGGCGATGCTCATATTAAATGCGCTGCGGATCGCCAGCGTGCCGAGTATAAAGGCCAGCACCAGCTGCAGAATCGCCTGCAGCGCACCGGGCTGCGTCCAGTCGGTGAAACTGCGCTGCACCAGGAAGCTGGCAGCAATGCCGCAGGGTAAAGCCAGCAATAGCCAGGCGCAGACGCGCCAGCGGGTGGATCGCAGCGGTTTTACCGGCCGCATCTCGCGACCGAGTTTTTCAATTAACAGGTTATGATCGGTCATGATTGGCTCCAAAGCGGCGCAAATTGGTTAATGCGCGGTGCAGCAGTGATTTCACCGCTGCGACACTGAGATGGTTATGCGCGGCCGCTTCCGTCAGACTCATTTCGCGCAGATGCACATGTTCGACAATTTCGCGCTGACGCGAAGGCAGCTGGCGCAGATAACCGGCCAGCTCTTCCTGCGTGTCCTGCTGCAGTGCGTCCGACGCACTTGCCGCTTCCGGCACCCATTCGTCGTTTACTTCCCACTGCTGATGGCGACCCCGTCTCCGCAGGGCATCGATAGCGCGCGCCGAGATGATCGCCATCAGCCAGGGTAAAAAAGGGTAGGCAGGATCATAGGTGTGACGCACCCGATGTACCGTCATTAGCACATCCTGAATCACATCTTCTACCAGTGCATCGTCAGCGATCTGTTTGCGCGTTTGCGAACGAATCACCGGCACCAGCGCTTTCAGCAGTCGGGTATAGGCGAGCTGATCGCCCGCCTGTGCCTGTTCCATTAGCGCGGGCCAACTTTCGCGCGCGCTATCGCTTGTGTGCATAATCCGCCTTGTTGTTGTTACGCCTTCTTGCCCGCCGCCTGATTAAGTGCATTCACCACAATGCTCGGTGTTAGCACCTGCGGCAGCACTTTCGGCGGTCCACCATCGGCGGGGTACACCAGATACATCGGTAATCCGCCCTGACCGAATTCACTCATCGTGTCATCGACGTCCGGGTTAAATTTAGTGGAATCTGCCACCATGTACAGCGTACCGGTTTTGGTTATGGCATCTTTCACGGCTTGGGTGGAGAGCGAGGTTTTCTCATTCACCTGGCAGGTGATGCACCACGAGGCGGTGAAATCGACAAAGATCGCTTTACCATGCCCGCGCTGCGCTTCAACCGCCTGTGGCGTCCATTTGGCTTTAGTGACCTCCGCCGTCAGCTGATTGCCCGCCAGGCCTGCGCCGGGTTTGATCAGGCTCGGAAGCGGGGCGATTACCGCCACAATCAGTACCGCCGTGACGGCAAACAGTACCTTATGACTTTTACCCGCAAAGTGGCGATGCTGCGCCATACCGTATAGCCAACCTGCAAAAGCCACAATCACCGATGCCGCCAGCAAGGTGGCCAGTGCCGCGCTTCCCGCTTGCTGAGCAAGCACCCAGACCAGCCAGGCATACGCGCCAAACATCGGGAACGCCAGGCCGCGTTTTAAGACATCCATCCATGCGCCGGGACGCGGCAGGAACTTAGCCAGCGCCGGGAACAGCGATACCAGCGTGAATGGCGCGGCGAAGCCGAGCGCCAGCGCGAAGAAGATCACCAACGCAACGGCAGGCGGTTGTACCAATGCATAGCCGATGGCGCTGGCCATAAAGGGTGCCGCACAAGGCGTTGCGACGATGATCGCCAATGCACCGGTTAACGCCGAGCGGGTAAAGGCACCGCGGCCGACATCAACCGAGCCGACGCGTTGTACTGACAAGCCAACTTCAAATACCCCGAGCAAATTGAGCGCGGCGGCGAGGATGACCAGTGACAGCAGCGCGATCACCAGCGGCGATTGCAGTTGGAAGCCCCAGCCCACTGCGGCGCCACCGGCGCGCGCCGCCAGCAAGATGCCCGCCAGCGCCATCATGGTCACCACAACGCCAAGTAAAAAGCCTAACCCTTCACGACGCGCGCTGGCGGCATTATCGGTATGGCGTAACAGCCCGAGCGCTTTCAGCGAGATCACCGGAAATACGCAGGGCATTAAATTCAGAATGATGCCGCCGATGAAGGCGGCCAGCATGGCGGTTAACATCGCTGGCCTCTTTGCTTAGTGAGTTTGTGGGTGAGATGCGTCGTACTGCTTAACGGCGGCCAGCGCTTTATCAATATGCGTTTCTGGGTTTCTGTCAGTGTAACTCAGCAGAATATTGCCATCGGGCGCGATCACGTAGGAGGTACGATCGGACAGGGTTTTGCCTTTCATCTGCATAGTGGTTTGATACTGCGCCGCCACTTTTGCACCTGGATCGGCGGCGACAGTAAATTTATCGCGGCACTCCAGTTTAGAAAAATCGCTGACCTGATCGGTATTGCCTGCGGTCACGCCCACCACCGTGGCACCCATTTTGCTGAAGCTCTCAGTGGCTTCAGCAAAATCGTGCGCTTCAATAGTACAACCTGCGCTAAACGCTGCCGGGAAGAAATAGAGCACCACCGGACCTTTCTGCAACGCTTTTTGCAGCGAGAAGGTCAAGGGCTTACCGGCTAACGCGCCTTGTAGTTCAAAGTTCGGTGCTTTCGCGCCCACCGGCAGTGCGGCACCGGCGTTGAACGCGGAAAGACCCAGTGCTGCTGTCATGGTCAGGGTACAAACGAGGGATTTGATGCGTTTCATTTTCTGCTCCTGCGAAGTATAGAAATGCCGAATTGGATAACTCATTAGTTCAGTTCGCTGGGGCCGGGAGGAAAGTTTCGGTCGGGGAAAAATTATTTTTGCAGACGCGCTAACATCCGCAAGCTGTTGTCAAAAAGGGGGTCAACAATACGCTGCGGGAAATCCGTGGGTAATGTTCGGGTCACTTGCTCCATCGCGACTGCCATTTCAGCAATAAAGAAATCGATGATCTCAATCATTCGGTTCAGATCAAAATTCACCGCCTTTGCCGTGGTTAAAAAATGGCGCGGGAAAATTTTATCGATCTCATTTTTTCTGCCTTTGCTGGCTTTCAAACTCATTGCCAGTTTCAAATCGCGGATATTGAGTCCGTTTCCGCCCATCGATGTGAAGACAGAAATGATGTCGTAGAAAGGCGTGAGACGATAACTTCCGCCGCGCTCGATAAAGACAGAGAAATTTTTGGCATGACCATCCGTTGCGCCGATCAGCCACTGGAATACCTGGAATTTCATAAAGGAATAACGATCTTCTAACGCGTTACTGGATCCCATCAGGAATTGCATGATGTCGGCAATGCCGGGTCCACCGTCAGATTCATATTTCAGCGCTGACGGTAAGCCGAATGCCTGACACATGTCTTCCTGGGGTAAGCGCAGCAATTGTGTCTGCTGGTGGTTCCAGCGCCGATCAAAGCGTTGCACGGCCAACGCCTTCATCTTGCCAGCGTAAATGATGCTGGCATCAGGCACAGCAAATCCCAATTCTCGCGCCAGTGCCAGGCAAAGGTACTCATTTTCGACGCTTTCACGCATATCCAATGTGGCAAAAGGTTGCTTAATCTCACCGATGGGCAATTTGATGATGTGCGATGTGGGCGTGGCGCCATGTGGAATGGCCCAGCCTTCCCCCATTGCCAACAAGGCTGTTTTTTCCTGAGCACCCGCTACCGAGATGCGGAAATCGTGTTCTTCACTGATCATGCCCAATGGAATATCCGCCTGATAAGCCGATAGGACACGTTCCAGCTTATGTTCATCCAACCGTTCGGCGTTCAGGCTTAAATCAGCGGGTGTACTTTGCGGGGGCAGGAGCATCACGGCACCGACGCTGTCTTTACCAATTTCGCTCAGCAGATCGAACGGCTGACGTGATTTAGCGCGATAACGCGCGACGATGCGATCGCGTACTAAAGGGCTGTCAGGCAGTAAATTATCAAAATAATTGAGTACTGCGGCGGATGAAATCACAGGCAACTGTAACGGCAGTGACAGCGATAGCGGCCTGGCGAGTCGATTGCTCAACCAACCCGGATTGTATTGGAAAGTATGCGCCCCATTGGTGTTGCGCGTCAGGATGCCTACGCGTTCGCCGTTCATCCACGCGATCAATTCCTGCTTCACCAGTCATTCTCCTGACCCGTTATGGCGGCGTCTTTTTCCTGGACGTTCATGTTTAGATCAAGCGACTGCAAGATTTTGAACAAAGTCGCGAGCGTGGTGAGGTCGGGATTGTTTTCAAAGTGAGAAATGGTGGATTGTTTCAGGCCAACTTTTTGCGCCAGCTCACTTTGCGTCCAATGATTTTGTTGGCGAATGAGTTTGAGGTGATTAGCCAGTTGGCGCGGACTGTAAATCATGGCGAATCCTCTTGTCACCAGCGCTTTTATGCTGAAATTAACCCACAGGTAGATAATGGGCAACTTATCCCTTAAAGGGGATAATGTCAACTTTATCCCTTGTGGGGGATAATGACAGGATTATCCCCTGTTAAGGATAAATTTGATTTTTAGCGAGACGCACTAGAGGGATAATGCTGCACACTTAGGCCATAAAATGCGTATCTATCCAGGTGCGCATGAATGCGCACCCTACGAAAACCCAGCGAATTAAACGCAGGAGCGCATGAATGCGCACTCTACGAAAACCCAGCGAATTAAACGCAGGTGCGCCATTCATGGCGTAATGCCGATCAGTTAAGCCCCGTTTTATTTACCGCACATTCCGTAGCGGCGCGATTTATCGCGCAATATGTTCGCTGGGTAGTTGGGGTTTTCATCTCTTAACTGACAAGCATTACGCCATTCATGGCGACCTTACGAGGCGGGGCGGATGCCCTGGCAGAAAAGACTCAAGGTGTGTTGAACAATAAGCTCACGATTGAATGTGAGATCGTTAGCAAAGCGGGTGAAGGGCACCAGCACGAGGCTAAGGATCGAGGTCATCAGCAATTGTGGTTCCAGCTCAGCATTGAGTAATCCTTGTTGCTGCCAGCCTTCAATGAGGTTTTTCACCTCATCACGCTCACCGTGACCAAAGCGCTTTTTAATCTGCTGGCCTAACCCGCCTTCACCTTGCATCACTTCCTGCATCCATAGCGGTGCAAACCAGTTGTGAGTGCTGACGATATCCGCCACTTCATGAATAAAGGCGGTGAAAGTAGTGACAGGGTCACGCGGGTCGTCCATAAAGTGCGCCACCAACCGCTGGCGTAACGGCAAAAAACGCTCCTCAACCACGATATCCAGCAAGGATTCACGCGATTGAAAATAGTAATTGAGCATCGCCGGACTCACGCCCGCCTTACGCGCAATGGCGTTGAGCGAGGTTTCACCGATGCCGTTTTCGGCATACAGCGCTAAGGTGATGTCGAGCAGATGTTCGCGCTGCTGCACGTTAATTGCGCCACCCCGTGGGCGGCCCGGGCGGCGAGGTATTGCCGCGTGAGTCATTTCGTCAGCAGGGACTTTTCGTGCGGTCATCTTTACTCACTCACTTGATTCATGTCAGACTGCGTTTAATATTAATTGGGTATTTAATTAATTACAATTGGTGTCTGTTATGCAACCCCAAACACTCGCGCCGCAGTCGGATCACGGCAAGGACAATCCTCCTTCAGTCCGCTTACTGATGGGCGCTTTATTACTGGTCATGCTGTTAGCAGCATTGGATCAGACCATCGTCTCCACCGCGTTACCGACCATTGTCGGCGAGTTGGGCGGACTCGATCGCCTCTCGTGGATCGTCACCGCCTATATGCTGGCTTCGACAATTGTCGTGCCACTGTACGGCAAGTTTGGTGATTTGTTTGGCCGCAAAACGGTACTGCAAATTTCAGTGGTATTGTTCCTGATTGGCTCGGCGCTGTGCGGCCTGGCGCAGAATATGGAACAGTTGATTTTCACCCGCGCACTGCAAGGTTTAGGCGGTGGTGGCTTGATGGTAGTAAGCATGGCGGCGGTCGCCGATGTGATCCCGCCACAAGAACGCGGCAAATATCAGGGCCTGTTTGGCGGCGTATTTGGTCTGGCAACCGTCATCGGGCCGCTTCTGGGCGGTTTTATTGTGCAGCATGCGTCGTGGCGCTGGATTTTCTATATCAATCTGCCGCTGGGTTTGATTGCGCTGGTGATCATCAACGCGGTATTCAAGACCGACAACAAGCGCAAGCCGCATGAGATTGACTATCCTGGCGCGGTGTTTCTCAGCCTGGCGCTGGTGGGCATCACGCTGTTTACCAGCGAAGGCGGCACGCTGCGCGCATGGTCCGATCCACTGTTGTGGTGCATTCTGGCGTTTGGTGTGATTGGGGTGATCGGTTTTATTTATGAGGAGCGCCGCGCCTGGGAACCGATTATTCCGCTGTCGCTGTTCCGTAACCGCAGTTTTTCCCTCGCCAGTTTAATGGCATTTATCGTCGGCATGTCGCTGTTCGGCAGCGTGACATTTTTACCGCTCTATTTGCAGGTGGTAAAAGGTTCCACGCCGACCGAAGCCGGTTTGCAACTGTTGCCGCTGATGGGTGGGTTGCTGATGACCTCTATCGCCAGCGGACGCATTATTAGCCGTACCGGTAAATATCGTCTGTTCCCGATAGGCGGCACCTTGCTGGCGACCCTCGGCATGGCGCTGTTGACCACGCTAACCATTGATGCGCCGATGTGGCATATCTATCTGTTTGCCTGCGTGTTGGGCATGGGAATGGGCATGGTGATGCAAGTGCTGGTGCTGGCGGTGCAGAATACCGTTACGCCCGATCGCATCGGCGTTGCCACGTCGTCGGTAACGCTGTTCCGCTCAGTTGGCGGTTCGATTGGTGTGGCGTTGTTTGGTGCAGTGTTTAGTCAGGTGCTGAAATCGGGCCTGACCACGCTGGTGGAACAGGGCAATGCATTACCGCGCGCGCTCGATCCGCAGGCGGTGCATCATTTGCCTTATGACGTGCAACAAGCCTATTTGCAGGTGTTTGGTGATGCGGTGCACTCAGCCTTTCAAATGGCAACTGGCGTCATGTTATTGGCCTTTATCCTGTCGCTGTTTTTACCGGAATCACCGCTGCGTAAGAAAGACGCAGCGGCTTAACACGTTTACCCTGCCGCGCGCTGCTGCAAGATTTTCACCGCTTGCGCAGCATCGCGGCCTAGTTCAGCCAAATCCAATCCGGCAATGACGTCATTCTGCACCAGCAGTTTTCCTTCACAAATCAGCGCGTGCAAACTGGCGCGACCACCGCTGGCCACCGGGCCAATGGCGGGATCGTGCAGGCCATAATAACGCGGATCGTCCAGGCGGTAGACGGCGATATCCGCAGCCATGCCTGCTGCTATCCGGCCGGTATGCAAGCCCAAAATCTTTGCGCCACCTGAGGTGCCCCAGCGCACCACATCTTCAATGCTGGCAGCGTCGCCGCCGCCTTCAAAGGTTCCACCGGCATAGCGCGGCTGCGCCAGCATGCCTTTGCGTGCACGCTGTAACTGCCAGGCGGCGTGGGTTTCGCTTTGCATGTCTGCCGCCTCATTCGACGCCGCGCCATCGACGCCAATCGAGATGTTGACGCCCGCTTGCTCCATCGCCACCAAATCGGCAATGCCGCTACCGAGGCGCGCATTACTCTGCGGACAATGCGCGATGCCACTGCCAGCCGCACCCAACATCGCGATCTCTTCCGGCAGCAGTTTCACCAGATGGGCAAACCACACATCGTCACCAATCCAATCGTGTTCGGCGCAAAACTGCAGCGGCGTCATACCAAACTTCGTGCGCGCAGCATCGAGGTAATCCACGGTTTCCGAAAGATGGCTATGCAGGCGAATACCGAGTTGACGCGCCAGGCGCGCGCTTTCGCGCAGTTCCTGCGGCGTGGTGGAGTGCAGCGTGGTGGTCGGTGCCATCACAATGCGGCGCATTGCGCGATCCTGCGGTTGATGATAGCGCGCCACCAGGCGGTCGACATCGGCCATCATGCTATGAAAGCTCTCCGGGCGCAGCGCGGTGGGCAAGTCGCTTTCTAAGCCGCGACTTTGCGTGGCACCGCCGCGACAGAGCACGAAGCGCACGCCCAGTTTGTCGGCTTCGTCGAACAGGATCGCTGCGCCATCAAACGGCATACCAGGCCAGTAGAGATAGTGATGATCGGCAATAGTGGTACAGCCAGAACGCACCAGCTCGACCAGACCGACGCGCGCGGCAATACGAAACGTCTGCTCGTCAAAAGCGCCACGAAAACGGTACGGCGTCTCGGCCAGCCAGCCGCTGAGGCTAAGATTTAGACCTTGTGGCTCGCCTTTGAGCAGCGATTGAAAAAGATGATGATGCGTGTTGACCCAGCCGGGATAGACCACGCAATCACGGGCGTCGATCACCGTTTCATCGGCGACAGCGCTCAGTTCGCCCATCTCCGCAATCAGACCATCACGGATACGAATATCGCGCGCGCTACTTCGCGGTTGCTGTTTATCGCCGGTAAGAATCGCGGCACAGTTTTTAATTAACAGTTGGCTCATGGCAACTTTACTCCGCTTTCGCGGCGACAAACTGCGTGCTAAACGCGCGCTGCCAGTCGGTTGAGGCTTTAAGCAAACCGGCGTTGACCATAAAGTCGCGCGTTGCCTGCCAGCGTTTATCCGTCATAACGCCTAAACCTTGCTTCGCCGCATCACCACCGTCAATCAGGTGCAGCGCTTTCATTTGCGACACGCCGAAGGCCAGAATTGCGTCGGTCATTTGCGGGTTCTCTTTTTTGATTAGCGCATTGCCTGCGGCCGGATTGGCGAGGTAGGATTTCCAGCCCTCCATCGATGCCGCGACAAAACGCTTCATGACCTCAGGCTCTTTTTGCAGTAAATCGTCGCGTGTCACCAGAATGCCGCCATAGGCCGGATAGCCATAATCGGCAAAAAGATAGAATTTGCTGTCCGGCTGCACCTCTTTGATTTGCTGCACTTCGGATGTGGCGTAGGCCTGCTGCGCGGTATTTTTATCCGCGAGGAACGGTTGCATATTGAAGGTGTAAGGGCGCGCCTGACCATCCTGCAGCTGATATTTGCCTTTCAGCCACGGCCACCAGCTGGCTTGTCCACTGGCTGACACCAGCACGGTTTTGCCTTTGAGCTGATCCAGCGACGTCACATCGCCATGGGTAACAATGCCTTGCGGATCAAACTGAAACGGCGCGGCGATGGCTTTTAGCGGGAAGTTGCGCTCAATGCCCTGCAGTACTTGCAGGTCGTAGCTGACGATCACATCCGCACGGTTCGCCAGCAGTAGCGTCATGTTATTCAGCTGCGGTCCGCCGGAACGCACTTCAACCTCCAGCCCGTACTTTTTGTAGATACCGGTGGCGAGCGCCTGGTAATAGCCGCCTTGCTCTGCCTGCGCGACCCAGGTGGTTTGCAATACCAGTTTGTCGGCGGCGTGCGAAAGTGCAGAGGTGCTCAGCAGAGCAGCGAATAAGGAGAAACGGAAACGCGACATTGTCATAAAACCCCCAATAAACGTTGAGTTTGTTGTCGTCATCAGGGGCGTAGCGGCGCATGGCGTGCTCACGATGCCTGGAAAAAGCATCGTCCCCTGACGAGGTACAGCTAATGCTGTAGAGCAATGTCCTGCGTGAAAGTGGTGTCACGCTGACCGCTTATACTCAGTGTCGATTTAGCAAAGTGCATGCCATTCGTGTAACCATATGAAAATAATCAATTAAATAGTAAAAGTGATCGACTTTTAATTCTGCCTCTGATCATTGATGAGGCAAACCGGCTCTTTTTGCACCGCCATTGTGCAGTCAGGGCGCGACAGATTAATTAACTTATTGATTTAAAGAGGAGCTACGAACTGGCACAGGCTTTGCTTTGTTAAAAACTGAGTAGAAGCTGTCAACCGTGGTTTCACCCGGTGGGTCATTGCTCGATCGCTTGCAACTTTCAGCAGGCGCGGGGATGACTGCCACGCTGCGGGCGGGTCATCCGTTATCGCTCAATAACGAGGTGCACCAATGGAAAAGACCCCTTATGACATGCATGAACTGACAAAAGAATCGCGCATGGGCGCGCGCGGCGTGGAAGCCGCGCGTGATGTGCGTATCATCGATCTCGCTGATTTTGAACAACGTAAACCGGAAATAGCGGAGCAGCTGTGGCAAGCCGCCACTGAGATCGGCTTTTTCCAGATTTCCGGGCATGGCATTCCCCTCGACGACATCAATGCGGCTTTTGCCAATGCAGAACGCTTTTTTGCACTGCCGCAAAGTGACAAAGGCCGCCATCCATTGCGCCGCAATGCGGGCTGGGAATACCGCGCGCAGATCCGTCCGTCAACCGGCAAACCGGATCAAAAAGAGTCGTATCAGGTAACGCGCCCGCGTATGGAAGGGTTATGGCCGGATGAAGCCACTTTGCCTGGTTTCCAGCATGATGTACTGAAATTCGAGCGTCAGTGCTGGGAAGTGGGCATGCGCTTGCTCTCCTGTTTTGCCCTGAAGCTGGGATTCCCCGACGATTTCTTTGCCAAGGCGCATGAACCATCGCGTGAAACCTATCAAAGTACGCTGCGTATGCTGCATTACTTCGCTATTAGCGGCGAGCCCGATGGCCCGTGGCGCGCAGGTGCGCATACCGATTTCGATTGCCTGACCTTGCTATTCCAGCGTGATGGGCAGGGTGGGTTACAGGTGTGTCCGGGCAGAGAAATGGAGGAGCAAATCTGGACGCCGATCCCGCCGCTGGAAGGCTTAATTACCTGTAATATCGGCGATATGTTGATGCGCTGGAGTGATGATCAGTTGCCATCTAATTTCCATCGCGTCAGTAATCCGCTGCCGGGTGAATCGGTGCCGGCACGCTACAGCCTGGCGTTTTTTTGCCAGGCTAACGAAGATGTGATGATTGAAGGGCCGGAGAAAAAATATCCGCCTATTTCCGCAAAGGATTATCTGGCGCAGCGAATTAGTGCCAATTTTTCCGGCAAGTATTAAACGTACAGCTGTAAGTCGAAATTGATGCCATTCTGTGCAGGCGCGCAAATATTCTCCTGCACAGAAAAAGCACAGCCGGTAAAATAGATTTTTAACTCAAATACAAGATGTTACCGTTGCGTAAACTTAGGTAAAACCAAGCGGCAATTAAAAGATTTCGCGGCGCGGCTATTTATTTCTGCAACTTCTTTACGGTATAAATCTCTCATCCCAGTTTCCCTCAGCGAAAACACCAACACATGATCAATTCTGCCGCCAGCAAAGTTATCGCCTGCCTGTTTGTTTTTACCCTGGCCGGTTGTTCTTCTAAGTCTTCGCATGCGCCTGCTGAAGAAAGCGTTGATACCTCAGTTGATGGTGGCAAGCAGCCGGATTTAATTCCGGTGATTGCGGCGCTGCACGATCAAATGCATTCGTGGGAAGGGACTAAATATCAATGGGGCGGCACGCAATTAACCGGCGTCGATTGCTCTGGATTTGTCTGGCGCACGTTGAAAGATCGCTTCAATATCCCTATGGATCGCGTCACCACTAAAGAGTTAATCGCCATGGGCAAGCCGGTGGATCAGGCACATTTGCAACCCGGTGATTTAGTCTTTTTCCGCATTAAACGCGAGCTGCACGTGGGCTTTTATGATACCGACCATCAATTCCTTCACGCTTCGGTGAGTCAGGGGGTAATGCGTTCCTCGCTCAATAATCCGTACTGGAAATCGGTTTATTTAGAGGCGCGACGTTTGCCGAAAGAACAGAATTCGCAGATCAGTTTCAATTATAAAAACAAGGTTTGATGGGCGGTGCGCATAAATGCGCACCTTCAGGTTGTGTTAAAACTGATACGAAACGCTCATGGAGAAACTGCGCGGCGCACCATACACGTAGCTGTTCATGTAGCTGTAATATTCGCGATCAAACAGGTTGTCAACGTTCGCCTGTACCGCCACCTGCTTAGTGACCTGATAACGGGCAAACAACGATGCCAGCGGAATGCTTCCCTGGTAGACGCGCACGGTATCGCCGCTGGCGTTGGTTGCATCTTCAAAGACGCGATTCTGCCAGTTGATGCCGCCGCCGACCGTCAGATCCGGCAACATCGGCAACTGATAACGGGTGAACAGTTTAAAGGAGGTTTGCGGCTGATAGCTGTTAAAACGACCCGCTTTATCCCGTGCTACATAGCGTGTGGCACCGAACGTCAGCTGCAGATTATCCGTCAGCGCACCGTTAAGCTCAAACTCCGCACCTTTACTGACCGCACCTTTGGCGGACGCATAAGCCTGTTCACTACCGCTCAGATAGACGCCATCAATCGCCTGACCGACGTTATCCTGTTCAATACGGAATAACGCCACCGTTGCGGTTAATCGACCATCATACCAGGCGGACTTCAGACCCGTTTCATAGCTTTTTCCGGTAACCGGCGACAGATATTTACCGCTGGTATCGCGATAGGTTTGTGGCAGAAAGATCGCGGTATAGCTGCCGTAGGCGGACCAGGACTCATTGATGTCGTAAACCAAACCGGCGTAAGGCGTGGTGTTGTTTTTGGTCATGTCGCCACTGCTACCATTGGTGCTCCACTGCGTGTAGCGCGCACCAATAATCAGCGACAGCGGATCGGCCAGCGAGAAGCGCGCGGCGGTGTAAGCGGATTTCTGGCGAATGGTATCATCGGCATTCTGATACCAGCCTTGCCACTGTGGTTCGGCAATGTTGCCATTCCAGCTGTTATTGAAGATACCCATATCGCTTGAGGCGATATTGTAGTTTTCCAGATCGGTAACGCCATCCTGGCTGTAAGTGGCGTTGTGCTGGCGGCTATAGCTCACGCCCGCCATTAACTGATGCTGACGACCTAACAACTCAAATGGGCCGCTGGCGTAGCCGTCGAACGAATCCATCTGGCGTTTACCGCGATCCATACTGCCGTAGCCGGTGGTGCCTTCGCCGCTATCCTGATCGGCATTGCCCATCACATACAGCAGCTTATCGTTGAACGTGTTCTCTGCATGCGTGCCGTTAACGTGCACGTTCCAGCCGTTATCGAAGTTATGGTCGATATCAGCGAACACTTTGCGTGAATTGGTGTTGTAGCGCGCCCAGTTGGCGGCGGAGTTAAGGCTGCGATTGTAATGCGTGGTGGCGTTGTTGCTATAGAACATTGGCACGCCGCCCCACGTCGGATTGCCGGTGTTGGCATCTTCGTAGTCATAACCCAGCGATAGCGTAGTGTGCTCGGTGATGTCGGCATCAATCACGCCGTAGAGAAATTTTTTGGTTTTGTGGTAGCGATCCAGCCAGCTGTCTTCATCGCTATAGCCGGTTACCACGCGGCCACGCAGGCTGCCATCCTGGTTTAGCGGCGCTGAGAAATCCGCAACATAACGCTGTTTGTTCCAGCTGCCGTAGCTGGCGCTGACCGTACCGGTGAAGGTCTTACTGTCGGCGTGTTTGCGCACCATGTTGATCGAGGCGGACGGGCTGCCCGCGCCGGTCATCAATCCGGTAGCACCGCGTACGATCTCAATACGCTCGTAAATGGCGGTATCAGATGCAGCGTCGCCATAGTTCCAGTTGTCATTAACCGACGTGGGAATGCCATCGAAAGAGAAGTTAGTGATCTTAAAGCCGCGTGAATAATATTCCGAGCGCTCGCTGTCGATCAGATTGGTCGAGATGCCGGTGGCGTTAGTCAGGACATCGTTCACTGATTGCAGATTTTGATCCTGCATACGCTGCTGCGTAACGACGCTCATTGACTGGGGCACATCGCGTGGCGTCAGCAACAATTTGGTGCCAGCACGCGTGGTTTTTACCGCGTAATCCTGCTGTTCATTATTTTCGCTGTCGTCGGCTGCCGACGCATCGACCACCAAATCCTGCTGCGTAGCATTTGCTGCCTGCGCCATGGTTGGGGTAAGTAGCGCATGAATCGTCATCGCCAGCAGTGAGACGTTAAAGGTTTTCCTGATGCCAGACATAAAATTTCCTGTAGAAACTCACGTTATAGGAAGCTGTTTCGCTTCATTTTTTATCGTTTGCGCCTTTATCCATCAGCCCAAAGGGGCAGACGAGAAGGGACGAAAAACGCCACTGCTTATTTGTTGAGAAAGCCAATGATAATCATTTGCTTTAAAGAATCTCGGAAGGTTTCATTTGTAATTGTAATAATGTGTAAACATATTATTTATCAATTATTTATAATTAAAAATAACCTGTTAATTGCTAACGTTTTCATGTTTTTAAGCCGATATAGGGAACAATTTGGCAGATAAACGTGTACCGCTCGCACGACACCATTCACGGCAAAGCGGAGAAGACCATCGAGAAAGTTGCTAAGTTCATGCTAATGCGTATGATTCTCATTCTTCTTGTATTTTCCGTACGCGCCCGCGCGCAACGGAGCCGTTCATCCAATGATGGAGTTGAGCATGAAATCGTTATTTAGCCCGCGCAAAGCCGCCGTTGCTGCAGCGATCGTCGCTGCGTTTAGCCTGACCGCTTGCCAGGCTCCGGCAAAAAAAGCCGAAGCGCCAGCCGCTGCTGCTAAGCCAGTGGATACCTCACTGACCCAGCGTACTTTGGGCGATGGCCTGTATGAAATGGCTTACTCGCCTGCGGCGAAAGCGTTATATGTTGCCAGCGCGCAGAGCTTCAAAGACGTTAACGGTGGTGTGATTTATCGTCTCGACCCAACCACACTGGAAACCAAAGGCGTAACCCATACCGATCTGAAAAACTTTGGTACGGCGATAGATGAACA
This sequence comes from Pantoea sp. X-Soil-ISGK-421, assembly GCF_059730785.1. Classification (NCBI taxonomy): domain Bacteria; kingdom Pseudomonadati; phylum Pseudomonadota; class Gammaproteobacteria; order Enterobacterales; family Erwiniaceae; genus Pantoea; species Pantoea sp. X-Soil-ISGK-421. The sequence continues at coordinate 547,576 of NZ_AP035980.1, read as the reverse complement.
GGGCAGCGTGTTCTACACCACCAACTCGCTGGATGGCGCCATCTCTAAAGTAGATGCGCAGAGCGGTAAAGTGCTGGAACGTTTAGTCTTCCCCGGCAAAAAAGATAAAGAAGGTTATCCGGCTGGTGCGCGTGAAGTGCTGTGGCATGGCAACGAGTTATATGTGGGGCGCGTCGCCGATCCGGGTTACATCTCGGTGGTTGACGTGAAAACCTTCAAGTTGAAGGCGACGATTAAGAACGCAGGCAAATGGGTCACCGGGATCATCTATTCCCCGCTGACTGAGCGCATTTACGCGACCAACGGCGCGGGCGAGATTCTGGTAATCAATCCACGTACGCACAAGATTGAGAAACGCTGGACCGCTGGCGACGGTAAAGAGTATCTGTTCCTGAACATGGCGGAAGATCCGGCTACCGGTCGCTTGTTTGTCACTGACGATTCTAAAGGCAAAGCGACGCTGGTCTTTGATGAGCGCAGCGGCAAAGTGATCAAACGCATTGAAGGCGATGCGCTGGGTATCAAATTCAACGCTAAACGTAATGAGATTTACATCAGCCAGCGCGAATCGAAGAAAGTGCTGCAGCTGGATGCCACCACTTATGCGGTGAAAAACAGCTGGTCGTTTGACAACAATCCAAACAGCCTACTGATTGGACCGGACAACAATACGCTGTATGTCACGTTGAAAGCGGAGTTCAACAAAGACTCCTCAACCAAAGGCGAGGATCAGATTGCGCGTATCGCACTGAAATAGTCCCTTAGCTCTCCAATAATTAATGCCCTCGTTAGAGGGCATTTTTGTTTCTGATGGCTTATAACCTGGTGTTATCGATTGATCAGGCGCTGGCGGGGGATTTCGCGGCGGTGGCTGCACAGTCTCAGCGTCAGGAACGGTTTTGGCCGCTGTTTAACCAACACAGCGCCAGTATTCGCGTCATCGCTGCAGCGGCCAGCGCGCCAAGGTGGCAGAGAATGATTGCCTGCCACGCCCACTGCGTGCGTTGTCGGCGGCGGATGTGGCATAAGTGAAAAAGGTCATTACTGAACTTGAGTTGGTGTAGTGATAATGAGTTGATTAACTGTGATCGCACTAATAGTTAATCTGATAATAGTTTCAGTGGTTATTATTGTTTCCATCGAAGGCGCACAGCCTTCACATCAAACAACCAAAGGAATACGACCATGAAAACGATTAAAACACTGACTATCGCCGCCGCTGCCGCTCTTTCACTGATGTCTGCTGCAAGTTTTGCACAGACCGTTTCAGCCACGTCGCTGACTCTGGATGGTGCTGAAGCCAAAATTGCCGCACAAGCGAAACAGAATGGCGAGCAGTACAAAATTTTGGAAGCCAGCAACGGTAATGTCGTGCACATGACGGCTGAACTTTACAAATAACGGATGGTTGCATACGGATGTGCCAGAACAGGTCGCCTACGGGCGGCCTTTTTTGTCTATAAAGCTCACTAAAGCGTATAGTTTCGTAAGTTATCGTGATCGCACTAATCGTTAATAATGTAACGATAACGTGAGTTATTATTGTTTCCATCGAAGGCACACAGCCTTCTTAATAAACCACTAAGGATTATGACCATGAAAACTATCAAAACACTGTCTATCGCCGCTGTTGCTGCTCTTTCAATGATGTCTGCTGCAAGCTTTGCACAGAGCGTCTCAGTTGAGTCTTCAACACTGGATGGCGCAGAAGCTAAAATCGCCGCTCAGGCACAAGAGCAGGGCGCACAGTATAAAATTACTGAAGCTAATACCAACAACCGCGTACACATGACTGCAGAGCTGTATAAATAAGTTCGCTGCACAAGCTGTTGTGTTAAGGCCGCCTTCGGGCGGCTTTGCTGTATCTGAATGTCCGTAAATGGTCTGCGCATGTCCCGTATTACGCAGGCGCTGTGTGTATCATCAACACAGTTCTCCTCCATACGGATCTCGCATGAAAACCTACGTCAGCAAAAACTTCTCTCCTGCTAAAGCCTGGGATGCGTTAGACATCGCCAACTTCGCCGGCACCAGCGTGCGTTTGCACTGGACCAATCAACCTTACAAATGGCACATCAATGATGGCGAGGAAGTGTTTGCGGTGCTGGATGGCGCGGTAGAGATGCATTACCGCGAAGCGGGTGAAGTAAAGAAAGTGCTGCTCAATAGCGGTGACATTTTTTACGCCAGCATCGGTACCGAGCACGTGGCGCACCCACAAGGTGAAGCGCGCGTGTTGGTCATTGAAAAAGAAGATTCAGTTTAGCGCGCCACTAACGCTTCAATCTCCGCTTTTGCCTGTAGCAGCGACGCCAGTAAATGTGCGAAATGCTCATCAAAACGCAACGCCGGTACAGCAATCGCTAACGCATAACGTTCACCCGTACCGGTTTGCAGCGCCACGCTGATGCCGCAAACCCCGCGCGCATGCTCTTCACGATCCACCGCATAACCTTGCTGACGCGTAACGGCGATCTCTTGCAGCAATGCCTGACGATCCTGGATTGTCTTCTCGGTACGCACATCCTTAAGTTGTGGCAACCATGTTGCCACAGCCTCGTCGGTCTGTTCCGCCAGTAGCGCTTTACCGTGTGCCGCGCAGTGCGAGGGAAACGCGGTACTCACTGGCGACGCGACGCGCAGCTCCTGATCGGAAACAAACTGGCTCACCAACACGGTATGACTGCCGCGCCAGGCGCAGAGATCAACCGTTTCACGCGTGCGTCGGCCGAGGGTTGCCATCGCCGGTTGCGCCAGCGCAATGATATCGGTATGCGCCGAGGCCGCGAGGCGAGCCAGCGCCGGACCCAGTTTGATGCCATCACTATCCTGCAACAACAGTTGTTGGGCGATCAGCGAGCTCACCAGCCGATGCACTGTGGTGCGCGGCAGTTCAGTGATTTTTGCCAAAGCAGACATGGTTAATCCTGCCGGACGATCTTCCAGCGCGCGCAAAATTGTCGCGGCCCGCGCGATCACCTGTGATCCGTTAGTTTCTGTTTCCACACTCATTTTTTAAGGATTCCGTGCGTTTACGCTGTCAACACTATAGCACGATGGCGTGCAGCGATTGACAGCAAAGCGGATTCGCACAACACTAGCGTCCAATATTCGGTTTTAATGTCCATTATACGGATAAAAGGAGGGTTTGTGTCATCCCTTAAACCTACTGGCGCATTTACGTTATTAGCGGTCAGTTGCCTGACCATTATGGTGGGTTGCGTGATTGTGCCCGGACTCAGCGAAATCTCAGCGCAACTTGGCGTTTCGCATTTGGCGAGCTGGCTGGTCACGTTACCTTCGCTCGGCGTGGTGCTGGCGGGTCCGTTAGCGGGACGTGCTATCGATCGGTGGGGCGCTCATTCACTTTTGCTCATCGGACTATTTTGCTACGGCCTTTTCGGCGTCGCAGGCGCGTGGCTGCCTGGCGCGCTGCCGCAGATTATCGATCGTCTGCTGTTGGGCTGCGCCACCGCGGTGGTGATGGCGGCGGGCACCAGCATGATCGCCAGTTTTTATAGCGGAGAAGCGCGATTGGCGATGATGGCGCGGCAAGGTATGTCTATCGAAATAGGCGGCGTACTGTTTCTGTTTATTGGCGGCATTCTGGCCTCCATCAGCTGGCGCTGGCCTTACTTCCTTTATCTTTTCGCCTGGCTTATGTTGCTGCTGGTGATGCTCACTGTGCCACGTCAGCCGCTGCAAGCCGCGACGTTGTCTGTGGATGAGCAGGCGGGTAACAGCGATCGCCCGCTGCGTCCGGTGTTATGCGCCGCACTTTGTTCGATGGTGTGCTTTTTCACCGCAGTGATTATGCTGCCGCAACGCTTTGCGGCGATGGGCATTGATGCTGCGCACATTGGCTACTTTCTCTCATTTGTTTCGCTGGTGGCAGTGCTGGCAGCCGCCATCATGCCGGACGTGTCGCAGCGCTTCGGCAGTTACCCAACCTTAGTAATGGCATTTGTCTGCTATCTGCTGGCACATCTGGAGTTTGCCGCTGCGCCAAATATGGTGCTGTTTATTCCGGGCGGTATTTTATTGGGCATGGGATTTGGGCTGTCGATTCCGCTGGTTAATCACATGACGGTTGAAATTAGCCAGCCGCAGGAAAGAGGCCGCCAGCTGGCGCGTTTATCAATGGCGATTTTTTCCGGCCAGTTTCTTGCGGCCTTTATGGCGTATCTGCCCGGCGGATTCGTGATGGCCTTTGCTGCCGCCGCATTGTTAGCGGCAGTCAACGTTTTTGCCATGGGAAAAGTGGGTCGCTCAGCCACCACGTGATTTTTACAATCGTGCGAAAAGTAACCGCATGCGTGCATCGGGCGCTGGGTGGCGCGAGGCGCGTTTTATCCACAGGATAACGGGGAATCTACGCACGGGGATTGTGGATAACCTTAAGCAAGGTGCCCAATAAAGGCACCTTGTATCTAACTTATGGCATTCACAAAGCGGCGTGTTATCTGTTGCGGGCGGGTAATCGCGCCGCCAACCACCACGGCATGCGCACCCAGCGCCAGACAATCCGCCGCCATTGCCGGCGTTTCCACATTCCCTTCAGCGATCACCGGCACGTTTACAGCAGCCAAAACGTCGCGCAGAAAGCGGCAGTCATCGGTGGCTAAAGAGCAGCCCTGGGTTTCTGCGGTGTAACCGTGCAGCGTAGTACCGACGCAATCAAAACCTAACGCGGAGGCCTGACGCGCTTCTTCCACCGTGGCAATGTCAGCCATCAGCAGCAGGTGCGGATAGCGCTGACGAATCGCCGCCACCAGTGCAGGAAGCTGCAAATCGCCGGGACGCATATGCCGCGTGGCATCCAGCGCAACCATCGCCGGATTCGCCACCATCAACTCATCTACTTCCCGCAACGTCGCGGTGATGTAGACATCGCTGCCAGGATAGTCGCGCTTGATAATAGCGATAATCGGCAGCGCCACGGTTTGCATAATCTGCTGCACGTCGATCAGGCTGTTGGCGCGGATCGCGGCTGCGCCGCCTTCCATGGCCGCCAACGCCATGCGTGACATGATAAACGGACTGTGTAACGGCTCATCTTCCAGAGCCTGACACGAGACCACCAGTTTTCCCTTAATCTGGGCCAGCATCGGTGCTTTCATAGCGCAAGTAACTCCTCAACTTCGTTTTTGATAATGGTGACGTGCGGGCCATAAATCACCTGCACGCCTTTGCCACGTTGGATCACCGCGCGTGCGCCAGTGGCTTTTAATGCGTTTTCATCGAGCTTGCTGCTATCGTTCAGCGTGATGCGCAAGCGGGTGGCGCAGCAATCCAGTTCGGCGATGTTCTCTTTGCCACCCAGCGCAGCGATCACTTGCACAGGGCGCTCTCCGGCGATCATCGGCGTGGTTTCGTTGCTGGCGTCTTCACGGCCCGGCGTTTTGAAATTGAAGCGGGTGATCAGCAGACGGAACGTGAAGTAATAGAGCAGGAACCACGGCACGCCAACCAGCGGGACATACCACCAATGGGTTTTCGCTTCGCCTTGTAATACGCCGAACAAGATGAAATCGATCAGGCCCCCGGAGAAGGTTTGGCCAATGGTGATGTGCAGAATGTGGGCGATCATAAACGCCAGCCCATCAAACAGCGCGTGGATGACATACAGCACCGGCGCGACAAACAGGAACGAGAACTCAATAGGTTCGGTGATACCGGTGAGGAACGAGGTCAGCGCGGCTGAAAGCAGCAAACCGGCGACGCGCTGGCGGTTTTCCGGCTTAGCGGTGTGATACATCGCCAGACACGCGCCGATCAAACCAAACATCATGGTGATGAAGCGACCTGACATAAAGCGTGAGGTGCCAAGGTAGAATTGTTGCGTATTGGGATCGGCAAGTTGGGCGAAGAAGATGCGCTGCGTGCCTTCCACCAACTGTCCGTTAATCACTTCACTGCCACCGAGCGCGGTGGTCCAGAACGGCAGATAGAAAATGTGATGCAGGCCGAATGGGCCAAGCATGCGCAGCACGAAGCCGTAAATAAAGGTGCCAAAGTAACCCGTGGCGTCCACCAAACCACCCAGGCCAAAAATCAACTTCTGGAAGTGCGGCCAGACAATGGTCATCGCCGCGCCCACCAGAATAGCGACGAAGGAGCTGATGATCGGCACGAAGCGCGAGCCACCGAAGAAGCCGAGAAACTGCGGCAGGGCAATCTTGTTGTAGCGGTTATGCAGCATTGCCGTCACCAGTCCAATCACCACGCCACCAAATACGCCGGTTTCCAGCGTCTGAATGCCAAGCGCCATGCCTTGTCCCACCGCGCTAAGATTGCCCTGCGCCAGCACGCCGGTGAGCGTCAGCAGCGCATTGATGGTGGCGTTCATCACCAGATAAGCCAGCAACGAGGCCAACCCAGCGGTGCCTTTGTCACTTTTCGCTAATCCCACCGCTACGCCCACCGCAAATAAAACCGCGAGGTTGGCAAATACCACCGAACCGGCGCTGGCCATGATGGTGAATACACCTTGCAGCCAGGCGACATCCAGGAACGGATAGGCTTTGATGGTGTTGGGATTGGACAATGCGCCACCAATGCCCAGCAGTAAACCGGCAGCTGGAAGCACGGCAATCGGTAACATAAACGACTTGCCAAAACGCTGGGCTTTTTCGAACCAACCTCCCGAAGAGGCACCGCTGAACAATGATGACATAAATTTTTATCCCTGAAGTAATGTTGTGGTAAAAATTATTACCACAATCTAATTCATTAGTTGAAAATTTCCACCATTATTGTGATAGCTTTCACTTATGCCCTGATCTGCTGCACACTGTGCGCCATCAATGTCGTGAAGAAGGAAGGCCGCCATGACGGACAATGAAAACATCTTGCTGCACCTGCGCCAGGGCTTGCCGGGCTATAGTCCCACGCTGCAAAAGCTGGGCGATTTCATCCTCACCGACCCGCAGAAAGTGCTGTATCTCACCATCACCGAACTGGCGCGCGAAACCGACACCAGTGAAGCGAGCGTGACGCGCCTGTGCCGCCATTTAAGCTGTAAGGGCTACACCGAATTTAAAATGGCGCTGGCGCTCGATGTGCAACACAATCAGCCCGCCGCCATCGCCAGCGGTGACAGCATCGACATGCTGGTCGAAGAAACGGTGCAGGCGCTGCGTGATACCGGAAAATTTATCAATCGCGAGGTGCTTCAGCACGCGGTTGAAGCGCTGCATCAGGCTAAATCCATCCAGATTTACGGCGTGGCAGCCAGCGCGATTACCGGTGAGTATCTGCATTATCGCCTGCTGCGCTTGGGTAAATCGGCGCAGCTATTTGGTGATATGCACCGCGCGGCGATGAATGCCTCGACGTTGAAAGAGGGCGATTTGGTCATCGCCATCTCCGCTTCCGGTTCGACCAAAGATGTGATGCATGTGGTGAAGGTGGCGAAGAAGCAAAACGCGCGCGTACTGATGCTCAGTAACACGCTGCGCAGCCCGATGGGCAGCTTAGCCGATATGTTGCTGGTGGCCGCGCGGCCGGAAGGCCCGTTCAACGCTGGCGCGCTGAGCGGCAAAGTGGGGGCCATGTTGCTAGTGGAGGTGCTGATTAGCGAATTGATGACGCATGATGCCCGCTATCTGGCGGCCAGCCAGCAAACGGCAACCGCGACATTGCCGATGCTGATTTAAGGCTGAAGAACGGCACATACTGTAGCGGCGCGATCTGTTGCGCGTTTTTACCGGCGCGAACAGGTCAAAAGCGCGCGATAAATCGCGCCGCGACTAAAGCGTGCCGATAGGCTATTTATTCGCTCGCCAATGCCGCTACCGGATCCATACGTGCCGCTTTGCGCGCGGGCAGATAACCAAAAATCATACCGATGAGCGTGGAGCAGGCAAAGGCTGCGCCCGCTGACTGCCACGAGAAAATCGCCGTAATCATGCCGCCCGCCAGCAGGCTGATAATCGGTCCAATCACCAGTGCCAACGCCACGCCAAGCGATCCGCCCACCAGACAGACTAAAACCGCTTCGATCATAAACTGCTGCATGATGTCGCCGCGCCGCGCGCCTACCGCCATACGCACGCCGATTTCATGCGTACGTTCCGTCACCGACACCAGCATGATATTCATCACGCCAATGCTGCCAATCATCAGCGCAATCGAGGCCACCAGCAAAATCAACAAGGTTAACGTTGCCGCAGCATCTTCAATCGCTTTACGGTATTTATCGCGGTTGAACACCAGGAAATCTTTGGTGCCATGACGCGCAGTCAGCAACTGCGTCAGTGATTCTACCGCTGGGCCGCTCACCACATCGTCCTTCAGCTTAATGCTGATGCTGGTTAGCGCGGTTTGTCCGCTGATGCGATACATCACGGTGCTCCACGGCAGCCACACGCTGAGGCGATTGGGCGACATGCCATCGTTATTATCCGCCACACCAATCACGCGCACCGGCACGGAACCCAGCACGATCATCTTACCAATCGGGCTTTCACCGTGTTCACCGAACAGTTTATTGCGGGTGTTGGTATCAATGATGATCTCCTGACGTGCGTGACGTTCATCGCTGAAGTTACTTCCTTCCCGCAGCTTGATCCCCTGAATCTGGAAATACCCGTTGCCTACGCCGTATACCGAGGTTTTAGAGGCATTGGAGAGATAGCGAATCGGCTGATTGACAATCATCTCCGGGCTGGCCGCCGCAACAAACTGCTGGCGTGCAATCACTTCCGCATCCGCCATCACCAGCGTTAGCACCGGATTCGCTTCATCTTCAACAAAATCTCCACCGGCATAGATCGACACCACATTAGTACCGAGACCGGAAATACTCTCCAGCGTCTTTTGCCGCGCGCCCTGGCCGAGTGCCACCACCGTGACCACCGCCGCGATGCCAAAAATTATCCCGGTCATGGTCAGCGCGGTACGCAACCGATGCGCGTTCATCGCGTTCAGCGCCATACGCAGTGATTCACGCAGTCGGTCAAGGAAGCCGCGCAGTTTACTTTGACTTTTACGCGCAGCGGGCACGTATTGCGCGCGGGTGGCATCGTGTTTGCAGCCGCTATCGGCAAAAATTTCGCCGTCCTTAATCTCAATAATGCGATCGGCGTGCTGCGCCACTTTCATGTCGTGCGTCACGATGATCACCGTGTGACCTTCGCGATTGAGATCGTGCAGGATGCGCAGCACCTCTTCGCCGGACTGCGAATCCAGCGCGCCGGTTGGTTCATCGGCAAGAATGATTTCGGCGCCATTAATCAGTGCGCGGGCAATACTGACGCGCTGCTGCTGGCCGCCGGACAGCTCGCCCGGCTTATGATGCTCGCGCCCTTGCAGACCCAAACGCGCCAGCAGATCCGCTGCGCGCGCCAGCCGCGCTTTGCCCTGAAAATTGGCATAGATCGATGGGATTTCGACGTTGCTCAACGCGCTAAGATCCGGCATCAGATGATAGCGCTGGAAGATAAAGCCGATATGCTCGCGCCGCACTTGCGCCAGCGCATCCGGTGACAGCGTGGCGGTGTTCTGGCCGCCAATCAAATAGTCACCGCTGTCAGGTGCATCAAGGCAGCCGAGAATATTCAGCAGCGTCGATTTACCTGATCCGGACGGCCCGATAATCGCCACCCGTTCGCCGCTGGCAATAGTCAGGTTGATGTCTTTCAGCACATGCAGGGAGTGCGAACCGTTAACATAGCTGCGTTGAATGTTTTTCAGTTCGATGATATTCACATCATCACCTTGTCACTGCCCGCCGTCTGCGTGGCCAGGATCACGCTCTCGCCCGCTTTCAAGCCGCTCAGCACCTGAATATCCACGCTGTCAGTGATGCCGGTAGTGATGATGCGTTTTATCGGCTGGTTATTCTGGTCTGGAACTTCAACGTAAGTGTTGCCGTCCGTATCTTTCCTGGTCGCCTGCACCGGCACCAGCAAGGCGTCTTTGACGGAATCCCGCAGCAGGTTGACCTGCGCCGTCATGGAGATACGCAGCGCATTATCCGGATTAGGCACATCAAGCAGGGCGTTGTAATAGACCGCGGCGTTGGTGCTGCTGCTCGGCGTGCTTTCGCTGTTGCCTATCAGCGCATCATCTTTCATCACTGATTCAGGGGCTAATTCGAGGCTGCGCAGCGTGGCGTTATAACGTTTGTCGGGATTGGAAAAAGTGGTGAACCACGCCTGCTGACCGGGTTGCACATTATTAATGTCCGCTTCGGAAATCTGCACTTTAATCGTCATAGTGCCGAGCTGCGCCAGTTTGGCAATGGTCGGCGCAGTTTGCACCGCATTCACCGTTTGGCCTTGCTTAGTGACGATGGCGATGACCGTACCATCCATCGGTGCCATGATGCGGGTATAGCCAAGATCGAGTTGTTTCTTATCTACTTCAATTTGCGCCTGAATCACGCGCGCTTTTTGCGCCGTCAGCTCCGCGCGCGCCATGCTCCAGGCTTCTGCCGTTTCATCAAAATCCTGGCGCGACACCGCATTGGTTTTGATCATCTGCTGCAGACGTTTGAATTGCGCATCCTGCCGCAGCAGCGTCGCTTCACGGGTTTCCAAATCTGCCTGCGCGACGCTGAGCGCGGCTTGCGCATTACGCAAATCGCTGCGCTGGGGCTGATCGTCAATTTCGGCAATCAGCTGACCTTTGCTGACGCTATCGCCCGCTTTGATATAGAGTTTTTTAACCTGACCGGAGACCTGCGCACCGACGTTAACGCGTTCGACCGCATCCATTTTGCCCGTGGCGGCAATCACGTTTTCGATATTGCCCACGCGCACCTCGGCGGTCACCACCGCGTTGGGTTTGCTGCGCGAACCGGCGTAATGCCAGATCAGTAGCAGAAGAATGACAGCGGCGAGTGTGGCGAGCAGCCACCTTTTTGAGATATTCAGCATAAGCGTCCCTTTTATGAAGCGAGAATCATAATCACTAAACCGCACAAACAGGAGAAAATTCGGCAGAAAAGGCTGAGCAACGCGCGTTCGTAGAAAAAAGATTGAATTATTTTCCGAATAAAAACGCGGGCTGAGTTGTTTACCGTTTATCTGAGTCACTTTTTGTCTCAGCGCTGACACGCCATGATGCTGCGCGTGAGTCAGCTGCCCGAAGCGCAACGCTTACGTGGAAAGCTTCACCTATCAGGAAGCTGCCGATACGCTGGCGGTACCAATGGGCACCATCATGAGCCGCCTCGCGGCGGCACGCATCACCTTAGCCAGCGCAGTCACGGCGCGGCCGGCAGCACAGGAGAAACGGCAGGGAATGAATGTGGTTTGGTGGCATAAGGCGGGATATCAATTTGTGCTGATTGGCCGAAATCCTGCGCAGCAGCTGAAAAAGACTGCGCAGGCGTTAATACAGGCGATGCTGGCGTAAGGTTTACTGCACATTTTGTCGCGGCGCGATTTATCGCGTAATACATTGCGCCGCGACAATGCGTGCTTTCCGTTGCGCCTTACAGGCCGAGTTGGGTTTGTAGTAACGCAATCTCCTCACGCCACTGCGCCTGCAACGCCGGTTTCTGATGCTTCGGCTTTCGCGCGAGATCTTCATCCAGCTTGCTTTCCACCTCCAGTAACGCCAGTAGCAGAGCGTCCTCATCCAGCGCTATGGCCGTTGCAGGCGGTGCAGTTGAGCCAGACGTTGCTAGCGGTTGCTCAGCACGCATGCGCTCGGTGACTGCATCAAAATCATGCCACTCGCCAAGCTGCTGACCTTCAATCAGCCAAAAGCGGGTGCAGCAGTTGGCGATTAACTGACGATCATGCGACACCAACAACACCGCGCCCTCGAACTGATTCAGCGCGTCCGCCAGCTCCTCTTTACCCACCATATCCAGATGGTTGGTGGGTTCATCGAGCAACAACAACGAATGGCGCGCCAGCGTTAACCCCACAAACAGCAAGCGCGAACGTTCGCCGCCGCTGAGTGAACCAATCCGTTGTTGATGACGCAGATAAGGAAAACCGGCCCCGATCAGCGCCATTTTGCGCTGTTCATCACTGAGCGGCGCAAAATGTGCCAGCGCATCGCTCAGCGTTTCCGCATCGTGTAATTGATGCAGGCTTTGATCGTAATAACCGAGGCGCGCACGAGGATGAAACAGCGCGCTATCTGTTTGTTGATATTCACGCCACAAATGCCGCAGCAACGACGATTTACCGCAACCGTTGCGGCCAACAATCGCCACGCGATCGCCACTTTTCACCTGCAGCATCGGCAATGAAAACAACGCAGGCGCGTCATCGGCCGGTCGAATCGACAGTTCGGGCAATGCCAACACGCGATCGGCATCTAATGCTTCACCGTGCAGCTGCAGCCGCCATAGCGATCCTTCGCTTAGCGTGGTTTGAGCCTCTTTCAGCCAGCTGGCGCGCTTCTCCATCTGCTGCGCCTTACGCGATAAACCTTCGTTATCGTAGGTGCGGCCCCACATCGCCAGACGTTTGGCGCTTTGCTCGACGCGATCGATCTCCTTCTGCTCGGCCTGATAACGCTGCGCATCGGCTTGATCCTGCTCGATCAGCGCCTGACGCGCGGCGCTGCACGGTAAGCGGAAGCATTGCAGGCCACGATCGCGCAGAATCCAGCTGCAGTTGGTCACCCGATCGAGCAAGGTGCTGTCATGCGAGACCAAAACGAAGCTGCCGTTCCAACCGTTGAGGAAATTCTCCAGCCATATTAGCGTCGGCAGATCGAGGTGGTTGCTGGGTTCATCGAGCAGCAGCAGATCCGGCTGCAGAATCAACGCACGCGCCAGCAGCAGCCGCATATGTTGACCGCCGCTCAGGGTTGACGCAGTGTGTGCTTGCTGCTCGGCGGTGAAACCCAGGCTGCCCAGCAGCGCTTCGGCCCGCCAGCGATCGGCCTGCACTGGCACATGCGCCATCACCCCCTCCAGCAGCGACGCATTGTGCAGTTCTGCTGGCAGATGCTGCTCAATGCGCGCCAGCAAACAGTGATTAGCCGGCGTAACGCTGCCGTGACTCGCTTCCAGTTCGCCACTGAGAATTTTCAATAAAGTGCTTTTGCCCGTGCCGTTATCACCCAGCAAGCCGATGCGATCGCCTTTTTTTAGGCTGAAATGAATATCGTGAAACAGGGTACCAAAGGCGTTATCAAAGCCGACAGCGTGTGCGGATAGTAAAGTGCTCATGTGCTTACTCATAAGTTGCAGGCGCAAAAAAGCCTGACGTCAGAAATCGCTGACGACAACCCGGTAAGCCGGAGGGAAGAGATTAGATTTTCTGTGAACTTCGCTCAGGACGGATTATCGCAGCACGAGTGCGGAAATGCCTGAACGCGGCCAATTACTATAAAAGTGTGAGTAAATAAACAATTCACACGCGGGCATAGTAATCCTCCTTAGTTATCAGTAGTGGAATGAATTGGATGATGATAATGCGAGCAGAAATGTTATGCCAGTGTTAAATGCGCAGCGTTGGGTGACGCTGCGTGGGGCAACCATCAAGGCTGCTCTTTCTCGTCTTCAGCCGGAATCAGCGGTTCATCAATAGCGATGGAGGAATTCGATTTCAGCAATTGAATATCCAGAATGACGTAAGTCATGGTGGTGATAAATAACGAAATAACGCTGCCAATCACGCCGCTGGTGGTAAAGGTAAAATAGTTGTACATCACCACCCAGGTCACACAAATAAACAGTGCTAGCGCAACATTAATAGCCGACTGCGAATAATGGGTGGTGCGTGATCCCATATCATTAATTTGCCGGCTGAGATTGGTGCCGCTGTATTTCTCCAGTACAAAAATGCCGTGTTCCCAATTACGCAAGCGACGTGCGCCGCTGCGGGTCAAAAATACATACAGCAACGAGATAAATAATCCGGAAAAAGCGATCAGTACCGGCACGGCTTCCAGAGCGTAAGCGAGGCTTTTATGGCTGGAAACCTGCGGTGTGAGATCCAGCGTTAATGACGCGCCGAGCGCGGCATATAAAAACACAAACATCAACAGAAACAGCGCGTTGCGCCTCCAGTCGAGATCGGCTTCGTGATTCTTCTGCTGACGAGCCCAGTGCAGCGCCTGCTGTAACGGCGTGGCCTCGGTGGCGGTGGTGTCAATACTCTCAATCTCTTCACCCAACAAGCGGTGAATAAAGGGCTGGTCGGCCGGTTCAATGGTGATGCGCATAGATTTCTCGGTGACATAACGATCAAAGGCGTCAGTGTAACGTAAATCGCCTGGCGCGCGCAGATTCTGCGAGTAAGCGCGCAATTATTCATCTGTACATCGGCGGGTATTGCACATCATTCATACAATTATCTGGCGGTTATTACTGACCGCGTAGATGACGACGAGGTAAATAGCTATGTCGTACGTTGATGGTTTTGTCGTAGCGGTGCCGGAAGCCAATAAGGAGGATTATCGTGCCATGGCGGCCAAAGCGGCGCCGCTGTTTAAAGAGTTTGGCGCGACGCGAATCGTTGAGTGCTGGGCCGACGATGTTCCCGCCGGCACACAGACTGATTTCTATCGTGCGGTTAACGCTGAAGAGGGCGAGACGGTGGTGTTCAGCTGGATCGAATATCCCTCGCGGGAAGTTCGCGATGCCGCCAATGCCAAAATGATGTCCGATCCGCGGATGAAGGAGATGGGTGAAAATATGCCTTTCGATGGCAAACGCATGATCTATGGGGGATTTGCGATATTGCTGGAGGAATAGCTGGTCGATGACGGCTTGCAGTGAACCGTAGCGGCGCGATTTATCGCGCTGTTTAATTTTTAAAGATCGCATGCACCTGGCTGCTGTTGTGCACAATTAATTGCGCCGCTACGATACGTGCAGGCATTATTTATCACCTACAAGGAGCCACAATGCTGGATATCACCCACTTTCCGCTTTTCCTCGCATCCGTATTTCTGTTGTGTATTACACCGGGACCGGATTTGGCTTATGTCGTTGGACAAAGCGTAGCGAATGGGCGACGTAGCGGCGTGATATCAGCGAGTGGCGTGGCGCTGGGAAGTTGCACACATGCGTTGGCTAGCGCCGTTGGTTTGACGGCATTAATTACGGCCTCACCGCTGTTATTTACAGTGATTAAATATATTGGTGCGGCATATTTGATCTATCTGGGCAGTAAAATGGTATGGGGCACCTTTTTCAGTCGTGAAGAAGTGAACACACAGCCAGACGATATTCCACGCTCCAATACACGCAATTTATTAGTCCGCGGTTTTATCACTTCCATTACCAATCCAAAAGTACTGCTATTTTTTATTTCCTTTTTTCCGCAGTTCGTGGTGGTCGATGGTAATCATCATGCCAGTTCATTTCTGTTACTCGGCCTGACGTACGCTGTCGTCGGTTTAATCACTGATGTCAGCTTTGCAGTAGTGGCTGGCAGCGCGGCCAGCGCGGTGTCGCGCAATGTGATGCTGCAAAAATGGCTCGACCGTGTGGTGGGCAGCACCTTTATTGGTTTAGGCGTTCGATTAGCGCTAACGCGTCGCTCATAAAATCAGAAAAGGAACTACGGCCAGCAATTGGCGCTAACGGAATATTCGGGTAACGTGGCATGCAGACTTTTGTTACCTACCAATATTTACCGCACGCTAAGTTGCAGGAGTGTCAGTCCATGGCCGTAAATTCCAATATCGTCGGCATTGTCAGCAATGAATTTATCAATCCTAATACCGTCAAGCTACTCGATGAGGTCACGCGGCAGCTGAATGAACGTGGCTTTATTACGCTGCTGCTTAATGCTCATTCCCGCGAAAGCTATCACAGTGCGCTTCGTCACGCGGCACAACTTCCAATCGGCGGTTTAGTCTTTCTAACCTCGCAGTTTAGCGATGAACTGCGCGTGGCAGCAGATATTCTGCCGCAGGCCGCGACGGTACATCTCAGCCACAGCGCCAGCGCGGAAGCCAACGTCGTGATGGCGGATGGTTATACCGCGGGCGAAGAGATAGGCTTATTGCTGCTGTCGCAAGGTCATCAACGTTTCGGCTTTATGCACAGCCTGCAACATCGTGCGGCTGTGCGCCAGATGGAGGGCTTTGTCGCCAGTCTGCAAGCCAAACATAAAGAACTTACCCTCCAACTCTCTGCCGGTGGCAACGATCGTGAACTGGCCTATCAGGCAATGATGGCGTACTTGAAAAAAACCCGTGCTGCCGAGCGCGTTAATGCGCTGTTCTGCGAAAGCGATGTATTGGCATTCGGCGCCTTACAAGCGGTGCGCGATTTTGCGCAAGGTGCACATGTCGCGGTGGTGGGCTTTGGTGATGTTGATGAAGCGCGTGCGTCGACCTGGCATCTGACCAGCTGGTCGCAGCGCCGTGATCTGCTGGTGAGTGAAGCGCTGAATCGTTTGCTGGAAAACCGTGCTGACGCCAGCAATGCCTGGCAGCAGGGTGAATTGCAGGTGCGCCATTCCCATCACGGTAAACATGTGCCGGGTGAAATGTCGCAGTGCGGATGCGCAATACGTCATTGATAGTTAACTATTAACGGAAGGATAACCGCATGCTGTGGCTTATTGCCAAATATGCCATTACCGCCGGCATGGTGGTGCTGATATCGGAAGTGGCTAAACGGAGCGATCGCCTTGGCGGACTGATTGCCGCGTTGCCTTTGGTTACGGTGCTGGTGCTGATCTGGATGAAGCTGGAAGGGCAAAGCCAGGCCAAAATTGCCAGTCACGCATGGTACACCTTCTGGTATGTGGTACCGACCTTGCCGATGTTTATCGCCTTTCCGTTTCTCTATCAACGCCTCGGATTCTGGCCGACGCTGGTGGCGAGTTGTGTACTCACTATCCTGCTATTTCTGCTTTGGGCCACGCTACTTAAACGCTTTGGCGTTGCGCTGATGTAATAGCGTGCAAGCGAAAAGAGGGCTTTCGCCCTCATTGATTAACTTCTCAGAATATATATGCCGCGCTTGCTACCCGCTGCACAAAGGGGCCGGCCAGCGTTTGATTATGGTGTGCAATAATTTGTCGGGCGCTTAACACGCTGTTATCCACAGAAGTATGCCCATCCTCAATCAGTGCAACGCGATAGCCTAAGTCAGCGGCGGCACGGCAAGTGGTATCTACGCAATATTCCGTCTTCATCCCAACTATGGCCAGTTCTTTAATATCGGCATTTTTCAGCGCGGCCAGTAATTCAGTGTCACGAAAGCAGTTGGGATATTTCTTCACAAATACCCGATCGCGGGCGGCATCAATTTGCAGTTCCGGAATCAACTGCGTCAGCGGACTACTTTCGGCCAACGGCGAACCCTCCGGCCCAGTGTGGCGTGCGAAGAAAACGGGCGCATGCGCTTGATGGGCTAACCCGATTAGCTGATTGATGTTGGCTAACACCGATTGTGCAGCAAAGGGTGCTGGCGAGGCGTGAAATAACCCGTTCTGCATATCAATGACTAACAAGGCTTTATGTTGCGATGGCTGCATGGTGTGTCTCCTTTCTACATGCTATGAACGGAGACCATTCCCCGTCCAGTGATTGACGGGGCTGAGGATGCTGGAGCTTATGTCTCCGCTACAGATGCACACACGCCGCCGCCAAATGCGGTGGTGGTGGTCTCTGTGGTTAAGGCGTTGAGGTAAGACATATAAGCTCGCAAAAATTCGTTGTGAAAGATGAATTTAACAGAGTGCCAAGAGAAAACAAGACAGAAGGGTCTACATCTTTGCAAGAAAGAGCGAACGTTGATTAGTCAGCGTTCGCCCGAAGCTCAATGCTTAGTGCCATTACCTGAACCGTCACGATTGCGGAAAATATGCGTCACGTTGTCGGTATTCTTGATCGCCACGCCGCTCGACTGTGGCGTTTCAATATGACTCATTACTTCAGACATCGCTCGGCTCAGCGCTTGCTGCCGCGGTGGATCGCGTTCAACTGATGCCATCACGCGCAGCTTTTCAAGCAGCGTGCGGGTAGAAACCGGGCCGGATTTTTTTAGCAACTGTAAAATCGCATCGCCCATGATGATGTCGGTGAGCCGTTCTTCATCACTTCTATACATAGATTCTCTCTGGTTACCGCGGAAGACCTGCGGCAAATAACAAAGTGGATTCAGTCTTACCAGCAGGTGAATGAGGCGGAAGCCACTTGGTTAATTCTCAGGCCAACAGCGCCTGTTTTAGGATTCTCGTTCAACGGAAAACATCAGGCCAATTAATTGCTGATAATGAATTTCCTCTTCAGTCCCGCGTGCTTGTTCCATGCGGCACAGCAACTTGGTGCACAACGCTTTACGGCTTAACGTCCGCCCTGAACGCAAAATCTCAACCACAATTTGTCCCAGCGTTTCCTGCTGTGAAGGCAAAGAGGCTTCTTTGAAGTAGCGCGCAATAGCTTCCGACGCTGCGGAAAAGTTACGATCCTGACGCATGGTTCCATCCTCGAGGTTAACGTATAACTTTAGCGGACAAACTTATACAAATTTATTTAATATGTACAGGAATATGGCGAATCAGTGGCGCAATGCTTTGGCCAAAAGTGCTAATTTATTGTTAACAATAACTTAAGAAAAATGCAGGCATGGACGTTAAGTCGATGCATTTATCAGGGACGCTTTTAGCGTCCGCACGTTACCTCTGCCGTCCATCGATGGCGTTAGCGCTGCCCAGCGATCAATCTCTGCGCTAAACGACTCAACGTTGAGGTGTTGTTTATGATGTGCCCGCGTGCAGCGTAACGTTGCCGTGCCGCCTGTGCAGTGGGCATTAAGGTTGGCTTCATCGCATTAGCATCAACCTATGCTATAAATGATAACCATTATCATATTGATATGAGGCAGATAATGCAGGCAACACAGGAAAAATCGTCAAGCGCGGATTGTTGTATTGTCGGCGGCGGTCCCGCGGGGTTAATGCTGGGGTATTTACTGGCGCGTGCTGGATTGCGCGTTGTGGTTATCGAGAAACATCCCGATTTCCTGCGCGATTTTCGCGGCGATACCATTCACCCTTCAACGCTGGAGATCATGCGCCAGCTCGGTCTGCTCGATGAATTACTGGCGTTGCCGCATCAGCGTGCCGAGAAGCTGCAGGCGGAAGTGGGCGGCGAGGAGATCACCATGGCGGATTTCTCGCGTTTGCCGGTGCAGTGCCGCTTCATCGCCTTTATGCCGCAGTGGGATTTCCTCAATTTCCTGGCGAAAAAAGCGGCCCAGTTTCCCGGTTTCACCCTGCTGCAATCCACTGCGTTTGACGACTTCATTTATGAGAATGGCGCAATAAGCGGCGTGCAAACGTTACAGGGTAACGAACGTCATGTTATTCGCACTTCTTTAGTGATTGGCGCTGATGGCCGGCAATCGCAGGTCAAAGCCAAAGCGGGGCTCAGCGGAAAAAGCTTCGGCTCTCCGCGCGATGTGTTGTGGTTCCGGCTGGAGAAACATCCTGACGATCCGCAGTTGGGCATGGGCCACAAAGGACCGAAACAAAATTTCATCGTTATCGATCGTGGTGATTACTGGCAGTGCGGCTACACCATACAGAAAAACCAGTTCGACGAGTTAAAGCGGGCGGGATTAGATGCGCTAAAAACTTCCATGGCACAGGTTGCGCCGTTCAGTGCAGCACGCATGGCGGAAGTCGATGAATGGGAAAAGCTCAAGCTGTTGTCGATTCGCATCGATCGTCTTGATCAGTGGATGAAGCCCGGCGTGCTCTGTATTGGCGACGCCGCACATGCGATGTCACCAATTGGCGGCGTTGGCGTTAATCTGGCGATTCAGGATGCGGTGGCCGCTGCCAATATCCTGACCAAACCGCTGCAGCAGGGCAGCGTGACAGTGCGCGATCTGCAAAAGGTGCAGCAGCGCCGCCAGTTCCCGACGGTCGCGACCCAATTTCTGCAAATCAAAATGAGCAGTAATAAGCGTAAACGCAGCACGCCGAGCAAAGTGCCACAGTTGATTAGTCGCTTTCCGTTCCTGCGCCATCTGTTTGGTCGCTTAATTGGCCTTGGATTCCGCAGCGAAAAGCCGCGTTATTTATAACCGGCAAAAAAAAGCCCGCTAAACGCGGGCCAGGTAAACGTTACCAATCTTAAATTCTCGTAGCAACGCATTGCTGTGTGTTGCGTTGCTATAGTAGCAACAGATCGTTGGCTGTGCAGGAAATGATCAACGAGTTAATTTTGTTCTAAGGATAAGTATTATGTGTTCTGTCCTCGGGTCGACCACCAGCACAACAACGAGCCAAGACTAACCATTGCAGTACCTTGCCAAAAGGCAACGGTCAGATGCGAGCGCAGAATAAAGGCCGCGAGAATCGAGGAAACGATCGGAATAAAGTAGGATGCGGCGGCCAAAATTGTCACGTTGCCATGCAAAATGCCGATATTCCATGCGGCATAGCCAAAGCCCATCGCCATCGCGGCTAATGCCAGACTGATCCAAACCTCGGCGGATAATATGAATGAGGGCTGCGGAGAGAGCGCAAATTTCAACCATAGCGTCAGCGCGGTTAAGATAAAGAACAGCGTAATGCCATTACTGCCGTTAGCAATTTTCCTGGTGACCACACAATACACCGCCCAAATACCCGCGCCGCTCAATGCCAGACCGTAGCTCAGCGGATTATCCATCACGTTACGGGCCATTTCGCTGAATGAGAAGCCGTGATCGCCGCCCAACACGCGGCAAATACCCGCAACAGCCAGCAAAACGCCTGGAATAATCAGTGGATTGGTTTTTTGCCGATTCACAATCACGGCAAGAACGATGGTCAAACTTGGCCACAGGTAATTGACCATGCCGACTTCAATCGCCTGACGACCGCTGTGAGTAAACCCCAGCGAGAGTGACAAGCAGAGTTCGTAGCAGACGAAAAGCACACTGCCGATAATCAAATAGCTGCGCGGAAAAGTGCGCAGTTTTGGCAGGCCCACAGTGAAGGTTAGCAGTATCGCGCTGGCGCTGTAGATCAGCGCCGCACCGCCCACCGGACCGAATCCTTCACTGACATTTTTAATCAGTCCGACAATCGCGCTCCACAATAAAATGGCCATCAAACCAATCAGCGTCGCTCTTTTTTGGGGCATGACCCGCCACCTTATATTGCTTATTCGGGCCAAAATCCTAGCAAATCAGACTCTCTTTGTATTGTTCGTCAAAGTTTGTACACGCAAAATATTCATTACCATTTCATTTCGCCGGTATTTACCTTGGCGCTGAGATCCAGCGAGCTCTCATCCGGCAAATTCGGATAGGCGGCTTTCATGGTTTCGATCACCTGCGCAGCGCCTTTGTGCTGCTGCAGCGCTTTCTCAAAGGTGTGCAGATAGTTCAAAGTAAACGTAATCGCCGCATCGCCCGTCGGGCGTTCACCCAAATAATGCCCCGGAATCACCTGTTTAGGCTGCAGTTTTTGCATCTCACTCAACACATTGCGCCACTGCTGTCGAACTGCTGGCGTTTGCGTATCGGCAGTCCAGACGTGAATACCTGAAGCCACGCCGGTGCCGCCGAGAATCGCTTTGTTCGCCGGAATCCACACGTAGGCGGCGTAATCATTGGCATGATGCAGCTCCAGGGTTTCGCCATCGACTTTAAACGTCGTCGCCTGCGTAACCTGCGGTACATAGAGCTGTTTTGGCGCACCGTTCTTCATTTGCGGGCCCCAATAAGCCAGCTTGGCGGCGTTGGTGGCTTGGATGTGTTTCACCACATCGGCCGTCGCCACAATCTTCACCTGTGGGAACGCTTTTACAATTGGTTCAAGCCCAAAGTAAAAATCAGGATCGCCAGAGGTGATGACAATCTGCGTCAGCTTTTTGCCGCTGGCTTTGATCATTTGCACCAGCTTCTCACCGTCTTTCGTGCTGAACTGCGCATCAAACAGTATCGCTTCATGCGGACCGGAAACCAGCGTAGAGGAGACAGGGAAAATGCCCTTTTCCTGTGGGTTATACACCTCCAAATGCAGCGGCGCAGCGAAAGCAGGCAGGGTGGAAAAGGCCAGTGCCAGCGACAGTGTTTTCATTTTCATCAAATTTTCCTTTATCCGGCACCTCGCCGTGATTGAAGTCGCTATTGTAGGGAAATTTCGGACTGTTAGAATTCCTGTAACTGGATATGATCAGTTTCATAAAACGATCAGATGGAGCCCATATGGACAGAGTGACGGCGGCAACGGTATTTAACCGCATTTGCGAGCTGGGCAGCCTAAGCGCCGCGGCGCGCGCGCTGGATATTTCGCGGCCGATGGTCAGCCGCTATCTGGATGAGATGGAGAAGTGGGCGGGTGCGCGCTTACTGCATCGATCGTCGCGCAAGCTCACCATCACGCCTGCCGGTGAAAAGATCCTCGAAAAATCGCGCACGCTGGCAAGATTGGCTGAAGAGATTGCCGATCAGGGCGCTCATAGCGAACCGCATGGCACGTTGCGCGTCGCCTGTGCGCACTCCACCGCCACACATATTCTTAGCCCGATGATCCCAGCATTCCTGGCGCGTTTTCCGGCAGTGCGGATTGAGCTGGAGATCAACAATCAGCCAGTGAGTTTGATTGGTGAGCGTATAGATGTGGCGGTGCGCATTACCGACGATCCTGAACCCGGTGCCATTGCCCGGCGTTTAGGCGAATGTGTTTCAGTGGTGTGCGCGTCGCCGGACTATCTGCAGGTGCACGGTGCGCCGCAAACGCCCGCTGATTTGGCGCAGCATAATTGCCTGCATTACAGTCGTTTTGCCGGGCAGAGCTGGCAGTTTTGCGATACGCAGGGTGAAACGATAGCTGCGACGGTGAACGGCAATTTCAGCGCTGGCATCTCCTCGGTGCTGTGTGACGCGGCGATCGCCGGTTGTGGTCTGGCGATGGTGCCGGAGATGGAAGCACGTCACGCCCTCGATAACGGCCAGCTGCAAACCGTGCTGCCGACCTATCAGGCGAAAACGCTGGCGATCTACGGCCTCTATATGTCGCGCGAACGTCAACCGGCGGCGCTACGTGCGTTTTTGGATGCGGTGCAGCATCAGCTAACCGTCTGAACCTTCGACACGCTGTTGTTAAAAAGTAATTGATTAATAATCAGCGGGTTATACAAGTTGATTATGCGATATACCGTCGGTTTTCAGGCTGAAATCGCCAATTAAGTGGTGAAGGTTTGCTCAATTTTGCACGGCGTAGAATGAGGGAACCTGACCCGTGACGCGGCGAAACATGGTCGAGAAGGCTGAACTGCTGTCGTAGCCGAGCGATAGCGCCACTTCGTTAACGGATTTGCCCGCTACCAGCATCGCCAGCGCCGTTACTACACAGGCACGCTGCCGCCAGGCGGAAAAGGACAAACCGGTTTGCTGTAAAAAATGCCGTCGGAAGGTGCTGGAGCTCATAAAGAGCGCTCCGGCCCAGCGAGCGGCCGCATCATGAATGGTGGGTGCCTGTAAGAAGTTCTGGCATTGCGCTAATAGCGCCGGATGCTGGGGCAGCGGAATATCAAATTCCCGTGCAGGCATCGCCGCTAACTCCAGCAGCAGCAACTGCACCAGCGATCGATCGCGATCGGATGCGTATAGTAGTGGTAAATCAACAGCTTCAATCAACAACTGGCGCAGTAGCGGCGAGATGCTAATGACGCAACAGCGTGTGTTATCGCGCAATGCTGCCGCGCAAAGCGGCTCAATATACATACTGCGCGTCGAGACGCCGACAAACTTAACCCTGTGCGCGGTGTTTGGCGGAATCCACACCGCGTGCTGCGGCGGTACCACCCATTCGCCAGCCTGAGTCGAAACGTGCATTAATCCAGTTGCGCCATACAGCAACTGCGCGCGGCGATGCTGGTGTTCCGGCAGCACGCATCCTTGCGCGTAGTCATTTCCTAGCGCCACGACGTCACGATCAATTTTGTCGTATTCATCAATGTGACTATTTCGCATAGCAGACATCCACCGCAAATTGACTGATTTGCAAGGGTAATTGAGCGCTGCACAAATGGGAAGCGTGCAGGTTGCTGCGTAAGCTGCATCACTCTTTTGATGATGCAGAGAAAAGCGATGAACGAGCTGTTAATTATTGGTCTGGCGGGTTTTGCCACCGGCATCACCACGGTGCTGTTTGGCTTTGGCGGCGGTTTTGTGGTGGTGCCATTTGTTTATCAACTGATGGTGCAGCAGCCGTTGCTGGCGGAACATGCGATGCACATCGCGGTGGCGACCTCGACCGCCGTGATGATTTTCAATGCCGGTTGGGCCAGCTACCAAAACTGGCGGGCTGGCAAACTGCATAAAGCCACACTGCTGCCGCTCATCGGGTTTATCGCGCTCGGTGCGGTGATCGGTTCATGGCTGGCTGGCGCAATGAGTGATAGGTGGGTGCGGGGACTTTTTATGGTTTACATGCTGGTGACCATCGCCGATTGCCTGCTGCGCAAAGGCTTTCTTACACGCGCTGCACCGCGAGTTTTGTCGCGGCTGACCGCCAGCGCGGGCGGCACCTTGATCGGCATGATTGCCGCCATGCTGGGCGTCGGCGGCAGCGTGATGACTGTACCGCTGCTGCGTCGTCATGGTTATGCCATGCGTGATTGCGTCAGCGCGGCCAATCCGCTGTCGCTGCCGGTCGCCATGTTGGGCGCGACGACTTACGCCATCAGCGGCGGGCAGCAAATACCCGCTAGCGGTTATCTGGGATTTATCAGCCTGACCATTTTACTGCTGCTGGTGGTTGCCGGTTTTGTGGGGATGCTGTTTGCCCGCCGATGTATTCCGGCGGTGTCCGATCGCTGGCATGCGCGGATTTACGTTCTACTGTTGTGCCTGGTGCTGGTTGCTATCGCGGTGTAGCGGAGAGTTGGAAGCCATGCTGTTGCAAAATAGTCTGCGCCGCGGCTGAAGAGAGAAAAGCCGCGAGGGGAAGCGCGGGGGCAGAGCAGCACGCCCAACCATATTCGGCCACCACGTTATAAGGCGCGGGGATATTCAACACGTGCAGCTGAGGGCAGAGCTGCAAACGCGGCGCATAGCTGGCGTAGCCGATAAACATATCCGTGTGCTTTTGCTCAATGAGCCACTGCGCCGCCAGCTCACCCTTAGGCACCATCAAACCGTCTGTGCCGCCCACCATCGGACGCGCTTTGGCTTTGAGCCTGTTCCCGGAGCCGGGATGAAGACGCTCAATGTTATCAAAAAGTTCCCATGTATAATCGCCAGAAGGATCGCTGAGCGGCGTTGAGGTCGCTACACGCAAATCATCCCGACATAGCAGCGATAACCAGTCATCTGCGCGTGTGACAATGTCACGCCTGGCGGTCAGGCACAGCGTGTTGGCAGCAAATAATCCTAGCTTTACTGCGCGTCCTTGCTGCAACAGCGCTTCAGGGTGCAGCCGATTAGCGGAGGCGAAAAAATCGCACGCTTCACCGGCCTCAATTCGCTGACGTAACCTGCCCGCCGGGCCAAAATCGGTAGTGATCCTTAGACCGCTAAGCGAGGTGAATGATGCCATTAAATCTGGCCAGACCGCGCGCAGGCTACCGGCTGCCAGAATGTTTAACGTTGTCATGATAGTGCGTCCGATAGAAGCGTTGGTACCAGCTTTCAGCCTGTTGTTGCATGTCGATGTCGCGGAATTTTTCCGGATAGAGCTTTTTCGCCATCCACAGTTCGCCCAAGCCAATCGCTTCTGGCATCGGATAGCCCCAGGCTTTGGCATAGTCCGGCATCAGCCACACCTGATGATTTTTTACCGCATCAATGGTTTGCCAGCGTGGATCCTGTTGGATCTCTTGCAGCACGTTTGGATAGCGATCCTGCACAAAAATCACCTGCGGATTCCACGCCACCACCTGTTCCATGCTGACCTGTTTAAAACCCTGAACGGTCGCGGCAGCCACATTAAATGCACCCGCATGTGCCATCATCAAGCCAGTGTATTTCCCTGAACCGTAAGTGGTGAGATCGGGATTCGCCATATAAGCGCGCACACGCTGCGGCTCGGGCAGATTTTTTAAGCGCTCGCTGACGATTTTGCGTCCTGCAAACGCAGCATCAATCAGTTCCTGCGCCTGTGTTGGCTTGTTGACCACATTGCCGATCAACGTGATGCCTTCCTTGATGCCGAGATCGTAAGCCTGATCTTCATTCTGCATCATGGGATTGATTTTGCCTTGCTGACCGGCATCATCATGACGCAGTGAGATGGCCAGCACCGGGATGCCTAATGCTGAAATCTGATCGATCATCTCTTTTGGCGCATAGTTGGTGACAAAAACCACCTGCGGATGCAGTGCCACCAGCTGTTCCATATCAACATGGGTTAAATCGCCCAGCAGCGCTTTATGCGTTAACTCAGGCACCAGCTGCGCGTAACCTTCACCCAGCTGCTGTTTCCAGTTCGCCAGAATACCCACGATTTTATCGGTAGCGTTGAGCTGCACCAGCAGGTTAAGCGTTTGGTGTTGCAGCACGACTACACGATCGACGTGATCGGGAATCGTCACCTGACGGCCAATCTGATCGGTCACCACGCGGCTGGCATAACTGTGTAGAGAGGTAAAAGTGAGCAGGCCGGCGAGAATAATCCGGTTAAAAGAGAGGTGCATAGAAACTCCTGAATTCAATATGCACCGAAGTATATAGCGATAATGGGGAGTGCGATATGACCTTTTAATGATGAGTTATGAGGGAAGCCTGAACTTCCCTGACGCGGGTTAAGGAATAATTCGTGCGCTGCGTAACTGCGCAAACAGAGCAAAGAACATCGCATCCGTTGCCTGGTAACCATTAAAACCCGCGCGCCGTAATTTGCTGCCGTCACCAAACATGTCGTAATCCCAGCCAAAGACAAAATCGGCAAATCGCCCATCATTCAGCTGCAAGATATCCGGCTCAATCAGCTGATGGTCTTTAGCGATTATCTGCCACTGCGCGCGATAATCCTGGAAAAGTTGATGAAACGATAGATTCACTGCCGGCGCGCTTTCCAGTTCGAACCAGCGAGCAATCGCGGGCCATAGCTCACTCCAGCGCCATAAATCGCCGTTGTTAACGTTAAATGCTTGATTGTCGGCACCGGGGGCATTGGCCGCCCACAGCGTGGCCTGCGCGAGTAAGTCGGCATCGGTATGATCCACTATGCTGTGCCAGGCTTGGGCTGATCCTGGAAATCGCAGCGGCAAGCCTTGAAATTTGCACAGTGATGCGTAGAGCGCGATGCTCAGTGCCAGATTCATGGCGTTACCCGTGGTTGCGCTGCCCACTACGCCGGGGCGCAATGCGTGCCAGTGCCAGCTTTTACCGCGCTGATAGTCACTTAGCCAATGCTGCTGTTCCGCATTGAATTCGGCTCCCGCCACGCCGGGATCGCTCTCGCGCGCGGGCGTTTTAAACGGCCCCAAATGCGCGCCATACACTTTATATCCCTGCATTAAACTGACGCAACGCAGCGGTGCAATATTATCGATGTTAACCACCAGATTGCGCAGCATCGTCACGTTGGGTTCGACCATTTCACGCCAGCTGGCGGCATTCAGCCACGCGCTGTAGAAGATATGCGTGACATGATTGAGTGGGGCCAATGCCTGTGCGCTCTGCTGCGCATCCAACAGATCAACGTGGATGAAAGGGATATCCTGGGGTGATGTTGCAGGCTTGCGCGTCAGGCCAATCACCTGCCAATCCTGCTGACGCAATGCGTTAACCAGCTGTCTGCCAACAATGCCGGTTGCGCCCGCTACCAGGGCGACGTTATGACTCTGCGACATGATTATTCTCCTGTGAATATGACAGCCACAGTGTTATCTATAATTTTTACTGCTGATATCCCACTATTTAGATGTCACTTATTAGAAAAATCATTAAATGAATAACAAACTCAACGCCATCAACACCTTCATTCGTGTGGCGCAGGCCGGATCGTTTTCGGCAGCGGCACGCTTGGGTGATATGAAACAATCCGCCGTGAGCCAGCAAATCGCTGCGCTGGAGGATGAACTCGGTATCGTGTTGCTGCACCGCACCACCCGCGCCATGAGATTGACCGAGCAGGGCGAGCGTTATTTACAGCAGATGCAGCCGCTGCTTGCCGCGATGCAGGACGTGGAGAGCCAGTTACGTCCGACGCAGCGAGCGCTGCAAGGGCGCGTGCATATCCAGTTACCCAGCGGATTAGGCCAGCGCTTTCTGCCACATTTGCTGGAGCTGCAGCGAATGAACCCTGAACTGCATCTGACCATCGCGCTCGACGATCGGGTGGCCGAACTGGTGAGTGAGGGCGTGGATATCGCGCTGCGTCTGAGTGAAACACCGCCGGAGATGTTTCCCGCGCGATTATTGGCGCGTATTGAATCGCCGCTGTTCGCTGCACCTGAGCGGGTACGCGCGACGCCGATTACCACCCTGGCAGAGCTGGCCGCGCAACCGCATGTCCGCTTTAGCGGCATTGGTAAACAGGCACCGCTGCGCCTGATATCCGAGCACGAAACGGTGGCGCTGGCTGTGAACACCGTATTCTGTGCCAACAGCAGCGAAGGATTGTTGCAGGCGCTGCAGGCGAACATCGGCGTTGGCGGTATGCAATTACCGCTGGTGCATGAAGCGTTGAAATCTGGATCGCTGATGAGAATCTTGCCTGCATACCGTCTGCCGGATCGTTTTCTCTACGCGGTGTTTCCTGATGCGCGCTTTATCCCGCTGCGCGTCAGACGTGTGGCAGAAGTGATCGAAAAGGTTCTGGCAGATGTGATCCCCACAGCTGAGTGAGATAGCGCTCGCCATCATGGCGCATCGCTGCGCCATTTTCGTGCTTCTCACCGTCTAACCTGCATTGTAAAGAAACATAAGTATTCGATCTTGTATCCAAGAGCGTATCCCATCTGGCCTGGCCGCAGGCCACACCGTTTTCAGAAATTTTTGGCACGCAAACTGCAATATTCCCGTTAAGTTAGCAATCGGGAGTATTCACATGTTTGATGCACTGTTGGATGAAGATGCCACCACGCTGGCGGCGTTGATCCGTAGCGGGGAGGTTTCAGCGCAGGAAGTGACGCAAGCCGCGCTCGAACGCATGGAACAGCGTGAGCCACAGATCCAGGCATTTTGTACCGCCACGCCGCAACGGGCACTGCAACAGGCGGCCACCATTGATGCGAAACGTGCGCGCGGCGAAACGCT
Source organism: Pantoea sp. X-Soil-ISGK-421 (assembly GCF_059730785.1). Classification (NCBI taxonomy): domain Bacteria; kingdom Pseudomonadati; phylum Pseudomonadota; class Gammaproteobacteria; order Enterobacterales; family Erwiniaceae; genus Pantoea; species Pantoea sp. X-Soil-ISGK-421. The sequence goes on along the minus strand of NZ_AP035980.1, from coordinate 518,484 downwards.
GGGCGCGCTGGCTGGCGTCCCGCTGGCGGTGAAAGATCTGATTTGCACGGCGGGGGTAAAAACGACGTCTGGATCGCATGCCTATGCCGATTTTGTCCCGGATGAAGATGACATCACCGTTGAACGCCTGTTGGCCGCCGATGCCGTGCTGCTGGGGAAAACCACCGCGCCGGAGTTTGGTTACAGTGGCGTCGGGCATAATCCGCTGTTTCCTTCACCGCGCAATCCGTGGGATCTCACTAAAACGCCAGGCGGTTCGAGTGCCGGTTCCGGTGCGGCATTGGCTGCGCGGTTGTGTCCGATTGCATTGGGCAGCGACGGCGGCGGTTCAGTGCGCATTCCTGCCGCACACTGCGGCGTGTTTGGCCTGAAAGCCTCGATGGGGCGCGTGCCGTTATGGCCGGGCTGTCGCGACGAGCGTTATCCCGGCGTTTCCAGCTGGGAATCGCTGGAGCATATCGGCCCAATGACACGTTCGGTGCGCGACAGCGCGCTGATGATGTCCGTGATGGCTGGGCCCGATATGCGCGATCGCCACTCGATTCCCTGCAATGATGTTGATTGGCTCGGCTCGCTGAATAAACCCCTAAGCGGCCTGCGTATCGCGTTCAGCGCTGATTTTGGCTACATCGCTGTCGATCCTGAAGTGCGTGACGTTGTCACACGGGCCGCGCGCCGTTTTGCTCATGAACTCGGTGCTGAACTGGATGAAGTCGATCCCGGCATCGCCGATGAGGCGGCCACGTTCGCCGCGCTGGTGGCCTTTGAGAGCGATCTTAGCGGCATGCGCCACATGCAGGCTGAACTCGGTGCGCGCATGTCACCGCATCTTAGCGCCATGCTGCAACGTGACTGGCGCGCTGAAACCTTCACCGACGCCAACACCACGCGCAAAAAGCTGTGCAATCAGATGTGGCGCTTTATGCAGCATTACGATCTGCTGTTGTCGCCAACGCTGGCGGTGCCGCCATTCCCGCTCAACATGCAGGGACCCGAGATAATCGATGGGCGCATGGTGCGCAGCGATCACTGGCTCTCATTCTGCTTCCCGTTCAATTTTACCGGCCAACCGGCGGCATCTGTTCCTGCGGGCTTTACCGCCAGCGGATTGCCGATTGGCATGCAAATCGTAGGTCGTCATCTGGACGATGGCCTGGTGCTGGCGGCCAGTGCCGCATTCGAGCGCATTCAACCGTGGAATCACATCACACCTGTTTTAATCGGAGTTGCCCATGACTAACAAAAATTCACCGGCTTTAGAGCAGGAATTCGAGCATGAACCGGTGCCGCTCAGCCATCGCCATTCGACCGGTTCGGTTTCGGCGGTGTGGTTTGGTTTCCCGATGATCCTGACGAATGCGCTGTTTGGCGGCATCATTACCTGGCACCTTGGATTCTGGCCAGCGTTGATTGCCATCCTACTGGGGAATCTGGTGCTGTTTGCCTATGTCGGCGCGCTGAGCTGGTTCGCCGGAAATACCGGTATGAACTTCGCGCTGCAGGCGAAACGGACCTTCGGTACCAAAGGCTACATTTTAGTTTCTGGTTTTCTCTCGACCGTGGTGATTGGCTGGTACGCCTTCCAGACCGGCTTAACCGGCACGGTGATCAATCAAACCTTTGGCTGGAATGCGCTGGCGGTCACGGCGGTTGCTATGGTGCTTTACACCGCAATCACCTTCCTCGGCGTGCGCGCCTTGTCGGTGCTGGGCATGATTGCCGCGCCGCTGTTCGTGATCCTGGGTTTGGTGGCGTTGTGGTTGATCGGTCAGGATCATGATTTCAGCACCGTCACACAGTTTACCGGCAGCAGCAGCGCGGTGGGCGCGATGAGCATGGGCACCGCCGTGACGATGGTGGTGGCCGGTTTCGCGGATTCCGGCACCATGACGGCTGACTTTACCCGCTGGTCGAAAGACGGCAAATCGGCGGTGATTGCCGCGTTCTCCGCGTTCCCGGTGGCGAACGTCATCTCTTATCTGTTTGGCGTGGTGATTGTGGCGGTCGGCGCGGCCGTCGATCCGGCAAGCAACGGCGGCAACTTCCTGCCGATGCTGATGGGGCACGGCATGCTGCTCTCCGTGATTGCCTTCCTGTTTGTGTTTATCAATCTCGGTTCGGTGTGTACGCACTGCTTGTATAACGGCGCGGTTGGCTTTAGCCATCTGTTCAGCAGCAAAATGCGCGTGTGGACAGTGATCCTTGGTGTGATTGGCGGGGCGCTGGCGCTGGCCGGCGTGTGGTCCTATTTCCTGGAGTGGCTGAGTTTGCTCGGCATCGTGGTGCCGCCGTTTGGTGCGGTGATGATTGTCGATTTGATCTTTATGGCCAAAATCAGCGAGCAGCGCACCCTGCGCCGCATGCGCGGCAGTGCCTTTGCGGCTTGGGCTATCGGCAGCTTATGTGCGGTGATTGCGCATATCGCCTTCCCACAGTTCGGTGAAGCGGTGATTGGTTTAGTAACTGCCGCCGCCAGCTACACGCTGATTGTGAAACTGAAACGTGAAAATGCGGTAAATGTGATGGAGGAAAAAAATGCCTGATTACGCGATTGATTCAACCCCGTACGTGTGGCCATATGACGGTCGTTGCAGCCCGCAGGATACCGCGCTGGTGGTTATCGATATGCAAACCGATTTCTGCGGCAAGGGCGGTTATGTCGATAGCATGGGCTACGATATCGCCTTAACGCGCGCGCCAATCAAGCCGCTTCAGCAGGTGCTGGCAAAGATGCGCGAGCTGGGCTTCCCGATCATCCATACGCGCGAAGGGCATCGTTCGGATTTAAGTGATTTGCCCGCCAACAAGCGCTGGCGCTCGAAGCGTATGCAGGCGGAAATCGGCGCGCCCGGACCGTGCGGACGCATTCTGGTGCGCGGTGAACCAGGCTGGGAAATCATCCCTGAACTGGCGCCGCTGGCGGGCGAAATTATTATTGATAAACCGGGAAAAGGGTCGTTTTATGCCACCGATCTGGAACTGATTCTGCGCAGCCGCGGCATCCGCAACCTGATCATCAGCGGCATTACCACCGATGTCTGCGTCCACACCACGCTGCGCGAAGCCAACGATCGCGGCTTTGAGTGTTTAGTGCTGTCAGATTGCTGTGCAGCGACCGAGTTGCAACACCACGAAGCCGCGCTCAGCATGATCCATATGCAGGGCGGGATTTTTGGTGCGGTCGCCAGTTCGCAAACTTTGCTGGCGGGATTAGCCAGCAAGCAAACGGTAGATGTGAGCTAGATCTTCAACCACCTTTCATAGTGCTCTGGCCACGCCACCGTGGGTGTGCCAGGCCTGCCCATAGCAAAACCATGACCGCCACGACTGTAGCGATGCATCTCAACTGGCACCTGATGGGATTTACAGGCGTTCGCCATGATCAGCGTGTTATGGGGATTGGAGATGGTATCGTCCTCTGCCTGCACCAGAAAGAAGGGCGGCGAGTGCGGATTCACAAATTCTTGTACCGACCATGCCGCGTCTTCACTTGCTGACGCATTTTTACCGACCAGAATCTTGTGCGTTGAGGTGTGCGTGTAAGGCTGCTCAAGTGTGATGATGGGGTAAATCAGCGCAGCGCGATCGGCTGTGGCGGGCAGGTTATCCAAGGCATCGCTTGCCCTATAAGATTGGAAATCCGCTCGCGTGACCGCCATACCGAGCAGATGCCCTCCGGCGGAAAACCCCAGCACGCTGACATGCTTTTCACGCTGCCGCACCAGGCGCAGCGCACGCTGGGCATCCTGCAGTGAAACCATTGCGCCATCTCGCCAGCCTTCATGGGGCAAGCGATAACTCAGCACATAAGCAGTATATCCGCGCGCCGTCAGCCAGGCGGCGGCGGGCCACGCTTCTTTACCCATTTCAATGTGCGTGTAACCGCCACCGGCGGCAATTAATACCGCGCGGCCATTGGGCGAGGGCGGCGTTGATACTGTAAGGGTGGGCTGCACGATATTGCGCTGCGCGCCCTTATCTGAAATGACCATTTCGCCTGCAGGGCCGCCTCCGCCTGGCGGGATACCCGGCCACAATGGGAGGATGTGCGTGGTTGCCTGTGATGATGCAGCCCAGTTTAGCCCGCTGCGCATGGCCAACGTGGAAAGGGTGAGATAAGACAAAAAATGGCGGCGGTTCATGGCAGATCCTCATGAAATCGGAGGCTTATTGCAGCAGAATTATCAGCAGAAAAGATGAAGAGGGCGTTGCTGTGTATTACCAAATGCGACGGGATGAGAGTTAAACGTTATAGTTACAACATACATTTGACTAAAACTAAAATCCCGAGCCTGGCAGCACTGCGGTTGTCGTTGTTACAGGAAATATATTTTTCTTTAGAATGCAGTACAAAATTCCAGCAAAAGTGCGTAGGCATATGCCATGCATATTCGTATAATATGCTTATATTTTTCGGGAGGAGGAAGTTCATGCGAACAGTATCAGTATTTAAAAATGGCAATAACCGTGCTATCCGCTTGCCGCGTGATCTGGATTTCGATGGGGTAAACGAGCTCGAAATCATCCGTGAAGGGGATACGTTGATTTTGCGACCGGTAAAACCAAGCTGGAGCTCTTTTATGCAAGAAGAGAAGGCAGATGCAGATTTCCTGGAGGATAGAGACGATGTAATTGAAGACGGGCGGTTTGAACTTTAATGAAAACCTACATGCTTGATACCAATATCTGCTCGTTTATCATGCGAGAGCAGCCGGAAGCCGTTATTGAGAAGTTAACCCAATGCGTTAAGCGACGTGATCGCATTGTGGTCTCGGCCATAACTTATGCCGAAATGCGATTTGGGGCGATTGGCAAAAAAGCCTCGCCTAAACATCTCTCGCTGGTGGAGGCGTTCGTGAGCCGTCTTGATGCTGTTTTGCCTTGGGATCGCGCGGCGGTAGATGCGACCACGAAAGTGAAAATGGCCTTGGCTGTGTGTGGTACGCCTATTGGTGCGAATGATGCGGCAATCGCCGGACATGCGATTTCGGCAGGCACAATTTTAGTCACCAACAATACGCGGGAATTCGCTCGGGTAGTTGATCTGAATCTTCAGGATTGGGCTAGCTAGACAACAGCAAAAGGGCGACTCACGTCGCCCTAAAATCAATCTTACCCACGCATTGGTTCAGCGCGTACCGGTTTATCACCGGCAACAAAGTAATCCGCTTCGCTGCGCGGCAGCGGCTGGCGACCACGAATGTTATCCGCGATTTTTTCACCGATCATGATGGTGGTTGCGTTCAGGTTACCGGTGATGATCAGCGGCATGATCGAGGCATCCACCACGCGGAGCGCTTCGATACCATGCACGCGGCCTTCGCCATCAACTACCGACATCTCGTCGTTACCCATTTTACAGGTGCCGCACGGATGATAGGCCGTTTCACCGTGATTGCGCACAAACTCATCCAGCTGCTCGTCGGTCTGGCAATCCAATCCAGGACTGATCTCTTTGCCGCGATACTTATCCAGCGCCGGCTGATTGATGATCTGGCGCGTGATACGAATCGCATCGCGGAATTCATGCCAATCCTGCTCGTGCGACATGTAGTTGAACAAAATGGCCGGATGACGACGCGGATCGCGTGATTTCAAACGCACATGGCCGCGGCTCGGTGAGCGCATAGAACCAACGTGGCACTGGAAACCGTGCGCTTCCACAGCATTCGAGCCGTTGTAGTTAATCGCGACCGGCAGGAAGTGATACTGAATATTCGGCCAGGTGAACTCTTCACGGCTGCGGATAAAGCCACCGCCTTCGAAGTGGTTGCTGGCGCCGACGCCCGTGCCATTAAACAGCCACTCTGCACCGATTTTCGGCTGGTTCCACCACTTCAAGGCCGGATAAAGCGAAACAGGCTCTTTGCACTCATACTGCAGATACATTTCGAGGTGATCCTGCAGGTTTTCGCCTACGCCCGGAAGGTCATGCACCAGCGGAATATCGAACTGCTTCAGCAATTCAGCAGAACCCACACCGGAACGCTGCAGAATCTGCGGCGACGCAATTGCACCCGCGCACAGCAGCACTTCACGGCGCGCATGCGCATGATGTGAGGTGTTGCTGGAACCCAGCAGATACTGCACGCCGACCGCGCGTTTGCCTTCAAACAGAATGCGGTCAGTGGTGGCATGTGTGACGATTTTTAGGTTCGGACGTGCTTTCGCGGTATCCAGATAACCGCGCGCGGTGCTGGAGCGGCGGCCTTTCGGCGTCACAAAACGGTCCATCGGACCAAAGCCTTCCTGCTGATAACCGTTCAGATCGTCAGTACGCGGATATCCTGCCTGCACGCCGGCTTCAATCATCGCCGCAAACAGCGGATTATTATCCGGCTTACAGGTGGTGATGCTTACTGGACCTTCGCCGCCATGATAATCGTTGGCGCCGATATCGCGGGTTTCAGACTTGCGATAATAGGGCAGGCAGTTCAGATAGCTCCAGCTTTCAAGGCCGGGCTCTTTTGCCCAGTTGTCCAGATCCATGGCGTTACCACGGATGTAGCACATACCGTTGATCAGCGAAGAACCGCCCAAGCCTTTACCGCGTCCGCACTCCATGCGGCGATTATTCATGTACGGCTCAGGTTCGGTTTCATACGCCCAGTTGTAGCGTTTTCCCTGCAGCGGGAAAGCCAACGCCGCAGGCATCTGCGTGCGGAAGTCGAAGCGGTAATCTGGGCCGCCCGCTTCTAAAAGCAGCACATTCACGCTGCTATCTTCGGTCAGTCTTGTTGCCAAAACGTTCCCTGCGGATCCGGCTCCGATAATGATGTAATCAAATTCCATTAGTCGTTCCTCAGGTTAAAAGCCAAAATTAAAATACGGACTGAAAACGGGTCATTTCGAGCTGCACAGATTTCACCTGAGTGTAATTCTGCAGCGTCATCAGGCCGTTTTCGCGGCCTACACCCGAATGCTTGTAACCGCCGACGGGCATTTCAGCGGCGGATTCGCCCCAGGTATTGATCCAGCAAATACCCGCTTCGATTTGATGAATCACGCGGTGTGCGCGGTTGAGATCTTGTGTTACCACGCCCGCGGCCAGACCAAATTCGGTGGCGTTCGCGCGGCGAATCACTTCTTCTTCGCTCTCGTAGCTCAGAATTGACATCACCGGGCCAAAGATCTCTTCACGCACAATGGTCATCTCATCGCGGCAATCGCTGAATACGGTTGGTTCCACCCACGCGCCGTTATCGAAGGCTGCGCCACTCAGGCGTTTACCGCCGCAGAGCAGACGCGCACCTTCGCTGATGCCGGATTCGATAAAACGCATCACGTTGTCGCGATGTGCGAAGCTCACCAGCGGGCCGAAGTTGGTCTCAGGGTCGTTAAGATCGCCCGCTTTAATACGCGCCACGCGCTCGGCGATTTTCGCTTCAAAGGTGGATTGCAATGCCGCCGGGATAAACACGCGCGTGCCGTTGGTGCAAACCTGTCCCGAGCTGTAGAAGTTCGCCATCATGGCGATGTCAGCGGCGAGATCGAGATCGGCATCATCGAAGATAATCAGCGGGGATTTGCCGCCTAACTCCATGGTGACGTCTTTCAGCGTTGAACCGGCAGCATTAGCCATGACTTTCTTACCGCTTGCTACGCCACCGGTGAAGGAGACTTTGTCGATGCCCGGATGATCGGTGAGAAGCTGGCCAGTGACCGCGCCGCGACCGTTCACCACGTTGAACACGCCGTTTGGAACGCCCGCTTCGGTATAGATTTCTGCCAGTTTCAGCGCGGTCAGCGGCGTCACTTCGCTGGGTTTGAAGATCATCGCGTTACCGGCGGCCAGCGCGGGCGCAGATTTCCACAGGGCGATTTGAATCGGATAGTTCCACGCGCCGATGCCCGCCACCACGCCCAGCGGTTCGCGGCGAGTGTAGACAAAGGAGGTATCGCGCAGCGGGATCTGCTGGCCTTCCAGAGAAGGAATCAAGCCCGCGTAATACTCCAGCACGTCGGCACCGGTCACGATATCGACGTATTGCGTTTCACTCAGTGGCTTGCCGGTGTCGAGGGTTTCAAGCGCGGCCAGTTCATCATTGCGCTCACGCAGAATATCGACCGCACGACGCAGAATGCGCGAACGTTCCATCGCCGTCATCGCCGCCCAGATTTTCTGGCCTTTCTTCGCGGCGGCAACCGCGCGATCAACGTCCGCGCGTTCCGCTTCGTGTACCTCGGCCAGCACTTCGCCGTTTGCCGGGTTGATGGTCTGGAATGTGTTGCCTGCCGCAGCGGGAACCAATGCGCCATCAATGTAAAGGTGCTGCTCGGTGAATCGGGACATGATTTCTCCTTCCTCAGTGATTCTGGTCAGCCAATTGCTGACGAATGAATTGGGTGGTGAGCTGTCTGGCGATAGCCAAATCGAACGGTTTGCCACTTAACGCCGCGCGCAGCCACAGGCCATCAATCAGTGAGGCGAGGCCATGTGCCGCCAGTCGCGCTTTTTCGCGCGGAATCACACGACGAAACTCGGCTGCCAGCGTGGAAAACAGTCGACGGCTGCTTACACGTTCTAAACGGCCCAACTGTGGCTGATGCATGCTGCTGGCCCAAAAATCCAGCCAGGCTTTCATCGCGGCGCTGTGCACCTGCGAGTCATCAAAGTTGCCTTCCACAATCGCCAGCAGGCGCGCTTCAGTACTGGCGTCTGCCAGTGGTTTTAACCTTGCTGCCACCGCATCGCGTAACTGACGTGTCACGTCACGCATCGTGGCTTCCAGCAGACCGTTCTTGTCTTTGAAGTAGTGGCTGATGATGCCTGTCGATACGCCAGCACGTCGCGCAATCTGCGCAATGGTGGCGTCGTTGATCCCGACTTCGTTAATGGTGCTCAGGGTCGCATCAATCAGTTGCCGACGACGTATCGGCTGCATTCCCACCTTTGGCATAACACTCCAGCTCCACCGCAATGTAAGGACACTATTAAAACTTTTTTTGATTGCACGTTCAATATAAAAAAGAAATTTGTTAGGATGCTGTGCTTCGATTGTTACAAAAACGCAGCGGTTAGAGGGATGGAACCTTGCAGGTGCGCATTAACGCGTACCCTACGAAAACCGCATGTTCTCGCGTAGGGTCGTCATTTATGAAGACCCACTTACGCTTAAATGGCACGTACTACAGGAAATTAACCAGAGGTAATCGATGATTAATCCACCTGCCAGTGAAAAAGACAGAATCAATCCTGTGGTGTTTTACACCTCAGCCGGACTGATTCTGACATTTTCACTTGTCACGATTTTTTACAGCGAACTCGCTGCCAGCTGGCTTCTGACCGCCGTTAATTGGGTCACTTCCACGTTTGGCTGGTACTACATGCTCGCTGCTACGCTGTACATCGTTTTCGTCATCTATATGGCGTGTTCGCGCTACGGCGCCATCAAGCTTGGGCCGGAGCAATCCAAACCCGAGTTCAGTTTACTGAGCTGGTCGGCGATGTTATTTGCCGCCGGTATCGGTATTGACCTGATGTTCTTCTCGGTTGCCGAACCGGTAACGCAGTATATGCAGCCGCCAGAAGGTGCAGGGCAGACCATGGAAGCCGCGCGTCAGGCGATGGTGTGGACGCTGTTCCACTACGGCGTCACCGGTTGGTCAATGTACGCGTTGATGGGCATCGCGCTTGGCTACTTCAGCTATCGCTACAACCTGCCGCTCACCATCCGCTCAGCGCTTTATCCGATTTTCGGCAAACGCATTAATGGCCCGATTGGTCATACCGTCGATATCGCCGCGGTGATCGGTACCATCTTTGGTATCGCCACCACGTTAGGGATTGGTGTGGTGCAATTGAACTACGGTCTCAACGTCCTGTTCGATATTCCGGAAGGTTTCACTGCGCAGGCGGCGCTGATTGTGCTGTCGGTGATCATCGCCACCATCTCAGTGACATCCGGCGTGGATAAAGGCATCCGTATTCTCTCTGAGCTGAATGTTGCGCTGGCGCTGGGCTTGATTCTGTTCGTGCTGTTTATGGGCAAAACCGATTTCCTGCTTAACGCGTTAGTGCTGAACGTGGGGGATTACGTCAATCGCTTTATGGGCATGACGCTCAACACCTTCGCGTTTGATCAGCCACGCGAGTGGATGAATAGCTGGACGCTGTTCTTCTGGGCGTGGTGGGTTGCCTGGTCGCCGTTTGTCGGTCTGTTCCTCGCACGTATCTCACGCGGTCGTACCATTCGTGAGTTCGTATTAGGTACGCTGATTATCCCGTTCACCTTTACGCTGCTGTGGCTATCGGTATTTGGTAACGCGGCGCTGTATGAAATCATTCATGGTGACGCAGGCTTTGCGCAGGAAGTGATGGCGCATGCCGAACGCGGCTTCTACAGCCTGCTGGCGCAGTATCCGGCGTTTAAATTGAGTGCTTCGGTTGCCACCATCACCGGCATGCTGTTCTACGTGACATCGGCGGATTCCGGTTCTCTGGTGCTGGGTAACTTCACCTCCAAGCTGAAAGACATCAACAGCGATGCACCGAACTGGCTGCGTATCTTCTGGTCGATTGCCATTGGTGTGCTGACCATGGGGATGCTGATGACCAACGGGATTTCTGCCCTGCAGAACGCCACGGTGATCATGGGCTTGCCCTTTAGCTTCGTGATTTTCTTTGTGATGGCCGGCCTGTATAAATCGCTGAAAGTGGAAGATCATCGCCGCGCCAGTGCCAGCCGTGATACTGCGCCGTACATTCCGGCCAGTAACGATCGCCTGAGCTGGAAGAAACGCCTGTCGCGCCTGATGAACTATCCGGGTACGCGCTATACCCAGAAAATGATGGAAGAGGTGCTGTTCCCGGCCATGCAAGAAGTGGCGAAAGAGCTCGAGCTGCGTGGCGGACGCGTATCGCTGGAACGCGCGGAGCCAGAAGAGGGGCAGCCGCTGGGCCACCTTGATCTGCGCGTGCTGCTGGGTGAGGAGCAGGATTTTGTTTATCAAATCTGGCCGCAGCAATATTCGGTACCGGGCTTTACCTATCGCGCACGCAGCGGTAAATCGACCTATTACCGTCTGGAAACCTTCCTGCTGGAAGGGAGCCAGGGCAACGATTTAATGGACTACAACAAGGAGCAGGTGATCATCGATATTCTTGATCAATACGAACGTCACCTGAACTTTATCCATCTACATCGTGAAGCACCGGGTAGCAGCATGACCTTCCCGGACGTGTAATTTCCGCAGAACGCACGGTCCGTAGCGGCGCAATAAATCGCGCCGCTACGGACCGTGCAGTAATTAGAATGCGTAACGAACCGCGCAGATTCGCCAATAACAGCTAAGCTTTCAAGCTGATTAAATGGGGGATGAAATGAAATTAGGCTTTGCTTGTAAGTATCTGGATCAACAGGCTAAACAGCCGTATCCCTTCAAAAGCACCACGCGCACGCGCTTTCTCAGCCTTGATGATGATTCACGCATAACGCTGCTGAATCAACTGGCGCAAAACAATCTGCAAAACCTCTATCTCACGCTTGAACAACTCGCGACGCAACCTGATGCATTACGCATGATGCGCATCGGCAGCGACCTGTTGCCGTTATATACGGTGCCGGAAGCAACGCAGTTGTACGGTGCATTGCTGTCGGATCTCACACCCTTATTGCACCGCTGCGGCGAGTTAGCACGTGCGAATAATATCCGGCTGTCCTTCCATCCCGGCCAATATACGGTGCTGGCGTCCGATAATGATGGCGTGGTCGATCGCGCCATTGAGGATGTGGAATATCACGCCACCTGCGCGGTATTAATGGGTTATGGTCGTCAGTTCCAGGATTTTAAAATCAATATTCACATGAACGGCAAAAAAGGCATTGATGGATTTCGCGCCGCCTTTCTGCGGCTCAGTGCCGAAGCGCGCAATATGCTGACGGTGGAGAATGATGAAATATCCTGTTCGCTGGACGATGTGTTGCAGGCGCGCAACTTGTGTCCGGTGGTGCTGGATATTCACCATCATTGGGTGAAAGAGAATCACTATATTCAAGCTGATGATGTGCGTATTGCACTGATAAAAGAGTCGTGGCGCGGTGTGCGGCCAGTTATGCACTATTCGATCGCGCAGGAAGGTCTCATTCCCGATCACGGTTTCCCGGATCAGCAGGATTTAGCCGTTTCGAAAACAAAACTTCGCGCTCATGCCGATTATTATTTCAACCAAAGCCTAAATGATTGGGCGTTGTCGTTTAATGACTTCGACATTATGTGTGAAGTAAAGATGAAGAATTTAGCGCGCGACCGCCTGTATGATTATGCGATCGCGCGCCAGCTGATTACGGCGCCGTGATCACAATGGCTACGCGGCGATTTTGCGCGCGGCCTTGAGGGCTGTTGTTGCTGGCAATGGGCACGCTCATCCCTAATCCGCGCGTAACAATATTTTCGCGCGGGATCGCCGCGCCTGCTGCCCATTGTGCTGCTACGGCGTTGGCTCTTTTTAGCGACAGCTGCTGGTTATAATCCGCTTTGCCATAATTATCGGTGTGTCCATCAATACGTACATGATTAATGCCCGTAGCCGCCAGATTTTTCGCCAACGATTGGATCGTGTCTTTACTGGCTGGTGTCAGCTGCGATTCGTTAACGCCAAACAGGATTTTATCCGATAAACCTAATCCCCAGCCTTCGCTATTTTGGCTAAATCCTGCATTCCGCATCGCGGCTATTTGCTCGTCACTAAAACGTCCCTTTGTCTGGCAACCGACAACCGCTAATACGCATACCATCAGGAAAATTTTCATCTTCATATCCGCACCTTACTCATTCCCTTATTTTTGTACATATTCATATCGGCGCGCTCCAGAATAGATTCAACCGTGTCGCCATGCTGCGACCAGGCGTAGCCAATGGTGACCGAAGTTGTGATTGGGGTGCCTTCTGCAATAACAATTTTTTGCTTAATGGCCTCATGAATGTCTTGCATGAGCAGCTGTAATTGCGCCTCGCTGGTGCGGCTGGTCACCAACATGGCAAATTCATCACCGCCTAAACGCGCGACCAAATCCTGCTTATACGCTAAGGCGGAAAGACGTGAACCGATCGCTTTTAACACTTCATCTCCGGCGGCGTGGCCCCAGTTATCGTTAATGCTCTTGAAGCGATCGCCATCAAGGAACAGCAAGACGAAGCGTTCTTTCGCCAGTTGCTGATCGAGTAACTGGGTTAATCGCGCGACAAAGGCGGCGCGATTAGCCAGGCCAGTCAAGGGATCTTCCAGGGCTTTGGCCGCCAACGTGCGGTTATCACGGATCAGCGAAGCTTGCAGCGTCTGCATCTCAGTCAGCAACGAATTCAGATCGTCTGAGAACAGCTGAAACTCGCGCGTCGGACTTTCCGGAATACGTAAGGAAAAATCACCGGAAAGAATCACATAGTGGATCGAACTGGTGATATTGCGGAGTGAGGCGAGAATGCCGCGATGCAGAAATTCGCTTAACAAGAAGGAGATGATTAACACGCACAGCATGCCGCAGGTAAGAATCATCAGCGAATAACGAATGAAATCGGCTGCGCCGGTAACGGTGCCTTCCAGCGTTAACGTACCAACAGTGGCTTCTGAGTGATTAATATTGATGCTAAGCGGTTTGAGATAAATCCACTCGCGCAATAAACGCGAATACCAACCGGTTTGCTCTTGTTGATCATGCCAGTCTACTAAAACGGTTTGATCATCCGTCACAAGTTTCGCGGAATCAAACATGCCTTCATTGCCGAGCCGGGCGATTTTATTGTGCGCGTCATAGCTGTCTTCAAATACTGTGGCGGCGGTCAGTGTGGTGCTAAGCGTCGCGGCAATCAACTCCAGATTTCTTTTCTCGTAGCTTTTAATAAACAGCAAAGACGTAGACGAAAGCAACAGCCAGCACAGCAGTAAAATAACCGCAGAGTTAATGATGCTAATTTTGCGCAGCTTATTACGAATCGATGATTTATCATTTTTTGAATTTTCTATTTTCATCTTATTTGCTTCCATTGCGGGACAGCAACAGCACGTCCGGACTGACTTTGACGCCGCTTCTGGCTAGCGAATCGAGGTTTACTGAGAACAGCGTATGATTCGTATTAAAGATCAGGCAGAAAGCGGCGCCGACCGTACATTCGGCATTGTTCTCAGCCAGGGTAAGTACCGCTTTACCCTCGAAGTGACTTAACAGTTCAACCTGCTGATGCGGTGTCTGATCGCCGAAATAGATTGCATCGCACCGCTGCGTCGCCAATTCGCGCTCGTCAGTCAGATAAACCACGCTAAACGGTATGGCGGAGTGCAGACTATTTTGTGGCAAAGAGAGATGTTGCGCGGAGGAAAATACGCAGAGTTGAGGCGCGCGTGTTAATCCCGGCCATTGGGTAAAACTAATAATGCCGCTCACAATCCGATTCGCTTTATCGTCATGTATCTCAGCAATCGCTGAGCGAGAAATGAGCAGCAGCAGAAAAAAGGCAGTAACGATGATTTTGCAAAGTTGGAGCAGGGAAAGCAGCACGTCTGCTTCCCGAAAAAATAGATGTTTATGTAACATACTGCGTTCCCGAAAGTTCTTCGCGTTAATCTGCGCCTGATTCAGCGCGAAAATATTAACACCGCTGCGGTTAAAAAAGTACTGATGGCGATGTCCTATGGCGGCACAGGCATTTAGCGATGCGGTTTAACGCGCAATGCGTGCGTCTGGAAACGATGCCATCTCTGTGCGAAATTATTTTATGGATAACAGAGCAAAAAGGGTGCATTTGCGCAAAGTGTGATCTAGAACACATTTATTGGTCTGATAACTGATCGATGCTAAAACCGCGTAAAACGCTCATGAAGGGTCATTTCGCGGTAAAACCGCACCATTAGCGAGGATTTACATTAGCATCACTTACGTATATTTATTGCCAACACCGCGCGTGATGAACATGGTTTTCGATTACGAAACAATTAGACATATTTATCGAGGTGAGGCTTTTTCACATTCTGGCAGGATACGCAACATTCAGTACATCCTGGTCACCGTGTCATGCAGTGGTTTTCAAAAAACGCCGTTTTTTTTGCTGTAAAAACCTGTTTGGCCGCCTTTCTGGCACTCTATTTCGCCCTTGAATTAAACCTGGATAAACCCGCCTGGGCAGTTACCACGGTTTTGCTCGCATCGCAGCTCTATTCCGCTTCAACCATCTCAAAATCGGTGTTTCGTCTGCTGGGGACCTTGTTGGGCGGGGTGTTTGTCTTCTTTATCTTTCCGCCGACCGTGCAACATCCGCTGCTGTTCTGTTTTTGCATATCACTGTGGGTCAGCGTTTGCCTCTATCTGTCGCTGCACGACCGCACGCCGAAGAGTTACGTGTTTATGCTGGCTGGCTACAGCGCGGCAATCATGGGTTTTCCGGAAGTGACGACGCCGCTGTCGATTACCAGCATCGTGATCTCTCGTATTGAAGAGATTACCCTCGGCATTGTCTGCAGCAGTCTGGTGCATGCGCTGCTGTTTCCCGTATCGATGCGTAGCTTGCTGGAGCAGAGCGTGAGTCACTGGTATCTCAACGCGCGCAAACTGTGTAGCGATCTGCTCTCCGGTATTCCCAGCGACAGTTCGCCCGAACGCGACGACATTTTGATTCGCATGGCGACGCATCCACAGCAGGTTGAAGTGCTGATTACCCACTGCGTCTATGAAGGTGATGCCGCACGACGGCTGATTCGTCTGGTCAGCGTGCAGTATCAACATCTCTCCTATTTGATCCCGACGCTCACGGCCATCGAGATGCGTTTGCAGCGGCTCTCGACACTGCACATCGCTTTTCCGGCAAACGTAGCTCACACTTTTCAGCTGTTTTTGCAGTGGCTAAACGACGGCGAAGCGGTAGGGGAAACCAGTGGCATTCAACAAACATTGAGTGGTTGTCAGGCTGAACTTAATGCAGCCTGGCAAAATGGGGCATTGCCGACCGAAAACTGGCTGCTGTTTACCGGGTTAATCGAACGCCTGGCAGATTTTGTGCGCATCGCCGGTGCTTATCAAAGCGTCGGCGGATTGGTAAGCGATCTGTCGGGCGACACCACATTGGCACGCGGCAAACGTACGCACCGCTTTTTCGATAAAGGGCTGATTCGGCTATCGGCATTGACCGCTTTCTGCGCCACCTTCGGTTCCTGCCTGCTGTGGATGGGGACGGGGTGGCGTGATGGCGCATCGGCACCGGTAATGGCGGCAATCCTCTGTTCACTACTCGCCAGTCAGGATACGCCGCTAACATCGATGAAGTTGTTTGTTCGTGGCGTCATCATGGCAATCATTATCAGCGTGATTTATGTGGCGCTACTCCTGCCGCAAGCCACCTCATTTGAAGCCCTGATGATTTGCCTGGCGCCCGGCCTGATGATCCTGGGGCTGATGATCGCGCGTCCCTCCACCAATATGATTGGCCTGAGCGTAGCGATTCAGATTCCTGGCTTTATTGGGCTTGGTCACCATCTAAAACCCGATTTAGTGCTGCTGATCAACAATGCAATTGCCACCATGGCAGGCGTGATGTTTGCGGTGATTATCACCGCAATCATGCGCAATAAACGGCCATCGTGGACCGCGCGCCGCGCCGTGCGGCAAGGTCTACGCGAACTGCTGCGCTTTATCAAAGAAACCGAGCGTAATGGTTCGTCACTGCTCGGTCGACAACGCTTTATCAGCCTGATGCTGGATAAAGTGAATGTGGTGTTGCCGCGTTTACGGCTCGATCCGCATCCCGATATGCGCTCAGCGGGCATGTTGCTCAAGGAAGTGTGGCTAGGCGTCAACAGCTTTGACTATTACGCGCGCCACAAAGCGCTGCTGCAACAATATCATCTTGATAGCGGACAGATGTTTCATGAACTGGCGCTATTTCTCAAACGCCGCCTAAAGTCACTGCAAACGCCGCCGCATGCAGATTTGCAAGAGGAGCTGGATTTGCTGCTATTGATGCTGGAACAGCTGGCGAAGCGCGACGAAAGGGTGCTGACGCCGCTGTTCCATCTGTTCAGCATTCGGCTCTATCTGTTCCCACAGCAAGCGTGGCCAATCGCCACGCCGCATCAGACGGAAATCCTCCAGCGGCAGCGCTATCGCTTAACCCGTTAACTCGCAGGAACCGTAGCGGCGCGATTTATCGCGCAATAAATTGCGCCGCTACGGATGCCTGCGCGTTGTGGACTACAACGCTGCCAGATTCCGCCCGTTGCTGGCTATCACCTGCTTGTACCACCAGAATGATTTCTTGCGGATGCGCGCCAGACTGCCGTTGCCTTTATCGTCGCGGTCAACGTAGACAAATCCGTAACGTTTACTCATTTCGCCGGTGGATGCCGCCACCAAATCAATGCAGCCCCATGTGGTATAGCCGATCAGCGGAATGCCATCGGCAATCGCTTCGCCCATCGCCTGAATATGCTGTTTCAGGTAGCTGATGCGATAGTCGTCATGGATTTCGCCATCGGCATTTATCTCGTCGTGAGCGCCCAGGCCGTTTTCCACCAGAAACAGCGGCTTCTGATAGCGGTCATACATCATGTTCATGGTGATGCGCAGGCCGAGCGGATCGATGCCCCAGCCCCAATCGCTACGTTTCACATGCGGGTTGGTCAGCGATTTCACCACGTTAGCGGCGCTGCTGTTTTGCTCGTTCATCTCTGCCGAGGCGCAGCGTGAGGCGTAATAGCTGAAGGAGACGAAGTCTACGGTGTGACGCAGCGTGGCGGCATCTTCCGGTTCAGTCGCAATCACTACGCCTTTCTCGCGGAACACCCGCGCGGCATAAGACGGATAAGCGCCGCGCGCCTGCACATCGATAAAGAAGAGGTTTTCGCGATCCTTCTCCAGCGCGGCCCACACATCTTCCGGCTTGCACGACCATGGATAGAAATTCCCGCCCGCTAACATGCAACCAACCTGATTTTCGGGGTTAATCTCATGGGCAATTTTGGTTACCAGCGCGCTTGCGACCAACTCGTGATGGGCTGCCTGATACTTTACCTGCTCCGGGTTTTCGCCTGGTTCGAACACCAACCCCGCGCCGGAGAACGGGCTGTGCAGCAGAATATTGATCTCATTAAAGGTCAGCCAATACTTCACCAAACCGTTGAATTCTTCAAAACAGGTACGCGCGTAGCGGCTGAAAAATTCAATCATTTTACGATTGCGCCACGAACCGTATTCCGTCACCAGATGCATTGGCACATCGAAGTGGCACAGCGTCACCAGCGGCGTAATGCCATATTTCTGGCACTCTTCAAACAGGCTGCGGTAAAACGCAATGCCTTCGGCGTTTGGCGTCAATTCATCGCCTTGCGGATAAATACGGCTCCACGCAATTGAGGTGCGGAACACGGTGAAACCCATTTCTGCCATCAGCGCGATATCGTCTTTGTAGCGACGGTAAAAATCGATAGCGTCATGACTTGGATAATATTCATCGCTGCGCAGTGTAAAACGCTTTTCCTGACCCAATTTTACCGGCATGCGATGCGTGCCGTGAGGAATCATATCCACCGTGGTTAAGCCTTTTCCGCCAGCCAGATAGCTGCCCTCTGACTGATTGGCGGCTAACGCGCCTCCCCACAAAAATCCCTCTGGAAATGTCACTTCAGACATAAAAACCTCTGTTACACCCTGGATAAATTAACGTTGACGGCTTTGACGTCGTCCGTCACCGGCTTCGGATGTGCGGGTTCGGTGACCAGGATATCTTCAAAGCCGAGAATCAACGTAAGCATGAATGAGAGCACCACCGACAACACCATCACAGCGCCGACCCACACGATGCTCATCGGATTGGTGGGATCGAAAAACTGCACGCTGGTGAACAAGCCGGGCGAGGCCATCGAATGGCTGGCTAGCCCACCCATGCCCGCTACTGCGCCGCAAATAAAGCCGCTGATCAGGCTGGCAATCAGCGGACGCTTAAGGCGCACGGCAACGCCATACAGCGCCGGCTCAGAAATGCCCGCTACAATCGCAGACGCCGCTGCTGCAAACGCAGTTTGACGCAGTTCAGGGTTTTTGGTTTTGAATGCCACCGCCAGTGAAGAGCCGCCCAGCGACAGGTTGGCACCAATTTCTGAAGGCATTACCATGCCTTCTTTGCCCGTTTCGGCGATGGTTTGAATGATGGTTGGCGTGAACACGCGATGCATACCGGTCATCACCAGCAGCGGCCACAGCGCCCCCATAATTGCCACCGACAACCAGCCAAGATAGCCGTGAATGGTGTACACCAGCGCTGAAATACCGCTACCGATCCAGATGCCGAGCGGTCCAATCAGCACAATGGCAATGGGCGCCGCCACCAGCACGATCAGCATCGGCTTGAGGAAGTTCTTGGTCACCGCTGGCGTGATGCGATCAATCCAGTATTCGATGTGCGACAGAATCCACGTCATTACCAGCGCCGGGATCACCGTGTAGGTATATTTCACCGCCGTCACCGGAATGTAAGCAAACTCGACCGCCTGACCTTGTGCGGCTTTTGCCATCAAATCGACAAAGTTGGGATGTACCAGCACGCCTGCGATGGCAATCGCCAGTGACATGTTGGTTTTGAATTTCAACGCGGCTGAGGCGGCCACCATAATCGGCAGGAAGAAGAATGCGCCGTCACCTATCACATTGAGGATGATTAGCGTAGAGGAACCTTTCTCCAGTACACCGCTCATCTCCAGCACCATCGCCAGCAGCTTCACCATTGATCCACCGATAATCGCTGGAATCAGCGGCGACATGGTGCCTACCAGCGCGTCAAGAATGCCGGCACCGATGCTGCGCAGGGTGATTTTGCGTTTCACCGGAGATGCGCCACCGCTGCTCGGCGTGCCAAGCTTCAAAACTTCCTGATAAGCGAGGTTCACGTTGTTGCCAATGATCACCTGACACTGCGTATCGGTGTGCACTACGCCCATGACGCCGGGAATGGTTTTCAGCGTGGCGTTATCAATCTGTACGCTGTCTTTCACCACGAAACGCAGGCGCGTCATGCAGTGCGTCACCGCTTCGATATTGTTCAAGCCGCCGAGCGCTGCCACGATGGCCCGGGAGATGTCCGCATAATTTTTAGCCATGGATTTTTAGTCTCTGATTTTTTTCGGTAGAGGTACACGGTTTTCAGTGTGATTTTTCACCATGAGAAACCGGTTTCACAAAATCATGGAGATGTGAGGTTGACCAGGCAAGACATTTAAAATTTTATAATAGAAAGTGTGAAGCTGATCGCTTTGTGTCGGAGGGTTGTGTAGGCGCAGGGGCAGAAAAATTGCCGCCTATTTCGTAGCTTAGGTACACTGATGCCATAAGCATGGAAAAAGGTGAAACATGGCGACGATAATCGAGGTGGCAAAAGTAGCAGGCGTATCCAAAGCGACGGTTTCGCGCGTGCTGTCGGGCAATGGCTATGTCAGCCAGGAAAAGCGCGAGAAAGTTTTTCAGGCGATTGCCGCTACCGATTTTCGCCCTAACTTGCTGGCGCGCAATCTTGCCACCAAATCCAGTCAAACCATCGGCTTAGTGATTACTAACACCTTGTACACCGGCAGCTATTTTACGGAATTGATGCAGCATTCCGCGCGACTGATGGAGCAGCAGGGACGTCAATTGCTGCTGGTGGATGGCAAACACAGTGCGGAAGAGGAACGCGCAGCGATTCAGTTTCTGCTCGATCTGCGTTGTGATGGCGTGATCATCTATCCGCGTTTTCTCACCACCGATGAAATGGACAGCATTATCGCGCAACATAAACACCCGATATTGGTGATCAACCGTCGTCTACGACAGCACGATAGCTACTGCATTTATTCCGATCAGTTGCACAGCAGCAGTGAAGCGGTGCAACAATTGATTGCTTTAGGCCATCGCGACATCGCGTTTATCACCGGTTCGCTCGATTCACCCACCGGTCGCGAGCGTCTGGCGGGCTATAAAGCGGCACTTGAGAAACAGGGCATTGCCGTGCAAGACGCGTTGATCGTGGAAGGAAAATGGCAGGCGCAAAACGGCATGGACGCGGTTGAGCAGTTGCTGGCGCAGGGTAGGCCGTTTAGCGCGCTGGTCGCGAGTAATGATGATATGGCTGTTGGGGCGCTCAAGGCATTAGCGGCACATCAGATTGCGGTTCCCGCGCAGGTTGCAGTGATTGGCTTTGACGATATTCCGCTGGCCCCATTTACCATTCCGGCTTTATCCAGTGTGAAAATGCCGGTGACGGCAATGATTCAGGAAACCATCGAGCGCCTGATCTCGATGCTGGATGGCGGCGAAATGCGCAATGATAAAACTTTTGCCGGCGAATTAATTGTGCGCGAATCGGTCGGGCCCGGGCCTTATAACAAATTGTGATGAATAAATGCCAGTTTCTCATTCAATTAATTTAATCACTGATAATTGATGAGAAACTGTTTATCTCTCCATTAATGAATGGCGTTGTTTCAATAAAGGGACTCTGAATCTCCGTGTATTAATCAGAATAAGTCTTATTGCTTGTAAAAATTTGTCAGGTTAATTTGAGTTATCTTATCTGTCCTCTTTGCCGAGGCAATTATGCACGCACGTATAACCCACCTTGATGGTATGCGCGGTTTGGCGATCCTGATGGTTATTGCTTATCATGCTTATGCGCGATGGCCGGAATTATTGCCTTATGTTCGGGTAACTCAACATTTTCCGATTCTTAATTATGGCTGGCTCGGAGTGGAATTATTTTTCATGATCTCTGGCTTTGTTATTTTTATGACGCTCGATAAATCAGAGAGCTATATCAGCTTTTTGAAGAAACGCTGGCTGCGTCTGTTTCCCGCTATGTTGATTGCCAGCCTGTTGCTGTTTGCCGTCGGGGGATTTTTCCCTGAGTGGTCAGTAATGACGCCGCTGGTTAAGAATCTGCTGCCCGGTTTGATATTCACTAATCCAGAAACACTGACTCAGCTGACGGGTATTGAATTCAAGTCGATGGCGGGATCGTTTTGGTCACTTTATGTAGAAGCCGTTTTCTATTTCATTATCGGTGCAGTCTATTTTACCCTCGGGCGAAAATATTGCTTACCGGCGCTGCTGGTGCCCATGCTGTTGTTATCGGCAACGTCCGTTTTGAAATCATTAGGGCATCCGCTGTTCATTGATATTGTTTCTAAGTTCGGCTTTATTCATTATGCCTGGTTTATGGTGGGCAGTTTAGTCTATGAACGCATGCATGGTCGCGACAAACTTTTTCATTACGCCATTGTGCTTTGCGCGCTGCTGATTAACTTCAGTTATTTCATCAAGAATGCCGGGGTGATAACCCTCATTCCCTTGCTGCTGGTCATGCTGTTTTTTGTAGCCAGTTTTTACTCGAAACAGATGGAGCGCATCCTTTCTCTGCGTTTTCTTACCGCCATCGGTTTCGCCAGTTACGCCTATTATCTGATCCATGAAAATCTGATGATCGCCACGTTGATTAAACTCAACGTATATATTAAAAATGATTTCGTTATGGCGTTGATGCCGCTGGTGGTGGCCTTTGTGTTGTATTACATCGCCTTTGTCATTACTCAATATGCCGAACCGGCGTTAAGAAATAGGCTCAAAGGGAAGCGTGTGCCCACGGTACCGCCATCAGGGGCGGGAGCGTAATCTCCGACTCTCCGCGTCACAGGGGCATAACGCTCGTCAGTTAAGCGTGAATCGGTCGCCATGAATGGCGACCCTACGCTTTTCGTAGGGTGCGCATTCATGCGCACCGGCATAAATAGGCAAGTAAGCGACAATACGTCACTTATGGCCATCAAAATAATCAACCCGCAAAGCATTAAACTCATTAAAGCCAGACTTGATTTTTAACGCAAAGTAGCCGCTATCTGAATTAGCATAACGACGCCCATCACACTTCTTGTAATCCCTGATGTATTTAAATGCTTTAATTTTTAAAAATGATAACTCCGTCAAAATAATGCCATGCGCCTTCATGAAGAGTTTACTTCTATCATCGTATTAACCCCTTCTCACTTTATCAGCTGAATTTAAGTGTTCAATGATATGTCCATCTTCTGTCCATCATTTAGTATTTTCCTCGTTACTTATCTCTCGTATAACCGTATCCATGGTGGGTAACGGTGAAAACAACCAAGGTCGTCAAGAATGACAGCACTGAACCAACGACAAAGTGGAATTATTGATTTTCTGACCACGGAAAATGATTGGGTTCCGGCAAATCGGGTCGCCGAATCTCTCGCCATTTCTGTCAGTACGCTGCGAAGAGATGTTGAGGTTATCAATGCATTTTGCTCAGACAATCAACGTCGCATTATTAGCAAGCCGGGATTGGGATTACGCTTTGATGGCGGTTCCGTTTTCTCGCGTAGCGCATTACCTGTCGGTGAACAGCACCATGAAATATTGAGTACTAAACGCTTAGTCGGGATCACTACCGATTTGCTGACGCAATCTCCCGCGCCATTATCTCTCAGCGCGCTGTCGGAGAAATTCTTTGTCAGCCGATCTTCTATTGTGGAAGATTTAAAGAAGGTTGAAGCCTGGCTGGCGACATTCTCTTTGGCGTTGATTCGCGACCATTCTGGCACCTATATCCACGGTAACGATCTGGATATACGCATGGCATTAAAAGAAATCATCACCGTAAGTGTATTAAGTCATTATCAAACGGTGGATAGCCGAATTGATCGTTTCTCCAGAACCACATTAGTCGATCAATTTGGCAAGGTGAATGTGGATAATTGCATTTCGCTGATAGGTTTAATTGAAGATGAGTTAACCTGTGCAATCAGTGAGCCTTATTACACCAATCTCTTTTCGCATCTGCTGGTCACTATTCGTCGCGCGGCGGGTCTTGCGGCGCATTCAGAGGTGCAATCCTATACGCGACATGACGGCAAAGAGTGGGCGATTGCGGAGAAAGCCGTTAGCTGGCTGCAGGATGAGTACCGGATTACCTTACCTACGATTGAAGTGAGTTATATCTATCAATATCTGATTTCATCGGGCCGCCATACGCTGACACCAGGCGATAATATTTTTTTACCGATGAATAGCGAAGCCGATCGCTACGCTGATGGGCTGATTCGGGAATCCTCTGAAGATTTAGGCCTCGACCTTAGTCTGGATAAGAAACTGCGCCACGATTTAGCGCAGCATATTAAGCCGATGCTCAACCGACTCTCTTATGGCATCGCCATTCATAATCCGTTGCTGGATGAAATTAAAAGTGAGCTGAGCAGCGCTTTTCATGCGGTGAAGAAGGCCGCTGACCGGATCAATCAAAAATACGGTTATGCGAATATTTCGGATGATGAAGTGGCGTATCTGACGATTTATTTACAGACTGCGCTGGATAAGTTTCGTGCCGCTAAGAAGATCATTATCGTTTGTTCCAGTGGTGTCGGGACATCGCAACTATTATCCAGTCGCATCAATCGTGCGTTTCCGGAGTGGGAAATTATTGCCATCGTACCCGGTAGTCAGCTCTCAAACACACTCGAACTGAAAGAGTGCGATTTAATTATCTCAACCATCAAGTTAGAAGAGGTTGAGTTACCGGTCGCTTATGTCTCGGCAATTTTTTCGAAGAAAGATATTGCGAGAGTTTCAGAAAGACTTTTTTCTGATGAAAATATGAAGGAGAAACATCATGCTGGATAAAGTGATAGTGTCAGATATTTTAACCCGCTCCTGTGTGGTTACCGATTTAGTCGCGAGTAATAAAATCGAAGTGATTGAGGCGCTCTCTTCACTACTTTTTGCAGAGAATATTATCAACGACAAAGCCTTGTTCATTCAGGATGTGATAGCGCGTGAAGCATTGGGGCCAACCGGTTTTGATAATCAGGTAGCGATACCACATGGCAAATCGGTGGCGGTCAATGAAACTCGCATGGCGGTGGCTAATTTACGCACGCCGGTTGACTGGGAAACCGAAGAGGACGTAGCGGTAAAACTGGTAATTTTATTTGCGGTACGCCATGCCGACAGCGGCATTGGACATATTAAAGTGTTAGCCCGAGTCTCTGTTGCACTGGGTGATGATGAGGTTGTTGAGCGATTAATTAATGCCAAAACTAACGAAGAGTTATATCGGTTAATCGTCAATAATACCGGAGTATAAACTTTTTACCTGGAGTTTATAATGAAACTGATCGCTATTACCGCCTGCCCGACAGGCGTTGCTCATACGTACATTGCAGAAGCGAATCTAAAAAAAAGTGCCGCTAAGATGGGCATCGATATTGTGGTTGAAACCCACGGTGCGGTGGAGAGTGAATATCACTTCACGGCGGATGATATTAGCCAGGCGGATGCCGTGTTGATTGCTGCGGATAAAGTCATCGATCTACGCCGATTTAAAGGAAAACGCATATTTAAAGTACCGGTAGCGCGCGCAGCGAAAGATGCGAGCGGATTATTAAGCAATATCATGAGCGGCGCGCTAAAACCGGAGATAAGCAGCAAAAGTGAAGCGATAAACAGAGATGAAATCGATACACAGACCAGTGGAAAATCCACCTTGTCGCAGCTCTATATTCATCTCATTACCGGCGTAAATCTGATGATCCCCTTCGTCATAGCCGGAGGCATATTAATTGCGCTAAGCTTTTCCTTTGGTATTACCGCAGCTACGCCGGGAGATACGAATTTCAGTCCGATTGCAAAAATGTTATCTGACATCGGCGGCGGTGCGGCCTTTGCGCTAATGTTGCCCATTCTCTCGCTCGGCATCAGTAAATCGATCAGTGGCAATCTGGGTATTGTGTCTGGCGCGGTCGGTGGCATGCTTGCGGTACATACCGGTGCCGGTTTCCTCGGCGCGCTGTTCGCCGGGTTTCTCGCCGGATATATCACGTTATTGGTGGTGAAATATATCCAGCTTCCCAAGGCCATTGCGGGCTTAAAACCCATTTTGATTGTGCCACTGCTGACGGTGTTATTAACCGGTGCGTTAATGATTTTAGTTATCGGCCAGCCAATCAGGATGCTGCTAGAAGCGTTAACCTCGTTCCTGCAAAGCATGGGCAATATGAATGCCGCCATTATGGGGCTGATGATTGGCGTAATGGTCGCGTTTGATATGGGTGGACCGTTAAATAAAACCGTGTGCATGTTCGCCATAGGATTAATGTCCACCGGCATTTACGAACCTATTGCGGCCTGTATGGCAGCTGGCATGGTTCCGCCATTAGGTATCGCGCTGGCTACCACATTGTTTGGCCGCAAGTTCACTACACAAGAGCGCGAAACCGGCAAAGTCACCTATGTTTTAGGGCTGTCATTTATTACCGAAGGCGCGATTCCCTATGCAGTTTCCGATCCGCTACGTGTAATCCCCGCCATTTGTGCGGGTTCAGGCTTGGCGGGTGCGCTTTCTATGGCGCTGGGTTGCGCATCACGCGCACCGCACGGCGGCGTATTTGTCCTGTTTATTCCCAATGTGATTACGCATGTGCTGGCTTATATGTTTGCCATCGCGGCGGGCGCGGTATTAACCGCGGTGATCCTGCGATTGATTAAGAAAGACGTAAATGAAACCCTTACCGAAGGAGTGAATGATGTTAATCAACATGAAGAATCTTTTGAGCGTGGCTAAGAATAATAAGTTTGGTGTCGGTGCTTTTAATATCGCCTCCGCTGAATTCGCTCGCCTGGTAATTGAAGTTGCAGAAGAACTGAAATCACCGGTTATTCTGGAAGTGCATCCGGTGGAGCATGATTTCGTTGGCGATGCTTTTATTGTTTATCTGCGTGAGTTAGGGGCTAAAGCCAGTGTGCCGGTGGTAATTCATCAGGATCATGGTCAATCACTGGAGCACAATATTAAGGCCATTCAAACCGGTTATACCTCGGTGATGATTGATGCGTCGTTACTGCCATTTGAAGAGAATATCGCGCTGACGCGTAAAATGACGGAAATTGCGCACGCAGCGGATGTGTCGGTTGAGGCAGAATTAGGCACCATTGGCGTAGCGGAAGGGAGCGCCGAAGGCGGGCATAGCGAAATCCTGTTTACCGATCCCGACCAGGCTGAACGTTTTGTGAAAGAGACCGGCGTGGATACTTTAGCCGTCGCCATCGGCACATCGCACGGGCTTTATCCCGTCGGCAAACAACCGAAGCTGGATATTCCACGTTTAAAAGAGATTGCCGCGCGGGTCGATATTCCGCTGGTATTGCATGGCGGCTCCGGTAATAAAGACAGCGAAGTCGCCGAGGCCATTCAGTATGGCGTCAGTAAAATCAATATCTCCAGCGATATGAAGAAAGCCTTTTTTGTGATGTTGGAAGATGAGATTAAGCGCGGTGGGCATGAACCCAGTGAATTGTTCGTGAAACCGATTGCCGCGGCCAAAGAGGTGGTTGCGCACAAGATGCGGCTGTTCTCTTCAGTAGGCAAAGCTGAGCTCTATGCTTGAGTTAGCCCAGTCATAATGTAAATCAGCGCGGGATAACACATCCCGCGCCAGTCATGCTGAGCAACGACCAATTTGCGCCTTCGGGATTACGGCGTTGTTGCACCGTCTGGCAGACTTCGTTGCACCGCAATCCATTACGCGCTTCATAGTGCCGCTACACAATGAGCGGGGAATAGATGAGGAGCTTAACGGGTATCACGCATCTGCTAATGCATTCATCACCGCGTCAGGCATTGAAGGTCGACCATTTTGCAGACAGGTTGCGACAAAAGTTGCATCGGCATAGACCACACCATTGACGAGAATCTGCTGCACAAAATTGACGCGGTTACGTTTCTCATTTTTGGTCAATACGCAGGTCACTTCAACATTGTCACCTTTTACCAGGCTCTTACGAAAGCGCAGGGAATATTCCAGCACCATGTAAATTTTGCCTTGTTTAAACTCTTCTTCGATATCGATACCCAAGGCTTCACGCATGTAAGCATGGCGCGTCCATTCCATGTAAAACGGATAGTAGAGGCCATCGACCACGCCCTGAAAATCGATATGCTTTTCATCAACTTCATAATGCTTAGAAAACATTTTTATATCTCTTATCTGAGAGTTAGGAGAAGAGGAGGATTTATATCACTGGCGGATGGCGTGGGTAAATGCATCCTACATCACCGGTAACAATTGTCACGGCAGTACACTAAATCTGTCGATAAGGCATAAAAAAAGCCGGACATAGTCCGGCTTGATTCACTTCTGGCGTGGATTAGAGCGCCATATCCTGCTTGCCAGATTCCATACGCGGTTTAGCCTGCGTAGGCGCAACAGTCTGGTCGCCCATGTTGATCACCGGTGGTTTGGTCAGCAGCAGCGTGGCTGCGGTGTTGTCCCAAACTTGCTGTGTCAACGCGGTGTTGCCGTTCAGCTTCTGGCCGAAGCTTGGCACAATAGCGCGGATCTTCTGCTGCCACTCTGGTGAAGCGAACTGCTCTGGGAACAGCTTCTTCATCACGTCTAAGGTAATCGGTGCGGCAGTAGATGCGCCCGGTGATGCGCCCAGCAGTGCAGCCAGGGTTTTCTGCTGATCGGTCACGATTTCAGTACCCAGTTTCAGCAAGCCACCTTTTTCTGCGTCTTTCTTGATGATCTGTACGCGTTGACCGGCCTGAATCAATTTCCAGTCTTCTTTACGCGCGTTCGGATAGTACTCTTTCAACGCAGCAAAGCGATCGTCGTCATTCAGCATCACCTGACCAATCAGGTATTTCACCAGATCGAAGTTGTCGATACCCACATGCGTCATCGGCATGATGTTGCTGGTGGTGGTGGCGCTCAGCAGATCGAACAGCGAACCGTTTTTCAGGTACTTGGTAGAGAAGGTGGCGAAAGGTCCAAACAACACCACTTTCTTACCGTCGAGGGTACGAGAATCGATGTGCGGCACTGACATCGGTGGCGCACCCACAGAAGCCTGACCGTACACTTTTTCCAGGTGACGGTTAGCGATCTCTGGGTTCTCGGTCATCAGGAACGAACCACCGACTGGGAATCCGCCGTAGTTGTCAGCTTCCGGAATGCCGGTTTTCTGTAGCAGCTTAATCGCGCCGCCGCCAGCACCGATAAACACGTACTTCGCATCAACTGAACGTTTATCGCCGCTCTTCACATCTTTAATGGTTACGTGCCACGAGTTGTCACCGTTACGCTTGAAATCAGTGACTTCAGATGAGGTTTCCAGCTTGAAGTTCTGATCTTTTTTCAGGCTACCGATCAGCTGACGGGTAATTTCGCCGTAGTTGACATCGGTGCCGACTGGCGTCCAGGTTGCCGCGACTTTCTGATTCGGGTCACGACCTTCCATCACCAGCGGCGCCCATTGCTGGATCTGCTGATGATCGGTAGAGAACTTCATGCCCTGGAACAGGGTAGTTTTCTGCAGCGCATCGTAACGCTTGGTCAGGTACTCGACATTTTTGTCGCCCCAGACGAAGCTCATGTGCGGCGTAGAGTTAATGAAGGAGTGCGGATCGTGCAACACCCCGCGCTGCACTTGTGACGTCCAGAACTGACGAGAAATCATGAAAGATTCGTTGATTTCCAGCGCTTTGCTAACGTCGATTGAACCGTCTGCACGCTCAGGCGTGTAGTTCAGCTCCATGTTAGCAGAGTGACCCGTACCGGCATTATTCCAGCCGTTCGACGATTCTAGCGCGACGCCGTCCAGCTTCTCAACCATCAGCTGTTTCCAGCCCGGTTGCAGCTCTTGCAGCCAGGTGCCGAGTGAGGCGCTCATGATGCCGCCGCCAATCAGCAGCACGTCAGTTTTTTCCGGTGCGTCTTCAGCGTGTACCGCTGAAGAGACAAGCAGCGCTGCCAGCGAAAGGGCAGACACGATCTTTTTGGTGTGAATCATTCCAGTCCTACTTATTATGCAATGCAGGTGAACGTTAAAAATTCGGTTTGCACATTAAGAGATTGTTACGGAATGATTAACTTGTTTTTAGTTAATAAAGTATTGGTGTTAATTAATTAACTTACAAAAAAGAAAATAGCGTGAAATATGAACAGGAGAGGAAATTAATCAAGGATAAACCGCTTAAGCCGCGCGGGTATTCTTTATATCGGGTGACGCGACTTAGGTCAAATGAAACCCTCTGACATGGCTAAAAATCGGGTGCGCATAAATGCGCGCTCTACAACGTCCATGTAGGGTCGCCATTTATGGCGACCAGATCTCTGCTGCACATTTCATAAAACATCACTGCACGAAGCGTGTTCATTGCCCGCGCACAAACTGTATTACCCTAACATCTCTAATGACTTGTTTTACTTTTCGCGTGGGCAAAGGCATGGCTAACAAAACACTGTATGAAAAACTGATCGATCAACATGTGGTTCGCAAGTTAGACGATGAAGGGCATGTACTGCTCTATATCGATCGCTCGATTCTGAATGAATACACCAGCCCGCAGGCGTTTAGTGGCCTGCGCGATCGCCAGCGTCCGGTACGCAATCCGGGCACCATTCTGCTGAATGTCGATCACGTCAATCCCACGCGACCTGAGCGTGATGACGCGATGACCGACACCGGCGGGCAGTTACAAGTCGATTACTTCCGCCAAAATGCCGCGCATTTTGGCATCGAGCTGTTCGACGTGCTGGACCCGCGTCAGGGCATCGAACATGTGGTGGCGCACGAGCAAGGTATGGTGATGCCCGGCATGGTGATTGCCGCAGGCGATAGCCATACCACCACTTACGGTGCGTTTGGCGCGCTCGGTTTTGGCATTGGCACCTCAGAAATTGAACATCTGCTGGCAACGCAAACCCTGATTTATCGCACGTTGAAAACCATGTTGGTGACAGTCAGCGGCGAGCTGCCGTTTGGCTGCTCGGCGAAGGACATCATCATGGCGCTGATCGAGCAGATTGGCGCCTCGGGCGCGACCGGTTATGCCATTGAGTTTGCGGGGGCGGCCATTGAGGCGCTGAGCATGGAAGGGCGCATGACGCTATGCAACATGGCGGTTGAAGCCGGTGCGCGCGGTGCGATTATCGCACCGGATGAAAAAGTATTTGCCTATATTGCAGGCAAACCGCAAATGCCAACCGGCGAGCTGTGGCAACAGGCCGTTGCTGAGTGGCGCGATTTGCGTAGCGATGCAGACGCGCACTTCAATAGCCGCATCGCCATCGATTGCAGCGATCTCGAACCGAAAGTGACCTGGGGAATTAGCCCGGATCAAGCCAGCGCCATTACTGGCCGTGTGCCCGATCCGGCGCAGGAAAAAGATGCGGTAAAACAGCAAACGTTGCGCAGCGCGCTGAAATACATGGGGTTGGAACCCGGTACGCCATTAGCGGAGATCGCCATTACGCACGCTTTTATTGGTTCATGTACTAACGGCCGCATTGAAGATCTGCGTGCCGCCGCCGCGATTATCGACGGCCACAACATTGCGCCACACGTGCGCGGCATTATCGTACCGGGATCGACGCAAGTGCGTCAGCAGGCAGAACGGGAAGGTTTAGCCGCGATTTTCGTCAACGCCGGTTTCGAATGGCGTCAATCGGGCTGTTCGATGTGTCTGGCGATGAACGAAGATGTGTTAGCACCCGGCGATCGCTGTGCGTCCGGCACCAACCGCAACTTCCCTGGCCGCCAGGGCGCAGGTGCCCGTACGCACTTAATGAGCCCGGCGATGGTGGCCGCCGCCGCGATTGCCGGCCATCTGGTTGATGTCCGCAAATTCATGACTGCAGAGGTTTAATATGCAAGCGTTTAACAACATTACGGGCACGCTGGCGCCATTGCCGGCTGCCAATATTGATACTGATGTGATCATGCCAAAGCAGTTTCTCAAAGGCATCGATCGTCAGGATTTGGATCGCGGCGTGTTCTTTGATCTGCGCTTTCTGCCTGATGGCAGCTTGAATCCCGACTTCATTCTCAATCAAGCCGGCTGGGAAGATGCCGCCTTCTTACTGGTGGGCGCCAATTTTGGCTGTGGTTCCAGCCGCGAACACGCAGTTTGGGGACTTAATCAACTCGGCATTCGCGCCATTATTGGCACCAGTTTTGCGGGCATATTCGATGATAATTGCCAGCGCAATGGGGTTTTGACGCTGACGTTAAGCGAAGAAGATTATCAGCAGCTGAGCGAAGCAGCGAACGATCCCGCTAAAAATCGCATCACCGTGTCGCTGGAACATCAGGTAATCCTCTTCAATAATCAAAGCATTGCGTTCACTGTCAGCGCCCTAAAACGTGAGATGTTATTGGGCGGTGGCAGCGCGGTGGACTGGACGTTGCAATACGCAGCCGATATCACCGAGTTTGAAGCGCAGCATTTTGCCCAGCGTCCGTGGCTGAAACGCGGCAACACCGTACAGGATGCCCAGCATGAGTGAGATTACGCCACGCGGTGATTCACCCTTTATCGACGGCTTTACGCTGAGTGATGTGCGACTGGCGAACGGCGTTACATTGCGCGTCGCCATTGGCGGCGAAGGTCCGCCTTTGCTAATGCTGCACGGACATCCGCAAAATCATTTGGCGTGGCGCAAGATTGCGCCGCAGCTGGCGCAAAAGTATCGCGTGATTCTGCCAGATTTGCGCGGTTACGGTGACAGCGACAAGCCGCCGAGTGATGAGACGCATCGTCCTTACTCGAAACGCGTGATGGCGCAGGATATCAGCCTGCTGATCGAGGCTTTGGCATTAGAGCGCGTGGCATTTGTCGGTCACGATCGCGGTGCGCGCGTGGGCCATCGGCTGGCGCTTGATCATCCGGATAAACTTTCATGCTGCGTATTTGTCGATATTGCGCCGACTGCGACCATGTATGCGTTAACCAACAAAGCCTTTGCGACGCGTTATTTCTGGTGGTTCTTCCTGATTCAACCTTATCCCTTACCCGAAACCATGATCGGTCACGATCCGGCTCTATTCCTGCGTAAACACATTGATGGGCAATTAAAAACCCCGGGCGCCACCGACGACATCATATTCAACGACTATCTGCGCTGTTATCAAACTAAAGAGATGATTCATGCCGTATGCGAGGATTATCGCGCCGCGGCGACGATCGATTTAGACGATGATGCGCAAGACAGCGATAAACGTATTGAATCGCCGCTGCTGCTGTTATGGGGAGAAAAGGGCACGGTTGGTCAACTCTATAACGTGGTGGAAACCTGGCAAGATAAAGCGCGCAATCTACAAGGCTACGCGTTACCTTGCGGTCATTCGCCGCATGAGGAAGTGCCCGAACTGTTTTTAAGCCAGCTTCAGCCCTTCCTGGATTCTGTGTTATAACCGGCTAAATTTCTCTAACGCCGTGATGGTTATGAAGATACTGCTTGCCGGGAAACGTTATCAGAAGCCGCTTCAGGGATGGCCGTCGGTCGAAGATTTGTATGTATTTATCAGCGTGGCGCGCTATGAAGGTTTTGGCCGCGCCGCGATTGAACTCGGTCAGTCGCCATCCTATATCAGCAAACGTATTGCCATCCTCGAAAAGCAGCTGGAAACCCGGCTGTTTTTCCGCACCAACCGCGTGATGCGCTTGACGCCAGAAGGTGAAAAGGCACTGGAAGGCGCGCTGCACGTGGTGCACGAAATGGATTCCTTCCTCAATAACTTCCAGCAATGGCGCGGTGAACTCACCGGCGATCTTACCGTGGCCTGTTCATTTGGCTTTGGTCAGGACTATTTATCCGATGCGATTGCCGAATTTATGACGCGCCATCCTTCGCTGAACATTAAACTGATGCTCAGCGATCGCGATATTGATTTATTGCAATCCGGCATTGATGTGGATATTCGCGTTGGTGATGAATTCAATCACTCGTACATTGCCAGAAAACTGGCGGATAATCGGCGGATTTTATGTGCCTCCGCCGCCTATTTAGCGCAGTCACCACCGCTTCAGACCTTAGATGATTTGATTGATCACAGTTGTCTTATTATTAATGAAAATAATAATACCTTCGGTCATTGGACGTTAAACGATGGTGAAAACAAGACCGTTTGCCGATTAAATAGTCATTACTCTTCTAACAGTGGCAAGGTTATTCTGAATTGGGCGCTAAAATCTCACGGCATTGCTTTGCGTTCTGCCTGGGATGTCGCGCCTTATTTAGCCGACAAGCGTCTAATTCATATTTTGCCGCAATGGTATCAGGAAGCGAACGTGTGGGCGGTTTATACCCAGCGCGCATCTGAATCCGCGCGGATTAAAATTTTTATCGATTTTCTTGCTGACTATTTCGCAGAAAAAAGCCTGCCTATGATGAGTGGCAGGCTGTGAATTCAAGCTGGGAGAAGGTCAACATTAGCCATAGGCCACTTTGCTATTGATGTGATAAAGCGTTGCGGTGGCAGCCATTACGTGCTGACCATCGTGCGCCGGTTCGTGTGATTCCACTTCGGTAATGTGATAACCCACCGCGCCCGCGGCAAGCGCTTTCTGCACGAAGGCATCATTCAGTTCATCCATTGAGGTCGCCCAGCTCACGGAAGTCAATCCGACGGGATGAATGGAAGAGAGTTCACGGTGGGTTAAATCGCCACGAATTAAAACGGGTTTAACCGATTGCGGTGTGAAAATAGAAATTACGTCATTAATTAATTGTTTCATGGCGATACTCCTCGAAAATAATAGCTGAGCACTTGGCTGAAGCTACGAATTTAGCAATGGTCTAAAAGTGATTATCAATCCCAAAATGTTCACGACAGGTGATGATTGCCGTTAGGGTTAATAAACACCTTTTGACGTTAAGCGTTTTAGCTTTAATTGCTAATTAGTTGTTAAGAAAGATTCAGCCACAACTCATTCAAACTTTCGCGAGTATTTTTTCAACTGGTTACATTTGACATTGGTAAAAATCGATCTGCACATTTTGCAGCGGCGCGATTTATCGCGCAATAAATTGCGCCGCTGCGATGTACGACCTAACTTTTCTGTTAAAACTCGCGCTGCCCGCCCAACTCAATGACCCGATTGGGTGGAATATTGAATTGCTCATGCGCGCGCTGCGCGTTGCGCTGGCAGAAATGAAATATTCCACCTTTAATCCGCATCAAACCTTTTCTTTTCTTCATCACCAGCGTGTCATGCGAGGTGAAGAAAGAGGCTTCGTTCACGGTACATCCTAATCCTTCCAGCCCGCACAGATGCAGAATCTCAGCCATCGACGGCGTTTCGCGCCAGCCGTAAGCGGCGGTGACTTGCCAGAACGACGGCGACAACTGCGTGATGCTCAGGCGTTTCTGGTTATAGACGCGCGGTATATCGGTGGTGCGGATATGCAGCAGCACCACACGTTTATGCAGTACGCGGTTGTGTTTGAGGTTATGCAGCAGCGCCTGCGGAATCTCATGCTCTTTACGTGAAAGGAAGATGGCGGTGCCAGGCACACGGCTGGGCGGATTGGTTTCCAGTGATCGCACCAGCGCCATTAGGCTTTCGGGATCGTTATTCAGTTTGCGGATCAGGCGATTACGCTCGCTACTCCAAATCAACATCAATCCCATCATGCTCAGCGCCAGCAGTACCGGCACCCAACCGCCAGACAGCAGTTTCATCAGATTGGCACTAAACAGCGGCACATCAATGCTTAGCATGCAGAGCAGGAAAATGAGCGCCACTGGCAGCGGCCACTTCCAGTTACGCAGCGCCACCACGCCCGCCAGGCAGGCGGTAATCACCATGGTACCGGTCACCACAATGCCGTACGCGGAAGAGAGCGCCGAAGATTGACGGAACGCCAGGACAATTACCGTCACCGCGACAAACAGCAGCCAGTTCACTACCGGAATATAAATCTGCCCTGATTCGGTATGCGAGGTGAAGATCACGCGCATCGGCGGCAGAAATCCCTGACGAATCGCCTGATGCGTCAGTGTATAAACGCCGGTGATCACTGATTGCGCCGCAATGACCGTGGCCAGCGTTGACAGCACAATCAGTGGAATCTGTCCCCAACCTGGCGCGAGATTAAAGAATGGATTGTTGATGGCCTGGGCATCAGCAATCACTAATGCGCCCTGACCAAAGTAGTTGAGCACCAGCGCGGGCATGGCGATCACCAGCCAGGCCATGCGAATCGGCGCTTTGCCCAGATGTCCCATATCGGCGTAAAGCGCTTCCGCACCGGTTACGGCCAGCACCACCATGCCAAGCGCGGCAAACGACAGCGCTTTGTGGCTGAGCAAGAACGTCAGCGCATAAGAAGGATTCAGCGCGTAAAGCACGTCGGGATTGAGCAGGATGCCGCGAATGCCTAACAGGGCAATCGACACAAACCAAACAAACATCACTGGCCCGAACACCTTGCTGACCTTTTCGGTGCCGTGTTTTTGAATGATAAACAGCAGCGTAAGAATCGCCACTGCCAGCGGCACCACAAATTTATCCAACTCTGGTGACACCACTTCGATACCTTCAATTGCCGACAGCACCGATATTGCCGGTGTGATCACGCCATCACCGTAGAAGAATGCACCGCCAATTAAACCCGCTAACACAATGATATGCGAAGCTTTGGGTCCGACATGTTGACGTGCCAGCGACATCAGCGTTAACACGCCGCCTTCGCCATCATGATCGGCGCGCATCACGAAGCAGACATATTTCAGCGTCACGATCAGCGTCAGCGCCCAAAAAATCAGCGACAGAAATCCCATCACCGCGGTAGTGGAGATGGCGCCATTAGGCAGAATAGACAGGCACTCCTTGAGGGTGTAAAGCGGACTGGTGCCGATATCCCCAAACACGATCCCGGCCGCCGCCAGCATGCCGGCCGGCAAGGATTGTTTTTCGCTCTGACTCATAGATTTCCTGTTGTTGATCAGGTGTAAGGCTAATGACGGCGAACATACCTGTTTGCGGCTAATGCGAAAAGTGGCAGGCGAATTTTTAAACAGCATTTTTACGCATTTGACTGATATTTTTACGCCATTTTTATATCGCGCTCATTTTTCACTCTAAGCGTAGTGCATCCTTCGGGAACGCACTAAGGCCTGAATAACCCCTTTCAGAGATATATAAACCAATGCTCACTGGGGCGGTTTTGCTCGCTGCAGTGAGCAGTTCATTTATTCATCATTTACTCGCAGTGACATAGATTTTCAACCAGCGCTATACACGGCTTTTTCCTGTATACAAACTTGTAGGTTGAAAAATATGAATACAGTATTAATAACCGGTACAACGGGATTTTTGGGGGGTGCCGTGGTGGTTAACCTGCTCAATAAGAACGATGATTATCGACTTCTTTTGTTAGTGCGAGCTAAAAGTCAGGAGGAGGGATTAGTCAGAGTGAAGGGAAACCTCATTAAATTTGGCGTCCAGGACAGTCATTTAAATAGGTTAACCCACGATAATATCTTAATTGGCGATCTTGCTAAGCCGGAATTATTCGCTGACGATCCGCGTTTGAATGAGGTTACCCATGTTCTTTACTGTGCAGCCGTGGCCTCATTTGGCGCGAATCCTTCTATCTGGAAAGTGAATGTTGTAGGTACTTTTTCCTTTGCCAGCAGGATGTCGCGGGTGAAGGGGCTTAAGCGCTTTGTTCATGTCGGCACCGCCATGTCATGTGCGCCTGAAGCAAATTCGCTGGTAGTGGAGAGCGAATTAAATACGCAACGCGAACAGCACCTTGTCGAATACACGTGGAGTAAAGCGACCGTCGAAAGAATGATGAGCGAGATGTTACCCAGCCTGCCGTTAGTGATTGCGCGGCCATCGATTGTGGTGGGGCATTCTGACTGCGGTTGCGCACCGTCACCAAGTATTTTTTGGGTGTTCCGCATGGCGTTAACGTTGGGGAAATTTATGTGTAAGCTGGATGACCGTATTGATGTGGTGCCCGTGGATTATTGTGCCGATGCGCTGGAATTACTGCTGACGGCGCCCAACGTGGAGAAGAAGATTATTCATATTTCTGCGGGCGAAAATAGCAGTGTGACATTTGCTGAGATTGATAAGGCGATGGCGCAAGCGTCGGGACAAATTGCGGTTGCTGAGACCTATAAGAAAGTAAATTACCGCGAACTGGCAGAGAGCAAAGCCTCATTTTCTTCATTGTTTGGTCCCTGTAATGAACGTATTGTCTTACGGGCAATGAATTTGTACGGCCATTTCTCAAAACTGAATGTGGTCTTCAGCAATGAAAAATTACTGCAGCTAGGTATGCCGCCTTCTTCGAAATTTACCGAATATTTGCATCATTGTGTCGATTCAACACGTAATGCAACCATTGCGGAACTGATGGAAGTGGATTTTAAATAATTTTAATCCTTAATTTAAACCGCGCAGGAAAACCCTGCGCGGTTGCCGTCAAATTACCAGCCTTTAATAATATCGCCTTTATAAATTTCGTTAGCTTTATCCAGCACTTCCTGCGACTGGAATGCTTGTTTCAGTTTCTGCACGTTTGCACTGTCTTTGTTGTCTTCACGCGCCACTATCGCATTGACGTAAGGTGAGGCTTTGCCTTCCATAAACATGCCATCGCGCGAGGCGGAAAGATTGACCAGTGCGGCAAAGTTGTTGTTGATGATTGAAATATACACCTGCGGATCGTCGAGCGTACGCGCCAGTTGCGGCGTATCAACTTCAACAATTTTCAGCTTCTTCGGATTGTCAGTGATATCCAGCGTGGTAGGCAGCAGGCCCGCTTCCGGTTTCACTTTGAGTAAGCCTTGCGCCTGCAGCAGCAGCAGGCTGCGGCCAAGCGTGGTGGCTTCGTTGGAGAGGGTCACAGTCGCACCTTCCGGCAACGCTTTCAGCGATTTAATCTTGCGGGAGTAGCCAGCAATCGGGAACACGAAGGTGTTGGTGATCACGGCGAAGTGGTAGCCGCGCTCTTTAGATTGCATCTCCAGATAGGGCAGACTCTGAAACGCGTTGGCATCGACATCTTTATTAAACAGCGCTTCATTCGGCTGTACATAATCATTAAAAGCAACCACATCAACATCCAGTTGATATTTGTCGTGCGCAACTTGCTTCACGGTGTCCCATAGCGCCTGGTCAGGTCCGGTATTAATGGCGACTTTGATTTGATTTTCATTATCTTTGTTACAGCCACTCAGCAATGCCACGGAAGCAGCCAGCAGCGTGGTGAGTAAAATTTTCTTCATTGCGCAGATCCCCTCTTAACGTAGGAAAGGGACTATAGTGGATATCTAGACGTCTGTACATCCATCTGCGGTGCGTTCGCCTATAATTCGTTCAAGCGGGTGACTGCTGCAAGCAGGCAATATATTTCTCGCCTGATTGCATTACGATTCGCCGTGCATCAGTAAGGATTTCACGGTGTTCAAACGCGCCATACAACCGCTCAAATTCTCGTGCCGCCAGCCGATGTGTGATATCGCTGACTGATGCCGCCGATAACGGCAACATATTCGGATAGCTCCACATAAAGGACACCGCATCAGCGCCTGGCGTGACTTGCACGATATCGCCGCTCAACAGCACGCCGTCTTCGTGCGCCCAATGCAATACGCATCCGCCGGCAAAATGTCCGCCAAGGCGAACCAGCTTTACCTCCGGCACAATTTCCAGCTCGTCATTTTGCCAGAGCCTGATATGCGGGCTATCACGCATAATCCATTCGCTATCGTTAGCGTGCAGATAAATGGGGGCATCAAACGCCGCCGCCCAATCCTGCATAGTGGTGTAGTAGTGCGGATGCGATATAGCGATGGCGTGAATACCGCCCAGTGCGGTCACGATTGCTGCGGTGGCGCCATCAAGATTGGCAATGCAATCCCACAGGATATTGCCGTGCGGTGTTTGCAGCAAAAACGCGCGTTGATTTATGGCAAAACCCGGCACGGTTTGCAGGCTAAATAGGTTGGCGGCATGCTGCTGCCATTTATTGCTGTGCGTGGATTGCAGGCTATCAAGTGAAGTCCATTTTTGCCCGCTGGCAGGCACAAATTGCCGTTCATCCTGACATATTTTGCACTGTTCAATTTTCACTGCTTGTTCGTCATAAGAGGTGCCGCATGCTGTACAGAGCTTGATCATTATGTCTTCCTCACGCCTATTTGAGATTCATTTTAGAAGCTGGAATCAGGACGTGCGCACTAACCGGCACTGATATAGGGAAGCGGAAGGGTTACGTTAAGCGTGTGGCTGCAACTGATAAATCCACGCCGTAACCTGCTTTCCATCGCGGGTGGTGACATCAACTTCAACCCGGTCATAGCCATCTTCAAACGCATCCAGCATCGGCCAGTGTGGTTCAAGTTTGTCTGAGGTAAACAAATAACCCGGAACG
The DNA here is from genome assembly GCF_059730785.1 of Pantoea sp. X-Soil-ISGK-421. NCBI lineage: Bacteria > Pseudomonadati > Pseudomonadota > Gammaproteobacteria > Enterobacterales > Erwiniaceae > Pantoea > Pantoea sp. X-Soil-ISGK-421. The sequence goes on along the minus strand of NZ_AP035980.1, from coordinate 478,286 downwards.
CGTGGCCCATTTTCCTGTAACACTATGCCGGGAAAATCTGCTGCCGCGCCCCAGCCACGCTCGTAGAAAGTGCCGGAAACCGATCCCGCCAGCCATTCACCGCCGATGTCTTCCAAAATATGCGCATTCGAATGGCCCGGCTGGAGCGTACCGTAAACAAATAAACGTTTCATTTTCCCTCGTGAAATCATGCAAAAGAGTGACTTTAACCCTGTGTTGCAGCGATGTCATCCCGCAGTTAAACCGCATGACAACACCGCCCAATATGCGATGTGCGGTGCGGTAAAAGTGGCTATTCTGAAGGACCCGCGAAGAGAGGTAAAAGATCAATGTTGAATAGTTCGAGCATTTCTCGCTGCAATATAAAACGCTATCCGCAATCGGCTCAGTTCGATGGCAAAAGGTTTAACAATAAGATTCCACGCCAGCAGTTAGGATTTATTCAGTTCGCCAAACTATTCTGGGATTTTACCTTTAATAAACCGAAAAATGGCGCACCCAATGTGGCGCTGCCGGTAATAAACCTCGACGCGCAGCAGCTTGCGGCGGCCGCGGATAATAGCGTATTTCGCCTCGGGCACTCTTCATTACTGTTTAAAATGCAGGGCAAATATTGGCTGACCGATCCGGTATTTACGCAGCGTGCCTCGCCATTTAAACGCTTCGGTCCCAAACGCTTCCAGCCTGCGCCGATTGCACTGCAAGATTTGCCGCCGATCGAAGGGATCATCCTGTCACATGATCATTACGATCATCTGGATTACCACACCATTTTGCAGCTCAAAGATCGCGTACGCCATTTCCTGACGCCACTTGGCGTCGGCGATTTGCTGCTATCGTGGGGCGTGGCGCAGGAAAAAATTACCCAGCTGGATTGGTGGGAATCAAGGAATATCGGCGGTATTCATTTTGTCGCGACGCCATCGCAACATTTTTCCGGACGCGGCATGTTCGATAGCAATAAACGGTTGTGGTGCTCCTGGAGCATTATCAGCGATGATTTCCGTCTGTTCTTTGGCGGGGATTCCGGTTACTTCGACGGTTTCAAACAGATCGGCAATAAATTCGGCCCGTTTGATATGGCTTTTCTTGAGAACGGCGCATATGACAGGCGCTGGGCCGATATTCATATGCTACCGCAAGACACCATCAACGCATTTTTAGATCTCAACGCCAAATGGCTGTTCCCGATTCACAATGCTGCTTTCGATCTGGCGTTTCATCCATGGAACGATCCGCTTAATCAAATCGTGGCGCTGGCACAAGAACATCACATCAAGTTATCGATGCCGCAAATCGGGCAGGGCGTGCAATTTATGCAGCCGCAGGAAGAGAAACCGTGGTGGTAAAGAGCAACCCGATTGCCCAGGCAATCGGGTTTATTGGGTTTTGTCGTCACACCGGTTACGCAGTTGCGTGCAGAGAAATGGTGTCGCTTCGGGCATTATTTTTTGATGTGAATTACAGTGTTATGCGCTCACGCCAAAATGCGTAAGCACAAACCATGATAACCAGTGCCGACGTAAGTGTATTAACAGACCCATAAACCTGTATCAGATGATCGATAATTATGTTGTGTAAGCCTTCCGTATACGGCGGTGGGTTACTGATTTTAACGGTAATGATCCACAGTAGGACGATCACAACAAAGCGGCCGATCAACCAGCCAGCGAGGGGAAGCGTCAGTGCGGACATTTTGCTGAATGTGGCTTTATGCGTTAACCATACAAAACAGCCGAATGGAATCAAGGCGGGGAGAATATTGCTGGCGTATGAAACAAAGAGCTGCCAGACAGGGATGTCATACTGTTGCAACACGTGCCACGACAATATGACTTCGGAAAGCAAGGTTCGGTAGAGTAATAAGAAGCAGATAAAACCCCAAACAACGGCAATTCTGAATGTCGCGCTCATCAGTGACGTCTTCCTTAGCGAAAGCGAACGAAGACGCCACTGTACCTGCAGGTAGGCTGTCGAGCCAAAATTTTACGGCAAATTTCTGATCGGGCTCTGTGATCGCTACTCAGCGAGATGAATGAGCACCTGATGATGTCCGGCGTCGCGGTTAAGCGTAATGGCATCATCTGGACTGAGAATCCCATTCAGCCACAGCTGATAAGTGCCTTGCGCCCGCACCATCTCAATCTCATAGTGCGCCTCACCTTCATGATAAATCACTTTTGCACCCGGCCACGTTTTGGGCAGACGCGGGCGCAGCTGCAGCTTATCGCCGTGGCGCGTGATGCCGAGCAGGCTTTCGATAATTAACTGATAGGTCCAGCCTGCTGACCCGGTGTACCACGTCCAGCCGCCGCGGCCCTGGTGGTTCTCGGCGCTGTAAACGTCGGCCGCCATCACGTAAGGCTCCACCTTATAGGTGTCGACATCCGCCGCATTGAGGCTGTGATTGATCGGGTTAATCAACGCCAGCAGTTCCCATGCGCGATCGATCTGGCCCATTTCGGCAAATGCCATAATCGCCCACAGCGCACCATGCGTGTATTGCCCGCCGTTTTCGCGGATGCCGGGCAGGTAACCGCGAATGTATCCGGGATTAGGGCCAACGCCATTGAACGGCGGTGTCAGCAGCTTGATCAGGCCGTTATCACTATCGACCAACTGCTGATCAAGTGCCCGCATCGCGGATGCGCATTTGTCTCGATCGCCCGCAGCGGAAAGGACCGACCAGCTCTGCGCGATGGCATCAATGCGGCACTCGGCGTTCAGATGCGAACCCAGGGTTTCGCCGCTATCAAAGTAGCCACGCAGGAACCATTCACCGTCCCAGGCGAGCTGATTCAGTGCTGTTTTTAGCTGCTCCGCCTGCTGTTCACACCGGCTGGCGGCTTCAGCCTGACCAATGCGTTGTGAGAGGGCGGCAAAACGCGTCAGCACCGTGTAGAGGAAAAAGCCCAGCCAGACGCTCTCGCCTTTACCGGCAATACCGACTTCACTCATGCCATCATTCCAGTCGCCGGAGCCCATTAGCGGCAAACCATGCTCACCGAAAGTCAGGCCATGCTGGATGGCACGCAAACCATGCTGCCACAGGTTTTCCTGCACCTGACTGACGTTGGGCAGGCTATAAACCGACTCTTCCTCGGCGGCGAGCAACGGCGCGTCAAGGTAAGCCACCGGCTGTTCCAACAGCGTCAGATCGTCGGTAGCGGTGATGTAGTGGCAAAGTGCAAAGGGCAGCCAGAGATAATCATCCGAGCAGCGGGTGCGTACGCCACGTCCAGCCGGCGGATGCCACCAATGTTGCACATCCCCTTCGAGGAACTGGCGAGATGCGCATAGCACCAGCTGATCGCGCAGCAAGTGCGGCGCGGCATGGGTGAGTGACAGCGTATCCTGCAACTGATCGCGGAAGCCAAAAGCGCCGCCCGACTGATAATATCCGCTGCGCGCCAGCAAGCGACTCGCCAGCGTTTGGTACAACAGCCAGTTATTCGCCAGTAAGTTAACCGCTGCATCGGGCGTCTGGATCTCAACTTTGTTGAGCAGGCCGCGCCAGTGATGTTTCACTTTTTCCAGCTCAGCTTCCGCCTGTTCAGTTGGCAGAAGTTGCTGCATCAGCGTCACCGCCGATGTCGTATCCTCCGCTGCGCCTAGAACAAACACCAGCGTGCGCGTATCGCCGTCAATTAAGGTGGTGAGGGTTTGCAGAGTCGCACAGGGATCGAGTCCCGCGCCGGTATTGCCCGATAAGCCACGCGCTTGCATCATCGCGGGCCTGCGCGTAGAGCCATTGCGGCCCAGACACTCAAGACGATTACCGCTGAAGGTAATTTGGTTGCCCGAGGCAGCAAAGAAGGCGGTGCGCTGAGATCCGGCGCTGATATAGGGATTCACCGCCAGAATCGCGCTGCCATCGTCAACCATTACCGAGGACGTTTGCACATGGCGGGCCGACTGGCTCGCCAGCTCGCCGAGCACCCATTCAACATAACCGGTGATGGACATGTAGCGCGTGCGACCCGACACATTGCTTAACTGAATCAGGGTGATTTTTGCCGCGTCTTCACGTGCCACGAAGGTGGTGACGCTGCTGCGAATGCCTTGCTCCTGATGGACAAAGCGGCTGTAGCCCATACCATGCTGTGTCAGATAATCGCCGTTGCCACGTATTGGCAGCGGCATGGGCGACCAGACATCGCCGCTCTCTTCATCGCGCAGATAAAAGGCTTCGCCCGATGTGTCGCTAACCGGATCGTTGTGCCACGGCGTCAAACGGAATTCATGGGCATTTTCATACCATGTATACGCCTGACCACTCTCGGAGATGACGCTGCCAAACTGTTTGTTCGCCAGTACGTTGCTCCAGGGCGCGGGCGTCTGATGCTGTTCGGGCAACAGAATGTGATATTCACTGCCATCTGCGCTGTAGCCGCCGGTGCCATTGAACAACTGCAAGGTGTCAGGCGCGGCCAGGCGAACAGGGGCAGGAAATGCCAGTTTATGGGGCAGGAAACGGGGAGTCGGCGCAACCGGCTGTGGTTTTAACAGCACCGTCAGCTGATCGGCCAAACTGCCATTGCGTCCTTCCAGCACGACGGCAGCCACGCAGAGGAGCAGCGTGACATCTTCGGCCGCAAAGTGATCGCTTTGACGCAGGAAGATGCCACCGGGTTTGTCGGCCAGCACCTGAACTTCGCTGGATGAGACCATCTTGATAAGCTGATTTTGCAACAGCTGTTGATAGCCGCCTTGCTCGCCGTTAAGGATCACCAGATCCGCCGTTAAGCCTTTCTGGCGCCAGTATTGATGCGCCTTAATCAGATTGGTCACCAGGCTGAGTTGGGTACCGTTTTCGATGCGCACCAGTACGATCGGCAGATCGCCTGATAGTGAGTGTCGCCACAGCGACGTTTGTCCCAGGCGATTCTGCTGCAGGCGCTGGCTGTCGCCGCGCATTTCGGGGCTGGCATAAATTACCGCGCTGGCGAGTTGGTTATACAAACTGGCATCTTCGGCGAGAATATTCAGCTGGCGCAGCGCCACTTGACTGTGCGAAGCCGCCATTTCAAATACCCGATTGGCGTAGACATTGTTGCGATACTTCTCAATTAATCCAAGGCAGGCATCACGCTGCGTGGTTACGCCATACACCAAATCAAGCGTGACGGATTTACCCGGTTTAAGCGCGATTTTCTGTCGAATCGACATCAACGGATCGAGCACCGAACCCGCGCTGCCGCTGAGTATGCCGTCCGCGGCAATGGCCTGCGGATGGGCGGCGGTGTTACCCCGGCCAATAAACTGCGCCCGGTCAGTTTCATAATGCGTGTCGCGCTCGCTGGTGCCATGAATCAGCAGGGCGTGGAACATCCACACCGGCTGGGTTTTCTCATCACGCGGGCGGCGATGGGCCAGAATGGCCTCCAGTTCAGTGACGATCTCGGTTTGCACAAACAGGTTACTGAACGCCGGATGCGCCATATCGCTGGCGGCAGAAGCCAGCACCACTTCCGCATAGCTGGTGATATCAATCTCTCGCAGCTGGCGTGAATGATTAGTCAGGACGATGCGGCGAATCTCCACATCATCTTCTGGCGAAACCACAACCAGAGTGCGCGTGCTAAGTGTTTCCATGCGCGATTCAAACTCCGCGCCGGCATCGGTGAAGCGCGCAATATGCTGGGGGCGCGCGTCGCCGCTGGGCTGGAACGTCGGGCTAATCAGCTCGCCGGATTGACGATCGCGGATGTAGCAGAAAATACCGTGTTGATTGCTGGTGCCATCGGCGCGCCAGCGGGTTAACGCCAATCCTTTCCACTGGCTATAACCGGTGCCGGATTGCGTCACCATGACATGATAATTGGCATTCGATAGCAGCTGGACCTGCGGCAGATGCGCCGCCGAACCGCTGAACTCGCGCAGTTCTGGCGTATCTGAACGCGGCTTGATCTCGCTGGTGTCAACAAATTGACGACGCGGCGTATAAAGCTCAATGTCATCCGGCACGCGCTCCTGCAACAGCAAGTAAGAGGACTGGAAGCGTGCGCTGGCCATGAACCGCGCGACCATCGGGGCTTCATGCAGCAGATGCGAAATCGCCAGAAAACCCATTCCCTGGTGATGCGCCATGTAGGTTTTCACCGCCACAAATTGCTGACCGCGCGCTAACCGATGCGCGGTGAAATCCAGCGCTTCGTAAAAACCGTATTTGCCGCAGGCACCCATTTTCTTTAGCCTCATCAGATTGTCAGTGGCCTGATGCGGCAGCACCATCAACGCTAACAGCGTGGCGTAGGGCGCAACCACATGGTCATCATTAAGCCCACGCTTTAGCCCTAACTCCGGCGTTCCGAAGGCTTTATATTGATAGTTTTGGCTGTCATCGAAAGCGGCGTAGGCGGATTCTGAGACGCCCCACGGAATCTGCGCGGCATCGCCGGAGGCAATCTGCTGCTTCACCGCAGAGAGCGCCATTTTCTCCAGCAGCGTATCCGGGTAAACCGGCATCACCAGATGCGGCATCAGATATTCAAACATCGAGCCGCTCCACGACATCACCGCAGGTTTGTTATCCAACTGGGTGAACAATCGGCCTAGCACGAACCAGCTTTTTACCGGCAACTGATTGGCGGAGATGGCGTAATAGTGTGTGAGGCGCACTTCGGACGGGAAGAGATCGTAATTGCCTTTGTCGAGCACGCCGCTGTCGAGGTTGTAACCGACGCTGAGCAGCGCCGTTTTTTCCACATAGAGAAAGTGGAAGTCCATTTTGGCGTGATCCTCAAGACGTCCATCCAGCTCCAGCAAAGTCGCCATGCGTTCACGCGCGGCCCACATTACAGAAGCCGCGAGCGGGGCAGGCAAGCCGGGGCGATGGATCGTTAACTCACTCAGCCACAGCAAGGAGGGTAAAGCGTCAGGCAGAACATCATCCGGGGTGATCCAGCTGAAATAGCGTGTCCACTCCTGCTGGAAATCGCTGAGCTGGTGGATAAACAGCTCAAACCATCTCACCTGCAGCGGCGGCATCTTCAGCTGAGCCAGCAGAATTTCACTCAGCGCGATCAGTGAAGCGAGATGATCGGCGATCGTGGCGGGTGCGGCCTGCTGCAGCGCAGCAAACTGTTCGGCTAACTCATCCCAGCGATCGTGACGCTCAGCGCCCATTTGCGCTTTCGCCAGCAACAAGGTGTCATTCAGACCGGCCATGATCGCCGGTAAGGCGATCACCGGCAGATGCTTCCACTGCGCAAGTCCCGACTGTAGCGTAGCGAGGTGCGCGGCAAGGTTGCCGCTATCGACGGTGGAAACATAGCGCGGATTTAACGGTTTCAGCGTGTAGGTGTCGTACCAGTTGTAGAGATGTCCACGGAAATGCTCCATGCGATCAAGGCTATCCAGCGTGGCGAGCGTACGGGTGATCACCTGTTTCTGCGTGATGTAGCCAAAATCCCACGCGGTTAAATTAGCCAGCAGTGACAGGCCGATATTGGTTGGCGAGGTGCGGTGTGCCACCACCGGCTGCAACACTTCCTGAAAGTTGTCCGGCGGTAAGTGGTTATGCTCGGCGGTGACGAAATCATCAAACCACGCCCAGGTGTGGCGCGCAGTCTGGCGCAAAAATTGCTGCTGCTCGGCGGAGAGCTTTTTCTGACGCGATTGTGCAGGTTTACTCAATTGCCACAGCAGCCACGGCGTGATCAGCCATAGCAGCGTGACCGGCATAGCCAGGGTAATCAATGCAGGATTAAACAGCGCAGTTAAAAGTGACAGTGCAACGCCCGCCGTCGGATTTATCCACATTGCCCGGTAAAAATGGCGTAACGAGGGAGTGGGCGACGCACTGCCCGCAGAAGCGCTTTTCCATTCGTTAAGAAACTGTCCGCTCACGTTCAGCCGCCATAGCGTGATAACAATCGCTTTCAGCGACCAGTAACTTTCGTGCGGCAGTGCCGCCAGCGTTAGCCCAGCACGGCACAGGCGGGTTAAAGCATCTGCGTACAAGATGTTGAGATGATGTTGCCAGGCGCGTTTCTTACTCTTGCGCAAGCCTTCCATGCTCAGCGCCAACGCGCCGGGTAACAGCAGGAACAGAGTGATGCAGCCGAGCCAAAAGAGCGGATTCGCGACCCAACTGAAGGCGAGAAAGAGCAGCAAAAGGAGGGCTGGCGCCACCAGGCTGCGACGCAGGTTGTCGAACAATTTCCAGCGCGAGAGCATGCTAAGCGGATTAGCCTGATAGCCACCATCTTCAAGCCGCACCCTTAACTTTAGCCAGTTCAATAGTTGCCAGTCGCCACGCACCCAGCGGAAACGCCGCGCGACATCGCTGAGATAATTATCCGGATAATGTTCATACAGCACCACATTGCTGACCACGCCGGACCGTGCATAACAGCCTTCGAGCAGATCGTGGCTAAGCACCAGGTTTTCCGGACAAGTATTGCGCGTTGCACGGGTGAACGCCGCCACATCGTAAATGCCTTTGCCGACAAACGAACCTTCACCAAACAGATCCTGATAGATATCGGAGGATATGGATGAATAGGCGTCGTTGCCTGGCACGCTGCTGGAAAGGCGGGCGTAGCGGCCCTGTCCAAAGGGCGGGATCTCTTCGGCCAGTCGCGGCTGCAGAATGGCGTAGCCTTCCACCACGCGGTTCAGGCTGTCATCAAACACGGGCGCATTGAGCGGATGCGCCATGATGCCAATCAGCTTATGCGCGGTTTCGCGCGGCAGAATGGTGTCGGTATCGAGGGTAATGACGTATTTCACCGTGCGCATTTGCGTCTGGCTGGCGCCGACGATGAGGTTAAACATATCCTCTTCACCCTGTAGCCAGCGATTGAGCGCCCGCAGTTTGCCGCGTTTACGTTCATATCCCATCCACACGCCCTGAGAGGGATTATGTATGCGATTGCGATGCAGCAGAGAAAACAGCACATCTTTATGCGACTTGCTGCTGTAGCGTCGATTGAGCGCCTGAATTTTCAGCACCGCATAACTGATGATTTCCTCGTCATCCACCTGATGTTCGGCCACGCTGTCAGTGAAATCGGCCAGTAACGCAAAAGTGATGTTGTCCAACGCGTTGCCGAGATAGCTGGTTTCCAGTGAACGCAGCAACGTATCGGTACCTTGTTTGCTGCTGATTAAACAGGGGATCACCACCAGCGTGCGATCGCCATCCGGTACCGCAAGCTCGTAATCAAGTCGCGGAAGCGGAACCGGATGACGGGTGCGGGTTGTCACTTCACTAAGTAACTGCATGGCAAGCTGGCTGCTGATTAAAATCACTGCCGGAATGAGTAACAGCCACAGCACCACCGACATGCCCGCTTGTTGGGTAAAAAACAGGGTTTCGGCGCTGAAGGCGGTGGTCAGCAAGGTGAGGCTGCCCAGCCAGGAGAGCAGCGGCGTTTGACTGAGATGATGACGCGCCTGATTCAGCCATGAACGCCGCGGCTGCAGCTGTTGCTCAAGCTGCGCGCGACCTTTATCCAGTAGAAAATAACCAATATGCTGCTGGCGCGGCGGCAGTTCAGCCTGACGACTCAATGCCAGCACCTGATTGGCAACGTTCAGCTCATCGAATTCGCTCTTGCGAGCCAGCTCTTCAACCACATGCCGATATTGATCGCGGCTGTCAAAGTGCATCTGCGGATAGATGCCGGTGGGATCCTGCGCCAGCACCTGGTCTACCAGACTTAGCGATTCCACCAATTCCTGCCAGTTGATTTCGCCAAGCTGACGCAATCCGGCAATGCTGTTGCTGACAGAGAGCTGACTCAGTGCCAGATGCCGGTTAAATTGTTCAATCACATCCGCAGTGTTACGCCCGGTGTTCAGCAGATGTTGTTCCACCCACGTCAGCGCCAGCGAGTGATTCTGGCCATTCAGTTTGCGCGCCAGTTCAGCGACAAACGCACCCGAAAGCTGATCGTTTTTGTGCGCCATTTCTGCAATGACCTGAATCACACGGGTGGCATCTTTCGCTGAGTGATGAACGATCTCATTAATCCACGCTTCCGCCTCGCTGCGTTCCTGATGGATCTCAGCAACGCCTTGGGCAATGCGCGCAAGATTATCGAGTAACGCGAAGCGTAACATGGCAGGAAGCGCCCAAAGCTCGCCCATCAGCAGCGGGGTAACACGCTGATAGGCGTGAATAAAGGTTGCTAGCACCGCAGATTCTAAGCGGCCATCGCTATGGCTAATCATCTCATCCGCAATCGCCTGAATACGCAGACAGTGGGCGGGTTCGGTTAGTACCGGCAACCCCTGACCAAATTTGGTGGGCAACAAATGGCGCACCATGCGGATTTGCTCTTCGATAATATAAAAATTATCCAGCAGCCATTCACCTGCCGGTGTTAGATTACGTTTATCGCCGGTACTTAATATTTCGGCACTTTTTATTAGTGCCTGTTCATTTTCAGCCAGTCGCTGCAATAATTTATAGCTTTTTTTAGCACTAGAAAGATGATGCGTTTTGGCTAATCGCGCTCCGTAATTCTCCATTTGTTGCTCAGAAAAGACATCTGGCCGGTTGGCCTGATAAATGCCACTTTCATGCATAAACTCAACGCTGCTTCGCGCCGTTACTGGAAGCACACTGCTGTTTATGATTGTCCCGGTGGGAATTTTATTTTTCATAATGGCGTCACAAAAAATCCAATGGATTATAAAGATTCAGAACTATCAACAGGAAAGTTGATGGTTATAGAAAGGGCGAGGGAAAATAGCGGTCTTTTCTGAGTATAGCGCCAAATCTATTTAACGGTTGGTTTATAAAATAAAAGTTAAATGTAAAGTATTTAACTGAACATAATGATGGGCTTGAGTATCTTTAGCATAGTTGTCAAGTGTTAGTGAGCGTGAAAAAAATGAGGTGTGTTAGAATGAGTTAACTGAAAAAGGAAATAAATCATGAGCTGGCTAAATCAATTTTTAGAAAACTTATCGAGGCGGGAAGTGAAAACGCAGTGTCCAGTGTGTAAAAAGTTTTGCCCGCAATCGTCCCTTAAACAAGCGCGTGGCCAGGCGATGTTGTGTCCGCACTGTAAATCATTATTTATTGCTGAGGAGTAAGGCCATGCGCCATATTCTTGAATGGATTGATATTAATGAACAATATCCCGGCTACAAGCAGGAGTGCATTGTGCAGTTTGAAAACGGTGAGGTGCAGGGTGGCTGGCTTTATGGTGGTCAGTCACGCAGCGGTGAACACATCTTTCTCGAATCGCATGCGGAATATCAGGTGAGTATGGATGTGAGTTTCTGGATGTCACTGCCACCTGCGCAGGCGGATGAGATAATGCCTTTTCAAGCACCTGCATGAACATGAATGTAAAATTCATTGCTCAAATTCAATAAAAAAACGCTGCGCTTCAGCTTTATCGACAAACTGAAATGAGAGTGGATGTATTAATTTTCCATCACAATACCAAACATCATTAATACGCTTAAAAACGTCACCTTCATGAAACGATTGATCTTTATCAAGTCGCATCACCGCATATTTACCGCTGGTGAATGCCACTTCGTACAGTGAAAGTAAACTGAGTGAGGATAAAGTGCGACCATGAATGATTTGGCAGCACAGTTCAGGTTGGGTGGTTTTTTTCATCTTTTCATCTCCATGGGGTGATTGATTAAGTCTGGCAATAAATAAAATAGTGCGCTGGGTTTATTTTTCAGGCTTCGCTTGTGAATAAATAAATCTCCACCATGATTAAGTCAGGCTTATGTGCCGTTGTTTTTAAATTCTTTATCACCCACTTTCTTACCCCTCTCATAACCTACATAAAGGTAATATTATGACGATTAAAACCCTTCAGGATCTCTTTGTGCATGACTTATCTGATATTTACAGTGCAGAAAAGCAGATTACTAAAGCGCTGCCGAAAATGATTCGTGCAGCATCGGATCCAAATTTAGTTGCGGCTTTTAAACAGCATCTGGAAGAAACGCGCGGACAAATCGAACGTATCGATCAATTGGTAGAGCTTACCGAAGGTGTGCAGATCAAACGCATGAAATGCCATGCGCTTGAAGGGCTGGCGGAAGAGGCGCAGGAAATTATCGATGAAGTTGAAGAAGGTCCGGTTAGAGACGCAGGATTGATTGGTGCCGCGCAAAAAGTTGAACACTATGAAATTGCCACTTACGGTACCTTGCGTGCCTTAGCGCTGAAGCTTGATTATCAGGACGCCGCAAAATTACTGGGTGAAACGCTTGAAGAAGAAAAAGCCACTGATGAAAAACTGACGCTGATTGCTGAAGAGCAGGAATAGTTGTCAGCATAAGAGGTTACCCGCTAACCCTGAACCGAAATTGACAAATTTTTTCAGCACCACAGGCCCAACCTGCGGGCTGAAAAAATCAGCGCATGTCCCACTTCAACGATTGAATGCTGCCCACATTTGATAAAAACGCCTTGTCGGTTGTTTATTTCCCCGAATAATCCTAAGAATAAGAAATGCCTTAACTGACAGATTCTTATATCTCTTAAAAAAACTCACTCTACAATCTGACACAGATCAACACATGACTTGTTTGAGAAACTTACCCTGCGCTTCGTAAAGAAATGTAAGTCCAAACCAGCGTTGAGGATATTGCTATGACGAAAAAACTGTTGCAGTACACGATTCTTGCTATGGCGATCGTTGCGGTCAACCCGGCAAACGCGATCAGTGCTGCGCATCGCGCTGCGCTTGAGCGCTCGGGATGTGACATGCAAAACGAAGCCACCTGGTGCGACATTCATAAAACCAAAGCGCAAAACGAGGCCCATCGTCCCGCAGCCGATGGGTCTAAGAATGAGACAGGGAGAAATGACATGGCTTCCTTTCTTCGATCACGTGTTGTGGCACAGCCTAAAGCGAGCGCTTTTGCGGCATTGGTGGAACGGGGATTCATGCGCGAAAATGACGGTGACTATTTCAAGATGACTGACAATTCAGCGTTGCATGTATTGATGACATTTAACGCCGATGGCACCGTTGCTAGCGCCACGCTTAAATAAAGTGCAGGACCGCTTTTGTTGTTGCGGGCTCGACAATGCGGATGAAAGCCGAACGAATTGCAAACCAGGTATTAAGCTAGTGGTACTGCTAAAGAAAGAGAGGATTTGGTCATCGCTGCATTACATAAAAAGTTCAGCGTGAAGCTGTCTTACCGATATCGGGTTGCTGCTCGCTGGTTTATTGCCGGCGCACTGTGGTTAAGCGCGACACCCGTTCACGCAGCAGCACATTATCAGCTGGAAAAAGTTGTCGAGCTGAGCCGCCACGGTATTCGTCCGCCCACGGCGGGTAATCGCAAAGATATTGAGGCAGCCACACATCGAGCCTGGACAGCATGGACCACCGCAGATGGCGAGCTAACCGGTCACGGTTATGCTGCAGTGGCCAATAAAGGGCGCTGGCAAGGCGAACACTATCGGCGGTTAGGTTTACTCACTTCTGGCTGTCCGCAACCGCAGGATGTCTATGTGCGTGCCAGTCCGCTGCAGCGCACGCGTGCCACAGCACAAGCATTGGTGGATGGCGCATTTCCGGGCTGTGGAGTAGCCATTCATCGTGTTGAAGGTGAGAACGATCCGCTTTTCCAGACCGAAGCGTTCCCCGCAACCCACACCGATCCGCTTAAGCAACTGAACGCGGTGCAGCAAGAGGCCGGAGATCTTGCTGCGCGTCAACAGGCGCTGCAACCCGCCGTGCAGGCACTGAAAACGGCCGTATGCAGCAAAGATGCAGATTGCACGTTCTTTGACAAACCCTGGCAAATCAAGCAAAGCAAAATGGGTAAAGCCTACGTTGAGGGCTTAAGCGTGTTGGCAAACATGGTCGAAACGCTGCGCTTGGGTTGGAACGAAAATCTGCCACTGAGCCAACTTGCCTGGGGCAATATCAGCTCATCGGCGCAAATCACGGCCGTGTTACCGCTACTGACCGCTAATTACGACCTGAGCAATGACGTGCGCTATACCGCACAAAAGCGCGGTTCCATTTTGCTGAACGCGATGTTGCAGGGCGTTGAGCAAGGTGTAAATCCCATCGCCGATACGATGCCAGATCCGCGCTGGCTGCTGCTGGTGGCACATGACACCAACATTGCCATGGTTCGCAGATTAATGGATTTTACCTGGACACTTTCTGGTTATACGCGCGGCAACATCCCGCCGGGCAGCAGTTTGGTATTTGAACGCTGGCGTGATAGCCAAAGTGGCGAACGTTTCCTGCACATCTATTTCCAGGCGCAAAGTCTTGATGATTTGCGCACGCTGCAAGCGGTGAATCAGGCGCATCCGCTGTTGCGCGCAGAGTGGCGTCAAGCTGACTGTCGCATCACGGATGTCGGGACGCTCTGTCCGATGCAATCAGCTGTGAAGACGTTAGGTAAAAATGTGGATAAACAATCGATCACGCCGGTACGTTACGATTCGCAGTAAGGTTTAGAACTGCTCGGCCAGCCAATGGGAAAACGCCGTCATCGCGGTGCTTTCCGCTCGTGATTGCAAACGCGTTAACCAGTAGCCGCCCAGATCAATTTCTGCGACGAACGGGCGCACCAGCTTCTCGCTTTGCAGCAGGTGAGTGAAAATTCTTGCCGGTGCTAACGCAATGCCTGCCCCCAGTAATGCCGCTTCAATCATCGTCAGTGACGAGTCGAAGATCATCACTGGATGCGCAGGCGAGGGTGGATGTTCGTTGATGCTTTGCAGCCAATGGCTCCACTCGTCACGGCGAAAAGAGCGCAGCAAGGTGAATTTGTGCACGTCAGCAGGCTGCTGTAACTGCCGGGCGATGGCGGGATGACACAGCGGCGATAGCGGGGCAGGACAAATAATCTGTGCCTCGGTGCCATGCCAGGCGCCGCTGCCAAAGCGAATAGTATAATCGTGGCCCTCAGCGGCGGGATCGACGCGATTATTGTGGGTGGAGAGTTGCAGCTCAATGTGCGGATGGCGACGGTTAAAATCATCCAGACGCGGCAACAGCAAACCGGTGGCAAAGCTTCCCACCACGCCGACTTTTAATTTCTCGCGCATCTGGCCGGACGAGAAACGATCCAGCGTATCGGCAATACGATCAAAAGAGTCGTTTAACACCGGCAACAGACTTTCGCCTTCCGTGGTCAACATCAATCCGCGCGATACCCGCACAAACAGTGGGCAGCCGAGCTGCTGCTCCAGTGATTTCACCTGCTGGCTGACGGCCGCATGAGTGACATGCAATTCAATGGCAGCATTAGTAAAACTTAGATGACGTGCGGCAGCTTCAAAGGCTCTGAGCGCGTTAAGCGGTATGTAAGGGCGAGTCATGCGAAGACCTGTAAGATTTTCTATTATCTGACGCTAAAATTAACAGTTTGTTGCCGCCTGTCAAATTGGGCAAACTGCCCGCGAAACAACAACCCGGAAGGTTAATAACAGTGAAATTGATTTCTCAAATATGGATAGCGGCGGCACTGACATCGGTATGCTCTGTAGCGGTTGCCGCGGTACCTGATGTTGAAACGGCGGTGGACCAGGCAATTAAACCCCTGATGCAGCAGCAAGCGATCCCCGGTATGGCCGTCGCGGTGGTCGTTAAAGGTAAGCCTTACTATTTCACCTGGGGCATGGCTGACGTTAAACAACATCGTCCTATAACAGAAGAGACGCTGTTTGAATTGGGTTCGGTGAGTAAAACCTTCACCGGTGTGTTAGGTGGCGTCGCGGTGACCAAAGGCGAAATTGCGCTGAGCGATCCTGCCAGCAAATATTGGCCCGCGCTGACTACGCCGCAGTGGCGCGACATTACGCTGCAGCAACTGGCTACCTATACTGCCGGCGGATTGCCGCTGCAGGTGCCAGATGCCGTGACTGATGAACATGCGCTGGCGAACTTTTATCAACAATGGCAACCGCAGTGGGCGCCAGGTAAAACACGTCAGTATGCTAATAGCAGCATCGGCTTATTTGGTTGGCTGGCGGTGAAACCCAGCGGGCTGACATTTGAGCAAGCGATGCAACAACGCGTATTTACGCCGTTGCAGTTGAAAAACACTTTTATTACCGTGCCTGACGCAGCGAAAGAGGCTTACGCATGGGGTTATCGCGAGGGCAAGCCGGTACGTGTCTCACCGGGCATGCTGGATGCCGAAGCCTATGGCGTGAAGTCGTCGATTAAAGATATGGCGCGCTGGATGCAGGTCAATATGGATCCGCAGCAGGTTAACGATAAGACGTTGCAGCAGGCGCTGAATTTAGCGCAAACACGTTTCTATCGCACCGATGCGTTATATCAGGGGCTGGGTTGGGAAATGCTGGATTGGCCCGCTCAGGCAGACTTGGCCGCTAAGGGCGCTGATAACAAAGTGGCACTTGGCCCACAGCCCGTGCGGGATGCGAAATCCCATCCTCGGATAACCGCTTCCTGGGTACATAAAACGGGTGCAACAGGCGGATTCGGGGCGTATGTCGCTTTTATCCCCGAAGAACAGATCGGCATTGTGATGCTGGCGAATAAAAACTATCCGAATACCGAGCGGGTCAAAACTGCGATGCACATACTTAAGGCGTTGCAGTAAGCATGTGGGGCGGATTCATCGCCCCAATCCCGTTTAATGCGGGAGATCATCTACACTTTATAGGTGATCAACTAAGGAGCTTCAGATGACTAACCATCCGAAAGATAAACGCGACGTGAACGACGAAAAGCATCCTGCCAAAGATAATCCCAGCGAACACGGTGAGATCCCCAGAACGCGCGATGACAGTGAAGACGACACGAAAGATCCGTTTAACGACGAATAACAAACAGCATCAGCAACGGCAGAGCGGCAAACAGCATTAATGCGGTTGGCGCGCCTGCCTGAGCATAGAGTTGACCAAACAGCAGCGACCCCAGCATCTGACCCGCCGCCAACATGAAAAACAGAATGCCTACGCCGATGGCAGGGGCATTTTGCGTGGCTTCTGCGCCCCATACCAGCAACACGCCTGAGAGTGTCACGTAAGCCGCGCCGCCTAACGCTATAGCCGGAAACAGCCATATTGAGTAATGGTGGCTAATTGCCAGCAGCAATAAAGGCAGGGCCAGACAGCACTGAGACAGCCGATAAACCCAGTTCATCCCCATCCATTTCGCCATTGGGCCGGTCAATGCGCCGACGATGCCTGCTGCGCCACCGATCAACCACAGCAGGTTAACAACGCGGTCGCTGACGGCAATGTGATGTAGCAACGCCGGCCCGAAGCTCCACCATGCGGCACTGGCGATGCCGCTGATCAATGCAATGAGGATAAGTCGCTGCAATGCGCGTTGACGCAGGCGTCTTGACCATGAAGTAGGCTCGGCGTGTTCACGCTGGTTGGGAAGCTGGCGCCAAATCGGCACAAGGCAGATTATCGCTAGCGCGGCGAAAACGGCACAGGAGACGCGCCAGCCGCCAGGCAGCCAGAACAACATTGGCACTGACAGCATAATTCCCATGCTGGTTCCGGCATTGATAACGGTGTTCATTTGTGGCTGCTGCTTAGCATCAATGCGCTGGCTGACGGCACTCGCTAAAGCAGGTGAGGCGAGACCCGCACTCATCCCGGCGATAAATAATCCCACAGCCAGCATCAAGGGTGAGACAGCAATCGCGATAATCACTAACCCCAATGCTGCACACAGTGCGGCGACCGCAGCGAGAAGACGTGGGCCGGCGCGGGCGCTCATCATCGGCGCAATCAATACTGCTACGCAGTAAGCAGCAAAACTGCAGGCTGACAGCATCCCGGAAACGCGCGGTGTAAAGGGTATCGCGTGCATTACGTCCGGCATCATCAGGCCCCAGGCGAAACGCGCCATGCCGTAAGTGACAGCGATAAGCGAAAAGCCGGTGATGCCCAGCGCTGTGCCGTTCATGTCTTTTCACTGAGGGCGATAAGCTGCAGCGCGGCGGCCTTACCTGCATCGCATGCATTCACCGCCCCAATGATCAAGGCTGAGGTAAGAACGCCTTCAAACAGCAGCCAAATGGCATCCGCCAGCGCCACATGCTGCCTGCCGAGCGCGTGATAAATTGAGCGAGCAATGTAATCACGCATATTGTGGCGATATGCCAGCGCCTGTTGAGCCAACGCGGCATCTTGCCCGACGTATTCTCCCCACGCCTTCAAAAACAGACAGCCATTGTTGCCGTATTGCTGCATCCAATCGGCCATTGCATCGAACATGTGGCTTACGGCTTGCGGCTGCTCTGGGGGCGATAATGCGGCAAAAAAACGCTCCTGACGCGCAGCCAGCACCGCCGCCGTTAGCGCTTCACGTGAGGGGAAATAACGATACATTGTTCGCGTCGAGACGTTCGCCTCGCTGCAAATGCGATCGGTGCTAACGGCATGAAAGCCGTTGAGATAAAACAGCCGTTCAGCGGCAGAGATGATGTCGAGTTTCTTTTTCATTCTTAAAAAGTAAACCGATCGTTTTACTTTTGCAAATGTTAAGCGTAAATTGACTTGCTTAAATAGCAGTGCGTTCTGACTCCCGCCGCTCCAGCGCGTATAAAATGCTGTCGCGTCTGGCGTTTTTTGCTTCCGGCAGCGGGGCCAGATTACAGCCTGATTTATGCGGTCCATCTACTTTGTACTGCGCACGATTACCGGCTTTTTTTAATATGTGAATGTTAGACCGGGCTAATAACGTGGTATTTTACCGCTTCGTTAATATTACCGTCGCCCAATGAGATTTTTCTCTTTAAATATCCAGCATCAGGAGCAGGTTATACCCAGCTTGAATAGGATATTAATCATACCTTATGACTAATTTACAATTCTCTTAGGTACCTAACTATCACGCAACTGTCTGTTAAGGTTGACTTTATTTTAACTGCTTAAATTAACAGCGTTTTTATGAAAAGAAAATTCTGTACTCTTATTCGGTGTTTGTATATTTTCATCGTCAAGCGGTGACAAGATAACTTCCCACCCTGAAACCCACGCGTTCAATTGTTAACTTCAGCAGGCTCTCTTGATAGAAATTTTCTCTAAAATTAAGATTATTCCCCTCATAGCAAAATCAATCAGACTCGTTAACTTTTTAGTTGTCTTGATTTTCAGACCATTCCATTAAGATTTTTATCACTAAATAAAATGCTGGCGCTGCAGTCGCCAGGGGAAACGTATGCAAAAAATTAATATTAACACTGACTTCATAACCTACTTCAATTGTGGTTCTGTTCAGCTACGATCGGAAGCTGAGATCTTGGGTTCCATCATCACCACTATCATAGCTGACAAAAAAACTGTTACTAATAAGAGCATTATCGCTTATCTGCTTGCCGAACTGGAGTGCACAAATGATGCCGCTTTCCAGGATTGCCTGCGTAATACGCTTCAAATTGTGGTAGGAAAAACGCCGGATGATGAAAGCTTTTTAAGTTAAGAAAAATAGCAATAAATAGGGCTGTTGATATAAACCTCTTTTTTGATTTTAGAGTTCAGGGTTTATCTGACAGTCTACTACCATGCTTAATGCGTTATAATAACTGGACCGACCAGGGCGAACCTGGCAAACAGTTAAATTCCAATAATAAGTGATATTTTATGAATTACAGCAATTTTTCAGCAAAAGTAAGTTTCTGGCCTAATATGCATTTCACCGCTATTGAAATTGAACAGTGCGGAGAACACTTTGAGATATATGCCACTGACATTTCCCGGCTGGCTAAAAGTAAACTTTTTGTGGGGCGTACCCATGATAAAAATTTAGCGGATTCTTATGCTAACCAGTTTCAAGAGTGGTTACCTAAAGTTAATCGCGAAATGAAAGTGCGCGAGATGAAGCCGTTATCCCGCAATATGACTTCTCAGGCACTCAGCAAAAAAAACGATCTGGAAATTTTGCCGGCCCATGCGGATTTTTTGCGTAACAGTAATCATTGGTAGTCGATAAGCGCGAAATTTAAATCTGCGAGCCAGTACAAGCTAATTATTGACCTCCTGCCATAAATTGATTGTTGCTGTCTGCATGACACAGGTTTCCCCAGCAAAAATTCGCACAATAGAAAGCTTCTCTTTCCAGTGCGAAGAATGGTTGTGGACAACATCAAAGTCGGACTTTTTGGCATCGGTCTTGAAACCTACTGGCCACAGTTTGCTGGGCTCAAAGCACAACTTGAGCAGTATCTTGCTGTGGTCGCCGAGCGATTAAGCACGCACGGTAATGACGTCGTGGATGCGGGGCTGATCGATAACAGTGAGAAAATTGAGCAAGCGACGCAGTTGTTTGCTGCAGAGAGTGTTGACGTCCTGGTCTTATACATCACGACCTATGCCCTAAGTTCCACCGTTCTTCCTCTGGTGCAGAATCTGAATAAGCCCGTTTTGATTTTAGCGCTACAACCTGAAATGTTGGTGCCTTGTCGGGAAATCAACGCACTGACCGATCGCGCCGCTCGCACTGGCCAATGGTTGGCGCATTGCCAGGCATGTACCGCGCCAGAATTGGTTAATGTATTTCAGCGAATCGGCATTCAACATGAACTGGTTGTGGGTTATCTGGATGACGATGTGGCATGGCGGCAAATAGCCAATTGGCTTAACGCGGCGTATGTGGTTCGGGCACTCAAACAGACGCACATTGGTATTGCAGGTCACTACTATAACGGCATGTATGATGTGTATTCAGATATCACCAATCTTTCTGGGGGCTTTGGCGTACGCTTCAAAATAGTGGAATTTTGTGAGTTAGTGGCGCTCGCCTGTCAGCATGAAGAAAGCGAATACCGGGCAAAAAGGGATGAGCTGTTCAGCGTGCTGGAGGTTGATCACACCTGCGAAGAGACTGAAATCCAACGCGCATTACGCACAGCAATTGCACCCGATAAGTTGGTCGAACGCCATAAGCTGCGTGCGCTGGCTTATTATTATGAAGGCGCGCCTGGTTCCGATCATGAAAATATCGTCACTTCCGTCATCGCCGGTAATACCTTGCTGACGAACCGGGGCATTCCCGTTGCCGGTGAGTGTGAAATTAAAAATGTCATTGCGATGAAGATCTTGAGCCTTCTGCATGCGGGCGGATCTTTTTCAGAACCTTATGGCATCAACTTTAGAGACGAAACCGTGCAGTGGGGACATGACGGACCGGCTCATCCTGCAATGTCCACGGCAAAAGTTCGGCTGGTGCCTTTACCGGTCTATCACGGCAAACCCGGGAAAGGGGTTTCCATTCAGATGAATGTTGCTAACGGTCCGGTGACCTTTTTATCGGTGGTTGAGCATCGCGATAGCAGCATCACGCTGCAATATGCGGAAGGCCAGGCTGTAGCGGGTGAAACACTGGATATCGGTAATACCAACAGTAATTATCGCTTTGCCCTCAGCGCGCGGGACTTCACTAAATCATGGTGTGAAGGTGGACCAGCACATCACTGCGCGATTGGTCGCGGCCATCTTGGCGAGGTGATTGAGAACATTGCGAGATTGCTGAATATCCAGGCAAAGCGCATCGCTTAGTATTTTAACAATGTGCAGGCATCGTAGCGGCGCAATTCATTGCGCGATAACTCGCGCCGCTAGGGAATATGCGGCTGTTATCGTGACGATCGTCACTACGTTGAGCTGGGCACCTTTTGCGCCGAATACAACAAGCCCATTGAACAACGCCGGTTGCCAAATGAAATAACAGCCCCGACAGCCAGCGCTTCGGATTTATTAGCGCTGGCAAGATTTGAATAAATAATAGCGCCTATCTTATCGGGGGCTAAAACTGCTGAAGACCAAAGCCATCCCTTTCCCGTCCTCATCTGGTGCAAAATCCCCCTGTTTGCACCAGTAAAACGCATAACATCCGCTTATCACACCGTATAAAATTCATTCAATTCAGCGTATTAATAACCTGGCATGCGCGTTGCTAATCAATTGGTAGAGATGTTGGACCAATTAAGGCAATGCTATGCAGATACCGGCTGAGCTTCATCCTATTTCCACGCCGCGCAGCGATACGCTGATTCTCGATGCGTTGACACGTTATATGGCGCAGTCGGGTGCGCAGCCTGGCAGCCGCTTGCCACCAGAACGTGTGCTGGCGGAAAAGCTTGGCGTTAGCCGTAATACGGTGCGTGAAGCGCTCAAACGCTGGGAAGCGCTAGGCATTATTCTGCGTAAAAAGGGCAGCGGCACCTTTTTGCAGGCGGAAGTGGACGTCAATGACAGTTTCTTGTCGCTGCGCTTCAAAAACGACTCTGCCAACATGCTCCACGCGCTGGAAGTGCGCCGCATTATTGAATCTGAATCCTGCGTGCTGGCGGCACAGCGCGCCACAGCTGCGGATCTGATCGAAATCGAGCAACGTCTCGAAGAGATGGAAAAAGTGCATCTGGCGATTGGTTCTGCCGGGGCGGAAGACTGGGCATTTCATGCCAGTATCTATCGCGCCGCCGGTAACCCTCTGCTGCTGCAAATGCTCAACGGCATCTACGACTCATTTCATGCATTTTTCGAATCACCGCCGGAACAGGCGCTGTTTTCTGACTCTTTCCCGCTGCACCGTGAATTATTCAACGCTATATGCCAACGCGATTGCATAGCGGCGCGCGCCATCTGCCATCAAATACTCGATATCACCGAACGCGACATGAGGGATGTAATTAATGCCAAACGATAAGCCGATTCCGCAACAAACGCTGCTCACGCATGACGAACGCCATGAAAAAGGCGCGGTCACTACGCCGATTTATCAATCTTCACTGTTTACGTTTAGCGATTACGACAGCATGATCGCGCGCTTTCGCGGTGAGAGCGATCAGCCGCTCTATTCGCGCGTCGATAACCCAACGGTAAAAGCGCTGCAGGACAAAATGGCGGCGCTGGAGGGGGGCGAAGCCTGCCTGGCGTTTGGCAGCGGCATGGCGGCGATCAGCAATGCGATCCTTAGCGTGGTGGCACCGGGCAAAAAAGTGGTGTGTGTCAATCACGTATATCCCGACACCTACCGCTTCCTGCGTGGCTTCTGCCAGCGCTTTGGCATCGTTACAGAGTTCGTGGACGGTGATGACGAAGGTGCGATGCGTGCGGCCTTAATGGATGCCAGTCTGCTGTATCTGGAAAGTCCCTCCAGTTGGGTAATGAGTGAACAGAATCTGAATAAACTCGCTGCGATGGCACGCGAAGCGGGCGTCATCAGCATCATCGATAACAGCTGGGCCTCACCGATTTTCCAGCAGCCGCTGCTGTGTGGCATCGATATCGTGGTGCACTCGGCGTCGAAATACATCAGCGGTCACAGCGATGTGGTGGCCGGTTTGGTGATCGCTAGCCAGCAGCACATCAACAACATTACCCGTTACATCAGTCCTTATCTTGGCGGCAAACTCTCGGCGCATGAAGCCTCACTGCTGATGCGCGGCCTGCGCACGCTGCCGCTGCGCATGAAACAGCATCACCAGAGTGCGCTCACTATTGCGGAAAAACTGGTGGAACATCCGCTGGTGACGGACGTGTGTCATCCGGGGCTAAAGCCCCAGTCGTGGTCCACCTTGCGCGGCTATAGCGGTCTGTTTGCTTTTGAAGTGGCGGAGCAGGTGGATATTCCACAGTTGTGTAACGCGCTTGAGTTATTCCACATGGGCGTGAGTTGGGGGGGATTTGAAAGTTTGGTCATGCCGGCGATTTCTGTCATCAACCAGGCCAGTGAATTTAACTCGGCGGTGGATTTCGGCGTCTCACCGCGCCTGATCCGCATCTCGGTGGGCCTCGAAGAGACCAACGATTTGTGGGCCGATTTGCAGCAAGCCCTTGCCAGCGCCAATCGCGCGTAATCACTTACCGGAGAACCGTCATGACTCAACGTTTTGCTCTGAAAACACTCGTATTAGCCGTAGGTTTAAGTGCGGCCATGAGCAGTCTCGCCGCCAAACTTACCGTGGTTGAAGTGATTACCAGCCCGCCGCGTACCGCGCTGCTGCAAAAAATGCTCGATGAATATAAAACGCAGCATCCCGGCACGGAGATTGAACTGATTTCCCTACCGTGGGGACAGGCATTTGAAAAGCTCGGCACCATGTTGCAAAGCGGTCAGGTGCCAGATGTCGTGGAGATGCCGGATACCTGGCAAGGATTGTATGCCAGCAATAACATGCTGGAAGACCTCGAACCGCGCCTGAAAAGTTGGGACGCCACGCCTCAGCTCACGGATAAAACGCTGGCCATGGCGCGTGCTGCCAACGGCAAAGCCACCATGGTGCCGTACGGTTTTTATCTGCGTGCGCTGTTCTGGAATAAAAAGCTGTTCCAGCAGGCCGGTTTAAATGAACCGCCCAAAACCATGGAGGAGTTTGCCAGCGATGCGCAACGCATCAGTAAGTTAGGCAATGGCATCAGCGGTTACTGCATGCGCGGTGGCGTGGGTGGCACCAACGCCTGGATGATGTTTATGGCGGCGATGAACGGTTCACCCGAGTTCTTTGACAAACAAGGTAACAGCACGCTGACCGAGCCGGGCGCAATAAAGGGTGCGCAGCTGTTGGTGGATATGTACCAGCAAGGCGGCGCCTCGAAAGACAGCGTCAACTGGGGCTTCAATGAGATCGTCTCGGGCTTCTATTCGGGTAAATGCGCGATGCTTGATCAGGATCCAGATGCGCTGATCGCCATCAAAAACAGCATGGCGGCCGATGATTTTGCCGTGGCGCCAATGCCGGTCGGTCCTTCTGGCAAAGCTTTCCCGACCATTGGTTACACGGGCTGGTCGATGTTCAAGCAGGGCAAACAGAAGGATCTTGCCTGGCCGCTGATTACCTTCCTCAGTGACAAAACCAACAACCTCACATGGTCAAAATTCGTTGGCACGCTGCCGATTTACAAAGGTGCAGAGCAGGACCCGTTCTACCAGACGCCGCAGTTCGCGGGCTGGTTCAAAGAGCTGAACGATCCTAACTATGTGCCGCTCACAATGCCCACCCATCTGAAAGGCTGGGGCTACTTTAACTCGGTCATTGTGAAAGAGAGCAGCCAGGAAACCTTGCTGGGCGAGAACGATACCGAAAACATGGTGAAAGATTGGGCGAAATATCTCAGCAAAGAGCAGAAAGCCTGGCTTGCCACGCAGTAACGTTGAACAACCGGGAGTTTACCTATGATGCTTGATGCTTCTCTGCCCAATAGCACCTCGCGTGCCCGCCGTTTGCGCTGGTCTCGGCTGGCTGAACCGTGGTGGTACTTGTCGCCTGGCCTGTTGCTGATCGCCTTGTTCATTTTTGTGCCGATGGCGATCGGCATTTCTTATGCGTTTCAGAGCATCAACCTACTGAATCCGATGGAAACCGGTTGGGTAGGCTGGGACAATTTTACGGAAATGTTTGACGATCGGCGCTTTTTTAAAGCGCTGGGGCACACGCTTAACTGGACGCTCAGCTCGCTGTTGCTGCAGTTCTTCTTCGGTCTGGCACTGGCGCTGCTGCTCAACCGCGAATTTCGCTTTCGCCGCTGGGTGCAGGCGCTGGTGTTCTTGCCGTGGGCAGTTCCCGCGTTTCTCTCTGGGTTGACCTGGTCATGGTTGTTCAATCCGGTGGTGGGGCCGCTGCCACAGTGGCTAAGCGACCTGGGCGTGCTGAGTGAGCCGTACAATATTCTGTCCGATCCGCAGCTGGCGATGTGGGGACCGGTGATCGCCAACGTGTGGTTTGGTATTCCGTTCTTTGCCATCACGCTACTGGCGGCGCTGCAGTCGATTCCCAAAGATCTGTACGAAGCAGCCTCGATTGACGGTGCCAGCGGTTGGCAGCAATTTCGCCGCGTCACGCTGCCGTTTCTGGCGCCGATGATCGCCATCACCGTGATGCTGCGTACCATCTGGATCGCCAATTTTGCCGATTTGATTGTGGTGATGACCGATGGCGGGCCGGCGGGATCGACCTCCATTCTCTCCAGCTACATCTTCACCACCGCTTATCGCAAGCTCGACTTTGGCTATGCCTCGGCGATGGCGGTGTTTCTGTTACTGCTGATGACTTGCTATGCGCTGGTGTTACTGCGCATTCGCCATCAGCTGCTGAAATAGGAAGCGACTATGCGACTGTTACCGCTGATTGGCCATCGTCTAAGTATTGCGGCGTATCTGGTGTTCGCCCTGTTTCCGCTCTACTGGATCATCAAAATTTCGCTGACGCCGGACCACCTCCTGTTTAGCCAGGGCGTCACGCTGTTGCCGAGCGGAGTGACGTTCGGTCATTTCAAAAAAGTGCTGATCGACAGTGATTTCCCGACGTTTTTTACCAACAGTCTTATCGTTTCGTTTAGTACCGCGTTTATCACCACGCTGATTGCCGCTGCAGCTGGCTATGCCTTTTCGCGCTTCCAGTTTCGCGGCAAAGTGCTGATCGCCGGGCTGCTGCTGTTCACGCAGATGTTCCCACTGGTGATGATTATCGCCCCGATTTACAAGGTGATGGCGCCGCTGGGCCTGACCAATAGCTTGATCGGGCTGATTCTTATCTACACCGCGTTCAACGTGCCGTTTGCGACGTTTCTGATGCAATCCTTTTTTGATGCCATACCTAAAGATCTGGAGGAATCGGCGATGCTGGAAGGCTGCACGCGTTTTCAGGCGTTGTATCGTGTGCTGATGCCGCTGACCTTGCCGGGTATGGCGGCCACGCTGGGGTTTGTCTTTACCGCTGCGTGGAGCGAGCTGCTGTTCTCACTCATGCTAATCAACAAAAATGAGGTGATGACCTTCCCGGTTGGGCTGCTCAGCTTCGTGTCGAAGTTTGCCGTTTCATGGGGAGAAATGATGGCGGCGGTGGTGCTGGCGCTGATTCCTGCCAGTCTGTTCTTCGCCTTTATTCAACGCTATCTGGTTCAGGGACTCACCGCCGGTGCGGTTAAGGGGTAGATTATGGCTGAAATCACGCTTAAACAGATCGATAAGCGCTATGGCAACGTTGAGGTGCTGCGCGATATTAATCTCACCATTAAAGATGGTGAGTTCGTGGTGCTGGTTGGCCCATCTGGCTGCGGAAAATCGACGCTGTTACGCACCATCGCCGGGCTGGAGTTGGCGAGCGACGGCGATATTCGTATCGGTAATCAGTTGATGAACGATGTGGCACCCAAAGATCGCGATATCTCGATGGTGTTCCAAAGTTATGCGCTTTATCCGCATTTGACGGTGGCGCGCAATATGGGCTTCAGTCTGGAAATTCAGAAACGCCCGCGCGCAGAAATTGAAGAGAAGGTCAGGCGCGCGGCAGAGATTC
Source organism: Pantoea sp. X-Soil-ISGK-421 (assembly GCF_059730785.1). NCBI lineage: Bacteria > Pseudomonadati > Pseudomonadota > Gammaproteobacteria > Enterobacterales > Erwiniaceae > Pantoea > Pantoea sp. X-Soil-ISGK-421. The sequence continues at coordinate 451,088 of NZ_AP035980.1, read as the reverse complement.
TTAGTCTGACGCATTTACTCGATCGCCGTCCAAAAGAGTTATCTGGCGGCCAACGCCAGCGCGTAGCGATGGGGCGCGCCATCGTGCGTCAGCCGCAGGTGTTTCTGTTTGATGAACCGCTCTCAAATCTCGATGCGCAGTTGCGTGGTCAGATGCGCGTCGAAATCAAGAAGCTACATCAGCAGATGAACAACACCATTGTTTACGTGACGCACGATCAGGTTGAAGCCATGACGCTCGCTGACCGTATTGTGGTGCTGAACAACGGCGTGATTCAGCAGGTCGGTACGCCGTTGGAGTTATATGACACGCCGGCTAACAAGTTTGTTGCCAGCTTTATTGGCTCGCCCTCAATGAATTTCATTAATGGCGTAATGACTGCTGACAGTGTGCGTATCGGCGATAGCGCGCAACTGCCACTGAATGGGCGCTGGGTGGATCACCCGGTCGGGCGAGACGTTATTTATGGTATTCGACCCGAGAACGTGACAATTGCCGAACCGGGCGCACGCAATGTGCTGCCGCTGGAGGTGTCGTTGGTGGAGCCAACCGGATTATCCGAGCTGATTCATGGGTCGTTGTTGGGGCATGACATCATGCTGTTCACCACGCAACGTTCTGGTGCGCAGGCAGGGGATATTTTGTCAGTAACGATTGATGCTGATCGCGCGATGTTGTTTGATGCCGATTCGCAAAAGCGTTTATAACTTGTGAAATAAGCCGCCTGTTATCTCTCAGGCGGCTCGCGTTATTACTTGGTTTGCTGCTGTTTGCTGTCAGCCTCTTTCTGCTTTTTGTTAGCCATATGATGCCCCACCGCACAACCCGCCGCCGCGCCAGCAACACCGTGATGGGCCACGTGACCCGCAACGCCGCCGACAACTGCACCTTTAATGCATCCTTTAGCTTCTACCTGCGACGTTACCGATAGCAGCACGCCCGCAGTTAATACAATGAGAGAAAGTTTACGCACTGGATTTATTCCTTTTTTAAGTTAATAAAGTGCAAGCAACACGAATCCAGTGTAGTCAGCGGAATAAAAGGCACTGTTATAAACTGTAAACAAAGATATTTTGCTAAAATATAAAGCTTATTTTATGAGCGTTAATAGTCAGGCCAGGGAAAAGGAGGCTGCCGATATAGATTCGGTTTTACAAAACAATTGTTTTCTCTTAACCTGACAGACGCCCGTTGATTTTCTCGATATAACAATACCAATGTTAAATATATCTAATGATTAATTTAAATGACGACACAGAGAATTAAATGACCAGCAGTTACGATGAACAGATGAAAGATAGAATGATAGGTGAGGCGCTTCTTGCACTCTTAGAGGATGCTGTCACTGTATCCTCCGCAGCTCTCATCACTAAGCTCGAATCTATGGCGGAAGCTGAAGAGGAAGTTTATCGGAGAGTCGCCTGCCAACGCGCACTGGAGGATGTCAGAAATCATAGCATCAGGACGAATGACTTAAGCGATGCTAAGGATTCCAGTGTGGCGATGCCGGTTTATACCGCGAATCATAAAAAACACTGAGTGAATCTCTACCCTTTGCTACGACGCTAAACACTTTTCCGCAATGATGTTGATTGCGTTGTCATAATCTGGCTTCTGCTGAACGGATGCAACTTCTTGATGCTGTTTGAGAAGCGCAGTGATGATATCAAGTTGCAAAGGGTGATCGGAGTTAAGCAGGCATGACACCGCACGGCCAATGACAGCATGGATATCATCCATATTTTCCGCTTTATCATCTGACATCACCTTCTCCTCAATTCCTTTGCTAATTAACATTTTTCAGCCTGTTCCTAAACATTAATGGGAATGTCTTACTTACGTGCCGTCAGGGAAGTGCCCTGATGAGTTTTTGGCGTAACTCTGAAACTCTGGCGGTTAAATCAACCAGTTCTTCATACGGCGTATCCATCACTGACACCATGTCGGCGGGGACGCCGGCAGCGGCTATTTTCAGCTGTTGACCCTGCTCAGTAACCGAGATCAGCACTCTACGCTCATCGCCACCCACATCTCTTTTCCGGCAAATGACACCAGACTGCTCCATTCTTTTTAACAGTTGGCTCAGTGTTCCCGAATCCAACTGCACGCGTGCGCCTAACTCTGAAACGGTAATCTTGTCTTTTTCCCACAGCGCCAGCAGGACCAGATACTGCGGGTAGGTCAGTCCCAAAGGCTTCAATCTTGACTGATAAAGTTTGGTCATCGCAAGGGATGCGGAATAAAGCGCGAAGCAGAGAAACTGATCAACCGTGACCGGCGCTTCACTCTCTGGACTTACACAGCAAACTTCATCATTTAACTCTTTCATATCACCACTAATTTTAGAATAGAGCTGCAGTCGTAAGACGCAAAAACGCGACTATATTGACATAAATTAGATTGTAGTCAATTCAATTTAAACGCAGGCATTTTGGTTTATTATCACCATAATTCATTAGCCTGGTACGGATTTGACTGTAAAGCGGTTAGTTACCCGTTTTGCTATGCTGGCGTTCCTGAATAGGACGTCGACGATGCAACGACAATCGCTTGAACTGTGAGGTTTGAAACTGATAAAGCAAACAACACCTGGCATTCTCATCCTCGCGGCGGGCAAAGGCTCGCGTTATATCGCCAGCGGCGGCAGCGGCAATAAATTGCTCGCCAGTATGGGCGACGGTGAGCTGACGGTAATTGAAACGGTCATTGAACAGGCAAAGATAAGCGGCGTGCCGGTGGCGCTGGTGACGCGTCCCGACTATCTGGCTGTGCGCCAGCATGCAGAAACAGCTGGCGTGCAGGTTGTATTATGTGAAAGTGGCGGCAGTGGCGAGTCGATTGCTGCGGGCGTTGCAGCAACCGGAAACTGGCAGGGTTGGATAATTGCTCTTGGTGATATGCCGTGGATCGGCGCGCCAGATTATCAGCAAGTGTTAAGCGCACTGGAGCAGGGCGCCGCGCAGGTGCGGCTAAGTAATAAGGGTAAACCTGGGCATCCAGTCGGGTTTAATCACTCCTTTGCCGAGGCGCTGCGCAATCTCTCCGGAGATGAAGGCGGCCGATCGCTTTTGCATCCTAAACTGCTGTTAACGTTGGAAGCGAACGCTGATGTCGGCCGTGATATCGATGTGGTATGAAGCCGGTTAAACCATATTAAGCCGGGCCGCGGCGACATCCGCAACAATGGAAAGGGCAAGAGTGCGAGCATCACGCGCCTGCGCAAATATGCCAATGGGTGCTTTGATTCGCGCAATGTCCTCATCGCTAAAACCTTGTGCCAGCAGTTTCTCAACCCGCGTGGCATGCGTGCGCCGACTGCCTAACGCACCAATATAGAAGGGCGTTGATCGCATGGCTGCCAGCAGCATTGGCAATTCACGGTCCAGATCGTGAAACAGCAGGATCACCGCCGTGAATTGATCGAGAGGCTGTGCCTCCACATCGTCACCGGATTGCACCGCATAACCGGCGGCCTCTGCAATGGCGCGGGTCGCCAGCGCTTCGACCGATCGTCCATGCACCACCACACGGGTTTTTGGCTGATAGCAGGTGATAAAGGCTTCATCCTCCCAGCCCGTGGTCTGAACGGTAGCCTCGATGGCCAGCCGCTGAAAGTTCGGCAGATAGCGCAACGCAGCGGTTTTACGTTTTGCCAGTAAATCCAGCACGCTGATCAGTTGCTGCGCATCACGAAGCCGATGAAAAGCGAGTGTAATGCCGCCGCCGCAGGGCAGCACAATATCCAGATAGGGCGATCCTTCGCCATAGGTGACAAACCGATCTTTCCCGCAGGCGATGACGTCCAACGCTTCGTAAGCCGCTGCCGCTTCCACGCACCCGCCGGAAACATAGCCGCAATAGCGGCCATCTTCCCGAACCACCATCTGCGCCCCCAATGCGCGGGCGGCACCACCGCGAATCTCCACCAATGTCACCAGCACGCTGGCGAAATTAGCCTGCATCGCTTCCAGTGCGAAGCGCAGAATGGCTTCACTATCGTCAGTTTGCAAAGCTTGCTGCGGCTTGATCTGCTGTTGCAGATCGTCGTCAATCATTAGCTGCTGCACTGCGCTTCTCCTTCGCTTCATACAAGGGCGGGCAGGCCTTTAAGTAACTTATCCAGCGTGACCGGATAGTCGCGCACACGTACGCCAGTGGCGTTGTAAATGGCATTCACGATTGCCGCGCTGACGCCACACAAGCCCAGTTCGCCCACACCTTTTGCCTTCATCGGTGAGGAAATGGGGTCGGTGTCGTCGAGGAAAATTACCTCTTGCTGCGGAATATCAGCGTGAACCGGCACTTCGTAGCCGGCCATATCGTGATTGACGAAATAACCCAGCCGCTCATCGACGAACAGTTCTTCCATCAATGCGCCGCCAAGCCCCATCGTCATGGCACCAATTACCTGACTACGCGCAGTTTTGGGATTGAGAATGCGTCCGGCGGCACAAACTGCCAGCATACGACGCACGCGCACTTCGCCGGTGGCGGTATCTACGCCGACTTCAATAAAGTGACCGGCAAAGGTTGATTGCTGATATTGCTTATCAAGATCACCGAATTCGATGGTGTCTTCTACGGTGATGGTGGCTTCTGCGGCGGCGTGGGCGAGTGGTGCACTTTTGCCTGCGTCATGCACCTGACCGTCGCTAAAAGTCGCGCGTTGCGCATCAAAGCCCAGTTTGCTGGCTACCGCTTCGCGCAATTTCACGCAGGCGGCGTAAACGCCGGAGGTTGAGGTATTTGCACCCCATTGACCGCCGGAACCGGCAGAAATAGGGAAGTCTGAATCGCCTAAGCGGACCACCACACGCTCAATCGGCACACCCATCATCTCCGCTGCCGTTTGAGCGAGGATGGTATAGCTGCCGGTACCAATGTCAGTCATGTCGGTTTCAACGGTGATGATGCCTTTTTCATCCAGATGCACGCGCGCGCCGGAAGGCGTCACCATGTTATTACGAAAGCCTGCCGCGACGCCCATGCCCACCAGCCAGCGTCCATCTTTAACCATCGCCGGTTTGGCGTTGCGACGTGACCAGCCAAACCGCTCGGCGCCGGTATTCAAACACTCGACGAGCTGGCGACGTGAGAAAGGGCGCTCGGGTTTGGCCGGGTCGACCTGCGTATCATTGAGGATGCGGAATGCGATAGGATCGATGCCCACTTTTTCCGCCATTTCATCGATGGCAATTTCCAGCGCCATCAGTCCCGGCGCTTCGCCTGGGGCACGCATCGCGTTCCCTTCGGGAAGGTCAAGCGTTGCCAGTCGCAATCCGGTAAAACGGTTGGCACCCGCGTAAAGCAGTTCCGTCTGCTGCACGGCGGTTTCCGGTGTGCCACCCGGCAGATTACCCGACCAGCTTTCATGCGCGATGGCCTGAATGTGGCCTGCTTTATCCGTACCAATACGGATGTGCTGGATGGTTGCCGGTCGATGCGTCGTGTTATTGACGATCAGCGGTCGTGGCAGCATCACTTTGACCGGACGTTTAATTGCGCGTGCGCCAAGTGCGGCTAACACCGCATCGCTGCGCAGGAAAAGCTTGCCGCCAAAACCACCGCCGATGTAGGGCGAAATGATGCGGATCTTTTCCATCGGCATGTTGAGCGTGGCGGCTAAATCGGTGCGGCACCAGTCAATCATCTGGTTCGACGTCCAAACGGTGAGTTTGTCGCCTTCCCATGTTGCCATCGAGGCGTGCGGTTCCATAGCGGTATGGCTTTGATCGGGCGTAGTGTATTGCGCATCCAGCTTCACTTCTGCAGCAGCAAAAGCAGCGGTGAAATCACCGACGCTCTTATCAGGCTCACTTTCGGGTGCGGACGTCACGGCGGGTTTCTGCTGCGCAAGATCATAAGCACCCTGAGCACGCTGATAATCCACCTTAACTAAACTGGCCGCTGCACGCGCCTGTTCAAAGGTCTCGGCAACCACCAAGGCTACGGCCTGGTGATAGTGTTCGATGGTGTCGCCAGCCAGTAAGCGAGCGGTATTTTTATCCCCTTTACCCAGAGATCCTGCGTTTTTAGCCGTAACCACCGCCAATACGCCCGGCGCATTGTTTGCTGCCTGCACGTCAATGGCGATGATTTTTCCTTTGGCGATGGGCGCACCCACCACATAACCGTAAGCTGCATCAGGCGCTTCGCTATGCCATTCGTAAGCATAATGCGCCAGGCCGGAGGTTTTGAGCGGTCCGTCGATACGATTCAGTGGCTGTCCGACCACCTTGAGCTGATCAATCGGGTTATTACCTGCGGGTTTTTCGAATTTCATGATTTATCCTCTCGCTTCTGCCAGCACGGAAGCGAGCGTTCGCTGCGCCAGAATGATCTTGAACGCGTTTTCCGCGGTCGGTTGCGCCGTGGCAAAAAGACGATCGTTCACCGCCTGCGCGCCGTGAATAACCGCATTATCCGCCTCCTCAAGTCGCCACGGCTGATGTGCCACGCCGCCAAGCGCCACGCGCCCGGATTTATCTGGCTGAATGATGGCAGCGACAGAAACCAGTGCAAACGCGTAGGATGCGCGGTCGCGCACCTTGCGATAAATGTGCGTACCGCCCAGCGGTGCAGGCAGTGATACCGCGACAATCAGTTCGCCAGGATTGAGCACGGTCTCCAGATGCGGCGTGGTTCCGGGGGCACGATAAAAATCAGCAATCGGAATGTTACGTTCACGGCCGTCTGGGCTGACTGTTTCCACCACGGCATCCAGCAAACGCATCGCTACTGCCATATCGCTCGGGTGTGTGGCAATACAGGCCTGGCTTGTGCCGACAACCGCATGCTGACGACTGAAGCCATCCAGCGCTGCGCAGCCGCTACCGGGTAAACGTTTGTTGCACGGTTGATTGGTGTCATAAAAGTAAGGACAACGCGTACGCTGCAGCAAATTCCCTGCGGTTGTCGCCTGATTACGCAACTGCCCTGAAGCACCCGCCACTAACGCGCGCGATAACACGCCATAATCTCGTCTAATGCGCGCATCGGCCGCCAGGTCAGTGTTGCGCACCAACGCGCCGATGCGTAAACCGCCTTCCGCCGTCGCGTCGATTTTATCCAGCTCAAGGCCATTCACATCAATAAGATGCGAAGGCGTTTCGATCTCAAGTTTCATCAGATCGAGCAGATTGGTGCCGCCAGCAATGAATTTGGCATTTGAATGCTGCTGTGCGCTGGCTGCCGCTTCGGCGGGGGATTTAACCCGTTCATAAGTGAAAGCTTTCATGATTCCAGTCCCTCCGCATACTCCTCAATCGCCGCAAGAATGTTGGAATAGGCTCCGCAGCGACAGATATTGCCACTCATGCGTTCGCGAATTTCCTCTGCGGTGACCTGCGGTGATGAGACCAAATCGTGCGTAACGTGGCTGGGAATACCGGCTTTGATCTCTTCCAACACCGCCATTGATGAACATATCTGACCTGGCGTGCAGTAACCGCACTGATAGCCATCATGCTTAATAAAGGCGGCTTGCAAGGGATGCAGCGCGTCAGGATTTCCCAATCCTTCGATGGTGGTGATTTCAGCATCCTGCTGCATCACGGCTAATGTCAGGCACGAATTAATACGGCGTCCGTTAACCATCACCGTGCAGGCACCACATTGGCCGTGGTCACACCCTTTTTTAGTGCCTGTCAGATGCAGGTTTTCACGCAACGCATCCAGCAGCGTGGTGCGGGTATCTACATCGAGTTGATGATGTATGCCGTTGACCTTGAAGCCGACCGGCACCCTGGATGGTGCGGGCGTAGTTGCCGTGGTGCCTGCACCAAATGCCACCGTTGACGACGCGGTTGCTGCCGTGGCAGCACTGACTTTCAGCAGGCTGCGGCGTGAAAGGTTAAAGTGATTTTGTCCATCAATTGCCGATAATCGGTTGATTACTCGCATTCCGCCGGCATTGTGGAGAGGTTTTGTTACGTGTTGGCTGCTCATGCCAAACCTCCAGTAAAAGGGTTAAATGTTGGGATACAACTTATTTTTGTATGGTTTTAGAAGGTTAAGCATAGTCGGCAATTGCAAAAACATTATTCGCCATCACTGAATGGGTTTATGAGCGGGAGTAATAAGGGGATTCCGGTGGTGGAAAAGGCAGCGGGTGGCCCGTCAAAGGGAAGATTTTCCGGGCCTGCTGCTGAAAATAAAGCGTGTTGTGGACGTTTTATGAGAAAGAAATCATCGCGGCACGTTTTTAAATCGACACTTCCAAAAACTCGATAAACGCTCTTACCCTTGAATTAAGTGCAGATCGCTCATTAACACAGGCATAAATATTCATCGGTAAAGACGCGATATCGCAGGTATAACTGTTGTCTGATTGAAACAACGGTATGAGTTGACCACTCTCGATTAACGGCTGAGCTATAAAGCTCGCCAGACGGGCAATGCCACCGCCTTTTTCTGCTATTTTCGCAATAATATCAATATCATCACTGATAAACTCAGGACTGAGTTTAGCGTTAACTGTTTGACCGTTGACCCTAAAAGTCCAGGGGAGGAAACGTCCATCTGTGGGATAGCGGAAAACCAGACAGGCGTGCTGGCTAAGATCTTCGGGCGTTTTGGGGATACCGGCGCGCGCCAGATAATCGGGCGCTGCGCAGATGATAAACGGTAACGAGGCGATTTTGCGGGCGATTAGCTGATCGTTCAGCTGCGCCTCGATACGAATACTGACATCGACGCCTTCCAACCGATGGTCGACATTGCGATCGGTACTGATCAGTTCAATATCAATGTCAGGGTAAGCGTGTTTGAAAGCCGGCATAAGAGAGGCGAGAACGTGCCGACCAAAGGCGGCCGTGGTCGCTATGCAAAGTGGACCCTGAGGTTTGGTTTCAATCGCTGCGGCCTGCGAGGCAAGGTCAATATCCTGGGGGATGTGACGCACTTTTTCAAAATAACGTTTACCGCTTTCCGTAAGCGTCATACTGCGGGTGGTGCGTGATAGCAGCCGCACGCCCAAATGTGTCTCCAGACGCGCAACACTCTGGCTGACCGCCGCCGGACTCATTCCTTTCGACCGCGCTGCTGCTGCAATACTGCCGTTCTCCACCACGCGGATAAACGTGTTAATCAATCCCAATAAGTCCATACATCCCTCAATGCTTAATTCGTTACTTTTACTTAATAATGATTAAAGCAGAAGCGTTCTACCCGCCGCCCGAATCGCCTGATAGGTTAGCGGCTGTTTTGCATAAACTTACTGAACAGGATAATGCGATGAATGCTGAAATTACTAAAAATGTTGTACATTTTCGCCTGCCTAAGCACGTATCACCCTACATCTTCGCTCTCTATATGGCGACCATCATGGCGTTTCTAATGAGTTTGGTGATTACCTTCGCCGAATTTGGCATCGGGCCGCATTATATGACAAATGTGATGAATGCCTATCAGGTCGCCATGCCAGCGGCTTTTATTTGCATACTCGTAGTGCGTCCCATTGTGGTCCGGTTGGTAGGATTGACGGTTCACGGCCACTGAGGCGTTTGACACTGGCCATATCAACTCTCACTAAGCGTTTTCTACTCTGGCGTGCAAAAAGTCGATAAACGCGCGGACTTTCTCCGGTATATGGCGGGTGTTGGGGTAGAGGGCATAAATCCCCTGGCGGGGGAAATGATGATCCGGCAGCAACTGGATTAAGTTCCCCCTAAGCAATTCTTCACTCACAAGCCATGCCGGTAACAGGGCGATCCCAGCCCCGCCAACAGCAAAAGCCAGTAATGAAACTGCGTTATCGGCCATGATCATGGCAGGACGGTGTGCGTTTAGAACCACATTTTTCCCCTCAGGTGTTGAAACTTGCCAACTCAACGGCGTTGAAAGACGGCTATGTGCAATCCATTTCGCCTCAGCAAGTTGTTCCAGAGTGGTGATGGGCCCCTTTCCTAAGTTGCGAAGATAGGCAGGTGAAGCGACGGGGTAAATATCAAAGCGATCGATGAGTCGCGCATGGTGACTGGAATCTGCAAGCTGGCCAAGACGGATTGCCACATCAAAACGCCCGGAAATCAGGTCGTCATTTTTTGAAGATGAAACATGCTGGATGCGCAATTGAGGGTGTCTGAATGAAAATTCTGCCAACGCTGGCACGACAACACGCGCTCCATACTCGGGTGTCGTGGTAATGCGTAGTAAGCCGGTCAGCCCGGAATGATCGCTGCGTACTTCGTCGAGGGCGCGCTCAGCATCCTGCAGAAGTTGCTGGCAACGGTGATAAAACTGTTCTCCGCTATTCGTGACAGACACCCTCCGAGTGCTGCGGGTCAGTAAAGATACGCCGAGTTCTTCTTCAAGTTGTTTGATATTGAAGCTCACTACCGCTTTAGTCAGCCCCAGCGTCTGTGCTGCTCCGGTAAAACTTCCGGCTTCAACTACCGCAACAAACATCTCAAGACGCTGCATATTAATCATCAGTTGCTCCCGTCAGAAAATCCCACTGTCAAAAAATTTTTGACAGTGTAACAACCGTAAGCCCGTTTATCCTGATAATTAACGTTCCTATAATTCGCACATTATGCTGTTTTAAAGAGAAAAAGATGACATACCGTGTGCGCGTTGCCTGTGTCTATTTGTTCGGATTTTTTATCGACCTGGTAAACATGTTTATCGCCAATGTGGCTTATCCAGAGATTGGTCGTCAGTTCGACGCCCCGGTGAGTCAACTGGCGTGGATAAGCAATAGCTATATTCTGGGGCTTACTCTGGTCATACCGCTCAGTAACTGGCTGGCGAAACGTATCGGCACTAAATGCCTGTTTATGGTCTCGTTGTTTATTTTCATTATTGCAAGCTTTGGTGTGGGTTGGTCTTCATCCATGGATCAACTGATTGCCTGGCGAGGGCTACAGGGGATCGGCGGTGGGTTGTTGATTCCTCTGGGTCAGACAATGACCTATGCATTGTATAAAAGTCATGAACGCGCAAGATTATCTTCTGCTGTCATGCTGGTGGCGTTACTGGCGCCAGCACTGTCGCCGGCTATCGGTGGAATACTGGTTGAGAGCATCAGCTGGCGCTGGGTATTTCTGACAAGTGTGCCGCTGGGGGTAATCGCCCTTGTGCTGACCGTATGCTGGCTCAAATCTGACCAACGGGTTAAACAGCGCGAGAGTCTGGACGTTGGGGGCCTAATTGGCGGTTGTACTGGATTGGCCCTACTACTTCTTGGGCTGACGTATCTGGGAGAGTCGCACCGCTATCTTCAGGGCGGGCTGATGCTCTTAATGGGGTTAGTTATCATGGCTGGGTACATATGGAATGCCATGCAGAAATCCAGTCCACTCCTTAACTTGCGGCTAATAAAAGATCCTCTTTTGCAGACCGCAATGCTGATCTACCAGTTCATTCCGGGTGTTTTCACGGGAGTGAGTATGATCGCCATGCTTTACCTGCAAAACCAGCTTGGTATGCATGCTTCAGTGGTGGGAGCCCTAATGTTGCCATGGTCATTGGCATCGTTTGCGGCGATCACATTGACCGGCAAGAGGTTCAATACCTTAGGACCACGCCCGCTTTTTATTACCGGTTGTCTCGTTCAGGCATCGGGCATTGGGCTGCTGGCATTGACAGGCCACAGTGCTGATGTCGTCGTTTGTGTATTTGCCTTCACACTGATGGGATTTGGTGGAAGTTTATGTAGCAGCACGGCCCAAAGTTCAGCGTTCATTCATATAGCAAACGGTGATCTTGCCGATGCCAGCGCACTGTGGAATATCAATCGACAGCTCAGTTTCTGTTTGGGCGTAACCCTCATCAGTCTGTTATTAAATGTTATAGCCGACACCGGGCTGTCAATAGACCAAGCCTATCATCTGTGTTTTGTCATAGCTGCATGCAGCGCTGTTATACCCATCGCGTGTTGTTTCCGGATAGCCAACCAGCAGGTTATTTTCACTTTAAACCAGGAGCAGAAATGAATCGTTATTTTAAGGAAGTAATGGATGCGCATGACTTGATCCGTCATTGGCTGGGAAACGCAGACGCGCCTGATGAGGTCTGTGAGAAACTCCTCGCTCGCTTTAGTCCGGCCTATTCAATGATGACGACAAGCGGTGTATTACTGGACTTCACCCAAATAATCAGTTTCTTTCGCACGCAGCGTGGCGCACGACCGGGCCTTAATATTAAAATCACTGATTTGCAGATTGTTGCTGAGAGTGAAAGTGGGGCAACTGTCATCTATAAAGAACGGCAGCAAATTCACGCGCAGGGCGCCACACTTCGCTTTTCGACAGTTGTATTCGAAACAAATCAGTATGGCACCGTGATCTGGCGACACCTTCATGAGACATCAATGTCTTAGGCATAATCCGTGCTTCAGCGCCGTCCAGCGTTGAAGCGGTTACCGTTAGGGTTTGCAGATGAAATTAACAATACCTGGATTACAGCCACCGAATAAAGAGGCTGGCAGAGATTGCGTACTGGTCCGTGAGCAGCCGGAAGTGCCTGCGAGCGCGTGTTAACACGCTTATCCTGTAATCTGGGGATTTCAACATAACCAGTCCAACAAAAGATCCGCATCTCCGAAAGTGACATTATCAAATAGCACCTTTGTCAAAGCTAAGTAGAGATGACCGGCTACAGGCAAATCTGAGATGTCCGAAATTCTCTAATAGCATGTGATTTAACTTCGGCTCTGTTTTATTTTTATTCTCACAATCAGTTATGCTGACTTACATTGGAAATGAAAAAGGAATTATTCAGTGCGTACCCGTGATTCGGCCCGTTTGCTTATTATCAACTCTCTCAATCAGGTTTTATTATTTAGGTTCAGGCATAACAATGATGCGCTGGCAGGTAGAGTATACTGGGCAACTCCCGGTGGAGGCGTGGAATCAGGAGAGACGTTTGAGCATGCCGCCATCAGAGAACTTAGAGAAGAAACAGGTATTTATGTTGATGATGTGGGCCAATCGTTAACTGAGAGAACTTTTGAAATGACTTTACCCAGCGGAGAGGTAGTTCTGGCACATGAGCGATTTTATTTAATTAAAATTGATAATGAAGATATCAGCAGCAGCGGATGGACTGAAGATGAAAAATCAGTCATTGATAATTATTACTGGTGGGATCTAAATGAACTGCGAAATACTGACGACATTGTTTACCCCTCAAATATTCCCGATATCTGCTCGATGCCGTATTAATCACCAAATATCTCATGACTTGGTGACTGTATTTCGCGTAGCAGCGTCAGTATCTGGCAGCGCAATGCATCATCAATCCGGTGGGTGCCAGGTTTACCGCGGCGCGCGTTCGTCAGCCCGGCAGCGCCGGACTCGCGATAGCGTTTCATCAACCGCTGAACCTGACGTTCAGTGAGCTGCAACTGTGAAGCAGCATCACAACGACGCAGGCGTTTTTCGATAACAGCCTGAATCACGGGAAGACGGTGAAGTTCTTTGTTCGACATGGTCACCAGCATCAGCAGAGATCTCCCAGAAAAGATGGCAAAAGCGCCGTATCTGGGTGACATTATGAACTAGCTAAAAAGTGACATTATCAAATAGCACCTACAATCTTAGTGCGCATAATCATGATTATGTTAAATGAAGTATCTAAATGCGCATTCCCCGCTCATCAATCCTTCCATCTTACGTCACCCTTTCGAGTGACGTGCTGCTCACTCACTGATTGAAAGACCTCGAGTAATGATCTCCAGACCAATTTGTTGACCGTAGGACAGCTCAAGTGTGTTGCCATCAGGATCGGCAAAAAAAGCCCAATATCCCACTGGCGCTGATGATTGTTGCGCTGGTCGGCGCAATACGCCTTCACGTTCTGCTAAAGCAACTTTGGCATCAATCTCTTCTTTGCTGTGACAAGCTACGCCAATGTGGCCAAACGGACCTAAAGGTGTATCAATTGTCGTTTCAGATTGCACAAGCACCAAGGCAAATGGACGCGTCAAATCTGAAAGCCAGGCCACTTTTTGTGCTTCTGCTATGCCGGGCTCGCGCTCGTGGATTACCTGCATTCCAGCGTAACGCTGATAGAAATCGATGCTTCGTTCTATATCTCTGACCTGCAACGCCAGGTGACTAAAACCTCTATCGTGTTCTTTCATATTTCATTCCTGTGAAATAACCAGAATAGAAATATGTCATAGATTCTTAATGGGACTTGTTCCCGGGTGCTTTAACGTTCTGACTCCGCAATATGCAACTCATACACCACGCATGGCACGTCGTAATGCTGTTCAATCGCTTTGTAAGTCATTCCCAGTCGCTGCATCACCCTCTGCGATGCGGCATTTTCAGGATCGGCAACCGCAACCAGATATTTTGCGCCGATATGTTCGACCGCAAACTGAATAATGGCCTGTGCTGCTTCAGTCGCGTAGCCTTTGCCGTGATGATTAGCATTCAAACGCCAGCCAATTTCCAAAGGTGCGCCATCCTGGTTGGCCAGGTGCTGAAGACAACCCGCCCCCACGATGTCGCCAGACGCTTTTTCCCGCATCGCCCACCAGGAAAATCCATACTGCTGCCAGCGCAATGTCACGCGTTCAATAGTCGCCAGGGTTTCTTCCGGGGTTTTAACCACGCCATTACTGATATAACGCATAATCTCTGGATCGTTTTCCATCGCCCGCAGGCCATCGAAATGGGCGAGTTCGAAGGGTTCTAGCTGCAAGCGAGATGTTTCTAATTTCATCGTTCCTCCAGAGTATTAATGCGTTTTGTGCAGCGCCTGTACCAGCGTCATGGCATACGGTGATGCTTCAGAAATGTCCAGCTGCTGCTCTAGCTCAATAAGATGATCGCGCATCAGTTGCTGGGCTTTCGCGGGGTTTCCGGCGCTCAATGCATCAATAATGTGCTGATGCTCGTCGCACTGGCAAACCGGCATCTCATTGCGCTGATACAACATCACAATCAACGAACTCAGCACCATTAAATTATTGAGAATGTCTTCCAGCACTTTGTTACCGGCGATTTTTCCCAGCAGCAGATGAAACGCGCCAAGCTGATACACTACGCGTTGCCGTTCCTGACTGTGAATGGCGTCATGTTCCTCTTTTTGCTGCAGCTGTAATGGCAGGGCGAACGCCGCTATTTTTTCCGGCGTGATACAGGCAATGATCGCTGACTCAATCGCATGACGAGCCGTGAAGATTTCACGCGCCGTAGTGGCTGAAGGCTGAGCAACAATAGCGCCGACATTCGGTTCAATAGTGACGATATGCTGCAGCGCCATGCGCTGAAGCGCCGCCTGCACATGGTTGCGATTCGCCTTGAGCGCATCCACGATCTGTGCCTCAATCAAGCGCGTGCCGGGCCGCAGTTTATGCTGGGCGATTGCCATGGTGAGCGAATCATAAATGCGAGCGATCTCTTTTTGTCTGGGGGTTTGCTTCGCGCCCATACTCAATCCTGTATCGGTCATAATAGTCCCCCGAAATATACATCATTTAAGCGCGGTAAACTTGCTGGCCATGGAAGTAACTGGCTGAAATTGCTGGCTGGCGCGCCACCGCCTCGGCGGAACAACTGGCGTTAAGCAGGACAAAATTGGCCGTGTCGCCAGCCAGTGGCCAGATGCGTGTGCCCTTTTCATCCAGCGGTAAAATGTCACCGGTTGCGATCGCCAGCGCCCGATTCAGCGCAAACTCTGTGCCTCGGCCATACAACTGCGCCCATAAGTTGGCCTTTTCCAGCATGCTGCCGGTGCCAAAGGGTGACCAGTGATCAATGACGCTGTCAGTGCCGGTCATCAATTTGACACCGCATTTTTGCAGCAGCGGAAGCGGCATTACATCTTTGCCCAGCGGCAGACCGGACGCCAGGCTAATGCCCAGCGCGGCCATACGTTCACCCAGCGCTTGTACCGCAGAATCACTGATTTGCGCCAGACAGTATGCATGGCTGAGCGTCACTCGCCCTTGCAGTTCCGGTGCCTGTTCCAGCGCATCAAGCAGAAAGTGAATACAGGGAATGCCGGTGCTGGCGGCTTCATGCAGATGGATATCCACGCCGGTGTTACTGTCATGCGCTAAGGCCAGCATCGCATCCAGTGAACGGTGCATATCACCATCAACCCTGGAAGGATCGAGTCCGCCGGTCCACTGACAGCCAACAGCCAACGCCTCACGCATGAGTGACGCGACGCCAGACCGCAGCAAGCCGTGCTGGGGAAACGCCACAATTTCACAGTCCATCTTTCCTGCAAACGTTTCTAAAGCCTGCATCAAATGTTCCAGGCTGCGCAGGCCACTCACAGGATCGATATTGCAATGGCTGCGAATCCGCGTCGTGCCGTTACTGAGCAGAAGATCGATCAACTTTTGTGCCTGCTCAACCGAGTCAGGGAGCAGCGTGGGTAAAAGCTGCTGCTCCAGCGCAATCATTTGGAAAATGTCCTGCTCGTTATTCGGTTTAGCCGCCCGCCATGGTCGACCGTAGAAGGTTTTATCAAGATGGATATGCATATCACGCAGGGTTGGCAGCATCAGCATGGCGGAAGCATCGGTTTGCGGCAGTGAGCTTTGTACCTCGCTCTGCCCGATTACCGCCATAATCCTGCCGTCTTTGATTTCTATATTAAACAGAGCAGATTGGGTGCCCTGAATATGACCGTTATGTTCGATAAACCCGGTTTCGAGCCTGACGTTGGTGAGAATGAAGTGATCAATCATGGTTTGCCCCTCTGTTGACCCGGGGAAAGGAGGAAGTGACGATCTGCTCAACCGGCGGATGCCCAACGGTCCGTTGCGGATAGGTTGAGATAATATGCGAAAACACCTGTTGTGACGCGGCGTGTAGCGCTGCTGCACTCTGTCCGCTGTTGACCAGTTCGCGATCCCACACCACTTTGCGCCCTGCTACAATCACGCCAGTGACATCGCGGCCATTACCGTTCAGAACCAACGTAGTGATGGGATCAAATACCTGTCCCAGCGCAGGTTGATCAAGATTGATCATCATCATATCGGCCTGGCAACCCGCCGCTAAACGGCCAAGATCATCACGTCCCAATGCTTTCGCACCGCCCAACGTCGCCATGCGATAATAATCGGCAGCGCTGGCCGCAGAGATATCGCCGGTGACAACGCGCGTTAGCACCACACCCATTTGCATATTGGTAAACATGTCGGCGGGAAAGGTATCCGTTCCAAGCGCTACGTTGATGCCAGCGGCTTTAATTAACGGGTAATGTTCGAGATATTTGCCATGACGGCCAGAGACCAGCGGACAGGCCACCAGCGAAGCGCCAGATTGTGCCAACCGCGTAATATCCTCGGCCACACGTGTTGCGTCGGCGTGCAATCCACCCAGAAACTGCCCGTGTGGCAACAGCATGTGGCGGTTGAGCAAGCCGTTGTCGGCCAGCAGTTGCAGCGAAGTGCGTCCCTGATAGCGCATGGCTATCTCACGTACTTCCAGCTCGCTTTGGCAACAATGCAAACGTGTGGGACACGCCAGTGACGTGACAATGTCACCTAGTTCTTTAAGCCATACGGCATCACCACCTTCAATACGATCGGGCGCCAGCATACCGCTCAGCGTTGAAACGCCACGTTGCTGTATGCGCTGATAGAAACTGACCGCATCTTCCAGCCCCTTTTTCGCGCGAGCGCGGTTGCCAATCCACGCAAACTGTCCCTGCACATCGCTGGCGTAGTAGCCAGCCATGAAAGCCGGTCCCAGCCACGCGCGCGCGCCTAAAGATTCAGCCACATCCGCTGCGTACAGATATTCGTCGAAATCCTCGGCCCATTCGCGGTACAAAATCGAAGTGATGGGTGCAAAACTGGTGATGCCGTTAAGCAGCAGATGGCTGTAAGCATAATGCTTGGCAAAGTTAAGCTGTTCGCGGCTGTAGAGATCGCGGCGTTGCCAGTCAGCGGCAACAATGCGCCCTTTTTTCCAGCCTGGCTGGTTATCGAAGGCCAGCACGGTGGTATCGAGATCGCCCAGGGCATCGAGGTCAATGAATCCCGGCCCCACCAGACAATTTCCGACATTCATTTCCTCATCCACCGGGCCGGAATAATCAAAACCAACAAACAGAATACGCTCGCCCTGCCACACCACTTCGCCTTCTGGCAGCAGGCAGTGATCGCCATCGCGATAGCCCACAACCCAAGCGGCACGCAGTCGGGTTACTTTTTCACTCATCAGAACAGGCACTCCCCGTCTGCAGCAATCAGTTTGCCACCCTTGATCACCTTACGTTCACGCGGTAACTCCACCAGCGCTTCCACCATGCTGCGGCCTGGAATCAACACCAGATCGGCGCGATTGCCCGGTTGTAACCCATAGTTTTCAAGCGCCATGACGCGGGCACCACCAAAGGTAATCGTCTGAGCCGCACGCATAATTTCCTGATCCTGACGCCAGCGATAACGCAGTCCCATGGTGACCGCGCGTTGCAGCATATCGCCGATGCCGTAAGGGCTCCAGGTATCGCGCACGCCGTCGTTACCGGCGCAAAACGCTACACCCGCCTCGGTGAGCAATTCATAAGGGGGAACCGCGATATCTGCCGGCGCGGTCGTCGCGACCGACATGCCCAGCTCTGCCATCTCTTCGGCAAATTGCTGTTGTCGAGCAGGTTCGATCATGCCGAGACAGAAGCCGTGGCTGAGCGTGACGCGGTTATGCATCTGATAGCGCCGGGTAAAACTCAGCAACAGTTCAAGACTAAATGCGCCCAGTTCACCGCGTTCATGCAGATGAATATCCACCTTTTTGCCATGACGAACCGCCAGGTCAAAGATGATCTGTAGATGGCGTACCGGATCTTTATCGTACGAACAGGGATCTAAGCCGCCCACCAGCTCCGCGCCCATCTCCAGCGCACGATCCAACAGCGCTTCGGTGCCGGGATTTTGTAAAATGCCGCTTTGCGGAAACGCGACAATCTCAATATCAACCTGATGAGCCAGACGACGCCGGGTTTCCAGCACCCCTTCCAGATTTGCCAGACCGATCTCGTTATCAATATCGACATGAGTGCGAATAAATGAGGTTCCTGCTGCGATGGCACGACGCGTAATGCGCTCTGACTGGCGTTGCGGATCGGGCTGCTGCTCACGACGGTAATCGCGCTCATTGGCAATAATTGCCGCCAGATTTCGTGGGACGTCATTGCGATACCAGTCGCGCCCCAGCAAGGTTTTATCAAGATGGGCGTGGCCATCGACAAGACCCGGAAAGGCCTGCAAGCCGCTGGCATCGATAATTTTTGCGCCTGCCGCTTGAGGCAAATTCTGACCACGCGCGGCGATTACGCCATCGTTAAGCAACAGGTCGACAGGCTGACTTTCATCAAACGGCATGACATTCTGAATTAATACGCTTTCCATCTAGGTTCTCCTTAAGAGTTTCAGGCCGCAGCAACGGCCGCCGGGAAATGGCATTCAAGCTGATGTTCTTCTGACAAGGCATGAACCGGCGGCATGGTTTGCTGGCACAGCGGCTGTGCGAAGCGGCAGCGGGCGGCAAAGGCACAGCCTGGCGGTGGAGACATGGGATTGGGCGCTTCACCCACGATCGGCTCACGTTCAGTTGATGGATTATCAAACTGTGGAATCGCCGCGATCAGCAAACGCGTATAAGGATGCGCAGGACGAGAAAAAATCTCTTCCACCGTACCTTGCTCAACAATACGACCGAGGTACATCACGCCAACCCGATCAGAAATGTGGGAAATCACCGCCATGTTATGGCTGATGAAAAAGTAGGTCAGACCATGCTCTTGCTGTAAACGACGCATCAGATTTAACACCTGCGCCTGTACCGAGACGTCCAGTGCCGAGGTCGGCTCATCACAAATCAGAAAGCCTGGCTGCGTTGCCAGCGCACGCGCAATCGAGATGCGCTGGCGCTGACCACCCGAAAATTCATGCGGAAACTTATCCAGATCGTGAGCAGCAAGCCCAACCTGCTCCAGCAGCTGCCCGCAGTAGTTTCTTGCCTGGCGCGTGCTGCCTACTTTTTTACTCAGGACCAGCGGTTCGGCCAATGATCGGCCAATACGCCAACGCGGATTGAGGCTGGCATAGGGATCCTGAAAGATCATCTGGGTGCCATTTTGCACTCGCCCTACGTTGCCATCCTCAGCTTGCCAGGCAAACTTTATACTGCCTGCTGAGGGCACATACAGCCCCGCCAGCGCCCGCGCAATGGTGGATTTGCCACAACCGGACTCGCCGACGATGCTAAAGGTTTCGCCCTGACGTATGGAGATATTGATGCCGCGTACCGCATGCAGTTCACGTTTTGCCCCCCGACGAAACAACGCGCTACGCTTCTCTCGTCCGAGCTGAAAACGGATGTGCAGATCGCGCACGCTTAAAACTTCAGGTGGCAGCACTTTTTCACTCTTCATGGCGTCTCTCCATAGGGATGAAAGCAGGCGATCTGTGACAGATGTTTGAACTGCATGTCCGGTTGCTGACGTTGGCAATGCTCAGTGACGTTCGGACAGCGAGGATGAAACGCGCAGCCGTCCGGCAGCGTATTAAGCCGCGGCATAGTCCCGTCGATCTGCGCCAGGAAGGCATGACGTTCACGCATTGAAGGAATCGAGTTAATCAGGCCGCGCGTGTAGGGATGTTTTGGTGAGCGGATAACCTCAGCAACCGGTCCCATCTCAACAATGCGGCCAGCGTAGAGCACCGCCACCCGCGAACACACTTCCGCAACCACGCCCATGTCATGGGTGATCAGCATTACCGCTGTGCCATGCTGCTGACAGAGACGCTTGAGCACGCGAAGCACCTGCGCCTGGACCGACACGTCCAGTGCGGTGGTTGGCTCATCGGCGATCACCAACTGAGGATCAACGCAGAGCGCCAGCGCAATCACCACACGTTGGCGCATCCCACCTGAAAGCTGATGCGGGTATTGATGCATACGCTGCGCCGGGCTGCTCATGCCCACTTCTGTCAGCAAGTTGATGGCGCGTTCACTGGCCTCAGCCGCTGTGAGCGGCAAATGGGTGCGAATGGTTTCTGTCAGTTGCTGCCCAATGGTGAGAACCGGGTTAAGGCTGGTGAGCGGATCCTGAAAAATGCAGCTGATGGCTTTGCCGCGTAGCTGGCGGCGCGCATTGTCATTCAGGTTATCAATACGCTGCCCCTGAAACCAAATCTCGCCCTGCTTGATGCGGCCCGGTTCCTGCAACAGTCCACTGATCGCCGCGCCAGTCAACGATTTCCCGGCGCCTGATTCGCCGACCATGCCTAGCACTTCTCCCGGCTGCATGGTGAGCGACAAATGGTGAATCGCCTGTAAATTGCCTTTGCGATGGAGAAACTCAATGCTCAAATCTCTGACGTCCAGTAACGTCTCGCTGGCTGTCTGCATCGTTTAGCTCCTAACGTAGTTTCGGGTTAAGGGCGTCCAGCAACCAATCGCCCAGCATGTTGAAAGAGAGAGAAAGGATCACCAACAGCGCGGCGGGGAAAGCCACAATCCACCACTGTCCGGAGAAGAGATACTGATTGCCTTCATTAATTAAGGTGCCCAGCGAGGGCTGGTCTGGCGGCATGCCCACGCCAAGAAACGAGAGCGTCGCTTCGGTCAGGATGGCCACGCTAAGATGCAGCGTCGCCATCACCAGTACCGGGCGCAGCACATTCGGCACGATGTGGCGCAGCATGATATGAAGATGTGTCGCACCACTGATACGGGAAGCCATGACGTATTCGCGGCCCTTCTCCAGCATGGTCAGACCGCGTACCGTGCGGGCATATTGCATCCAGCCGGTCAGCGCAATCGCGCCGGTGAGAATGGCGGGCGCAAAATGCCCCATTAGCTCTTTCGGGATCACCACCCGCGCGCCGCCGCTGACCAGCAGCGTGAACATGATGGTCGGAATACTCAGCATGGCATCGGCAAAGCGCATGATTAGCGTGTCGACTAAACCACCGAAATAGCCGCTCAATACGCCCAGCGCTACGCCCAGCAGCACCGATAACAACACGCTGATACCGCCGATAATCAATGAGATATTGAGTCCGTAAAGCATCAGTGAAAAAATATCGCGCCCTTGTACATCGGTTCCCAGCCAGAATCGTGCGTCACCCCCGCTCATCCAAGAAGGGGGTAATTCGGAATCCATCAAATCAAACGTGGTGGTATCGAACACGTTATGGGGCGCAATCCAGTGGCTGGTCACCGAGCAGAGCAAGATTACCAGGCAGCAGGTGAAGGCAACGACCGTGCTTTTACTGCGCCAGAACAACCAAAGCAGATCGCTGTCGGTGAAGGCACGCCATTGCTGAGCCATGCGGGTACGGCGGCGTACGGGCAAATTATCGTTAATCATGACCACTCCTTACTGAGCCCGCATACGCGGATCGATCAGGTAATACAACAGATCAACCAGCGTGTTGATCACGATAAAAATCAGGGCAGTAAACAGGAGATAGCCGGAGAGGACCGGCACATCGACGAAGTTAATCGACTGAATCAGCAGTAAACCCATGCCAGGCCACTGGAATACGGTTTCGATGACAATGGCGAAGGCGATCAAACCGCCAATCTGCAAACCGATCACCGTGACCACCGGCAATAGTGCGTTCTTCAGCGCATGGCGAAACCAGATGCGATAGTTTTCGATGCCGCGCGCGCGGGCGAATTTAACGTAATCGGACTTCATCACTTCCAGCATTTCGGTGCGAATCAAACGCATGATGATGGTGACCATTGATAGACCCAAAGAGAGCGCCGGCAGCACAATCGAGTGCCAGCCAGACGCGGTGAGCAGGCCGGTACTCCAGAAGCCAATTTTCACCGTTTCACCGCGACCGCTGGAGGGAAACCAGCCAAGCCAGACGGAAAACACGATAATCAGGATGATGCCGGTGAGAAACCACGGCAGAGAAACGCCGATCAATGAGAGGATTTGCACGCCCTCTTTCAGCAGTTTGTTACGGCTGATAGCTGACCAGACGCCTAATGGGAAACCGATTGCCATCGCCAGTACCACCGAAACAAATACCAGCTCTAGCGTGGCCGGCAGGCGCTCCATGATCAGCTGGAAAACCGATACCTGGTTGTAATAGGAAATCCCAAAGTTGCCGTGCAGCAAGCGCGTGATGTAGTGCCCAAATTGCACTATCACCGGGTCGTTGAGGCCAAGGCTGGCGCGTAACGCAGCGCGTTCAACTTCAGTGGCGCTCTCGGGCAGCATGCTGGCAACCGGATCGCCAAGATACTGGAACAGAATAAAGGACAGCAACGCGACACCCGCCAGCAACATACATGCCTGCAGTAATTTGCGCACAAAAAAAACCATAACGGCCTCCAGAAGCAAAGCGGCTAATGCTGATCTGGTGCGCATGAATGCGCACCCTACAAAGATTGTGTAGGGTCGCCATTAATGGCGACCAGGCAGACTTACTGACTCACTTTGCCGTACCACAGGCGTTGAACATTATCCGGCGTCTGTTTCAGCGTCAGTTTTTTGCTCATTGCCCAAACGGTGGGTTCGAAGTGCATCGGCAGATAAGGCAGATCTTTGTTCGCCAGCGCGACGGCCTCGCTTAGCATGGCAAGGCGTTTAGCGTTATCCAGCTCGCCCACGGAATCGTCGATCAACTTATCCGCCGCCGGATTGCTGTAGCGTGGGATGTTAAAGGTGCCGAGGCTTTTTCCGTTGCTGGTATGCAACAGCTGCACCGCTACGCTGTAGGGATCCATGATGGGCAGATTGGCCCAGCCCAGCACGCCAACATCGGTACGTCCGTTGACCAATATCGGGTCATAAACGCTGGCCGGATGCACATTCAGCGCGGCTTTCACCCCAATTTTCGACCAGTAACTCTGCACCGCCTGGCACCATTGTGCGGCGTTAATATAAGTGCCTTCCGGGCAATCAAAGTTGAGATTAAAGCCTTGCGCATAACCGGCCTCTGCCAGCAACGCTTTGGCTTTTGCCGGATCGTAGGGATAATCCACACCGGCTTTGGCGTCATAGCCTGGAATATCCGGTGCCAGATAGTTGCTGGTGGGTTTGGTCAGACCGCGCATCACCTTTTGCGTGATCGCCTCGCGATTGATCGCCATATACAACGCCTGACGCACGCGGATATCTTTCAGCGGGTTCTCCGCTTTACTGTTTTTGGCATTAAGCGTGTCACGCATATTGAGTGCCAGATAATCAACGCGTAACGACGGACTCACCTGCAACTGCACGGCAGGATTGTTTTGCAGGCGCTGAATATCCTGCAGCGGAACCGAGGTGACTAAATCGTACTCGCCGGCTAATAAACCTGAGAGGCGCGTGGCATCGGACGAGATCGGTTTGAAAATGATTTTGTCGATATTGGTGGTACCGGCAGCGGCATTCCACCAGTTGGGATTGCGCACGAGCACCATCTGTGTATCACGCTGGCGGCTTTGCAAAATAAACGGCCCGGTGCCGTTGGTATTATTGGTGGCGTACCCTTCGGTGCCTTGACTGATATCGGTGGGCTTCAGTGCGTTATGCTCACTGAGCCACTTCTTATCCATGATCATCACGCCGGTCAGTTCGTTGATGGCGATCCCGGTCTTTTTCACCAAATGAATATCCACGGTATAGTTGTCTACCGCCACCGCATCTTTAATGGTTGAGGCATTAGCGCGAATACCTGACGCAGGATCCGTAACCCTCGCGACCGACGCCACCACATCTTCTGATGTCAGCTCGTCGCCATTATGAAACTTGACGCCTTCCCGCAGTTTGAACCGCAGCGTTGTGTCATCAAGTTGCTGCCAGCTCAATGCCAGCCACGGCTGGATTTTCAGATCGTTATCGCGCTGCACCAGCGATTCATAAATGTGATTCTGAAAAGTCAGCGCTTTGGTCGAGGCGTAAGCATCCGGATCCAGCGTTGGAATATCAGCATCGGTTGCCCAACGCACTACGTTCTCCGCCAGCGCCGATTGACTGGCAAGGCCCAGCGAACCTGCTACTAATAACGACAGTAAAAGTTGCTTCATCATTTATCTCTCATTAGCGTGCTAGGGTTATTGCTAGCAATACATGCAAAGCCAATACCAGTTCATGTGTTTGCTATTAATGTGACAGTTGATTCAGTTCTGGCGTCAGAATCCACTCTGCGCTGTCGTTCCACACGTCCATTTTGGTGATGCGCCCTTCTATTACTTCATAGCGGTCGAGGTAGCGATTGCCGGCGAACTCACGTCCATCCGGCCATACGCCGTAGAGGAAACCGGTGCAGTACACCACCACGTGACCAGGGCGTTTCTCCATCCAGTCAAACTCACCCAGCTGTTTTTTTACCCACTGATAGCGGGCGGCGTTGAAGGCGGTTACGCCGTGAACGCTTGGCATCACGCGCTTACCGGTAAAGGTGATGACCACATCCTGCGACATTAGCGCCGCGGCTCTGTCAGGATCCGGCGCCATTGAGGCGGCCAGAAACGCTTTCACAATCTCTACTTCTTCTGGTACTACGGACATACTTGCTCTCCCGTCGATACATTATTTGTGGGTGCAGAAAGGCTCAGTGAATGGGCGGCAATCTCACCCGGCGTGGTAATCCATACGTCCTCACACTGCGCAATGATCGTCTTCAGCGTCTGCCGCAAGTGATGCAACCGGAAAGGCTGCCCCACAATGTAGGG
Source organism: Pantoea sp. X-Soil-ISGK-421 (assembly GCF_059730785.1). Lineage (NCBI taxonomy): Bacteria > Pseudomonadati > Pseudomonadota > Gammaproteobacteria > Enterobacterales > Erwiniaceae > Pantoea > Pantoea sp. X-Soil-ISGK-421. The sequence continues at coordinate 425,481 of NZ_AP035980.1, read as the reverse complement.
ATGCAACGCAATGCCCATGACCTGTGGGCGCTGCTCGGCGCGCTGTTTCATTTCCATGAACTGGCTTTCCATCATGCTGCAGAACGTCTCAATCGAGGTGCCATTGGGGATGATGGTAGGAATATCGTTGATCTCCTGCGGATAAGGCACCGACAGCAGATCGCCATGAGAGGTTTGCAGCGCAACCGGACGGTCGTCATGTGCCCAGTTTAGGGTGTAGCTGAAGCCGTTTTGACGCAGTAAATCCGGCGTGTCGAGGCTTTCGGAAATCCACGGCGACAGCCAACCCGCGACCGGGCGCTGCTGATAGGCAGTGAGTCGCTGCTGGCAGCGAGCAATCAATGCGCATTCATCTTCACGGCTCAGCTCACCCTGACGTTGCGAGTTGGTATGACCGTGGCCAATCAGTTCGCTACCGGGCAGGCTCAACCAGCGGTCCAGCAATTGCGGACAATAATCGATGATTGCGGTGTTGGCGATTACCGCCGGCGGAATGCCAAGTTCGGCAAACAAATCGGCCAAATACCAACCGCCCACCCGATTACCGTAGTCGCGCCACGCGTAGTTCAATACGTCGAGACGATTCGCGCCCTGAGACAATTTCGCCCCTTCCGGTAAACCAAAAGCAAAATGCTCCAGATTCATTGCGATATAGAGCGCCAGGCCTTTGCCCTTTGGCCACGCTGGCGATATTTGATGTTCAATTGAGCAGTAGGTATAGCGCTGATGGCTAGCGATATCCCAGATGACCTGCGGCGATGACATAACGGCCTCCTGATGAACACACGTCTTGCGATATAAGGAGCAAAGCAAACGGCATGCCACACTAGCTTTATTGCTAGCAATATTTCTTATTACCAGAGTATTACGGCCTTTTTTCCCGCTATCGCCCCTGCGTTGCCAATGTGGCGGTGAGATGAAAGAGAGTAAAAACGGCTCAAAAAGTCAGCTGATGGTGCACGCTCTGCCCTAAAAGTGCGCAATTGCTCCGTCTTAGTGGGGCTAAGTAATTGTGTGATTACGGTTGCATTTTCACCATTCATTGCTGGTTAACAGCGCAGGGGGAGGCGCAGAATGGAATATATAACCAACAATGAATATATATTCAAACATCAAACCTCTGAGGAGAAAGTCGAATGAGTTCCTACACGTATCCGAAATTCGGTGCCGGCTTGTGGCACTTTGCCAACTATATCGATCGCTACGCCGTAGACGGGTATGGCCCGGCGCTCAGCACCCTGGATCAAATCAAACTTGCGGGCAGCGTTGAAGACCTCTCTTACGTTGATGTGCCCTATCCGTTTACCGAAGGGGTAACTGTCGCGCAGGTAAAACAAGCGCTGGCCGATAACGGATTGAAAGCCATCGGCGTGACACCCGAAATTTATCTGCGCCGTTTTTCACGCGGTGCCTTTACCAATCCCGACGCCGCTATCCGTAAACAGGCGTTTGAATTGATGCACGAAGCCGCCACCGTGGTGCGGGAGTTGGGCGCTAATTACGTTAAAGTCTGGCCAGGTCAGGACGGCTGGGATTATCCGTTCCAGGTCGATCACAAAAACCTGTGGAAGATGGCGGTTGACGGCATGCGCGAATTGGCGAGTGCTAATCCTGACGTCAAATTTGCTATCGAATATAAACCGCGTGAACCGCGCGTAAAAATGACCTGGGATTCAGCTGCGCGCACCTTGCTCGGCATTGAGGACATTGGTTTGGATAATGTTGGTGTGCTACTCGATTTCGGCCATGCGCTGTTTGCGGGCGAATCCCCGGCGGATTCCGCTCAGCTGATCATCGATCGCGGACGTCTGTTTGGCATGGACGTCAACGACAACCTGCGCGGCTGGGATGACGATCTGGTCGTCGGCACCGTACACATGACCGAGATTTTTGAGTTCTTCTATGTGTTGAAGATCAACAACTGGGACGGCGTGTGGCAGCTCGATCAATTCCCGTTCCGTGAAGATCATGTCGAAGCGGCCAATCTATCGATTCGCTTCCTCAAACACATCTATCGCGCGCTGGATAAGCTGGATATCGCCGCGTTGCAGGACGCTCAGCGTGAGCAAAACCCGCTTAAAGCCCAGCGAATTATTCAGAATGCGCTGCTGACCAGCATCGAGCAGGAGAACCTTTAGTCTGGACAACTTTCACGTATCTTAGCGGCGCAATTTATTGCGCAATGAATCGTGTCGCTAAGGACGTTGCGCTGCCTAAAAAGCAACGCTCAGTACGAATTTTGTTGCTTCCATTGCACGTCCAACCCGTTAAGGTGGAAAAAAAATGGAGGTAAACATGCTCATGCCGTCTTCGCCCTGGTGGTGGGATCTTTCAACGCGAGAATTCAGTGAACTGGATATGGCGAGTATCGTCGCCATACTGCCGATTGGTGCGGTGGAACAACATGGCCCGCATCTGCCCGTGCGTGTGGATGCAGCTATCAACGCGGGCATTATCCAGCGTGCTGTTGAACTCAAGCCCGACGATTTTCCGCTGCTGGTGATGCCCGCGCTGCCAATTGGCAAATCGGACGAACATCTTGCCTATCCCGGCACCCTTTCGCTGCCTTATGAGGTACTGGGCAAAGTGTGGTTTGAGGTCGCCAAAAGCGCCTGGCGCGCGGGAATTCGTAAACTGATTTTCTGGAACTCGCACGGCGGCCAACCGCAGCTAATGGAGATGGTGTGTCGCCAGCTGCGCATTGAATTGGGGATGTTTGCCGTTAGCGCCAGCTGGTTTCGTACCATTGATGCTTCTGACCTGTATAGCGCACATGAGCTTAATCATGGCATTCACGGTGGGGAATCGGAGACCAGCATGATGTTGCACTTGCATCCTGAATTGGTGCAGATGCAACATGCGGACGATTTCGTATCAGCTTCGGTCGCACTGGAAGCAACCGGCGGCATTTTAACCCCTGAAGGTGGCATTGGTTTTGGCTGGATGGCGCAAGATCTGCATCTTTCCGGCACCACCGGCAATGCCGCCGCCGCCGATGCGGAGCGTGGAGCCATTGCGACCGATCGTGCCGCACATGCGCTTCTGAAACTGGCGCGCGAAGTGCAGAACTTCGATATTCATTTCCTGACCGATCGTACAGCTTACCAAGACGCGCGATAAATCGCGCCGCTACGGATGTGTCATACATTGCGCTGTTACGGACGCGCGATAAATCGCACCGTTACGGATGCGTCATACATTGCGCTGCGACGAAACCCGTGGGTATATTCATTGCCGCACAAACCGTAGCGGCGCAATTTATTGCGCGAACTGTCAGCTTATTGCGCGAACTTTCAGCTTATTGCGCGCACTATCAGCTAATGGCGCAAACTGTCAGCGTAATTCCGACATCATCCCTTTGATGGTTTCTGCGAACACACTCCCAATCGCGCTGGTACCACGATCGTGGCCGATCAGCATCAGCGTTTGCGTGTGCTGCGCCAGCTCGCGCACTGGAATATAGATCAACCTGCCGCTGCGCTGGTCGGATTCAATATCGATCGGCGTAAGAAATGTCAGCGTTTGATCCATCATCGCCGACTGGCGCATCACCTCGATCGAATTGGTTTCAATCACCGGCTGCAAATTGATCGAGGCGCGCGCAAACACTTCATTCAGGTATGGTCGAATCACCATTGATTTGTCAGCGATCACCACTGGGTACGGCAAACAATCACTCAAACGCAAGCTCGATTTCTCGGCCAGCGGATGCCCCGCGCCCACCACCGCGCCCAACCGCACCGGCACGCTGGCGATGTTGCGATGCACCGGCTGCAAATCAAAATCAAAACCAATGCCCAAATCTGCCTCACCGCTGGCAACGGCATTAGTGATATTTTCGCCGGTAGTGAGCTGTTGCAGCAGCAATTTCACCCGCGGATTGGCGCGGCGAAACTCCAATGCCACGCGAGGAATCAGGTTTGCCGCTAATCCGCTCATCATCGCCACCGTGACTTCACCACGTCGCAGCCCTTTCAACTCTTCGATTTTCATCTGCGCGATTTCAATCTCTTTAAAACTCTGTCGCACATGATGAATCAACGCTTCGCCGGCGGCGGTAAGGATCATTTTGCGCGGCAAACGTTGAAAAAGCGGCGTGCCCAGCTCCTCTTCCAACGCAATCAACTGGCGGTTAATTGCTGAAGCGGAGATGTGCAGACGCTCGGCCGCTTTGCGAATCGAACCGCTGCGCGCCACCTGATCGATATACACAAACAAACGATGTTGCAGCATATTTCCCCTGCGTTGCCTTTTAGGCATCGGTAAGTGCTAAAAATGATGCTTTTAAGATAATGCTCTTCGGGTGATTAATACATCAAAACCACACCAGGAGAACACATGATGGCAGACGTATCCCGCAGAAAGTTTGCGAAGTTAGTGGCTGGCGCGCTGTTGTTACCCGCGCTGGCACCGATGCTGTCGCGCAACGCATTGGCGGCGAATAACAGCATAAAAATCGCCCTGCTGCTGCCCGGCTCAGTTGCCGATGGCGGCTGGAGTTCACTGGCGTATGCCGGATTGCAAAGCCTGCAAAAAGCCGGGTTTACGGTGGCGCACAGCGAAAGCGTCTCGCAGGCGCAGATGGATCAAACCATCCGCGGCTATGCCGATGATGGTTACCAGCTGATCATCGGCCATAGCTTTGAATACGGCTCGGCATTCGCCGAAATCGCGCCGGAATATCCTGATACCTACTTCTTCGCCTCAACCTTCAAGCCCGGCGAAAAATCACCGGGCAACGTGGAATACGTCAACCTCGCCTATCTGCAAGGGGCTTACGCGGCCGGTGCGCTGGCTGCGCTGATCTCTGATAAAGGTCAAGCGGTAGGGTTTGTTGGCGGCGGCGATAACCCCACACAGCTGGCCATGATGCGCGCCTTTATTCAGGCTGCCGAGAAAACCCGTCCGGGCATTAAAGGCATGGGCGTGGTGACCGGCGATTACGACAATGCCGCCAAAGGTCGTGAAGCCGCCACTACCATGATTGGTAACGGCGCAGATGTGATTTGGCATGCGGCGGACGTTACTGGCCTCGGCGCAATGCAAGGCGCGGCAGCGGCGAAAGTCAAAGCTATCGGCTGCTATGTCGATCAGCGCGATGTCGCGCCAGCTTACGTCGCCTGCAGCTTCCGTCAGAATCTTGACTGGATGGTGGAACAGGTGGGCGAATCGGTGGCGAACAAAACGTTCAAAGGCGGCGACGAATGGCACCCAACCGTTGGCAAAGCCTGGTCGGTGGTCAATGGAAGCGAGCATTACAACGCTAAACTGGTGAGCGCCAGCGCCTGGGCATCCTTCCAGCAGATTTGGCAGCAGCTCGACAGCGGCGCGCTGAAGCCAACGGTTTAACCATCATGACAGCAACGGCAAACATCCGCGTCGCGCTTAACAACATCACCAAACGCTTTGCGCGCGTGGTGGCAAATGATGACGTCTCGCTCAGTATCAAAGCGGGTGAAATCCACGCGCTGCTGGGGGAAAACGGCGCGGGCAAAAGTACGTTGATGCAAATCCTCTATGGTCTGTATCAGGCCGATGAAGGCAGCATTGTGGTGGATGGCAAAGCGCAACGTTTTCGCGATCCCAGCGATGCCATTGCCTGCGGCATTGGCATGGTGCATCAGGAATTTATGCTGGTGCAGCCGATGAGCGTGGTGGAAAACGTGGTGTTGGGCCTGAAAGAGCGCGCCAGCGGCGTACTCAATCTGCAAGCAGCGGCGGCGCGTTTGCAGGCGCTGTCTGACAAACACGGGCTGGCGATCGATCCCTGGGCGAAAGTACAGCATCTGCCGATTGGGGTGCAGCAGCGCGTGGAGATCCTCAAGCTTTTATACCGAGATGCGCAGGTACTGATTCTCGATGAACCGACGGCGGTGCTGACGCCGCAAGAGAAAGCCGGGCTGTTCGCTACGCTCAAATCGCTATGTGCTGAAGGCCGCTCGGTAGTGATCGTCACTCACAAACTGTATGAAATCATGGCTATTGCCCATCATGTTTCGGTGATGCGTGGCGGAAAAATGGTTGATTCGGTGGATATTAAAGACACGTCGGAGCGCGATCTGGCGCGCCGTATGGTGGGTCGCGATGTGGTACTGCGCGTGGAGAAAACACCGTGCCAACCCGGTAAAACCGTATTGCAGGTGGAGAGTATCGCGGTGCGTGATGCCAGCGGACAGCAGAAGATCTGGCGCGTTTCGCTCAACGTCGCCGCGGGCGAAATCCTCGGCATCGCCGGTGTTGAAGGCAACGGTCAGTCGGAGCTGGCGGAAGCGCTACTCAACCTGCGCGAACTGGAAGCGGGTCGCATTCTGCTCAATGGTGAAGACATCAGCGACGATTCCCCCGCTACGCGTCGCAGTAAAGGCATCAGCTTTATTCCGGCGGATCGCCGCGGCGTCGGTTCGGTAACCGATCTATCCATCACCGATAACGCCATGCTCGGTCGCCAACACACCTTTACCCGCGCAGGCGGCTGGTTACTGGATCGTCAGCGCATCAACCAACATGCGCGCGACATCATCGCCCGCTTTGCGGTCCGCACGCCGGATGCCGATTTTGAAGCCGGCAAACTCTCAGGCGGCAACCTGCAAAAGCTGATTCTTGGACGCGAAGTGGCCAGCAATCCCAGTGTGCTGATCGTTGAACAGCCGACGCGCGGGCTGGATGTTGGCGCGATTGAGAGCGTGTGGCAAGGCTTGATGGCGGCGCGCGATCGCGGCTGCGCGATTCTCATGATCTCCGCCGAGCTGGAGGAAATCATCAATCTCTCCGATCGCATCGCGGTGATGTACAGCGGCCAAATCGCCGGTGAAATGGCCGCCGTCGATGCCACACCGGAACGCCTCGGCGAGCTGATGGCCGGCGCGCACCTGAAAAAATCCGGAGGCAACCATGAAGAAGCTGCTTGAGCGTCGTCTGGCGCCGGCGGAATCAACAGGCGCGCTGGTGCTAACCAGTTTTTGCGGCATCCTTGCGGCGTTCATCATTGCCGGTTTGCTGTTTATCCCCTTTGGCGGCAATCCGCTCTCGGCTTATGGTTTCCTGTTTGACGCCGCTTTTGGCTCGCTGCGCAGCTTCGGTCTCAGCCTGGTGCAGTCCACGCCGCTGATGCTGATTGCGCTGGCGACCATCGTGGTGTGGCGCGCCGGGCTCGGTTATATCGGCTTTGAAGGCTGTTTTCTGCTGGGTGCCGCGGCGGCCAGCTGGATCGCCCTTTCCGGTACGCCGCAGGGATTTCCGTGGGCGATTCCTGCGCTGCTCTACTGGCCGTTGGTGCTGATCGCCGCCTTCCTCGCGGGGGCAATTTGGGCCGGTTGGGTTGGCGCCTTACGGGTGAAGTTTGGTGGCAACGATGTGCTAATTTCGCTGATGGCCAACTATGTTGCGCTGTTCATCGTGCAATATTTGGTTTCCGGCCCGATGCGCGCGCCGGGCGATTTGCCGCAGACGCCACGTTTGCCGGTGGAGAGTTGGCTGCCGTTTGTGATGAACGGTATGCGCGCACATTGGGGCATCGCCATCGCGCTGGTTGCCACCGTGTTCGTCTTCTGGCTGATGCGTGCTACGCCCGCCGGTTTCGAAATCAAAATCGCGGGGCTTAATCCGCGCGCGGCGCGCTACAGCGGCGTTGATGTCAATCGCCGTCAAATGGGCGCGGTGCTGCTCGGCGGCGGATTAGCCGCGCTGGCAGGATTGTGCGCCGTATTAGGCGTGCAACATCGCCTAATGGAAGGCATCTCCGGTGGCGTCGGCTTTATCGGCGTCGTGGTGGCCTTGCTGGCGCGCCTCAATCCGCTGTTGGTGATCCCTACGGCCATTCTCTACGGTGGACTGGAAGTGGGCGGCAGCGCCATGCAGCGCCAAACCGGTTTGCCCACGTCGGTGGTGCTGATACTACAAAGTCTGGTGGTGTTACTGATTCTGGCGGGCGATCTGTTGCGCTATTACCGCATTAATCTGCCCGGCGGTCGTCAATCGCGCAGCCCGTTGGCGGAGGAACAATCATGAATCTGTGGATGAATCTCAATACCGCCTTTTTCGTCAGCTGGCTGGCCGCGGCGGTACGACTTGCCGGTCCGGTATTGCTGGCGGCGCTGGGCGAAATCTATGCCGAACGCTCTGGCGTACTGAATATCGGCATTGAAGGCACCATTCTGCTCGGCGCGCTTTCCAGCTACATGATGGCGGTCGAGAGCGGATCAACTGCGCTGGGCTTTATCGCCGGTGGCGTCGGCGGATTGCTGGTTGGCTGCGTGCTGGCCGCGCTCTATCTGCGCGCCCATGCCAGCCAGATTGTGGTGGGCATCGTTTTCAATATTCTGGCGGCAGGATTAGCCACCTGGATTTACGCGCTGGTGATGGGCAATGAATCTTCTCCCACCATTCCGATGCTGGAACCCTGGCATGTGCCGCTGCTCTCTTCGCTACCGTTTATTGGCCCGATCCTGTTCCAGCAGCCGCTGCCGCTTTATCTCACCTTGCTACTGGCCGTGCTGGCACATTTCGGCCTGTTTCACACTCGCTTTGGCTTGTCGTTGCGTGCGGTGGGCGAAAATCCCCGCGCCGCACATGCCGCCGGACTCAACGTGTTAAAGATTCGTACGTGGGGCGTACTGTTCTCCTGCGTGGGCGCCGGCTTGGCCGGTAGCTATCTGGTCACTGCGCAGATCGGCCTGTTTCGCGACAACATCGTCAGCGGACAGGGTTTTATCGCGCTGGCTATTGTCATCTTTGGTCGCTGGAGCCCGCTAAAAGCGCTGGTCGCCGCGTTTATCTTTGGCGCCGCAGATGCCCTGCAGCTCTCGCTGCAGCTGTTTGAAAACACGCTGCCGCCACAGGTGCTGCTGGCGCTGCCTTATCTGCTCACCATTCTGGCGATGTCCGGCGTGGTGGGTCGCACTTTGCAACCCGGCGCGTTAACGCAGCCTTATCGAAAGGAATAACTTGTGAAATCGTTTCGTTTCAACAATCTGGCGGATGTTAAGGCGTTCCGTATCAGCCCGGATAGCAGCAACTACTTCGCCATTCTGTTCGACAAGCCGTTAGACGGCATTGAAAACATCTTTGTGGTGGAGATCTTTAACGTCGGCGGCGCTACGCCACCCAATGAACACGCTACCGCACACGAATTCTTCTATGTGCTGCACGGCGAAGGCGTGGCGCGCTGCAACGATGATGAGCTGGACATCAGGAAAGGCGACTCCCTGCTACTGCATCCGGGCAACGACCACGCCATTCGGAATACCGGCAGCAGCAAGCTGTATACGTTGACGGTGATGACGCCAAATGAGGGTTTTTCTGAACTGATTCGCAGCGGTGACCCTGTCACGTTAGATGCGGAAGATTTGCGCGTATTAACGGGAGCCTGATATGCCGGAAAACGTCTTAGGCAGCAGCCGACACAATCAGTGGCGCGTCTCACCGCATGTCGTCGATACGCGGCGCCCGACGCAGGCGGCACGCACCGTGCAGCTCACAACACGTGACCGCGCCGTGATTTTTGATCTGCAGCGTAGCGCAATTATCGTGGTGGATATGCAGAACGACTTCTGCCATCCCGAAGGCTGGCTGGGGCATATCGGCGTCGACGTCACGCCAGCGCGCGCGCCGATTGCGCCGCTGCAAGCACTGTTGCCGACGTTGCGCGCCGCTGAGGTGCCGGTGATTTGGCTCAACTGGGGCAATCGCGCCGACAAACTCAATCTCAGTCCTGCGTTGCTTCATGTCTATAACCCGAACGGCGATGGCGTGGGATTAGGCGATCCGCTGCCGGGTTCCGGTGCGCCTGTTTTACAGGCGGGCAGCTGGGCGGCGGAGGTGGTGGACGAACTGACGCCTGCGGCCGAGGATATTCGCGTCAACAAATACCGCATGTCCGGTTTTCAGGACAGCGAGCTCGACAGCATTCTGCGTAATCTCAATGTCACCACCCTGCTGTTTGCTGGCGTCAATGTCGATCAATGCGTGCTTTGCACCTTACAAGACGCCAACTTCCGCGGTTACGACTGTTTGCTGCTGGAAGATTGCAGCGCAACCACCTCGCCTGATTATTGCCGTGATGCCACGCTGTATAACGTGCAGCAATGTTTTGGTTTTGTGGTCAATGCCGCCGAGTTACAACAGCAACTGGAGCGCGAATCATGAGTTATCTGCTGGCCGACGGCTGGGTTATCACCATGAATCCACAGCGCGAGATTCTGGAACAGGCCAGTTTGCTAATTGACGGCAATCACATTGGTGCCATCGGCACGCGCGATGCCTTGCAGCAACGTTATCCGGAAGCGGAAATCATCGACTGTCGCGAACGCATTATTATGCCGGGCATGGTGAATACGCACACGCATCTGTTCCAGACGCTGCTGAAAGGTCTTGGCGATGACATGGTGCTGAAAAAATGGTTTACCTGCATGACCGGACCCAGCGCGGTGGCACTAACCGAAGAGGATGTTTATGCCGCCGCATTGCACGGTTGCATGGAGTCGCTGCGTTCTGGCGTCACCTCACTAGTCGATTTCATGTACGCGCATCCGCGTCCGGGATTGACTGCCAAAGTGATCGAGGCCTTTGAAATCAGCGGCATTCGCGGTCATGTGTGTCGTGGTTTCCTTACCAGCGGCGCAGAGCATGGCATTCCCACTGAACTCATTGAAACGCCTGAACAGGCGCTGGCCGATGCGCGCGAGGTGATCAATCGTTATCACAAGTTAGAGGGTCGAGTGAGAGTCGGCCTGGCACCCAGCATGATTTGGGCGCTGGATGAGAAAGTCCTGCGTGGCACGCGCCAGTTGGCGAATGAAACCGGCGTGCTGATCACCACGCACGTGGCAGAAACCGATTTTGAGATCGAGCAGGCCAGGCTGCGCTTCCAGGCAAGTGATACCGAATTCCTCAGCGATATCGGCTTCCTCGGCCCAGATGTGCTGGCGGTACATTGCGTACAGTGCAACTCGCGCGATATCCGTGCGCTGAAGCATCACGATACGCGCGTGTCGCACAACCCCTGCAGTAATCTCTATCTCGCTTCCGGCGTACCGCCGATTCCCGAGATGCTGGCAGCCGGTTTAACCGTCGGTTTAGGTTCAGATGGCCCCGCCAGCAGTAACAATCACAATCTTTTTCAGGCCATGAAAGTTGCGGCGCTACTGCAAAAAGGCGTGCATCGCGATCCCACCATTATGACGGCGGAAAAAGTGCTGGAGATGGCGACTATTGATGGCGCCCGCGCAATTGGTCTCGATCATCTGGTGGGTTCATTGGAGGTAGGTAAACGCGCCGATGTGGTAATCGTTGATACTTCGCATCCGGCGATGACGCCTATCCATCATCCGGTTTCATCGCTGGTCTACTCTGCGCTCGGCCATGAAGTGAGTGATGTGTTTGTCGATGGTGCCTATCTGTTGCGTGACGGCGAGTTTACCCAGCTCAATCAAAAAGAGGTGATGGCACGTTCGCAGCGTGCAGCATACTCGCTGGCGGTGCGCACCGGTAATGATAACGCGCGCGGCTGGCGATCGGCGGCACATTCCGCTTAACTTACTTTTTGCTACAACATTCAAACTCATAGACCACTGCAAAATGCGCTTTTAGCCCTAAGCTTTAAGGCATCCAGCCACTGTTGATGAGGTTTCAATGAGTTTACTGTTTAATGCTACGCAACTGGGTAAGTTAACCCTCGATAATCGCATCGTGATTGCGCCGATGTGCCAATATTCCGCGCAGGAGGGTAAAGCCAGCGCCTGGCACCGCATTCATCTCGGCCAACTCGCGCTCTCCGGTGCGGGTTTACTGATCATTGAGGCGACGGCAGTCGAAGCCGCCGGGCGTATTTCTCCCGGCGATTTAGGCTTATGGGACGATGCAACAGAAGCGGCGCTGGGCAGCGTACTGGAAGATATCCGCCCTTACTCTGACATGCCGTTTGGCATTCAACTCGGCCACGCCGGGCGTAAAGCGTCCTGCGCGGCACCCTGGTTAGGCGGCAAGCAACTGTCATTGGAGCAAGGCGGCTGGCAAACCGTCGCCCCTTCCGCGCAAGCCTTTAATCCTGAAGATCGTGCGCCCGTGGCACTCACTAAACAGGGCCTTGAGCGCCTGAAAAATGCCTTCGTTGATAGCGCACAGCGTGCCGCAAAACTTGGTATTCAATTGATCGAACTGCATGCTGCTCACGGCTATTTGCTGCATCAGTTCCTGTCTCCATTGAGTAACCAGCGTGAGGATGAATATGGCGGTTCGCTGGAAAATCGCCTGCGTTTTCCTCTGGAAGTGTTCCAGGCAGTGCGTAGTGCCTTGCCGGAGTCGGTGGTCGTTGGCGTGCGTCTCTCGGCAACAGATTGGGTAGAGGGTGGCTGGGATGTTGAGCAGTCAATTATCTTTAGCCAGCAACTCGAAGCGGCGGGCAGCGATTACGTTCACGTTTCCAGCGGGGGGCTCTCACCGCAGCAGACAATTTCTGTCGGCCCCGGCTATCAACTGCCGTTTGCGCGTGATATTCGCGCGCAGGTAAAGATTCCGGTGATTGGCGTTGGATTGATCACTGAACCGCAGCAAGCTGAGCAAGCGCTACAGGTTGGCGATGCGGATTTGATTGCACTGGCGCGCGCTGTGCTTTACAACCCACGCTGGCCGTGGCATGCGGCCGCCGAATTGGGCGCGCAAGCCAAAGCCCCATCGCAGTATCTGCGCTCGGAACCCCATGGGTTGAAAGGCACATTAATTGCCAATAAAGCCTAAAAAAAACGACGCGATAATTGCGTAAGCGCCGAGGGATTTTCGTTCGCTATCGGCTGGGGCAGTTTCAGCTATGCCGTGCGGCGACCGAGCAGAGGGCGTCAGGCCGCGCCCTCTGCACTCCGCGGCCCTGCGCCAGCCCAGCCCGCCGCTACGCGGTACCTTCACTCGCTCACGATTACTGACGGACCGGCGGCGATTCGCTCCTGCTCAGCGCCGCCTCTCGCCGCACCCCTGCGGCTCGCCCTGGAATCCTTCACTCGTTCAGCGGGCTGGGATGTCGCCTCAACACCCACGCTGCAGCATCAATGCGTATTTTTTAATCACTATTGCTGTAACGCCTGTAGGGGCGCCATTCATGGCGACCAGGTAACCCCCGCAGAGCCAATGCGCTCCTTAACTGACGAGCATTACGCGATAATCGCGCCGTTTTCAATATTACTTTTTCAACGCGTCTTCATGGTCTGCAACATATGATCGGCCAGACGCAAGCTCAACGCGGCTCCGGTTAACGTCGGGTTCATACAGGACGCCGACGGCATCACGCTGGTACCCGCAATCCACATATTGGGATGATCGTGCGTGCGGCAGTGACGATCCACCACCGAGGTGTGCGGATCATCGCCCATAATGGTCGTTCCCATGATGTGTTGGCGATCCTGGAACTTAGTATCGATCGACAATATCTCCGCATTCAGCAGCTCAGCAAACCTGTGAAAATCTTTGATGCCTGCCTCTTTACCGGCGTGCCAGTAATCCGTCACGCTGTAGTAGATTTCCGGCAACGGAATGCCAATCGCATCCTTTTTGGTCTTACTTGGCGTAACGCGGTTTTCCGCCAGCGGTAAGGTTTCAAAATCAATCGCAAAGTTCAGCGAGCGAGCTGATTGGCGGCGAATCTCAGCATCCAGTTTGGAGCCCAGCACCCCTTTTTCAATCAGTGACGCGGCGTAATCGGCGGTTGGCACCGTGTTACGCACTTTGATCTTGTAGCTGGGGAAATCCTTGCGGAATGCGCCATCACGATTGTTGAGATACACCAGCAATTCGGTCGGTCCCTGACCAGGCCACACATCTTCCGACATCATCACGTTCATACTGATGCCGGTATGGCCCATCAAATTACGTCCAACCTGATCGGAAGAGTTAGCAATACCGTTGGGATATTTCTCCGATGTCGACATCAACAGCAGCTTGGGCGATTCAATGCCGTAGGCCGCCAGCACAAAATAGTTAGCGGTTAAATGGTGCTCGGAACCATCGGGTTTTTTATACCAAATGCCGGTGATTTGACCGTCGTCAGCCGCCTCAATACGATAAACCACCGCGTTATCCAGCAGCTTCGCACCCAGCCGTTCTGCCTCATCAATATGCATCGAGCCATCATATTTGGCGGCGATAGGGCAAACGGGGTTGCAGTTATTATTGCCACCACACATCGGGCGTTTGCCCCATGGCTTAGTAGCCCGGCCGTTCGGTTCCAGCACCGGGTTATAACCGCCTTTACCCAGCATCTCGGTTAGACGATCAAACAAATAGCTGGTTGGCAGCCCCGGCATTGGGAATGGCGTAGAACGTGGCGGCCAGGCTTTGCCGCCCTGACCACTTTCATCTTGCCCATCGACGCCTGAAACGCCCAACTCATGTTCAGCTTTGCCATACCACGACTCCAGCTCGTCGTAGCCAAATGGCCAATCGCGGCCCCGTCCATATAGCGTGTTGAGTTTGAAATCGTTGGGGATCATCCGCCACAACGCGGATCCAAAGTGCCAGGTTGTACCACCGACCACGCGCAGGTATTTAGTGGGATATTTGACCGGCCCCACCTGCTGCAAATAGTCACCGTAGGTGGAGGGAATATGGGGCGGATTGGGATAAGGTGAGCCAACGCCCTGCAATTTGATGTTAGTTAACGACATCTTGAACGGGGAATTACGGAAACGTTCGACGATGTCCTGACGTGATACGCGCGGACCTGCTTCAAGGATAATCACCGATTTACCGGCTTTCGCCATTTGGCAGGCAATTAAACCGCCCATCACGCCTGAGCCAATGATAATCACATCGGCATCGACTTTTTGTGCACTCATGCGCCTTCTCCTGTGGTTGCCACTTTGCCATCTTGCGTCACTGCCCAATAGAACGGCCCGCCGCCATAGGTCGGCACCACCAGAATATCGCGGGTCGGCAGGTACATCATCGCATCGGCATAAGCGATCAACTCCAGATCGCTGCCGTCACCCACAACGCCGGTGTACCACGCCGAAATGATGCGTTTTGCCGTCTGCCAGTCAGCGTTATCCGCACCGAAAGCGGCAAGAAAATCGTCGACATGGGCAAACTTATGCTGCTGCAATAGTGTTTGCAGGCTAGTGAGCTTTTGCGCGAATTGCGCATCATGGCGAATCAACGCCTCGAAATAGCGCTGGCCCAGAATTGGGCCAACCGGACGACTGACGAGGAACTGTGAAACGCTCAGAAAACCCTTGTCAGCCATCTGTTCTGCGGCATAAGCCCGCGCAGGGAAAATCGAATTACACAGTGCGCCGAGTGACAGAACACCCATTCCTTGCAGCAAACGGCGTCGGGAAAGATTATGCGCCATGGTTTTTCCCCCTGCGCGAAATTGAAATCAGCAGTACCAGTAAAATAATGACGATGACTGCGCCACCGCCCCAGACAGCAGGCTGCGCCAGACGCGCGATCAACGGACGTTCGCCGCCCTCACGCACGGTTTTCACCTGTTCAGCCGTCACATCCAGCTGAGCATTACCAAAATTTTTCAGTACATAGTTACTGACGTCGGCAATTTGCTGATCGGTCAGTCGATCGGTAAATAACCCATCCGGTCCGAAACCGGGCATGACGACGTCTTTGCCATCAACCTGGCGATGTACGCCATAGACAATGGTCGCGATGAGGTTATCGGCTTGAGGCGCACCGGTGGCGGTGTTGTGGAACAACGACGGATAGAATTGATTGCCGGCACCATCCGCCTGATGGCAGTTAGCGCAAGAGCTGGCGTAAACCTGCCAGCCCGCATCAGGATTTTTCATCGCTCGCAGTGCCGCTTCATCTGTTGCGGGCTTGCCGAGACGATCGCGTGGTGCATGCGTGGCCTGACCCACGGCGGGAATTTGCCGCAGATACGCGACTATCGCCTGAATATCCTCATCGGACAGATGCTGTAAGCTGTGCTCGACGGCTTCTGCCATCGGGCCGGCGGCCTGCGCTTTGTCTGCCACATGGCCGGTTTTGAGGTATTGCGCGATCTGTGCATCGCTCCAGTTACCGATGCCGGCCTGCTGATGCGGTGTGATATTCGGCGCGTACCAACTGCCCAGGCTACCACCGCTAAGCGCCAGATCGTTGTTTTGTCCCATCAGCGCATTGCGCGGCGTATGGCAGGTATCACAGTGCGCCAGCGCATTGACCAGGTAATCACCGCGATTCACAACATCCGATTTATCTTTGGCTGGAATAAACGGTTTATTATCAGCAAAGAGCATATTCCAGAAGAACATGCTTGAACGAATATTAAATGGGAACGGTAAATCCGTTTGTTGCGGGACATTATCGTCTGCTTTTACACCGTACATAAAATAGGCATACAACGCGTGAATATCTTGGTCAGATATCTTTGCATATGAGGTGTAAGGCATAGCAGGATAAAGATGTTTCCCCTGCTTATTTATTCCCTGTCGAACCGCCTTTGCAAAATCTTGTTCGGTATAATCACCGATTCCAGCCGTTTTTGATGGCGTAATGTTACTGGCAACAATATTTCCTAATGGCGAGGAAATAATATAGCCACCTGACATTTCCTTCCCCTGGTTCGGTGCGGTATGGCAGGCTCCGCAGTCCGCAGCAATAGCCAGATACTTGCCTTTCGCAATAAGAGCCGCAGACTCAGCCGCATCTTCAGCATGAACTGAAAATGTTGCAGACATCAGAATGCTCAACGCGAAAGGCAGACAACACTGTCTCACCTTTCTTGCTTTCATTGTAATTGCTTCCGGTAAATAATTATTAGTATGGTAAAAACAATAATGCACTTCTGTGGCAACCCACAGAAGTGCACATTATCAGACAACCTCAGTTCACAAAATACAAACAGTGCTATAACAATTCATAGTCATTAAAGACGATATTGTCGCCACTCGCTGCGGTAATATCCACTTTACCAGGCTCCGTTAAAAAGGCATCGCCGGGGTGTACCCAAACTTCTTTCACGCGGTTAGCGTGAGCCTGATCGGCAATCAGTACGCGCCCTTCGGTGAAGAACACCCGCACGCCAGGACCGTGTTGCGTGTATTCGCCTGTACTGGCGCCAGGCTTGAGCGTGACCTTCCAGCCGCGAACGGTTTTCTTATCCAATACAGACTGAAAAGCATCGTTAGCAGGCCGAGTAGCGTTACCAAAATGTTGCGGGCCGGGAATGTTAATTTCGAACGCGACCTGATGATTAACATTGTTTCCGGTATTAGTGACTTTGTCAGTATCAGACTTCCCTTGATGCTCGCCAAATTTAACGTTGCCGCTTTTCATTTCGGTATTGTTAACCGGCTTATCGGGATATTCTATTTTTACCGGACTGCCTTCAATGTGCGTATTCACATAATCCAGATGCTGCTCATGAAACAGCGTGGATTGGCCGGGTTGAATTAATACGCGCATCACGGTGACGTATTTATTTTCCAGAATGACGTGGTGCAGTGGCTCCAGATCGGTGGCAACACCTTTTTCAGCCGCTTGTGTCGGTAATCCTGCGCTTAACAGCGTTGAGCACAATAATGTGCTTAATAATGTCTTGCGAATAGTCGACATGAAGACTCCTTTTCTTACTAATGAATTAAGTAGAGCAGAAATTTACTCAACGATGGTGATCCAATTTGCCCCTTTGCCAGTGGGTACGCGCTCAATTAATGTTAGCTTGCCAGTTTTTTGATCAATGGAATACAGCGAAAGCTGTGTCGATTTTTGTCCTGATTCGATTAAATAGCGCCCGGAGTTATCAATTGCAAATCCACGCGGCTGAGCTTCTGTTTGCGTGCTATTAATTAGCGTCAGTCGCCCATCACGCGGTGAAACGTGAAATGCAGTGATAGTGCTGCTGGTGCGTTCAGTGGAATAAAGGAAACGGCCATTGGGCGTGATATGAATATCGGCTTGCCATAAACGCGGTTTGGCTGATTTTGGCAAATCATCGTCGCCGGTCAGTGGGCGCGCTTCTCCACGCTGCATGTTTGCCGCGATGGACGGATCGAGTGAAGCTGTCGCTTCATGCTCCGTCAGGGTGCCCTCTTTATTGAGGGTCAGACGGGAAATGTTGCCCGCCATTTCGGTGAGCAAATAGAGATTCTGCTCGCCCTTCTCATCTCGCTGCGGCGCGAAAGTGAAATGACGCGGTCCGGTTGCCGCTTCACGCTGAATATTCACAAACGCAGGGGTATTAGCCGTGACGGTTCCGGTATGACTGTCGAAACGGTATTGCAGCAGTTGATCGGCGCCCAGCAGCGGCACAAAGAGAAACTGGTTGCTGGGATCGGTCTGGATCGCATGAGCACGCTTACCGGTATGCACCACCTGAACCGGCGCACTCTCGACGTGGCCATCATTGGCAATGCGATTGATGCTAAACAGATCGCCACCGTAAGAAGATGAAAGCAGGAATTTTCCGCTCTTATCCAGCGCGATATACGCCATCGCTTCGGGTAGCGGTGTATCCGCAAAATGACGCAGCGAACCGTCAGCTTGAATATGCCAGGCTGAAACATGATAGGGCTGACTGCGAACAGAGACATAAAGTGTCTTCTTATCCTGCGATACCGCCATCGGCATGCTTTTCAGACCACTGGGATATTCACCAATCGGTTTGAGCTGGCGCTGCGCTTTCTGCAACGCATACGCCGTCACCGTGCCGCTGTCACCGTTTGATACGTAGACAAACGCTGTCTCCTGCGCCAATACCGTGGATGCAAACAGCATCATGCCGGCGGCCATTACGGTCTTTTTCATCTGTAGGTCTCGTTTTTATCGGGAACAGAGAGTGTGTTACCAGCGCGTGTTGAAGTGTTCGCACAGCTCCAATACGGCCTCTTCTGGCAGCGCAGCGGGCTTATCCACGCAGTTCAGCCAAAGGCGGGCCGTTTCCTCCAGCTCTTCAAGGGCGAAGCTCACCGCTGAAACGGATGTGCCCCACATCACCGGCCCTAACCTTTCCAGCATTACGCCACGTACGTCATTCGCCAACTCCGCCACCTGTGCGGCAACATCGGCATGACCTGGGCGGCGATAGTCGATTAACGGAATCCGCCCCACTTTCATGACTTGATACGGCGTCAACGGTGGCAAAATGCTGTCGCGCTGCCACACGCCTGCTAACGTCAGTTGCACCAGATGCGTGGAATGGGTATGGACCACACCGTGCGCATCCGGATTGCGATCGTAGATCTGACGATGAAGCAGCAACGTCTTTGATGGCTTGTCGCCTGAAACCCATTCGCCATCACGATTGACCTTGGCAATTCGGCCTGGCTCCAGATGCCCCAGACAGGCATCGGTTGGCGTAATCAGCCAGCCATCTTCCAGGCGAGCACTGATGTTTCCCGCCGTGCCGGTGGTATAGCCGCGATTAAACAAATCGGCTCCTACCTGACAAATCTCTTCGCGTAAGGACTGTTCATTTTGCATGCGATTTCTCTCCTTATTGATTGGCGGTAGCAATGACGTTGGCATCACGCTTAGGGCTGATCGGTAATGGCTCCAGCTTGCCGAGCACAAACATAAAGGTCAGCGCACCCAGCACACAGATACCGCCCGCCACCAGCAGCGGCACCATAAATGAACCGTGGCTCAGGCTCAGCATTAACCCCGTGAAGGAGGCCGTCACAATCCCGGCCAGATTGCCGGCAAAGTTCTGAATGCCGCCCAGCGTGGCCACATAATTACTGGCGGGTGCAACGTCGGCGGGCAGCGTCCAGATGTTGGCGGCGGTGAAGGCTAAACCGGCGTAGGTGATGGAGAACAGCGTCAGGATCACCGTTATGCTGTCGGTGAATGCCGCGAAAGCAATCACGCTAGAGAGCAGCATGCCACTGATAAGACAGGTTTTACGCGCTGCAGTAAGGCTAAATCCTTTACGGTAAAGGGTATCCGACACAATCCCCCCGAGCAGACTTCCCGGAATGCCCATCAGTGCAGGGATGGCGCCAAGCGTGCCCAACTCTTTTAATGAGAAGCCATGCGCTACCGTCAGATAGGTGGGGAACCAGGTGACAAAGAAGTAGGTGGCGAAGTTCATGCAGAAGAAACCAATCATCATTCCCCATACATTGCGATGGCGGAACAGTGACCACAATTCGACTTTTGCGTCGGCTTGTGTGGTCGGTAAAGCACGATCTTCCAGTAGATTTTGGCGCTCGGTTTCATCCAGGCCTTTCATCTCTTCAGGTTCGCGATAGAAGACTAACCAGATCACCACCCAAATCAGTCCCAATGCGCCGGTGACGACAAAGGAGGTTTCCCAATCCCACACGCTAATCAGCCAGGCAACCAACGGCAGCGCCAGCGCACTCCCGGCACGCGGACCCGCATCAAAAATGCCGCTCGCCGTCGCGCGCTGTTTTTTCGGGAACCAGCTGTACACAACTTTCACACACCCCGGATTGCCCCCTGCCTCACCCAGCCCTAATGCTAAGCGCGCCGCAAAAAGCGAAGTGAATCCTTTACCAAACGAGGTAAACACCGTAAATAACGACCACCAGCCAACGGCGATGGCCAGACCGGCACGTGCACCGAGGCGGTCAAGTAACCTTCCGGCGGGAATCTGCATCAGCGCATAGGTCCAGAAGAAGGCACCCAGAATCAGCCCCATGCTGGTGTCATCAAGGCCTAAATCTGCTTTGATGTGCGGGGCGGCAATCGCGAGGTTGATACGATCGATGTAGTTGATGGCGATGGCGAAAAAGCAGAACACGATCATCAGCCAGCGAATTCGTGGATATCTGCGCATGGTGAATTCCTTTATGATTTATAGAGAGTTAACACAGGTTGTGCGGCCTTACGGCGGCCAGCAGCCAGCGTTGTGGTTAAATTTGGGTACGCCGATTGATGAACATGTTAAAAAAACGTGAGCAGGCACACCCAACCTGATAACATGATGTCAAAAGTAAGCGATTACAAAATACAGTCAAGCCAAAAGTAAGCGCTTTCAAAATTGATGGTGAGTTGTCTGCTATTTTTGTGGGCAAGCTCACTCTTTCTGCAGGAGTGACTTGATGAGTGAGAAGCAAAATGGAACTGGCCGCGTATCACTGGATGATGTAGCGCGTCTCGCTGGAGTATCAACGGCGACGGTTTCACGCGTCTTGAACGGCAGTTCCACCGTGAAAGCATCACGCCGTGAAGCGGTGGAAAAAGCCTGTGAGGAGTTAGGATATGTGATTAACCGCGCTGCCCGCACCCTCGCCTCACGCCGCAGTATGACGATTGGTGCCGTAGTGCCAACGCTGGCGACGGAAACTTTCTCGCGTCCGCTGGCCGCTTTTCAGCAATTGATTCACGAAGCCGGTTATACATTGCTGTTGGCCAACTCTAACTTCGATCCTGAAACGGAGTTGAAAGAAGTTAATAAGCTGATTGAGTACGGTATTGACGGGTTGATGCTGGTGGGCAATACCCACCACCCAAAGCTTTGGGAGCGCATCGTGCAGCAGGAGATCGCCTGCGTGCAGACCTTTTCGCAAGATAGCGAAAGACCTTGTGTCGGCTATGACAGCGAGGGAGCCGCAGAAACCCTGGCGCACCATTTGCTGGCGTTGGGGCATCAGCGTTTTGCCGTGATTGTGGGTACGCCGCCGTCGAACGATCGTATTTCAGAACGTCTAAACGGTACGCGCCGCGCCCTCCAGCAGTATGGATTGACGCTGCCGGATACGCATTTAATTGATAACGCCTTTACCATGAATGATGCCCGCCGCGCGGTGTTTAGCTTACTTGATGCACCAAAGCCGCCCACCGCGATAATCTGCGGTAATGATTTGCTGGCGTTTGGTGCCATGCGCGCAGCGAGCGAGCGTTACATGCGTATTCCCAATGATATTTCCATCGTTGGCTTTAATGACTATGAATACGCCGAACATTTGGAGCATCCACTGACCACCATGCGCATCGATTTAGCCTCGATTGGTGAACATGCAGCGCACTATTTACTGAATACGCTGAATAACCTACCAGCCCAGACGCATACGCAGATAAGCACGGAGTTGATTGTCCGGGGCAGCAGCGGCTCGGTGCCCCGTCAGGAGCGCTAATCGCGTCTTTCCAT
This sequence comes from Pantoea sp. X-Soil-ISGK-421, assembly GCF_059730785.1. Classification (NCBI taxonomy): domain Bacteria; kingdom Pseudomonadati; phylum Pseudomonadota; class Gammaproteobacteria; order Enterobacterales; family Erwiniaceae; genus Pantoea; species Pantoea sp. X-Soil-ISGK-421. Next base: position 403,424 of record NZ_AP035980.1, on the reverse strand, counting down.
ACCGAAACGGTTGAAAACGTCCATCACATCAGGGGTTTTCAGCCACGTCAGGAAAGCCTGCGCCTGTTCCGGCTGCTGGGCGCTGTTCAACACTGCGGCAGAGAGCGAAATCGCCTGCTGCGTGCCTGCTGGCAGCGGCCCAACGACATCAATACCCTCAACCATCAGCAGCTCGCTGATCTGTTGTATGGCCAGGTCAGCGTTGCCCTTCACCAATTGCTCGGCGGTAAAACCTGCAGGAATCACCGTGCCGCGCGCGCGCAATTCGGCATCAATATTGAGTTGCTTCAACAAGTGCGAGAACCAGACCCCGCTGGCTCCGGCCTCTGACCATGCAACAGAACGCGCACTAAGCAGAGCCTGAATCAATTTATCGCGATTGCTGATATCCGGCTGAGCCGCCCCCGCCAGCACCGCAATACCGATGGGAGAATCGACCAGTTCGATGCGGGTATGCTGTTCCGCCAATCCTGATTTCGTCAGTCGGTCCAAGGTGTCAACGGTGGCGATCACCACATCGGCAACTTCACCGGCATTGAGTTCCTTTTCAATGAGCGTGCTGGGATGCCAGCGCATCGCCAGCGGCGCATCCGGATGCTGAGCCTGCCACTGTGCAGCCAAAGTGTGAAAAGGCGCGCTCAGTGCGAGCGCGCTGTAAATCGATAACGCCATGATTATTCCTCGCGGCCAAATAAGGGGGCGCGACGCAGCAGCGCAGCATTAAGTTGATCGGGACGCGTTACGCCAATCAGCGCTAAATCGCGGTCAATTTCATCACGCAGAATATGCATGGCATGTTCAACGCCCGCCTGAGCGCCAATCACCGCACCATACAGGAAGGGGCGGCCAAGAAATACGAAGTCGGCGCCGAGCGCCATCGCTTTCATCACATCAGTGCCACGACGGATGCCGCTATCAATGATGACTTTCATAGTGCCCTTCGCCGCCGCTATTTCAGCGAGCGTATGCAGCGGCGGCACGGTGTAATCCAGCTGACGGCCGCCATGGTTGGAGAGAATCACCGCATCTGCACCGAGGTCACGCGCGATGAACGCGTCATCGGGTGACATCAGACCTTTTATCACCAGATTACCTTTCCACTTTTTGCGAATGGCTTCCACGTGCTTCCAGCTCAGTTTGTCGCGTGCATTGGTGTTACGCACTTTACTCGACATCATCGGCGGACCACGTTCAGCATCGGTATTTTCAAAGTGCGGCGCACCGTGACGCAAGAAGGTTTGTGCCACCGTGCCCAGCAGCCAGCGCGGACTCATGGCGCTCTGCCACATCACTTTCGGCGTGAGTTTTATCGGCATACTGAAGCCGCTGCGGGTGTTGTGCTCCCGGTTGCCCAGCATTGGCGTATCGCCGGTGACCACCAGTGTCTTATAGCCAGCATGTTCTACTCGCTCGATTAAACGGTCGATACGCGGCTGATCGCCGGCCAAATAGGCCTGAAACCAGGCGTCCGGGTTGGCAGCAATCACCTCTTCCAGTGGAATCAGCGACGAGGCGCTGAGGATCATGGGGACATTCATCGCTCTGGCGGCTTTCGCCAACATAAGATCTGCGCGGTAGCTGACAAATGACGCGCCCCCCAGCGGGGCAACGCCGAACGGATGGGCCCAATCATGGCCTAATAAATTTACTCGCTGATCGCGGCCTGAAACATCGCGGAACATACGCGGTACAAACACATATTGCTGATACGCCTCATGCGCCGCGGCAAGTCCTCTACCGGTTTCCACGCCCCCTTTCACATACTGATAAATCATATTTGGCAAGCGCTTACGCGCATGGCGTTCAAAATCATCCAATGCCAGCAGGTCACGGAAATGGCGTGGCACCGTATTGACAGGACGCACCTGCGCTTCGGGTGTCACGTTAACGTTAATAGCGGTGGTTTCTCCACGAATGGTCATAAGCGTTCTCAGAGTTAGCAAAAGTAAGCGATTTCAAAATGGGCATTCTGGGGAATGCATTCAATTACATCCTGACAGATACACATTTTTTTTGTGTGACGAGCATCACCTTATGAAGACAAATGTAAGCCCTTACATTTTCATTTTGCCTCAGGTATGGTGTGCTGTAATTCACTTGTGTATCGCTGGTGTCGGAGAAAATGATGAGCCAACGCATAGTTTTACTGCATGCCACGCCAGTGGCGATGTCTCCTATTCAGGAAGCCTTTAATGAACTTTGGCCAGAGGCTGAAGTGGTGAATTTGCTGGATGATGGTTTGACTCTGGATCGCGCAAAAGAACAACAGCTTTCGCGCCCGTTGATTGATCGCTTTGTTGCTTTTGGCCGCTACGGTTACGCGATGAATGCGCAAGGTATTCTGGTGACCTGCTCAGCCTTTGGCCCAGCGATTGATGAGCTCTCTGCGGCTTTACCGGTGCCGGTGCTGAAACCGAACGAAGCGATGTTCGAGGCGGCACTGCAACAAGGCGAACGTATCGGGATGCTGGCCACCTTTGGTCCATCATTGGTGACGATGTGCGATGAGTTTTCTCACTATGCCAAACAAATTGGCTCACACGCGACGCTGGAAACCGTGCTGGTGCCAGATGCTATCGATCTTCTGCGCAAAGGCGATGTCGCCAATCACAATCGTCTGGTGGCAGAGTTTGCACCTCAGTTGAGCCACTGTGATGTCATTATGCTGGCGCACTTCTCCACCTCGCGCGCTGCTGACGCCGTTCGAGAGCAGGTGTCGATTCCGGTGTTAACGGCACCGCATGCGGCAGTGAAAAAAATGCAGTTAGCGATGGGAGGTTCATCATGCTGATTGGCGTCATCGCAGATGATTTTACCGGTGCCAGTGATATCGCCGTCACGCTGTCGAAAGGCTTGATGGGCGAAGGCGGTTTGCGCACTACGCAGTATCTTGGCGTACCGCACCAGCCTGCCGACGAAGCAGTCGAAGCGGGTGTTATTGCCTTGAAATCACGCTCTCTCCCCGCGGAGGATGCCGTTCAACAATCGCTGGCGGCCTGTGAATGGCTATTGCAGCAGGGCTGTACGCAAATCGTGTTTAAATATTGCTCAACATTCGACTCGACCGATGCTGGCAACATTGGTCCGGTACTTGATGCGTTGGCTCAGCGATTAGCCGCGTGCAATGTGATTGTCTGCCCGGCTTTTCCCGCGATGGGCCGTACGGTTTATCAAGGCAATTTATTTGTTCACGACCGACCACTGAATGAATCCGGAATGGAACATCATCCTTTAACGCCAATGAAGGATGCGGATATCCGTCGTTTGCTGGCGCGTCAGGCGAAAACACGCGTCAGCCACATTCGCTGGCAGCAAGTGGTGCAAGGCAGTGCATCACTGCGCGAGATTCTGCAAACCCGCGCAGAAGAGGAACCGCAATTGGTGGTAGTGGATGCGCTCAGTGAACACGATTTAACGCTCATCGGCATCGCCGCTGCGGGTGAGAAGCTGATCAGTGGTGGTTCGGGCATCGCGCTGGCTTTGCCGCACAACTTTATCAGCGCCGGAAAAGCGCTAGGCAATAACAGTGAGTTTCCTGCCATCAAAGGCTCCAGCGCCATTCTGGTTGGTAGCTGTTCAGGTGCGACGCGTGGGCAAATTGAGGAGCATCAAAAACAGCATGCGGTGCTAGCAATTGAGATTGAGGATGTGATGGCGGAACGTATTAATGCTGATGATCTCGTGGACTTCATCCTCACGCATCAGGACCGTTGCCCGCTCATCTATTCTTCTGGCGACCCGGCAACGGTGAAGCAAGCACAGCAGCAATTCGGCCAACACCACATCTCGCAGCGCCTTGATAAGCTATTTGGTGATACGGCACGTAAGTTGGTGATGGAGGTCGGCATCCAGCGTTTGGTGGTTGGCGGCGGAGAAACCTCGGGTGCGGTGGTCAGCGCGCTGAATTTGGGTTCATTACAGGTTGGACCCGAAATCGATCCTGGCGTGCCTGCTCTGTTTGCGCAACGCGATCGGCCGCTGGCGCTGGCCCTCAAATCGGGTAATTTTGGTCGGCGCGACTTCTTCTCGCATGCACTTAACGTGTTAGCCGGTTCAACGCATTAAATTGAAGACAACGTCGTGCAGACGTTGTCTTCTCCTCTCTTTACTGTCCGCCGAATTCCGGCAACACTCCAAACCCGCTCAGCAGCCAGGCAAGCATATTCATCGCGCCAAACACAAACAGCAAAACCACTGCAAGCGAACAGCGTTGCTGAGATTTCCACGCCAGCATTGCGGGGATAATCACCGCCCATAAGGTGGCAAACAGTCCGGCAAAGCCAATCGCGGCGACAAAGCCATTCGGCCACCCAATAGAGGCGAGTAGCGGGGGTACGAAGGTCAGGCACGCTGTTTTCAAACGTGCGCCCGGCGAATTGCCTAATCCCAGACGGTCGGCGATGAAATCAAACAGGCCGGCGGTAACGCCCAGGAATGAAGCGATCACCGCGAAATGCGAGAAGATCGACATCATCAGTGCGAGCGCATTGACGTGCAGATGCGCTCGCAGCGCAGCCATCAGGGCCGCGATATCACCGCCCTGCTTCACAATGTCGGGAAACGCGTCTCGCGGTAAATTGCCCATCGTGCTGGTCAGCCAAAACAGGTACAGCGCCAGTGACAATAAAGTTCCTAACACCAAAGCCCGCGTGATGTTCTTTTGGTTACCGCCGTAATAACTCACCAGGCCGGTGATATTGCCGTGATAACCAAACGAAGCGAGACAAAATGGCAGCACGCCGAGGGCATAAGGCCAGTAATGTTCTCCTGCTGAAGGTCCGCTCAGTAACGAACCCATGTTCACCTGTGTCAGTAAGCCGCCAAACAGCGCAATCAACAGCAGAATTTTTGCGAGCACGCAGAAGGTCATCAACCGACTGACGCCGGTGGTACCAAGCCATACCACCGCCGCCACACACAGTGTCAGCAACACTTTCGCTTCAGCGGTGGAGATCGGCAAACCCACCTGATTGAGTGAATGCTGATAAACCGGCCCGCTGGCCGAGATATAGGCGTAGGTAAGAATCCCAAGTACAAATAAAATACTGAGACCGTTGAGCGCCGCCCAGCCGCGGCCCAGCAAATCTTTGGTTAACGTATCGTAGCCTGCGCCAGGCGGATATTGCAGGCTAACGCGCATGAACAACAATCCAGACAGCAGCATCCCGCCCCAACTGATCAGCAGTAACACCATCGCCCAACCGAACCATGCGCCTGCCATCACCACCGGCAGCGTAAACATCCCTGCACCTACCACGGTGCCGCAAATAATCATCGCGCCCCACCAAACGGAAGGCTGGCGGCGGGACAATGTCATCTCCGTCATCACTTATTCCCAACAAAACAACCTAAAGGCGGCGATGATACACGGGATAACGCTGAGAAGTGAGTGTGATGCGAGATAAAACGCGCCCCGATAACCTCCGGCGCGCGTTGCAAATGGGAAGTCACGTAGTCATCATCCAACGATGCGCACTCACTGTAGCGGCGCAATTTATTGCGCGATAAATCGTGCCCTACAGTGGATGCCTAAATAGCGCCATCATCTGCGGCGCGGCAGCGAAACCAGCAACAAGCCCAATACAATCAGCACCACGCCGGCAAAGCTGCTCCAGCGGAAGGTTTCACCCAGCATCGGCAAGGAAATCGCTGCCAGCCATACCATTACATAACTCAAACTAAGCAGCGGATAGAGCCGGTTAAGCGGTACATGGCGCAGCGCCAGCATCCAGCACACCATAGAAAGCGCGTAAGCGCCGAGGCCGAGCGCTAACAGCAGCAGCGCTTTCCAATGTTGCATACTCAGCAATTCGCGCCACGGCGGAAAATCCAGCATCGCCGATCGCAGCACTAACTGCGCCAGCGATACCAGCAACACGCTGCTTAGCGCCAGCAACACGCCCTTCATAGATGACTTCCCATCAGCGCCACGCCAGCAACAATTGCCAATGTGCCAATCCACTGCTGCACACTGTAGGTTTCGCGCCAGATCATCCGCGCCGCGATTGCCACCAATACAAAGTTAAGACTCAGCATCGGATACGCTACGCTCACCGGCACCACACGCAATATCGCCAGCCACAACAACATGCCGATACCCAGCAGCAAGATGCTGAGCGCTAGCCAATAAATACCTTTTTTGATGCCGAGATGCGCCGCCTGCTTTTGGCACAGCTGTGCAGCGCAACTCAGCATGCTCACCAGTAAAATCAGTAGCAGATTCATGGTTTGGCATCGTAGCCGTAGTAAACCAGGCGGCCCTGACGATAGACATCATCCGGTTTCGGTAAATTTTTATCCGGCGAGCTGTCGCTGGCGTTCATCATCAACACCAACGAAACCTTCCCCTGACGACGATGGATCCGCAGCCAGTCGGCAAAGTTATCTGCATCAATGTAATGCGACTGCACATCCGGATAGCTCAGACCATATTGCAACTCGCCTTTGGCATCATAAAAGTTGATATCGCTGCGCTGCAGCTCCCAAGCCACCGCGGATGCCACGCCCGGATTGTTGGCCAGCAGATAACGACTATCCGCCAGCTGATCGTGTACGGCACTGACAAAACTCTGCGGCTGTTTGGCATCACGCACCTTCTGCGGAATAGCAAAACCGACCAGCAGCGCCAACATCATTGGACAGAGCGCAGCTAACTGCCAGCGATCGTTTTCCGGCTTACGGCTTAGCCAACCCATCACGCCCCAGCCGATAAAGGCGAGCGCCGCACACAGCACGCCAATGAATTCATCACTGCCGTAAAGTGGCCGATGCGAGACGCCCCACGGTGCCAGCGCCACCAATAACACTAGCGTGGTGATGGCGCCGAACAACAGGTTGATCCAGCCATTTACCCTCAGCGCGTTCATCACCTGCACCGAGCCGCGGTGCGCGTAATGCGCCATCAACAGCGCCAGCGGCGCAAAGCACGGCAGAATGTAAGTCGGCAATTTCCCTTTTGCGATGCTGAAAAAGAGCAGCGGCAGCACAACCCAGCTGAGCAAATAGATCGGCCCAGCCTGCTGACTGCGCTGACGCCACGCCGTTATCAACGAACCCGGCAGCAGCGCGAGCCACGGCAGACAGCCCGCCAACAGCACCGGAATGTAGTACCAGAATGGCGCTTTGTGTTGCGCATCGGCGTCAGCGAAGCGCTGAATATGTTCCACCCAGAAGAAATAGTGCCAGAAATCCCCTTCCTGCTGATTAATCGCCAGCGCCCACGGCATGCTAAGCAGCGCAGCAACTGCAATCGTCAGCGGTCCCCAACGCAGTAATTCAGCGAAACGGCGCTGCCAGATGGCCCACGGCAGAATTGCCAGCACCGGCACCGCCAGCGCGAGAAATCCTTTGGTCATAAAACCCATCGCGCAGGCTGCACCGAGCAGCAGATAACCGCACAAGCGTTGCTGGCTGCGCTTCGCCTGCGCCGCCAGCCAGTAACTGCACATCGCGGCGACCAGCCACAACATCAGGATTGGATCAAGCACGGCGTAAGTGCCCACGCCATACACCAGCAGTGAGGTCAGAAAAATTATGCTGGCAGTAAGGGCGATTTTACGGCTGGTGAACATTTGCTTGCCAAGCCAATAGATCAGCACCGCACTCAGCGTGGTACTGAAAATCGACCCGGCCCGCACGCCAAAATTACTGTGACCAAACAGCCATTGCCCAATGTTATTCACCCAGTAGCCCGCAATGGGTTTTTCGAAATAGCGTAAATCAAAGAAATGCGGGACCACCCAATTGCCGCTGAACAGCATTTCGCGACTGATTTCTGCATAGCGGGTTTCATCCGGTTGCCACAAGGCGCGGAATTCAATCGGGATCAGGTAATACAGCGCAAAGAGTGTCATCAACAGTGCAGTTTTAGTGCCTGTACGCATCCGTGTTTCCTATAAGAAAATTAACGCTGGCAGCCTAGCCAGCCTTCACGTCCGGCAATGTGTCCGCGCACAATATTGCCCTGTGGCAACGTACTAAGATCGTCGGGCAACAAGGCACTGAGCGGGCAAAACTGGATACCCTGCTGCTGCGCACGTCTTAGCAGATCGGCGAACGCCTCTAGCCCGACGATCCCTTCCACTTCGGCATGAATGGTATAGACCGGTGAGCCCGTTGCGGCCTGCATCTGATCGAGGATGAAGTCGTTATAGTCTTCAGCTTTAACCGATTGTCCAACCACTTCATCCCACGTCGGCAATGTCACCGGAATTTGTACCGTGCCGGTCGTGCCATCGCTGAGGATGGGTAAAAATGGCCCGCTACCGCGGCAGTCGCTGTTGTAGCGGAAACCAAACGGCTGCTTCGCCGCCACTACGCGACCATCTGCGCGCCAGCCAGCCACTGCCGAACACGTGACATTGTCACCAATAAGCGCTTCTAAAGCCTGTTTACCGCGCGCAATGTGCTCCACTAACTTCTCTTTCGGCCAAACTCCCGCCCAGGTTTGCCAGGCAAAGTGATCCCATGCATGCAAACCGACTTCATGATGATCGGCGGTGGCGCTGATGATCTCCTCCAGACCACGACCAATTTCGCGTCCTGGCCACGCGGTGCCTGCCAGCAAAATATCCCAGCCGTAGAGCGATGCTGCGCGTGAACGCAGCATCTTCCACAGAAAGCGCGGCTTCATCAGACGCCATAAATGGCGCCCCATGTTGTCTGGTCCGACGCTGAAGAAAAAACTGGCCTGCAGTTGATGCAGACTGAATTGCTCCAGTAACGCCGGCACCCCGAGTTGGGTGCCGCGCCAGGTATCCACATCGACGCGCAAACCGACTTTCTTCATGGCTTATCCTGGAGCTCAACGGTGCGCAGGAAGAAGTCCAGCGTGTTATCGATGGTGATATCCATCTCCACTGTCGGTGTCCAGTCCAGCAGGCGACGGGCATTTTTTATCGATGGCTTACGGTGTTCCACGTCCTGATACCCTTTGCCGTAGTAGCTGCTGCTTTCCACTTCGCGGAAACCGGCAAACGGCGGGAAGTGGCTGCGCAGCGGATGACGTTCAAAACTCGCCAGCAAACGCTCGGCCAACTCTTTGATACTGGCTTCGTTATCCGGATTACCGATGTTAACAATCTGCCCGTCGCAGTTGTTCTGCTTGTTCTCGATGATGCGGAACAGCGCTTCGATTCCGTCACGGATGTCGGTGAAGCAACGCTTCTGCGCGCCACCATCAATCAGCTTGATCGGCGAACCTTCCACCAAATTGAGGATCAACTGCGTAATGGCACGAGAGCTGCCGATACGCGCGGCATTGAGGTTATCGAGGCGCGGGCCCATCCAGTTAAATGGACGGAATAGCGTAAAGCGCAGCCCTTCTTTCTCACCGTAAGCCCAAATTACGCGGTCCAACAGCTGCTTAGACACCGAATAGATCCAGCGCTGTTTATTGATCGGCCCCACCACCAGATTGGAGTGATCCTCATCGAAATGCTGATCGGTACACATGCCATACACTTCGGAGGTTGAGGGGAAAATGATGCGTTTTTTATACTTCACGCAGTCACGAATGATTTTGAGGTTCTCTTCAAAATCGAGTTCGAACACGCGCAGTGGATTGCGGGTGTACTCAATTGGCGTGGCGATGGCCACCAACGGCAGCACCACATCGCACTTCTTAATATGATATTCAATCCATTCTGAGTGAATGCTGATGTCGCCTTCGACAAAATGGAAGCGCGGTTGTTCGAGGAAGCGACTGATGGCATCGGAACCAATGTCCAGACCATACACTTCAAAGTTATCGTCCTGCAGCAGACGTTCGGTTAAGTGGTTACCGATAAATCCGTTAACGCCGAGGATCAGTACGCGCGTACGACGTTTCACTGCCGCCACCGGCTGAGAATAGAGCAAGGCGCCCTTCACCATGCCGAGGTTTTGCGCCAGCTGACTGCCGTTCATAAATACGCCGTTATCGCTTTGGCCCGTCACCACTTCCAATGCGCCTTCACCGCAGGCGATAAGGAATGGCTCCACGGAGAGCACGGTACCCGGTTTGGCTTGATGTTCTGTGTGGTGCACGCGACCTTTCCACACCACGAATTTTACTGTTCCGGCAAAAGCAAATGCGCCTGGCCACGGATAGGTGACGGCACGAACCAGATTGTTGACCGTCTGCGCCGGGGCTTCCCATTTGATGCGACCATCTTCTGGCGTACGACGCCCCACTATCGTGGCTTCGCTTTCATTCTGAGGCGTGGTGACGATATCACCACGCTTAACGGCAGGTAATGCCCCTTCCAGCACATGCGTTGCACAGGCGACCAGCTTGCGATGCAACGTGAGCGCATTATCCTGCTCCTCAATCGCCACGCGCTCCTGCGCCACAATGTCACCCGCGTCAGCACGTTTCACCATGCGATGCAGCGTTACGCCTGTCTCGGTTTCACCCTTGACCAGCACCCAGTTCAACGGTGCACGACCACGGTATTTTGGCAGCAGCGAACCGTGCAGGTTAAAGGCACCGAGACGCGCACTGCTGAGAATGCTGTCGTTTAATAAAGCGCGGTAATAGAAGGAGAAAATATAATCGGGCGCCATCGTTTTAATGCGATCGACCCACAACGGATGATTGACATCTTCAGGCGCATACACCGGAATGCTCTGTTCAGCTGCCAGACGCGCCACCGACTCAAAAAAATGACTTTCTGTTCCTGTGTCAGAGTGGGTAAAAATAGCGCTGATTTCATAGCCAGCGTTCAGAAGGGCAGAAATACCCGCGCAGCCCATTTCGGCATAGGCGAAGACGACAGTTTTCATTGCTCAATTTCCTGTACAGATGAAGCGTTTTGCTTTGGGTGAATCACACGTTGAATGAAGTAGCGCGGACGGGCGCGTACGTCGTTGTAAATTCGGCCGATATATTCGCCAAGTAAGCCCATGCCGATAAATTGCGCACCGACAAAGATAAACAGGACCGCGAACAGCATAAATACGCCGTCTCCTGCCCAACCGGCACCAAGGAACAGGCGCAGCACAATCAGAATTAATGAGAAAGCAAAGCCCGCCAGCGCAATCAGGCTGCCGACGATACTCAGCAAACGCAGCGGCGTGGTGGTCAGGCAGGTCACCAGGTCATACATCAAATTGATCAGCCGCATAAAACTGTATTTGGAATCGCCAAACTCGCGCTCGGCATGTGCCACCGGCAGCTCAATGGTGCGGCGCGCAAAGGTATTGGCGAGGATAGGAATAAAGGTGCTGCGCTCGTGGCAGTTCAGCATCGCATCGACGATATGGCGACGATAGGCGCGCAACATGCAGCCGTAATCGCCCATCGCTTTGCCGGTGACGCGCTGAATCAACTGGTTGATGGTGCGCGAGGCGCGGCGGCGGAACCAGCTGTCCTGGCGGTTCTGACGCACGGTGCCCACCACGTCATAGCCCTGCTGCGCGGCTTTGACCAGATTGGGTATCTCTTCTGGTGGGTTTTGCAGATCGGCATCCAGAGTAATGATCAGGTCGCCGCTCACGTGGCTAAAGCCCGCCATGATCGCCGAATGCTGACCGTAATTGCGGTTTAGCAACACGCCAACCACATGGCTGCCAGGCCTATCCGCAGCATCCGCAATCATTTCGCCCGAGCGATCGCTACTGCCGTCATCGACCAGCAGAATCTCGTACTCCAGTTCCAATCCCGCGCAGGCTGCGTGGGTGCGACGCACCAACTCCGGCAGGCTCTCCTGTTCGTTGTATACCGGGATCACCACGGAAATTTTACGAATGGTTTTTTCTTCCAGCATGTCAAACTCCAGCGATCTGACGTAATGCGCTGATCACGCGGTTTACGTCTTCGTCGCGCATATCGGGGAACAAAGGGATGGAGCAGATGCGATCGCTATTCCATTCGGTATGCGGCAGAGAAAGCTGCGGATAGCGTTCACGATAATATTTGTGAGTGTGCGCGGCGCGGAAATGCAAGCCGGTGCCGATATCCTGAGCTTTGAGGCTTTCCATCAGTGCATCACGACTGATGCCGCATTGCGCTTCATCGACGCGAATAATGAACAGATGCCATGCGTGTTGGTGTGACCAGATTGGCTGCGCCAGCGGTAAAAACGGCGTATCCGCCAGTGCGGTGAGATAGCGCTGCGCAATCGCAGCACGGCGTTCATTGATTGCGGGCAGTTTTTTCAACTGCACCAAGGCTATGGCGGCGCTGATATCCGGCAAATTGTATTTGAAGCCCGGCATGATCACTTCGGCCTGCGGCTTGCGCCCGTGCGTATGACGATCGTAAGCATCCACGCCCAGACCGTGGAATTTCAGGCTGCGCAGGCGATCGGCAAGTGCCGCATCATCAGTGACAATCAAGCCACCTTCGGCACAGGTCATGTTTTTGATGGCGTGGAAGGAGAAGATGGCGGTGCCCTGATGTCCGACGTGCTGGCCTTTGTAATAGCAACCTGCCGCATGCGCGGCATCTTCAATCACCGGAATGCCGTGACGCGCGCCAATCGTGCGAATCGCATCCAGATCGGCCGGCGCACCGGCGTAATGCACCGGAATGATGGCGCGAGTACGCGGTGTTATAGCCGCTTCAATCTGAGCGGGCGTTACCATTAAGCTGTCACGATCGATATCAATCATCACCGGCGTGGCACCGAGTAGCGTGATGATGTTAAGGGTGGAAACCCAGGTTAATGAAGGCGTAATCACTTCGTCACCGGGCTGAATCCCCAGCGCCAGCAGTGTGACGTGCATTCCTGCCGTGGCGGAACTCACGGCAATAGCATGCTGATTACCGGTAAGCTGGCAGAAAGCCTGTTCCAATTCGGCGTTCTTAGGCCCAGTGGTTATCCAACCCGATTCAAATACCGATTTAACTGCTGCTAACTCTTCCTCGCCTAACGAGGGGCGTGAGAATGGTAGAAAATTCATAACATTACCTTGGAATTAAGCACTATTTAACTGCCATTTATTCCAAAATACGCGGATAAACTTAACGCAACATTAAATGAGATAGGTACTCAGTGGCCTTTTTCTGACACGTTGAGGATTGGTAGAGGAAGTGACAACTTTATTGGTTTTAAACCACTAAACGGCACTCTTCTTAAGGTTAAATTAAGGTTTTGACCCTATACTAAGTCAGGTTATGTCTTATAACGTCTGGAGGATAATGCGATGAGTACGGCTACTGACAGACTGTCTCAGGCTGCACTGCGCCGCCATCATATCGGCGTGAAAACAAAGGGATTACGTTATCGCGGTGATCTCTACGTATTTCGCTATAACGCGGGTCACTACGATGTGTTTCTCAATAACGATCGTGTGATGTCCCTCGCGACCAGTAATGTGCAGGAAGCCATTCAACTGTTTAAACAGCAGGCTTAATGGCCTGACGCTCGCCACTTCTGGAGCCCGCTCGGCATTCCCGATGTAAACCCTTGTAACCCCCTTTTTCCCCTCGCACCGATCCTCGCTTTGGCGTAACGTCGCGGCCATGACAAGCCTGGATGGCGCGAGGTCGCGGCAATGGAATATGTGTGTGGGTTAATCGGCGGTTTAGTGGGATTGGCCGTTGGCAGCTTTCTCAACGTTGTGATCTCTCGCTTACCGCAGCAAATTCTGCATCCGGGTACTGCGCTTAATCTCTGTTATCCGCCCTCTTACTGCCCACAATGTTCAACCCCGCTCCGCTGGCGTGACAACGTGCCGGTCTTCAGTTGGTTACTGTTAGGCGGTAAATGCCGTTATTGTCGCGGCAAAATAAGTGTGCGTTATCCACAGGTGGAGATAATAACGGCACTTTTAACGCTGCTGCTGCTATGGCTCATGCCCGTTAATATGCACTTGCTGAGCGCACTTCTAATGTTCTGGGCGCTAACAGCGTTAGCCTTTATTGATTTCAACCATTTGCTATTACCCGACGTGATCACGCTGCCATTGCTATGGGCTGGATTACTGTTCAAAACGCTGGGTTGGCTCCCGGGTTCGTTACATGAATCGGTGCTAGGTGCTATTGCGGGATATAGCCTGTTGTGGGCACTGGCGGTTTTATATCAATGGATTAGAGGGATTAATGCCCTTGGCATGGGTGATGCAAAACTGATGGCGGCAATCGGGGCCTGGCTGGGATGGCCACTTTTACCTTGGGTGCTTTTATTGGCTTCCGGCGGCGCTATTTTAGGGGTTTTGATTACCCGAATTGGCTGCCAGCGGGACGTTAATCACACCATTGCGTTTGGTCCCTGGATCGCCTTAGCGGCGATAAGTCTCTTTATTCATTCGATTATTTTTTAACCACCCCTGAGGTGGTGCGAAATAAAGCGGCCAATTTCTGGCCAACGCCCTGATTCATATATGGAAAGAGTAAACAATTCTAAACAAAATTAATCATTGTGATGTAGGTCAAAAGGCTCTATATTGGCCGCGTTTTTTCACAGCTGTTACTTTTTTGTTCAATTAGTCAATTGGCGAGCCATACGAGCCCCGGTTGAAGGAGAGATATGATGACGGATAAAGTCCGTATTGATAGTTTTGGTGCCAATGCATTCAACGGAAATAACGACGCATTCTTAGCCCGTCAGGCTGAGTTTGAATCTAACGTCAGGAGTTACCCGCGCAAATTGCCTTTAGCCATTGCTAAAGCCCATGGCGTGTGGATCACAGATGTTGAGAATAAACAATATCTTGACTGTCTGGCTGGCGCAGGGACGCTGGCACTGGGTCACAACCATCCTGATGTTCTCCAGAGCATTCAAAATGTCATTACCAGCGGCTTGCCGTTACATACTCTTGATCTGACTACACCACTGAAAGATCAGTTCTCTGAATCTCTGCTCTCGCTGCTGCCAGGCCAGGGTAAAGATTATTGCCTGCAGTTCACCGGCCCTTCCGGTGCCGATGCTGTTGAAGCCGCGCTGAAACTGGCGAAGAAAGCCACTGGCCGTAGCGGCGTGATCAGCTTCTCTGGCGGTTACCATGGTATGACGCACGGCGCGCTGTCCGTCACCGGTAACCTTGCACCTAAAGAAGCGGTTGATGGCCTGATGCCAGAAGTGCAGTTCATGCCTTACCCGCATCAGTATCGTTGCCCGCTGGGGATCGGTGGTGAAGCTGGCGTAAAAGCGCTGACCTACTACTTCGACAACCTGATCAACGACGTGGAAAGCGGTGTGCGCAAGCCTGCGGCCGTGATTCTCGAAGCCGTTCAGGGCGAAGGCGGCGTGAATCCAGCACCGGCGGAGTGGTTGCAGCGCATCCGTAAAGTGACGCAGGAACACGGCATTCTGCTGATCCTCGACGAAGTTCAGGCTGGCTTTGCCCGCACCGGTAAATTCTTCGCCTTTGAACACGCAGGTATCGAGCCTGATATTATCGTGATGTCAAAAGCCGTTGGCGGCGGTCTGCCACTGGCTGTACTGGGCATCAAAAAGCAGTTCGACGTTTGGTCGCCAGGTCATCACACCGGCACCTTCCGTGGCAACCAGCTGGCGATGGCTACCGGCCTGACTACTCTGAAAATCCTGAAAGAGCAGGATATCGCGGGCAAAGTTGCCGCGCAGGGTGAATGGCTGAAACAGCAGCTGACTGCAATGCAGAAACGCTTCCCAGTCATTGGTCATGTTCGTGGCCTCGGTATGATGATCGGTATTGAGATTGTTAAACCAAACGAAGCGGCCGATCACATGGGCAGTTTCCCGGCTGACGGCGAGCTCTCTGCGCTGCTGCAGAAGAAGTGCTTCGAAGCAGGTCTGATTTTGGAGCGCGGTGGCCGTCATGGCGCAGTATTGCGTCTGCTGCCTTCACTGCTGATCACCAACGATGAGTTGGCGATTTTCCTGGATAAATTTGAGCAGGCGCTGATTGGCGCTGGCGTCAAACCTGTTTGATTGGAAGAGTAAATGTCTGAAGTAAACCCGATTCTGGCCGCCTCTGCACAGAGCATTGAGGCGTACCAGCAGGCGATTGCCCAAAGCAGCGCCGCGGTTGTGCAGTGGCTGCAACAGCCTGAGATGTATCAAGGCAAAACCGTTGCCGAACTGCGCGAGCGTATCACGCTCGACTTCAATCCAAACGGCCTGGGTAACCAGGCCGCGATTGAACGCGCGATTGAATATTTCCTGAAAGACAGTCTTTCAGTGCATCACCCACAATGTGTGGCGCATCTGCACTGCCCTAGCCTGGTGGTAAGCCAGGCGGCAGAAGTGCTGATTAATGCTACCAACCAGAGTATGGATTCGTGGGATCAGAGCCCTTCTGCCACCATCATTGAGATCAAATTGATCGAATGGCTGCGTGCGCAAGTGGGTTATCCGGCTGGCGACGCCGGTGTCTTCACCAGCGGCGGCACCCAGAGCAACTTAATGGGCTTGATGCTGGCACGCGATGCGTTCTATCAGCGCCAGGGTCACTCGGTGCAGCAGCACGGTATCACCGGCGATCTGCGTAAGATCAAAGTGCTGTGCTCTGAAAATGCGCACTTCTCGGTACAGAAGAATATGGCGCTGCTCGGTCACGGCTATCAGTCTGTGGTGCAAGTCAAGTCTGATCAATACGCCCGTATGGATGTGTTAGACCTGAAAGCCAAGCTGGCGCAGGCCGAAGCTAACGGCGAACAGATACTGGCGATCGTGGCGACTGCTGGTACCACCGATGCCGGTGCGATCGATCCGCTGCGTGAAATTGCCGGAATTGCTGCTGAGCACAACATCTGGGTACACGTCGATGCAGCATGGGGCGGCGCACTGCTGCTGTCCGAGAAGTATCGCGACTACCTCGATGGCCTTGAGCTCGTCGATTCTGTCACGCTGGACTTCCACAAACAGTATTTCCAGACCATCAGCTGCGGTGCGTTCCTGCTGAAAGATGAGCGTCATTACGAGCTGATGCGCTATCAGGCGGCTTACCTGAACTCTGAGTTTGATGAAGAGGCAGGCGTGCCAAACCTGGTATCCAAATCTCTGCAGACCACGCGTCGTTTCGATGCGCTGAAACTGTGGATGGGCCTGGAAGCGCTGGGTCAGAAACAGTATGCCGCCATCATCGATCATGGTGTCACACTGGCGCAGGACGTGGCGAAGTTTGTCACCTCTGAACCACGTCTCGAGCTGGTGATGCAGCCTCAGTTGGCCAGCGTGCTGTTCCGCTATCGTCCAGAGCAACTGACCGACACCGCTCAGATTGCCCTGTTCAATCAGCGTATCGGCGATGCACTGCTTGATTCAGGCCGCGCCAACGTCGGTGTAACCGAGAATCAGGGCGTGACCTGCCTGAAGCTGACATTGCTCAACCCAACCGTGACGCTGGAGGATGTTAAAGTCCTGCTGGCACTGGTTGAGAAAACGGCGAATCAGTTGCTGAACGCGTAATCGCATTTGCTACAAAAAGCCGATAACTGGCAACGGTTATCGGCTTTTTTATTGGCTTTCATAGACGTCGTCATGAATGATGACGCTATTAAGCCACAAGCGGAATTACTGTGGAATGCGCGCAATGACCTTAATTTCAAAATCAAAACCCGCCAACCAGTTAACGCCAACCGCGGTCCAGTTTGGATAAGGTGGTTCACCAAAAAAGCGCAGTCGTACCTCATTTACCGTTGCGAACTGCTTTTCCGGATCGGTATGAAACGAAGTGACATCAACCACATCATCCAGGCTACAACCCGCCGCTTTCAGCACGGCTTGCAGATTTTCGAACGCCAGATTGACCTGGCGCGCAAAATCGGGCTCCGCTGAACCGTCTTCGCGGCTGCCCACTTGACCAGAAACAAACAGTAAATCGCCAGAACGTATCGCTGCCGAATAACTGTTTATCTCATACAAAGCTTGTCTCCCTGCTGGAAATATCGCCTCGCGTTTGCTCATAATCTCTCTCCTGATGGGAAATAATCTGTTAGCCGGTGAGCGACACCGGAAGTGCTTTTACATACGCCGCGTATGTATTACTATGGATAACATACACGGCGTATGTCAACACTATTTCGAGAGGGCAATATGGCAGTCAGACGGCGAGCGCAACAGGTAGAAGAGACGCGTGGCAAACTTATCGAAGCGGCACGACGGGCTTTTGCGGAAAAAGGCTATAGCGCTGCATCAATGGATGACTTAACCGCAGAAGTCGGTCTAACCCGTGGTGCGCTTTATCATAATTTTGGCGACAAAAAAGGCTTATTGCAGGCAGTTATCGACCAAATCGATGCAGAAATACTCAGCCAGATGCGTGCTGCCGGACAACAATTTACCTCGAGATGGCATGCATTCCTCGCCGAAGCTATTACCTATATTGAGATGTCGCTCGAGCCAGAAGTACAACGCATCATGCTGCTGGATGGCCCGGCGGTGTTAGGCGATCCCTCGCAATGGCCGAATCAAAGTGCGTGCTTGCGCACTACCGCAGATATGCTGGCGCTGCTGATTGAAGAAGGGACAGTAAAAGCGGTCGATACGGAAGCTGCGGCGCAACTGGTCAACGGCGCCGCACTGAATGCGGCGCTATGGATAGCGGCCTCAAATGAGCCGGTCGCGGCTTTGCCGCGTGCCGTGGACGCTTTCCGTCTGCTGATGTCCGGGTTGCTGGTTAACCCGGAAGCGGCTGGGCATTAAGCTCGCGCACATAATCCAGAAACGCCTGCAGCGGCGCCGGGATTAATCGACGATCGTTGTAATAGAGCCACAGGCCGGAAAAGCTGTGCCACCATTCCGGCAAAATCGGTTGTAGTCTGCCATCACTCAGCGCCGGTTTGAGCCAATCCTCGAACAGATACACCACGCCGCACCCAGCAATCGCTGCTTCCACCGTGAGATCCATCGCCGCACCGATACTACAAATCAGCGGCCCTTTCGGTTGCAAGCGCACAGTGTCCTCGCCGCAGGTGAATTCCCACTCGGCGATCACGCCCGTCGCATAGCGTCCGTGCAAGCAGCGATGCTGAATCAGGTCGCGCGGATGTTGCGGCGAGCCGAACGTCGCCAGATAAGCGGGTGCAGCCGCCAAAGCAAAGCGCTGGGTGCGCGGGCCAATTGGCAGCGCGACCATGTCCTGCTCCAGATGATCGTCGTAACGAATGCCAGCATCACAGCTGTCGCGGAACACATCCTGCACATTGCTTTCCGCCACCACTTCCAGCTGGATATCCGGATAGCGTTGCAGAAATCCCGGCACTATCGCCGGTAACACGATGCGCGCCGCACTGACCGGCACATTCAAACGTAAGGTGCCACCCGGCGTATCCCGGAAATTATTCAATGCATCAAGTGCCGCATCCACTTCGTTCATCGCCGGCAGCAGACGCGACATCAGCGCCCTGCCGGCTTCCGTTAACGCCACTGTGCGCGTGGTGCGGTTAAAAAGTCGCACGCCAAGCTGCTCTTCAGCCCGCCGTACCGCATCACTCAAGCGTGACGGATTGCTACCGGTCATGCGCGCTGCCTCACGAAAGCCTCCGGCTTTTGCCACCGCGACTACCGCGTGTAGCAGAGCTATATCTACTGCCATTGTTCGTCATCTCGCACAATGTGTCCCGATTTGCACGGATAGTTGCACAGCTGTTTGGCGATTACAATCTAACCACACACTGATGAAGGAGTTTCCCATGTCTTATCCAGTATTGACTTACACGCTTGGCGATCGCCAGGTGGCTCGTCTTGGTTACGGTGCCATGCAGCTTGCAGGTCCCGGTGTATTTGGTCCGCCAAAAGATGAAGCTCGCGCTTTGCAGGTGCTGCGTGATGCTGTCGCAGCAGGCGTAAACCATATTGATACCAGCGATTTTTATGGCCCGCACATCACCAATCAGCTGATTAAACAAGCGCTGTATCCTTACGCAGAGGATCTGGTGATCGTCAGCAAAGTGGGCGCACGTCGTGACGAAAAAGGGGGCTGGAAGCCCGCGTTTACCCCGGAGGCGCTGACACAGGCGGTGGAAGATAACCTGCGTAATCTGGGACTTGAAGTGATGGAAGTCGTGAATCTGCGTTCAATGTTAGACGTGTATGGACCGAAAGAAGGATCGCTGGAGCCGCAGGTTGAAGCGATGATCAAGTTGAAAGAGCGCGGTCTGATTCGTCACATTGGTCTAAGCAACGTTACCGCCAAACAGGTAGCCGAAGCACAAGCCATGACACCTATCGCCTGCGTGCAAAACCTGTACAATCTGGCCAATCGGCAGGATGAGGCGCTGCTCGACCAACTGGCAGCACAAGGCATTCCCTACGTGCCGTTCTTTCCGCTCGGTGGGTTTTCACCGCTGCAATCAGATCAGTTGAGCGACGTGGCGAAGGAACTCAGCGCGACGCCGTTACAGGTAGCGCTGGCCTGGCTGCTGCAGCGTTCGCCCAACATTCTGCTGATTCCGGGGACTTCATCGCCAGAGCACCTGAAGCAGAACCTTGCAAGCGCTGAAGTGAAACTTACGCCTGAAATCGTGCAACGGTTAAATAGCATCGCTCAACCCTAAGCGCAGGCGGTCGCCAGGCATGGCGACCACCTCTTAAATGATCCTCATCTCCGCCAAACACCCTTTCAGCGTACCAAACGCATCCTGACACTGCTTTTCATTGACACAGGCAAAACCCAGCAGCAATCCGCGCCGTTCTTGCGGATGCATATAATATTGCGATAGCGGTCGCACCTTCACGCCGCGCCTCAGCGCCAGCGCGGCCACCGCCACATCATCACAGCCAGCAGGCAAATTCATCACTAAATGCAATCCTGCCTCGTGATTGGCTAGTGGCAAAAAAGCGTTTCCGAGGTAGCGTTCAATCAGGCTGATCATAAAGCGCCGCCGCTGGCTGTAGAGCTTACGCATCCGGCGAATGTGCGACATGTAATGCCCTTTCTGAATGAACTCTGCCAGCGCACGCTGCACCAGCAGATGACCGCCGCGATACAGTTCCGCAGCCGCCACGCGCAGCGGTTGCGCCAGGGCTTTTGGCACCACCAAATAACCGAGGCGTAAAGCGGGATAAAGTGTCTTGCTGAAGGTGCCCATATAAATCACCGGCGCATCCGGTTCAAATCCTTGCAGTGAAGGGAACGGCTGACCAGAAAAACGAAATTCGCTGTCGTAATCGTCTTCCACTAGCCAGGTTTTATGCTTGCGCGCCAGATCAAGAAGTTGTTTGCGGCGTTCCAGACTAAGATGTACGCCGAGAGGATATTGGTGTGACGGTGTCACGAAAATCATTTTCGGCGCACGACTGCGCGGCGGTAAATCAGGGATCAATCCCTGCTCATCCACTGAAATCGCGTTGATTTTCAGACCATTAATGCGCAATAAATTTCGCGTCCCCCAATAACCAGGCTCTTCGATCCACACCTGATCGCCCGGATCGCACAACACGCGTGAAACCAAATCGACCGCCTGATGAACGCCTTCGGTGATGATGATTTGATCGGCATCAGCGCGCACCGAGCGCGCCACGCTGAGGTACTCCGCTAACGCTGCACGCAGCTGCGCACAGCCGCCGTTGCTGCTGTAAATCAGCCGTTCAATATCCGGCTCGCGATTCAAACGCGCCTGAATTTGGCTGAACAACTTATGTGGAAACTGCGTGACATCGGGCGCGCCTGGCACGAATGCGCCCCACTGATACGGCGACGCGTTCGCATGACCGAGCAGAGACGCACCGCGTTTAGATAAGGCAGCCGGTTTTGCCACCAGCGGTGCCATTTCCGGGCCATTACGTGGCGTGGTGAGCGAGCCTTCGGGAAGATTTTCGGCGATCCATGTGCCGCTTCCAGTACGCGCTGTAACGTAACCCTGCGCGATCAAATGTTCATACACGTTCAATACCGTATTGCGTGACACCGACAACTCGCGTGCTAAATCGCGCGTGGCGGGCAATCGGGTGGCGCGCGGAAAAATCCCGTCCGCGATAGCCATTTGCATACAGCTCAGCAAACGCTGCTGCAAAGTCCCTTCCTGCATAAATTGCAGACGTTCTAATACATGATCGGCGTACAAACTTCGCAATTGGCTCCCTCCTTTTTACTGAAAGTGGCTCTGGCATCATAACTCAGCTCGGGCATAAATAAGCGTGTTTGTCGTGATTTGTAAAGACGCTTATTGCTAAGGAAAGATTATGGAAGGTAAAAACAGCCAGTTGCAGCAACGTAAAGATGACGCCCTGCCACGCGGCACCGGCAATCTGTGTCAGTGGTATGTGGATCACGCTGAGAACGCAACGCTGCGCGATGTTGAAGGTAACAGTTGGATCGATTTCGCTGGCGGTATCGCGGTGCTGAACACCGGTCATCGCCATCCGCGTATCGTGCAGGCAATGACTGAACAGTTAGCGAAATTTACCCATACCGCATTTCAGGTTACGCCTTATGAAAGCTATGTGGCGCTGGCCGAACGCCTTAATCGTATCGTGCCCATTGCCGGCAAAGTGAAAACCGCGTTCTTCTCCACCGGCGCTGAAGCAGTAGAAAATGCCGTGAAAGTGGCACGAGCCGCTACGCGTCGTCACGGCATCATCACCTTCGGCAATGCTTTCCATGGTCGTACCTTCATGACCATGGCAATGACCGGCAAAGTGGCACCCTATAAACGCGACTTCGGGCCCATGCCCGCGTCGGTATGGCATGCGCGCTATCCCAACAGCGTCACGGGCATCAGCATCGATGATGCGCTGGCAAGCTTACAGGACATCTTCACGCAGGACATCGCACCGCAGGATATTGCCGCTATCGTGCTGGAGCCGATTCAGGGTGAAGGCGGATTCCACGTTGCGCCCCCCGAGTTCATGAACCGTCTGCGTGCGCTGGCTGATGAACACGGCATTCTGCTGATTGCCGACGAAGTACAAACCGGCTTTGCCCGCACCGGCAAGTTGTTTGCGATGGATCACTATGCGGTGAAACCGGATCTTATCACCATGGCGAAAAGCCTCGCGGGCGGCATGCCCTTATCGGCAGTCAGCGGCCGCGCCGACATTATGGATGCGCCAGGTCCTGGCGGCTTGGGCGGTACTTACGCCGGTAACCCGCTGGCGATTGCCTCGGCGCACGCGGTACTTGACGTGATCGCCGACGAGAAGCTGTGTGAACGGTCTGAGCAGCTGGGCGCACAGTTGACGGCGTTCCTGCACAGCGCGCGCGCTCAGTGTTCATCCATCACCGATATTCGTGGTCTTGGCTCAATGATTGCGGTGGAGTTTGCCAGCCCGCAAATGGCGCAAACCATCCAGCAACAGGCGATGGCGCTTGGGCTGCTGCTGCTCACCTGCGGGCCACAAGGCAACGTCATCCGCTTCCTCTATCCGCTCACCATTCCTGATGCGCAGTTCGGCCAGGCGCTGGATATCCTCAGTAGCGTGCTGCGTCAACACGTCGATTCGTAGGCTTTTGCCAATCTACCCAGCTCGTACCACGGGCTGGGCTTCTCACCTGTTGTAACCCGGCTGCGCCTCGCGCTGCCTGAGAGACGCTTTGGAGAAATATTGATGAGTTCACAGAAAGCCGATGTCCTGGCGCAAGGCCTGAAGCCGCGCCATGTGCGGATGTTATCGATTGGTGGCGTTATCGGTGCCGGATTGTTTGTCGGCTCAGGTCATGCGATCGCCGAAGCCGGTCCTGCGGTACTGCTGGCCTACATTGCTGCCGGCGCGCTGGTCGTATTGATTATGCGCATGTTAGCGGAAATGGCGGTGGCATCGCCCGATTCTGGATCCTTCTCGACGTATGCCGATAAATCGCTTGGCCGTTGGGCTGGATTCACGATCGGCTGGCTTTACTGGTGGTTTTGGGTGTTGGTGATCCCGCTGGAAGCGAACGCCGCGGGCACCATTTTGCACTCGTGGTTTCCGCAAGTCGCCGTCTGGGAATACACGCTGGCAATCACCACGTTCCTCACCATTAGCAACCTGTTTAGTGTGAAGAACTACGGCGAGTTTGAATTCTGGTTCGCGTTATTAAAGGTGGTCGCGATTGTGGCGTTTCTCTGCGCGGGCAGTCTGGCAATATTTGGTTTGATGCCGGGCAGCAGCACCCAAGGCATTTCACATCTGTATGATAAAGGCTTTATGCCAAATGGCATCAGCGCGGTGCTGGCTGCGATCCTCACCACCATGTTCTCGTTTATGGGTACAGAGATTGTCACCATTGCCGCTGCGGAATCACGCGAGCCGAAGAAACAAATCACGCAGGCCACTAACTCGGTGATCTGGCGCATCGCGCTGTTCTATCTGCTGTCGATTTTCATCGTGGTAGCACTGGTGCCGTGGAATACCCCGTCGCTGATGAAAGCGGGTTCTTACCAAACGGCGATGCAGATGATGAACGTGCCGTACGCGAAGCAGATTGTTGATGTGGTGGTATTAATTGCGGTGTGTAGCTGTCTCAACTCGGCACTTTATACCGCATCACGCATGATGTATTCGCTGTCACGTCGTGAGGATGCACCGGCCATCGCGTCGCGCACCACGCGCAGCGGCACGCCGTGGGTGGCGGTATTGCTTTCAACGGCGGCGGCCTTCCTCGCGGTAATCGCCAACTATCTGGCGCCAAGCGCGGTGTTTGAGTTTCTGCTGGCGAGTTCCGGTGCGATTGCGTTGCTGGTGTATCTGGTGATCGCCGCATCCCATTTGGTGCTGCGCAAGAAGCGCGAAGCGCGCGGCGAAACCCTCAGCTATCGCATGTGGCTGTTCCCGGGCCTGACATGGGCGACGATGGTGTTCATTGTTGGCGTGTTGATTGCCATGCTGTTTAACCAACAACACCGCCCAGAGATTATCGCCACCGGCCTGTTAACGCTGGCTGTGGTTGCCGCTAGCCGCATTGTGCAACGCAAACGCGTCGCGCGTAAAAACGAGCAGATGGTAGCGTTACGTTCGTAGCAGATGCATTCCGGGCAAGGATGCCGCGGAACTTAATCGTACTGTACGTCGATGCTGATCGCCTCTTCCAGCACGTTAAGGTTAATGGCGCATTTGCGCCACACCGGCAGACCGTTGGTCATATTGTTATCCACGAAGTATTGCTGAAACGCTTTCAGCGCCTCCGAGAGATCGCCAATGGCGCGCGCATCGGGTTCAAACCAATCCGGTTCACCGTTTTCATCGATGTAATCGAACTGAAACTGCCCGCCATCATCGTCCGCAAACAATTCGGCCTGGACGATCAATTCCCGCGCACCTTCTGGCCCACAGCTAAAGATAATCTGGCCGATACGGCGATAAAGGTCTTCGTATTGCATAGGTGTTGGGTTCCTCAATTAAATAAATGACGCGCAATAATTTGCGCAGCCACAAGATGAATGCACGTTCCCCTAACGGCGCGATTCATCGCGCAATGAATGACACGAATATTGACTTTAGTTCGCATGATAAGAGAATGAGGCTCTTCGAACAGAAAGTTGCAAGAAAGGGAGTTTATCATAGCCTGTTCACATCGTTTTACCCGGGTCAAAAACGTCAGGAAATCCGCTGCGTTGATGGCTATGGCCGTCGCCCTCTCACTCGTCAGTTGCTCCTCGCCGCCGCCAAAATCGCTGGTGACGCCGATGCCGCCGGTAACGAAACCACCAATGCCCACTAAACCGACGCTGAGCAAAGAACCGGTGCGCGGCGTGTGGCTGACGACGGTTTCGCGCCTCGATTGGCCGCCAATCAATTCAGTGAATGCCAGCCCGGCAACCCGCATCCATCAACAGCAACAAGCGTTGACTGATAAGCTGGATAATTTGCAACGTCTCGGTATCAACACCGTTTTTTTCCAGGTGAAGCCCGATGGCACCGCGCTGTGGCGTTCAAGCATCCTACCGTGGTCAGATATGATGACCGGTAAAATCGGTCAGGATCCCGGCTACGATCCGCTGAAATTTATGCTGGATGAGGCACACAAGCGCGGCATGAAAGTGCATGCGTGGTTCAATCCCTATCGCGTATCGACCAACGTCAAACCTTCCACGATTAACGCGTTGAATAACACGTTAGCGCTGCAACCGGCCAGCGTGTTTGTACTGCATCGCGATTGGATTCGCACTGCCAGCGATCGCTTCGTGCTCGATCCCGGCATTCCTGCTGCGCGTGACTGGATCACTAGCATCGTCGCCGAAGTGGTGTCGCATTATCCGATCGACGGTGTGCAGTTTGATGACTATTTTTATACCGAAACGCCGGGTTCAACCCTCAACGACAACGCCACCTTCCGCCAATATGGCCAGGGCTTTGCCTCGAAAGCCGACTGGCGGCGCAACAATACGCTGCTGTTAATCGAGCAGGTGTCGCGCACTATCAAGCAGCTGAATCCCAACGTTGAATTCGGCGTCAGCCCCGCGGGCGTGTGGCGCAATCGTTCGCATGATGCGGCGGGTTCTGACACGCGCGGTGCAGCTGCCTACGATGAAGCGTATGCCGATACGCGTCGCTGGGTGCAAATGGGCCTGCTTGATTACATCGCGCCGCAGCTTTACTGGCCGTTTGCGCGCCAGGCCGCACGGTACGACGTGTTAGCCAACTGGTGGGCGGAGGTGGTGAAACAAACGCACACGCGGCTCTACATTGGCGTCGCGCTGTATAAAATCGGTGAAGCGTCGAAAAGCGAGCCAGACTGGACGGTCAATGGCGGCGTGCCGGAGCTTAAAAAGCAGCTCGATCTTAATGAGTCGCTACCGCAAATTAACGGCACCATTTTGTTCCGCGAGAATTACCTTAATCAGCCGCAAACCCAGGACGCGGTAAATTATTTGCGGAGCCGCTGGGGCAATTAACGCTGCATACCCTCTTGCGGCGCGATTTATCACGCAATACATTGCGCCGCTACAAAACATGCAGATTAAGCCAGTAACGCTTCACTCTGCATTAACGCAAAAAACGACTCCAGCTCACGCAGCATCATAGAAGCGGCAATTGAAAGTTGCCGCTGCGGCGCAACGCACAGCGACAGCGTAAACGGCTTTAGCACGGTGTCGATCAGCGGGATAAATTTCAGTTCGCCACGTCGATACTCATCCACAATATCCAGCCAGCACATCAAGCTAATTCCTACGTCATCGCGCACCAGCGAGCGCAGCATATGAATATTATTGGTACGCGCCACCTCATTGATCTTAATCCCCGAACTGTTTATCAGTGCTTCAAGCGGGTCGGCAAGCATCAAGGGGGCAGCGGGCACGATAAACGGCCACGATTCGCAGTGGCTAAAACGAATGGATTCCAGATTGGCCAGCGGATGCTGGCTGCTCACCACAATGCCGAGACGCAGATCGGCAAACGACTTCACCAGCAGTTCGCGGGAGCTTTGGGGGTTGAGCATGATGCCGAAGTCCGCATCGCCCGACGCCAATGCGTTGGCGATATGGATGTTACTCATGGTGGTCAAGGTGAAGGAGATGCCCGGATATTCAGCGCGAATACGTTGCAATATCGACGAGAAGAATCCGCGGTTAATGGCATCAATGGTGGCGATATGCACGTGGCCATGGCGGAGGCCGCGCAGATCGTCCAGTTGCGTACAGACGCGGCCAAAGTCGCGCTGCCAGTTTTTTGCGGCATTCAGCAAGATCTCGCCGGCGGCGGTCATACGTAATCCTGATGGATGGCGCTCAAACAGCGGCATATCCAATTGCTCCTCGACCCGCAAAATCTGCCGGTCGATCGATGATGCGGAGACATGTAGCACCTCAGAAGCCTTGCGCAGCGAACCCTGGCGGGCCACTTCAGTGAAATAGAGTAGAAATCGGGAGAAGGCGAACATAAGGGGTGCTCTCTTTTTTGCAACGCATCATGCGAATTAAACAGATGGACGCTTACACATGAGCAAAATAATAATCGCTGCCATGATAAAAACAAGGGTTTACGCGGCCTTGTCGCTGCTGATATCCCTGTTCAGGCAGACAGATGATGAAATCTACCGAACTCGCCGTCACCGTCATCGCAAAGCAGTTCAACGGTGCAGGCAATGTGTTACTCACGCTGGCGAGTCGCCGCGACCAACCGCTCCCCGACTTTACGCCCGGCGCGCATATCGATGTGCTTATTCCCGACTGCGGTAAACGCCAGTATTCGCTTTGTTCAGCGCCGGATAATGCCGATGGTTACCAAATCTGCGTGCGACTTGATGCGCGATCAACCGGCGGATCACGCTGGTTGCATCAGCAGCTGGCTTTGGGCGATGCCTTACACATCTCCGCACCGCGCAACCACTTCCCGCTGCCGCAGGCACCGCGAACGCTGCTGTTTGCCGCAGGGATTGGCTTAACGCCGCTGTTGATAATGGCCGAAGCGCTGGCGGCACGTCAGGCGGATTTCACCCTGCACATCTACCTGAAGCGCGCCGACGAACTGGCTTTCAGCGAACGCCTAAGCAGACTTGGCGATCACGCCATCATTCATTTCAGCAGCGAAGGCGACAGCCTGCGCCAGCATGTTCCCGACGATCTCACTCAGCCACAAAACAGCGTGTTAATGTCCTGCGGCCCGGCGGGCTTTATGGATCATCTGCAGCAATTGGCATTGCAGTACGGCTGGCAGGCCGATCAGTTGCACAGTGAACGCTTCAAACCCACCACAACGCTGATTACTGGCGGTGCATTTGCAGTAGAGATCGCCTCTAGCGGCGCACGCTTTATCGTGGGCGCGGAACAAAGTATTGCCGAGGTGCTGGAAGATGCAGGAATTGACATCGAACTCTCGTGCGAACAAGGCATGTGCGGTGCCTGTATCACCGGCGTATTGGCGGGCGAACCGGATCATCGTGACGATGTACTAAGCCAGCAAGAGCGCGCGGCCAATGATTGCATTGTGCTGTGCTGCTCGCGCGCCCGCTCCCCGCTGCTGGTTCTGGATCTATGAGCGGCTATCCGGGTGCGACTGGCGCACGTTTACCCCGTTGGCTGCTGCCAGAGAACTGGCCTGTTACCCACAATCAACCACAGCTGGCGACCTTACATTTTCATGCTGCTGGCCTGCAATTCGAACCCGACAACGCAGAATTACCGGCTAATTATCTGCCGCTAAAGGGTGCGCTGGTGCTGCCCGCGTTTATCGAGCCGCATGCACATCTGGATAAAACCTTCACCTTTGAGCGCAGCCCGGCGCAGCAGCCTGGATTGCTGGCGGCAATTACCGCGATGCATCAGGACCGCGCGCACTGGAACGCAGAGGATCTGCAACTGCGCGCCACGCGGGCGCTGCAGTGGGCGGTTGAAGCCGGTGTCGGCTTGCTGCGCACCCATATCGACTGGTTCTCCGTCGATGCACCATTAGCGTGGCAAGTGATTGGCGATCTGCACCATCCGTTGTGCAGCATTGAGCGCGTGGCACTCGCGCCGCTCAGTTTCTTCGCCGATGCCAGGGATGCGCAGCATATTGCCGCGCAGGTGGCGACCAGCGGTCCCGGCGCACTGCTGGGCGGCTTTATTCACAGCAGCAACTGGGACGCGCAGGCGTTTCAGCATCTGCTGGACGCCGCAGAACAGTGGCAGCTGGATATCGATCTGCATATTGATGAAGAACTTAGCGTCGAAGCGCAGGGATTACGCTGGCTGGCGCGCTATTTGCAGCAGCATCCATTTAGCGGCGCGATTACCTGCAGCCACAGTTGTGCGTTATCGCAGCAGGACGATGCGGAACAGATTCTTGCCGTGCTGGCGCAGTACAACGTCACGCTAATTGCACTGCCGCTCACCAACCTGTTGCTACAGGATGCAGTGCCAGGCCGCACGCCGCGTCTGCGCGGTTTAACGCTGGTGAAAGAGGCGCAGGCGCATGGCATTCCGCTGCTGCTCGGCGCTGACAATGTGCAGGATGCGTTCTGCCCGTTTGGCAGCTATGACCCGCTTGATACGCTGTTTAGCGGTTTGTTGAGCCTGCAACTGGGCGCGGCATTTGATGAGGCCTCCGCGCTGATATGCCAACGCCGCGCGCTGCTGGCTAATGATGTCGTGATTTTTCCGGATGCCGATGTGGCGAGTTGGCCGTTGCGTCAACGTCAGCGCTATCGGTTGAAAAAGGGTGTGCGTTATGGAGAAACAACAAATGGCGCTTGATGAAGGCGCGGGAAAACCGCTGGCGAAATATGCTGCGTGGCGACGCGCGGGCGATTTCATTTTTCTCTCCGGCATTATTCCGGTGAATCCGCAAACCGCCACCATTGTGCGTGGCTACGACGACATTCCTGCCGCGGCACAGCGACTGCTCGGGCGGAGCGGCGAGTTCTCCACCGACATTAAAGAAGGCCCGATTCTGGCGCAGAGTTGGTACGTGCTGGAGAGCATCCGCACCACCATTGAAAGCGCGGGCGGCCAGATGAGCGACGTGTTCAAGCTGGTGCAGTACTTCCGCAATCTCGATCACTTCCCCCATTACAGCCGGGTGCGTAAGCAATTTTTCCCCGCTGAGCCGCCGGTTTCAACCGTGGTGCAGGTGAGCGAAATGTTGCCGAGTCCGGACGTCTTAATTGAAGTTGAAGCCACGGCGTGGTTGCCGCAATAACACGAGGAGTTGAAATGTTGCATGGTTATATTCCGGCAAACCGCTTTTTGCCGTACCTAAGCTGGACTGACATCGCCACGCTGGAAAATAAAGCCAACACTGTGATCGTGTTGCCGACCGGCGCGATTGAGCAGCATGGCCCGCATCTGCCGTGTGCGGTCGACAGCGTAATCTCTTCCGGCGTGGTCGGTCACGCGCTGGCGCGCTTACCCGCTGAAATCCCGGCTTACGCGATTCCGCCGATCACCTACGGCAAATCTGATGAGCATCTGCATTTTCCCGGCACGCTGACGCTGACCGGCGAAACCCTGCTGCACACCATTCTGGAGATTGGGGAATCACTCTATCGCGCCGGTTTCCGCAAATTTCTGATGGTTAACGGCCATGGCGGTCAGCCGCAGCCATTGCAGATGGCTGCGCGCGAACTGCGTCTGCGCCACGGCGACATGATTATCATCATGCAAGACACCTTCAAAGTCCCCAACTGCGCCGAAAGCTTTATGGACGACAAAGAGCGTCAGATGGCGATGCATGCCGGTCACGCAGAAACCGCGCTGATGCTGGCGCTGGCGCCCGATACGGTGCAAATGGACAAAGCGGTGGCCAACTATCCGCCAGCATTCCCCTGCCCAACGCTTTCTGCCAACAAGCCGATGGCCGCGTGGGCGTCGTACGATTTTGGCCCGAGCGGCGTCATTGGCGATCCGCTGCCTTCTACCCCCGAGCAAGGTGCGGCAATCCTCGATTCGCTGGCTGAAAGCTGGGCAAACGTGATCACCGAAGTGCATCAAATGACATGGGTGACACGCGCCGAACCGGCGTGGGGCACCGGCCAGTGGCAAGGCAAAGTATTAGACCACAATGACGCAGCCGCCTTTTTACAACCGCGCTAGGGAATATTGATGAAAAAAACATTGAGCATTGCTGCCGCGCTTGCGCTGGCCCTGTCAGCCCCGAGCATGGCGGCTGAGAAATTCACCTTTATGACCAACTGGTATGCGCAGGCGGAACACGGCGGATTCTACCAGGCGCAGGCGCAAAATCTGTATCGTGATGCCGGCCTCGACGTCACCATTAAAATGGGCGGCCCGCAGGTGCATACCATGCAGTTGATGGCCGCGGGTCAGGCCGACTGCATCATCAGCGATAACATGCAGGCGCTGGAAATCTGGCAGCAAGGCGTGCAGGCGATGCCGGTCGCTACCACTTTCCAGCACTCGGCGATTGCCTTTCTCACCCATCCGGATGTAAAAAATCAGGCTGATCTGCAAGGCAAAACCTTCCTGCTGGCCGCCGAAGCCTACACCTCATATTGGCCATGGGCGCAGAGCGCGTTAAACCTGAAAAATGCGCGGGTGCGGCCGTATACCTTCAGCATTCAGCCGTTCCTCGCCGACAAAACGCTGGTGCAGCAAGGCTATATCACCTCCGAACCGTTTGCGGTGCAGAAAGCCAATGCGCAGGCCAATGTGTATCCGATCAGCGATTGGGGCTATCCGCCGTACGGCAACAGCATCGTCTGCATGAAATCGACCATCGAGCAGCATCCGGACGTGGTGGCCGCGTTTGTGAAAGCCTCAATGCAAGGCTGGAAGAACTATCTTCAGGATCCCAGCGCCGGCAACGTGCTGATTAAGAAAGAGAACCCGCAGATGAGCGATGAACAGATCGCCTTCGGTATTGCACAGATGAAGAAATACCAGATGCTGACCGGCGGTGATGCGCAAACCGGTGGCATTGGCATCATGACCGAAGCACGCCTTAAGCAAACCTGGCAACTGCTGGTCGATACCAAGCTGATCGATCCGGCCAAAGTGCCGTTTGACGGCAGCTATACGCTGAAATTCATCCAAGACGTCAAGGTATTACCATGAATACCGCCAGCCATCTGACGCTGCTCAATCCCGATGCGCAAACGGTGCCGCGTTCAGCGGCGCCACCGGCGATTGAGGTGCTGTCAGCCGAGAAAATCTATCCTAACGGCACGCGCGCGCTGCTGCCGGTCGATCTGACGATTCGTCAGGGGGAATTTGTCTCGCTGCTCGGCCCGTCCGGCTGCGGCAAAAGTACCCTGTTGAAAATGATCGCCGGGCTGATTGAGCCCACCGACGGCAAACTCATGCTGTTCCGCCGCGATCGTCGTGAAAATCAGCGCGATCTGCCGCTTTCGTTCGTGTTTCAGGAAGCGACGCTCATGCCGTGGAGCAACGTGCACAAAAATGTACGTCTACCGCTCGATTTAGCAGGCGTGCCGCGTGCCGAAGCTGATACCCGCGTGCGCGAGATCCTCGACCTGGTCGGCCTCGGCCAGTTTGGTCACGTGCTACCACGCGAGCTTTCTGGCGGTATGCAGATGCGCGTCTCCATAGCGCGCGGTCTGGTCACGCGCCCCAAAGTGCTGCTGATGGATGAGCCGTTTGGCGCGCTGGACGAAATCACCCGCAACAAGCTGGACAGCGATCTGCTGGATTTGTGGCAGGAGCAGAAGCTGACGGTGGTGTTTGTCACCCACTCAATTCAGGAAGCGGTGTTCCTGTCGCAGCGCGTGATCATGATGGCGGCGCGTCCTGGTCGCGTGGTGGATGACATCCGCATTGAAACCAGCGTGCCGCGGGACGATGAGTTCCGCGTCAGCCAGCACTTCACCCACTATGCGCAACAGCTGCAACGCGGCCTGTTGGCGGCGAGCAAGGAGAGTCAATGATGAAACCGTTAGCCGCCCATCGTCAATTTCAGCAATGGCTATTCCCGGCCATCGTCGCGGTCGCCATGCTGCTGCTGTGGCAGTTTCTGGTCACCACCTTCAAGGTGCCGGTGTTTCTGGTGCCATCTCCGTTAGTGGTAGCACAAAGTCTGGTGCAGAATTTCCCGACGCTGTTTATGTCACTGCTCTATACCTTGAAGATCACCGTGATTTCCTTCGCAGTGGCGATTGTGATCGGCTCGATCGTGGCGTTTCTGCTGGTGCAAAACCGCTTTATTGAAACCGCCCTGTTCCCTTACATCGTGTTTTTGCAGGTCACGCCGATTGTCGCTATCGCGCCGTTAATCATCATCTGGGTGAAAGACACCACGCTATCGTTGGTGGTGTGCGCAACCTTAATGGCCGTGTTTCCAATCATTTCCAATACCACGCAAGGTCTGCGTAGCGTATCACCGGGATTGTTGAGCTATTTTCGCCTCAATCATGCTTCACGCCTGCAGATTCTCTTGCGCCTGCGTATTCCTTCGGCGCTGCCGTACTTCTTCGGCGCGCTGCGCATTTCCAGCGGCTTATCGCTGATTGGCGCAGTGGTGGCAGAGTTTGTCGCCGGCACCGGCGGCACCGATACCGGGCTGGCCTACCAAATTTTGCAGGCCGGTTATCAACTCAACATTCCACTGATGTTTGCCGCGCTGCTGCTGATTTCACTGGCTGGTTTCCTGCTGTTTGCATTGATGTCATGGATTACGCGCCATGTACTGGCGGCATGGCATGAGAGTGAAATGAGCCCCAGTTAACATCGTAACGTCGCCATTTATGGCGACCTTCTTACCAGGTCGCCATAAATGGCGACCCTACGGAAAACCTTTTTACACAGGAAATAAACATGTCTGATTCCGATCGCCAGTCTGCACTGGCGGCGCTGGTCGCGGCGTTGCCTGAACTCGACTGGATTAAAGAAGCGCCGAAGGTCAAACGCCTGTCGCGCGATTTCCACTGGTTCAGCCCGGTGCTAAAACCGCAGCTGGAAGAGAAATTTGCCGAACTGGCGGTGCGACCGCGTGACGAACAGGAGCTGGCACGGATCGTCGCGGCTTGCACAACACAGCGCGTACCGCTCAACCTGCGCGGAGGCGGCACCGGCAATTATGGTCAGCTGATTCCGCTGAACGGTGGTTTGATGGTTGATATGACGCGTCTCAATGCGGTTACCGCCGTCGGACACGGCACAGTGCGTGCGCAGGCAGGCATTCGCCTCGGCGAGTTGGAAGCGCATACGCGTCCACTTGGCTGGGAGCTGCGCTGCATGCCGTCCACCTGGAAACTGGCGACGCTCGGCGGACTGTTTGGCGGCGGTTTTGGCGGCGTGGGTTCCATTAACTACGGTCCGCTGGCCGCGCCGGGCAACGTGTTGTCAGTGCGTTTGATGACCATGGAAGAGACGCCGCGCATTATCACCCTGCAAGCACCCGACGCGCTGCTGCTGCATCACGCTTACGGCAGCAACGGCATCGTCCTGGAGATCGAACTGGCGCTGGCGCCATGTCACGATTGGATCGAGCGTCTCGACCTGTTCGCTGACTTTCCGGCGGCAATGGCATTCGCCGATGCGCTGGCGCGTTCGCCAGGCATGGTAAAACGTCAAATCGCCGTGTTTGCTGCGCCAGTGCTCGATTATTTCACCGATCTGGCGGATGCCGATGTCGCGGGCAAACACGGCGTGATTTCGCTGGTCGGCAGCGAAAGCGATGGGCTGTTACCTGCGCTGTTGGCACAACATGCAGGTCGCAACGCGCTGCATTTTGCCGAAGGTGAAAATAGCGGCCATTCACTGATCGAATATTGCTGGAACCACACCACGCTGCAGGCGCTTAAAATCGATAAAACGCTGACTTACCTGCAAACGGCATATGCAGCAGATAACTATCAGCAACAGGCCATAACGCTGGCAGCTCAATTATCCGATGAAGTGATGTCGCACATTGAGTTTTTACGCGATATGAACGGCACAATTACCTGTAGCGGCTTGCCGCTGGTGCGTTATAGCGACGAAGATCGTTTAAACGCCATTATGGATATTTACCGCGCTAACGGGGTAAAAATTAATAATCCGCACGTTATTCATATTGAAGATGGCAAGCAAGGCATGGTGCGTGCAGATGTGGTGGCAATGAAACGCGCCTGCGATCCGTATAATTTATTAAATCCCGGCAAATTACGCGGCTGGGAAGTGCGTGACTCTTTACCGGATGTGTATATTCCGGGCGTGAATTAATCTTTTATTTCTAATTAGGGATGTGCAAATGAAAACACGTAAATGTGTCGGACTGGCTGCGCTGTTTTTCCCTCTGGCGCCGGCTGTAATGGCGGCCACACAGAGCAACATCAGTGATTGTCAGTACGATGCCAGCGGCGTAAATAGCTTCAGTGATATTTTCACCTGCGGCACAGTAAGCGGCAGTTTACGCACGCTTTATTACTCCACACATAACGCTTATTTTGCCAAAGGGTTTAATCAGGATACCACCAGCTATGGCGGCAGCCTGAAATACGAAACCGCACCGCTATGGGGTTTTCGCGCTGGCGTCAGTGGCATATTTCTGCGCGGCATCGATCATCCTGATGAAGCGCATACCATCAGCGACATCGGTGACAATCAAACCAACGTCGGTGAAGCGTATTTAAGCTGGCAGCAGGATGATTTTAAAATTACCGCTGGCGATCAACGCATTAATATTCCCTTCGTTGGCGATTACGACTGGCGTATTACGCCCATTTTGTTCCGTGGCGTAGATATGAATTACGGTGACAGCACCAATTATCTGCACGCCACGAAAGTGTGGCGCTATAAACCCTGGGGCGACGATCAGTTCCTGAATACCACCGCCTATAGCGATATTGATGAACGCACCAATGGCATGTGGGCGATTGGTGGCGGGCGCGGCACGCAGTGGGACGGCAAAAACCTTACTGGTCAGTTGTGGTATCAGGAGTATGCCGATTATTCGCGCGTGGTGTATGGCGAAAGTCATCTGCAGTGGCAGGACACACAGTTCCAGCCGAATGTGGGATTGCAATTTATTCGCGGCACCAGCGACGGCAAAGCGCTGGCGGGTAAAGTGAACAGCACGTCTTACGGTGCGCAGTTGGCGCTAACCTTCACGCCAGCGCTGAGTTGGAAGCTTGGTTATGATCACATCGCTGCCAGCGCCAACAGCTGGGGTAACGGGGCGCTGGTGGTGCCCTATGCGCATAACAGCTCGTCGGGTCCCTATTTCGCGCAACCCTTCTTCACCAGCACCCAGGATTTGGGCAGCGGTAACGCGTATTCCACTAATCTGAATTACGTGCTCAATGAGAATTTGTCGCTCGGAACGCAGTATTCCTTTATGGATCTCAAACCCTCCGCGGCTTCAAACAGCATCAATCAGTCGGAATATTTGGTCTATTTCACCTGGGCATTCAGCGGCGTATTGAAAGGGTTAAGTTTGACCGATTTCGCCGGAGTACAAACCTCACCGTTGTATGATTCGAGCTTCTGGCAAAACCGATTAAGTCTGCAGTACGATTTTTAATTGAAGAGCCAGCAACCTCAGTTGCTGGCTTTTAATTAGAGATAAGGCTTAACCGGATCGTTAAGTGGAATGCTCCACTCCTCGCTATTGACCCGCACTTTTAAATAACGGCGGGTACGAAACTTACCTGGTTCATATTCTTCGGTTTCTCCCTTAATGACGGTTCCACGCAATAACAACTCTTTATTGTTGTTGTAACCGAAACCAACATCTTTGTTGCCAATCCAGTGCTGTTCAAAGGCGACAATTTTCGCGGCATCCAGCGTGGCACTCTCTTCAGCAGTGCAGGCGGTAAAGCTTTTACGGAAGATAAAACACAGCCCCGCGCGATAACGGTCTTTGCCATTGGTTTCCACCAGTGCAATGGAGAAACCGGTATACGCGGCGATTTTCACATACAGCTTGGTTCTGGCACCGTTGCCTGAAATATGCACTTTAACCACGGGACTGGAACCTTCACTGTGCCAGCTACCGATAGAATCTGCGCCATCGCGCGCCTGTAAATAGATATTCGCCACGCCTTCAGGCGTGCGATTACTGAAGTCAGTTTGCGTTTCGGACTGGGAAAGATATTGTGCAGTACCGAGCACGCGGACATGAATTTGCGACGTCGCATCAGAAAAGTTAAATTCACCGACATAAAACCACTTATTCGCCGCCGTGCGGTTATCCATATGGTGCTGTGAGGTGATGACGTCATAATTCAGCGAGCCCTGAATGATCGCCCCCCAATCTGATAATTCCAGCACGCCGCGATCGCCTTCCGCCAGTAATGTCCACGGCTCAATCCCTTCGGTGCTGTAATCAAATCCAGCGCTTTCGTTGTGAATGCTTTTCTGAATAATGGTCGCGCGACAATAGCCCAGCTTAAGAGGATGGGTGGTGGATTCGATGGCTAAACCTTCAATGACCCACTGGCCATTAGTAAGATCGCCGGCAAATTCAGAATGCTCGATCCAACCGTTGCGGATAAAAGATTGTGTGCAGCGTGGCAAATCAAGTACCGGCTTTTTCGTGCTGCCTTGTAAGTTGAAATTCGATAGCTCAATGGCCGTGGAGTGATCCCATGCGCCTCGCGCTTGATCGGACCAGCGCGCGTAAACAATGCTGTCCTGACAGCCACGGGAATAGAACTGGTCAATTTTGCAATCCAGCGTATCGACCAGATCGAGTGCGCGTCCACCAAGGTAACGGAACTCCATACTGCTGACGCGTAAGAACTGGCCGCCGGAAATGATATTGGCGAAGAAGCCCACCTGATTAAATGCGGTACCGCCATCCTCGCCGCTGTTGGAGCTCATCCCCTTCACCACAAAGCCAGAGAGTTCCGCATAACGCGCATTCACTTTGAAGAAGTGCAAGCCGCGTGGTTTTGTCTCCCAGTTGAAGAGCAACGTCGTGGTCGGGAAATAGCCAAAGTTAACCGATGCCCCTGCGACCTTAAAGCGGTTAATTTCTTTATCCGAGATGTCAAACGTGGACATGCTGAATACGCCAGCGGTAAAGCGGATTCCCGCGGACGGCAGTACACGTTGGGACCAGGCAAACATGCGCTTTACCGCTTCAATGCAGTCTGTTTTACCGTCTGGTACTGCGCCAAAATCCAATACCGTGACCGAGTTATAATCCAGTATCACGCGCTTCCAGCGCTTCTTACCCGCCGTAACAATAATTAAACCACCGTCATCGACGCTGGTTGAGTCGGTTGCATCGTATACGAAGACGCCACCGCCACTCTTTGTTCCGCGCTTATATTCCAGCACGGTGGCAAGTTCGCCAACCGCCGTGGGCTCTGTCGCTTTTAGCTCGGCAACATCGTGAACCTGTATTACAGCCGCTGCCGCCGTGACGGCATTCTGTGATGTGGTATTCGAACTGCCTGACGCATTCGCCATGGGGTACCCCTAAATGATAAGAGAAAGTAACTGCCCCATGAATTATAAGTAACTGAAAATTAATGTGTTGTTAAGTGCCGGGCGTAACAAAAGCGTTATGAACACGCCAGACAACAGCCTCACCGCAACGTCATGATTAGTGATAAAAAGCGCAGCGGCTGAGCAAAAATTTACGGAATTATCTCAGGTGATTTATTCATTCAAGCGGGCCGAAAAAGGAAAAAGGCCAGTAACTAACGGTTACCGGCCTTAATGGTTAGAACGTGGCGTTTAACCCCACATTCCAGCTCACCTGATGATAATCGCTGTTCCCCCCAACGGTTGAAACCCCGGCAAAGGCATTCACCGTTTCGCCCAACGGCACGTTGGCACCCACCGAGACGTCGAGCCAGTTTTTATCGCGCGCTTCGACGCTGCGCTCAAAGGAAGTGCGGGTCGATTTTAATCCGGCGCGCACGGTGGAATCGGTATCGCCGAACTGGTGGTTGTAGCTCACCTGCGCCCACGGATTAACGATCCACTGTTTGCTGTCGATGCGCCAACCGAGCGATCCAATCTGCGAATGGGTGGTTTGATCGGAGTAGCGCATCGCGGTGCTGCTGTTGCTGTTTTCGCTGTAACCGCCGACGCGTCCGTAATCAAGCGCATAACTGGCCACTGGACCGGTGCTCAGATTTTCGCTAAGCGGTAGCGTCCAGCCGGTTTGCACGCGCATGCCGAGCAGTTTACCGCTGGTGCTGCCCTGCTCGGTACGCTGAGCGGGGCCGATATGGATATCACGCTCAATGCTGTCGAAATCGACATCGGCATAATGCAGATCGGCGTTGATCCAGCCCTGATCCAACACCGTGAGCTGGCTATACAACGCCACCAGGTTACCGCGTAGCTTGTAGTCG
Source organism: Pantoea sp. X-Soil-ISGK-421 (assembly GCF_059730785.1). Taxonomy (NCBI): domain Bacteria; kingdom Pseudomonadati; phylum Pseudomonadota; class Gammaproteobacteria; order Enterobacterales; family Erwiniaceae; genus Pantoea; species Pantoea sp. X-Soil-ISGK-421. The sequence continues at coordinate 363,965 of NZ_AP035980.1, read as the reverse complement.
TAGTCCGAAGACGGTTTCTGCCGTTGGTTGCTGTTAGAAAACAGCACACCGGTTTGCCAGTTATCAGTGATTTGATAACCGATACCCAGCGTTAGGTTGGCGCTGTTGGCATCGCCATTGCTCCAGCTATCGCCCTGATAATCAACATGCTGACCGGCATATCCCCCAAACACGGTAAATTTCCCGCTGCTGGCAGGCTGCTGACGCTGCTGCTGCAAATGCCCATCCAGGGTATTTTGCATATCACTGGCCATCATCAGCGGTGATTGCGAGAGCGCAGCGACCTGTGCTGGCGCATCAAGAATCGACTGAATGTAGTCGGCGATCATTGCCTGTACGGCGGGGCTGGGATGCAGACGATCGGCAAACAGATAATCCTGCGCGGTGGAGAAGCCCGGCGTGCTGGACTGGCACTCATCCGCCGCGGTGCCGATGGGACAAGCAATACCGATGGTGTTGGTTAAACCATATTGGCCGGGATTGGCGATCACTTCATCAAACAGCCCGGCGATATCCGCGCGTACAATATTGCCGTTTAGGGTGGCCAGTCCCGCTTCTTCCTGCTGGTTGTAACCGTCGGACAGCGCAGTAACTTGCTCGCTAAGCGCCTGCCATGCGCTGTAAAGCTGTTGCGCCAGCGCATCACGCACCGCCGGAACCGAGGAAATTTCCCCTGCGGCTTGCGTGAACGCATCCTGCACTGCTTGCTGCCGCGCCGCTTTATCCGGCGTTGTCACACTATCCAGTGACTGAAACGCCGCCACCATCGCCGGCGTAGCTTCGGTTCCCAGCACGCGCAGCACCGTCTGGATCATATAAGGCGTTGAACCAAGCTGCGGTACGGTTGGGACGATTACCGCTCCCGCGCCGGCATCTAACAAGGTTTTTATCTGTGCCACCGCAGCGTTGGCGCTGTTACTGATGGTTTCACTGGCGGTCAGCGGATTGGTGACCGCCACTGCGATATCGTTAGCGCCGATCCAATGAATGTACAAACCGTTGCTGTCAGCACGCCCGCCGGTCGATTGCAGATATTCAGCTAATTGGTCCTGAGTATTTAAATCGGGATTGATTGTCGGCACTGCACCTGCGCCGCCTTCCGCATAATTGCTGCCACCAAGCGTGGAACGCTGCAAATCCTGCCCCAGGTGCGCGGCAAGGATCTCATCGTATAGCGGATGCTGAGCACCATCAAACGTGAAACGGCCTACGTTACCCCCGTCACTCAGACTATCGCCAAATACCGTCAGGCTATCCCAGGCCAACGCGGGAGCGGGCATTAGCAAGGCACTGAGCGTGGCGAGGGCGACAGCAGAAAGGGCAGATTTGTGGTTGTTCATTATCAACTCCGTGATGGGCCAAAGCTAAAGCGTTAGGCCAAAAAGGTAAGGCTCGCCCGCGCGAACCCGCAACATCGCCTCAGGAATGCGTAAGAAAATTATCAAGGACGTTTAACTGTTTAGTCAGGAAGGAAGCTTATTGCCAGTTTATGTAACAAAATTTCTGTAGGAAATTTACATGATGAAAGACATGCATTTAAATTAAACCTTTAAATTAACCCGCCGATAACTAAAGATGGCTCGACTTATCCCTGTCTAGCCGGTTCGTTTCAGACATCAGGTCATTTAATTAATTACCCCCATGCAGCGCAAAAGCGCAGAGAGACACAATCAAGTGTCCGGTGAAGGGGAATCTTGCGAACAGCAAAGGTCCGCGCTTTTGTGTGACCAAAATAATGCTGTGCGCATTACGTTCAATAGCACAACAATCGCCTGAGGCTTCCCATGTTTGGTGTGAAAAAGTCGAGTCTTTCCTTGCCGTTCTATAAAAGTGGCGATGTGGTTAAAGATATCAATGCGATCAAACAGCATGTGGCATGGATTGAGTTTTCGCCCAGCGGCGAAATCCTCACTGCCAATCACCTCTTCCTTGCCACTACCGGCTACCAGCTCAATGAGATTCAGGGCAAGCATCACCGCATCTTCTGCAACCCACAACATAGCCAATCTTCCCGCTATCTCGCCTTTTGGCAAACGCTGGCGTCTGGCGAATCGGTTACCGGCATCTTTGAGCGCTTCAATAAGCAAGGCCAACGTTTCTATCTCAGCGCCACCTATTTCCCGGTGAGCGATGACAAAGGCCAGGTTTACAAAGTGATCAAGGTGGCTTCGGATATCACCGAACGTCATCAGGAGCTGGAGCATAAAGAAGCGGTGATCACCGCGCTGGATCTTTCCATGGCCGTGATTGAATTTACGCCGGACGGCCAAATTCTCAGCGCCAATAAAAATTTCCTGACGCACATGGGCTATGAGCTGGCCTCCGTCGTGGGGCAGCATCACCGTATTTTCTGCTTCGAAAACTTCTACCGCGAAAACCCTGACTTCTGGCGCAAAATCGCCAAAGGTCAGCACTTTGTCGGTCGCTTCGAACGTAAAACCGCCAGCGGTGAACGTATCTGGCTGGAGGCCAGCTACAACCCGGTTTACAACGCTGATGGCAAAGTTTACAAAGTGATCAAAATCGCCTCGGATATCACCGCGCGCGTTGAGGCCGCTAAGCGCGTAGCCGACATCGCGCTGACCACATCTGAAGAGACTTCGCAAATTACCGACAACGCTAATGAGGTGCTGGACGAAACCATTCGCAACTCGGGCCTTGTGGCGGTGCAGGTCAATGCGGCAACGGCGATTGGTGCGGAGCTTAACGCTTCGGCAAGGAGCATTAGCGAAGTGGTTGAGACCATTAACCTGATTGCCTCACAAACCAACATTCTGGCGCTGAATGCGGCAATTGAATCTGCGCGTGCCGGTGAAGCAGGACGCGGGTTTAGCGTGGTGGCAGGCGAAGTACGACGTTTGGCGGCTTCCACCTCCAGCGCCACTAAGCAGATCACCCAAGTAGTGGAACATAATGCGAGCCTGATTGCGCAAATGCAGCAGCAACTCAATGAAGTGAAGCAGTTTGTGGTGACCGAGCAGGATAAAATCAGCGTCTTGTCACGCAGCCTGCGGGAAATCAACAGCGGCGTACATGAGTTTGTGAACGTGATTCATCGGTTAGATGTGTAGATTTCGTAGGGTCGCCATTTATGGCGACCAGAACAGCGCCATCATGCAGACATCGAAACGGTCGTCATGAATGACGACCCTACGTTCGAGCTGTTTCCGTTACATCATCTGCGGCTCACGAATCGCCTGACCTTTAGCAAAACGCGCCAGACTGTACGGCGTCATATCGGTGAACAGCGGTTTGTTATTCACCCTCTGCGCGGAAATCAACAGCGGCGTACATGAGTTTGTGAACGTGATTCATCGGTTAGATGTGTAGATTTCGTAGGGTCGCCATTTATGGCGACCAGAACAGCGCCATCATACAGACATCGAAACGGTCGTCATGAATGACGACCCTACGTTCGTGCTGTTTCCGTTACATCATCTGCGGCTCACGAATCGCCTGACCTTTAGCAAAACGCGCCAGACTGTACGGCGTCATATCGGTGAACAGCGGTTTGTTATTCACCCTCTGCGCGCACAACAAGCCTGCGCCGGGTCCAATGCCAAAACCGTGGCCGCTAAAGCCGGAGGCAATAAACAAGCCCGGCAGGCTATTCATCTCGTCAATCACCGGCACCAAATCCGGTGTGGTATCAATCCAGCCGCCCCACGCATGATCCACTTTTATACCGTTCAACTCCGGATAGAGCTTGACCAGCGCCTGCATGGCTTCCTGCACGATACCGTTATCCGGTGCCGGATCGAGGGTGCGGATCTTCTCAAACGGCGACACGCCTTGATTGGACCACGAACCCGCTGCTTCTGGGCCGTTGAAGAAGGAACCGTTGATGCGCATTTTGAGCTTTTTGGCGATCTTGCTGCGGTACATCGGATAGAACTTGGTGGCGTAGCGGATGTTTTGCGGCGCGAGATCGATCTGCCCGCGCCCAGAAAGTGCCACGGTGTAGCTGCCATCCTGACGACGGCGAATACACAATCCACCGGTGCTCAAACACCCCTTGATCACTTCCGGTGCCACCGTGGTTTTGAACGCGGTACCCAGAATATTGGCGCTCGGAAGTTCGATGCCGTATTGCTTGCAGAAGCGTGAGCTCCACGCGCCGCCACAGCAGATCACACGATTGGCTTTCACCAGCCCACGCTCGGTCCAGACGCCGGTAACGCGTCCGCCGGACACATCCAGGCCGCGCACCGCGCAATTTTGATGGATTGACGCGCCAAGATTTTTCGCGCCGGTGGCAATCGCCGGTGCAGCAAGTGAAGGTTCAGCACGACCATCGCTGGGCGACCACACGCCGCCCACCCACGGCGAGCTGTTGCCGATGCGTTCGCGTGCTTCTTTAGCCGAAAGTAAATGGCTGACGAAACCAATTTGCTGCGCCTGTTTGCCCCACGCTTCCCAGCGCGCCAGGTCGCTTTCGCTCTGCGTGCCGTAGGTAATGCCCTGGCGCGAGAAGCCCAGATCGAGACCGATTTCGCTACTCAACTCCTCCCAGCGCTGTAAGCTACGCATCGCCATCGGCAGTTCGTACAGGTCGCGATTTTGCTGACGAACCCAACCCCAGTTGCGACCTGATTGTTCGCCGCCGATCACGCCCTTCTCAAACAACGCCACCGAAACGCCCTGTTTTGCCAGCTCGTAACTCACCGACGTGCCAATAATGCCGCCGCCAATGACAATCACATCAACGGCTTCGGGAAAGCGTTCACTGTCTATTACTGCATTGATTTTTATGCGCATCGTCTCAAGTCCTGCACGCCACTTCGGTGACGAAATCACAAATGATGTTCAGAGGGAATGTGCATGATCCACAACACTCTGGCTTCACTCGCGCTATGGTTAAAAATGTTGTGCGGTAAATGGCTCTGGAACTGGAAGCTGTCGCCCGCGGTGACGATGGCACTGTCGCCATCGATCTCCAGCGTCAACTCGCCTTCCATCACCAATCCGGCCTTTTCGCCCTTGCCCATTAACATCTCATCGGAACGCACGCCCGGCGGCACATTGATGAACATAAATTGCAAATCGTGATCGCCTGACGGCGACAACATCGCCTTCGAGATTCCGCGCTTGCCGACATTAAAATGCGGCCGCTCAATCGCGCGACGCACGAAGTGTTCCGCGCCGCGCAGCGTTGATTCCTTCTCTTCCAGGAAGGCTGAAAGCGGCACTTTCAGCACCAGCCGCAGCTGCTCTAATACGCGCACGGTTGGATTGGTCAGGTTGCGCTCGATCTGGCTGATGGCGCCAGCGGACACATTTGCCAGCTGCGCCAAATCAGTGATGGTCATATTGCGCGCCTTGCGAATCCGTTTCAGGCGCGATCCAATATCCGCTTCCTGCGCGCCCGTTGCTTCGTCACTGATACTCACTTTCTTCATCGGTTTTTACCCTTCCAGCGGATAACTTTATCGAATTTCACACAGCGTAGTCGCCGCGTTTATGTCCCTGATACTGTGTTTATCGCTGAAATAAAGGGTTCGAGACAGCAAAATATGCCGCAGCGGCGTTAGGGCATACCCCATTTAGTTTTAATGGTTTGCAACGTGCCGTCCTCTTTCATCGCGGTTAGCGCGCTGTTAATTTGCGCCATTAATTGATCGTTGCCTTTTTTCACGCCAAACGCCATTGGCGAAACATGTTCCGGTTTATAACCGTCGATAACATGCATACCTTTTAGGCCACCCGCTTTCTCCTGCGCTTTAAGAATCGGATAATCATTCATACCGGCCGCAATACGTCCGAGAGATAAATCTCGCGTCATATCCGCTGGACTGTCATAAACCTTCACCTCTTTGGCGATACCGCTGGCCATTAAGCTTTGCGTGTAATCCGTCCCCGCCATCGTTCCGACAATGTCACCTTTCACATCTTGCCATGAGTTATAGGTCTTTTTGTTATCGTCGCGCACCACCAATCCCGCGCCAAAAGCGGTAACCGGCTGTGAGAAAGTAATGCGCCTGGCGCGTTCTTCGGTGGGTGTCATGCCCGCAACAATCATGTCAATTTTGCCGGCAATCACCGATTGAATCAGCGTGGAGAATGGGATGGCAGTGTAATTAATCTCGAGGTGCTGGCGTTTCGCCACTTCGGCTGCCACATCCGGCATAAAACCTTCAATTTTACCGCTTTTAGTATCGAGAAACGTCGTAGGCGCGCTGGAAGGCGGTGAACCGGCGGTCAGCGCCGCGGCCTGCGCATTGAGGCTAAAAGCCGCCGCCAGACACGCGAATAATAACCGTGAACGATTAACAGACATAACTCACTCCTGAATTAAAGGGAAAGGGCGAACGTCATTTTCACTATAATGAAATTAGTCAGGTGCGTGTCAATGTTTTATTTAATCAGAATGCGTGAATTCACACTTCAGGATTAAACCCTTTGATAACAAGCATTATTTAACCTATAGCGTGTTCATATGGCGAGAATAAGTAAAAGCTATCTCTGTTCGACGGGTAAAGATTGACAGTGATTCATCAACAGAGATATTCATTATAATGAAATTTATCTACAGGGGATTATCATGGATTGGAGTAGTATTCACGTTTATCTGCCCTTCCTGTTGAAAGGGGCCGAAATGACGATTTACATCACCATTTTGTCCCTGATAATTAGCACACCGCTGGGACTGATTTTTGCCGCGGCGAAGATGTGCCCGTGGAAAATAGTGTCATGGCCCATCGCAACCGTCATTAATATTACACGCGGCCTGCCGATGATTGTGGTGTTGTTTTATATCTATTTTGTCTTCCCCGATATCGGCATCACGCTGTCGTCATTTCAGGCCAGCGTGATTGGTATCGCCTTCTGTTTTTCGACTTATATCGCTGAGATATTCCGCGCCGGCATTGAATCGGTGGATCGCGGCCAACTGGAAGCCGCCCGTTCAATGGGCATGAGTTTCCCAAAAGCAATGCGCCGCGTGGTGCTGCCGCAGGCGTTTCATGTCGCCTTGCCGCCGTATAGCAATACGCTGGTGATGATGCTGAAAGATTCTGCGCTGGCCTCCACCATTGCCGTGACAGAAATGACACGTCAGGGGCAGCTGATTGCTGCGTCTACCTTCGATAACACCACGGTGTATACGCTGGTTGCACTGCTCTATCTCGTGCTGTGCCTGCCTTTGCTGGCACTGACCAAGCAGCTGGAAAAACGCCAGATCAAAGGAGCCTGAGATGATTGAAATTCGTGATGTACACAAAAGATTTGGTCATGTCGAAGTGCTGAAAGGCGTGAGCTTCAGCGTGAGTGAAGGTGAAGTGGTCTGTTTAATTGGTCCCTCCGGTTCGGGAAAATCGACCATTTTGCGCTGTATTAACGGTCTCGAAACCTATGAAGGCGGCGACATCGAGGTGCTGGGCCAGCGCGTCAATAATAAACACAACAGCATCAACGATTTGCGCCGCCAGATCGGCATGGTGTTTCAGCGCTTCAACCTCTTCCCGCATCGCAGCGTGTTAGAAAACGTGATGGAAGGCCCGATTCACGTCAACGGCGAACCGCGACATGTGGCAGAAAAGCGAGCTAAAGATCTGCTGGCGATGGTCGGCCTTGCGGAGAAGATTAACGCATGGCCGACGCAGCTTTCCGGTGGTCAGCAGCAGCGTGTGGCAATAGCGCGCACGCTGGCACTGCAACCGAAAGCAATATTATTTGATGAACCCACGTCGGCGCTCGATCCGGAATTGGTGGGTGAAGTGCTGCAGGTAATGCGTAATCTGGCGCGTGAAGGCATGACGATGATAGTGGTCACACACGAAATGCAGTTCGCGCGCGAAGTCGCCGATCGCGTCTGTTTCCTGCACAGCGGACAGATTGTTGAGCAAGGCCCTGCCGATCAAATTCTGCTCAAACCGCAAGAACCGCGCACCCAGGATTTCCTGCGCCGCGTACTTGGCAATGTGGTTTCCACCCCCTGCGCCTGCTGTAAAGTGGCGATTTAAAATATTCTTTGCACGCATCGTAGCGTGCGCTAGCTCAAGATCATTCCTTATTAGGGGTAATTATGAAAGTCCAAAAAATCACGCAACCCGCCGCTATCGACGTCATGGAAAACTGGGGCAGCGTAGAAGGCTTACCCGGCACCGGCAGCATTGCATTATCCGGCATACAAAAAGTGATTCCCGGTAAGGAAGACATCGACACCGGCATCTTCGAATGCGGCGTCGGTTCCTATCGCCGCTCGGTGAAACAAGCTGAGATCATGCATTTCCTCAATGGCAACGGCTCTTTTACGCCAGATGGCGAGGAAACCCTGAACTTCAAACCCGGCGATTCGTTCTTCTTTGAAGCCAATACTGAAGGCACCTGGGTGATTGAAAACACCATGCGCAAGCTGTATGTGATTTTTGACGCCAGCTGAAGGGTGCGCTGCCTTTAAAAATAGCGAATGTTGCCCGGTGCGCATCAATGCGCACCCCACAAAATCCCGCCTTACTTTGACCCACCTGTTTCGTAAATTTTTGTCTTTGCACTGGCGTTGTGAACAAAAATGACTCATATAAATAGCATCAGCTATATATTATAGCACTGGCTATATTCCTCTGGAGATGATCATGTTCACTCAACGCCTTTTGCCTGCAGTTGTCATGTTGATGTCACTGACCTCGCTGCTGCCCTTTTCGGCGTCAGCGGCAGAAAAACTGAAAGTGGTGACCACTTTTACGGTGATTGCTGATATGGCAAAAAACGTCGCGGGCGATGCGGCAGATGTGACGTCAATTACCAAAACGGGCGCCGAGATTCACGAATACCAACCCACACCTGGCGATATCCGTCGGGCGCAGGGCGCCAATCTGATTTTGGTAAACGGCTTTAATCTGGAGCTGTGGTTCAGCCGTTTCTACCAGCGTTTGCACGATGTGCCGCAGATTACCGTGACAGAAGGCATTGACCCGATGGGCATTACCGAAGGTCCCTATAACGGCAAACCGAATCCGCATGCGTGGATGTCGCCGGATAACGCGCTGATTTATGTCGATAACATCCGTAATGCGCTGCAGAAGTATGATCCCGCCAATGCCGCGATTTATCAGGCCAACGCCGAGCGTTATAAAGCGCAGATTCAGCAAACCATCGCGCCGATGCGTGCTGCTATCGATAAGCTTCCCGCCGATAAACGCTGGTTGGTCACCAGTGAAGGTGCCTTCTCCTATCTGGCGCGCGATTTTGCTTTGAAAGAACTCTATTTATGGCCAATTAACGCCGATCAGCAAGGCACGCCGCAGCAGGTGCGTAAAGTGATTGATGCGGTGCGCGCCCATCACATTCCCGCGATTTTCAGTGAGAGCACCATTTCTGCTAAACCCGCTCAGCAAGTGGCGCGTGAAGCCGGTATTCATTACGGCGGCGTGTTATACGTTGATTCGCTGAGCAACGGCAATGGTCCGGTGCCGACCTATCTGGATCTGCTGCGCGTCACCACCGAAACCGTGGTGAAAGGCATCACAGAAGGAGGCCAGAAATGAACGCAGCCGCAGGATTACTCGTCGAAAATGTGGGTGTGACCTACCGCAACGGCCACACTGCGCTGCGCAAAGCCTCTTTTAGCGTGCCCGCAGGCAGCATCACCGCGCTGATTGGCGTCAACGGCTCCGGCAAATCCACGCTGTTCAAAGCGATCATGGGATTTGTCCCGCTCGCCTCAGGCGCGGTAACGCTGGCGGGTTTGCCGGCAAATAAGGCGTTGAAACACAATATCGTTTCCTATGTCCCGCAATCGGAGGAAGTGGACTGGAGCTTTCCGGTACTGGTGGAAGATGTGGTGATGATGGGCCGTTATGGTTACATGGGCATGCTGCGTATTCCGCGTGCCGCCGATAAACACAGTGTTGATCAGGCGCTGGAACGCGTCGGCATGAGCGCCTATCGCCATCGCCAGATTGGCGAACTGTCGGGCGGGCAGAAAAAGCGCGTCTTTCTGGCGCGCGCGCTGGCGCAAAGTGGTCAGATTATCCTGCTGGATGAGCCGTTTACCGGCGTGGACGTCAAAACTGAGGCTGCGATTATCGCCCTGCTGAAAGAACTGCGCGACGAAGGCCGCACCATGCTGGTTTCCACCCACGATCTTAATGCCATCCCCGATTTCTGCGATCGCTGCGTGCTGGTGAAAAATACCGTGCTGGCCAGCGGCCTGCTGCATGACACGTTCACCGCCGATAATCTGGCGCAGACGTTTGATGGCGCGCTGCATGAGCGTAACGCGGTGTTGATGCAGTTGATGAAAGACAAAAATCCTCACCGGGGAGCGAACCATGTCGTGGATTATTGAACCCTTTGGCTATCAATACATGCTGAATGCGATGTGGATCGCGGCGCTGGTCGGCGCGATCTGCGCCTTTCTCTCCTGCTTCCTCATGCTAAAAGGTTGGTCACTGATCGGTGATGCGCTGTCGCACTCAATTGTGCCCGGCGTAGCGGGCGCGTACATGCTTGGCCTGCCCTTTTCGCTCGGCGCTTTCCTCTCCGGCGGCCTGGCGGCGGGCAGCATGCTGTTTCTCAATCAACGAACGCGCTTAAAGGAAGATGCCATTATCGGTCTGATCTTCTCGTCGTTTTTTGGTATCGGCCTGTTTCTGGTTTCGCTCAATCCCACCTCGGTGAATATTCAGACTATCGTGCTGGGCAATATTTTATCGGTTGCACCCGCCGATATCTGGCAGCTCGGCGCGATTGGCTTTATCACTCTGACCATTCTGCTGCTGAAGTGGAAAGATTTGATGGTGACGTTCTTCGATGAGAGCCACGCGCGTTCGCTGGGATTAAATACGCTGCGGCTGAAAATCCTGTTCTTCACCCTGCTCTCCGCTTCTACCGTTGCCGCGCTGCAAACCGTTGGGGCGTTTATGGTGATTTGCCTGGTAGTGACGCCTGGCGCGACCGCCTATTTGCTGACGGATCGTTTTCCGCGCTTGCTGCTGATTGCCGTGACCATCGGCAGCGTTACCAGTTTCCTCGGCGCCTGGAGCAGCTACTTTCTTGATGGTGCGACCGGCGGCGTGATTGTGGTGGCGCAAACGCTGGTATTTTTAGTGGCTTTTGTATTTGCACCTAAACATGGCGTGCTCGCCGCTCGCCGTCGCGCACGTCAGACCCTGGAGGACGGCGTAAATGGCTGAATTATTATTGAGTCCCTTCCAGTTCGAATTCATGAACATGGCGCTGATCACCACCCTCGTGCTGTCGCTGCCTTGCGCGATGCTGTCGGCGTTTCTGGTACTGAAAGGTTGGTCATTGCTCGGTGATGCGATGAGCCACGCAGTATTTCCTGGCGTAGTAATCGCCTGGCTAATTGGCTTGCCGTACGCCATTGGCGCGTTTATCGCCGGCATGGTGTGCGCCGTCGCTACCGGCTATATCAGTGAGAACAGCCGCATCAAACCCGACACCGTGATGGGCATCGTCTTCTCCGGCATGTTCGGCGCAGGTTTGGTGCTCTACCTGAAACTGCAGCCTGAAGTGCATCTCGACCACATCTTATTCGGCGATATGTTAGGCATCAGCCTTGCGGATATTATTCAGACCGCAGCCATCGCTTTAATTGTTAGCGTGCTGATTGGCATCAAGTGGCGTGATTTGCTGCTGCATGCGTTTGATCCTCACCAGGCGCGCGCGTGCGGCATCAACGGCAAATTGATGCATTACGGCTTGCTGTGTTTGATCTCGTTAACCATTGTCGCCGCGCTAAAATCGGTGGGCGTGATTCTGTCGATTTCCATGTTGATCGCGCCTGGCGCTATCGCTTTACTGCTGGCGCGTCGTTTCCTGCAGGTGATGTTGCTGGCGATAGGCATTGCGGTGGTGACGGGATTCAGCGGCGTGTATGCCTCGTTCTTCCTTGATAGCGCGCCGGGACCTACCATTGTGGTGATTTACGCCGCACTGTTTGTTCTGGCATTTTTGTACGTCTCGGTGCGAGATCGCCGTACGCAGCACGTGCATGGTTGATGATCCCAATCGCCATCAATAGCGCAATACCGATTTGCACACTCTGTCGCGGCGCGGTTTATCGCGCATGTCTGTGCGGGTTCTGTGCCCACCCAGACAATGCGCCATAAATTGCGCCGCTACGGAGGAAAAACGCAGCCGAGTTCGCGTAGCGTCTTCTCGACCCCATCGCGCGTGTTGCGCCCTTCGGTTATGGCCTGCATATCGCCCATGCTGGGGAGTTCAACACCGGCGATATGAAGTAGACACGCTAAATGTTAAAACGACCATCGCACGCCCGCGTTATAACGCCAGCCTTTAGCACCGTTGCCATCGATCTCTTTGCGGTAATCCGCTTCGGCATACAGCGCGACGTCCTTATTCAGCGTAGCGCTGCCGCCTAAGCCAACATCCCACATCTGACCGAACTTACCGCTTTCAAAGGTTTGGCTGCCTTCAGCATCTGCTGAACCTATCTTGGTTTTCGCGGTGCCGCCCCAGCCTTTGTAGTAATTAGCGCGAAGATAAGGCGTGTAGGCATTCTGGCTGGCGTCCTGCCAGGTGCGATCAAGGCGCGCGCCGAGTCGGCCAATGGTTTGATCGTAATCGTTGTACGCTACGCGCGTGCGATCGCCATCGGTGAAGCTGTCCATTTTTATCTGCAACCAGGTAATTTGTGCCTGCGGTTCGAGGCGTACGCCGTGGGCGAAGGTGAACGGATAGCCCGATTCTACCGAGGCCGTCCAGCCGTTACCTTTCGGTGATGCCACTTCTTTCTGGCGCGCAATGTCGGTTTCTCCGCGATACCAACCCCAGCTCAATGAGCCATCGAGGTAAAATCCGCTGTCACGCAGCCAGGTGCCGTACAGCGAAATGCTGTCGCTATCAAAACTGGTGGAGCTGTAACCGTCCGCCGCGTGTGGGCGAATACGGGTGTTACCGCGCGTATACGCCACGCCGCCACGCAGGCTATCTTTCGCGCCATCAGCACGCAGCAGGTTGCCGCCCAATTGCACGGCGCTGTAATCCAGATCGAAGTCGTAGCCGTAATCCGCTAAACCGCGATTGCTTTGATATTTGAGATTGGAGCCGAGATAACGGATAAACATCTCGCCGCCCACCGCAGCAGAATCGGTTTGCTGCTGACGCAATTCGCCGAGGCGTTTATGCAGATCGTCGGTTACCGCCAGCGAGTAATAAGCCAAACCGACCGGTGCCGAGATATACGATGGCACCTGCGGCGTCACGGCCAGACGCGCGGCGCGCTGATTGCTGCCTGCGCGTGGCTGACACAGCGAACCCTCTTCACAGACAAAGTTGTTAGCCAATCGATAATCCCATCCGCCCGCAGCGGAGCTGCCGGGCGCAAAGCTGGCTAAGCCGTATTGCCACGGCCCGGACGCCACATAGCCGCTCTGTAGCGCAAAGCTGGTTGCGCTGGCGCTGCCGGTCACCTGCGCCAGCGACACACCTTCGTTATTGGCAATCGCGCCATCGCGGTTGCTATCCAGCAGCGGGCCGCCGATTAGCCGATCCTCGATCAACGTCGTTCCTGTGACATTGCCGTTTACGCGCAAAGTGTCACTTTGTGTCGCAGTCGAGTTGAGTTTCAGGCTGCCGCCCGCCGATGCCAGTTCGCCATCAATGGTTAAGGTATTCGCCGCTGTGCTGCCGCCGTTGGTGAGATCCAGCGTACCGGCGTTATTCACCACCAGCGAATCACCGGTCGCGCCTTGCAACAGCGGGTTGACGTTATCGCCGGCGAACAGCGTACTGCCGGCATCAATATTGATGGTGCTGTGCGCCAGTTTGATGTTGTCAGTTAGCGTCCATTTCGTCGCGAAGAAATTGAGCGTGCTCCAGCCCGCGCCGAGGTTGGTGCCTTTGCGGGTATCATCGCTGGCAAATGAGCCGCCGCGCGCCGTCAGTTCGCTCAGGCTGAGCGTGCTGCCTGCGCCGTTTTCGGTGGTGATGTGGCGAGTATCCGCCAGGCTGACTTTTTGCACCGTCGCCTGATTCGCTGCGCCGCTGCCCATCGTCAGACTGCCATTCAGCGTGCCGCCGGTGACCACCACTTCATCGCTGCCGTTGCCGGTATTCACATCGCCAATCACCGAACCATCGAGCAGTGCAATCACATCATTACCCGCGCCACCGGCTACTACCACCTGATCCGGGAACGGCGCGTTAATCGTGCCTTCATTGATAAATACCGTCTCTCCGCCGCGCAGATCAATCAGCGGAGAGACGCGGCTCAGCGAAGTAATCGAGCCCTGGTTGATCACCTGGCTGGCGGTGCTGGTGACAATCGCCGAACCGCCGTTGAAATCGCGAATGCCGATGGAACCCTGCGAAATCACTCTGCCGCGGGTGTTGGCGCGAATGCCGGTGCCTTGTCCGGAAACCAAAATGGCATAATCCTTCCCGATCACCAGATCGTTGCTGGTGGTTGAACCATCGGCATTTTCGAAGCGGTAGCCGGTACCGCCGCCGCTGACATTAATCAGCGCGCTGCCATTGGGATCGAACGAGGTGGCCGAGCGCACACCGTTGCCGCCGCTCACGTCCAGCATCACGTTCTCCAGCGAGATATTGGTGGTTTCAGCGCGATTGTTGATCACGCTGCCGCTACCGTAGCTACCCAGGATGATGTCGTTGGCTTCAAAGCCCTGCGCGCCGGTATCAAGCAGCAAACCATCCGCATTGCCCATCGCCTGGATGGCGCTCGCGCCCTGCCCGTCGCCGTAGATTTTCAGCCAGCCGCCGTTACCCACGCGCAACGCTGCGATGCCGTCATCGACACGCAGGGAACTGTCCACTGGAACGTATTGACCGTAGCCGCTGCTGACATCCACGCCGATGCCCGATGCAATATGCATGCTGCCACGGTTAATAAAGTTACCGCCGTCATGCACGCGCGCGCCGGTGCTGTTGGGCCCGGTGAGATCGACCACGCCCTGATACTGATTAAACAAGCGCGCACCCCCGCTCACATCAAACGCGGTGCTATTGCGGCCGTTGCCGGTGATTTGCGAGGCGGAGTAGATTTCCGACTCATCGCCGCCGACCACCGCCGCCGTACCGTTTTCGCCATTCAATGCGATACCGCTGGTAATGACGCCCTCGGCGCTGCCGCTGACGCGCATCACCGTGGCATTTTTACCGGTTACGGTGTAATTGTCGGTGCTGGAAACAGAAGCGTCGTACCCGCTCACGTCCATACCGGTGGTACTTTCACCGCTGAGCGTCACGTTGCCTGGCGTTTCGGCATACAGCCACGCGCCGTTAACAATTTCGTACAACCTGGAGTTTTCCGTGCTGACATCGGTACTGCCGCCATGGCTGATCAAACGCGTACCGGGATCCGCCGCGCGAAAACCGTATTGATTTCTGTCGTGGTACACCACGCTATTGCCGTCGCCTAACTCAAGCAGTCCACCGGCGAACACCGCGCCCGCCAGCGCGTTTGTGCCGAACAAATTGATGGTGCCGTTTTGCGAGAAGCGCGCCAACTGGTGATAGGAGATCACCCCTTTGCTGGGAGAAAAACTCTCAGAATCCACGTTATACACATTGAGTAAGCCGATATTGATGACTTCCGTCGGCGTTACGCCATCGGTGTATTCGGGGTTGCCATACGCATACAGCCCCGTGCTGCCGCGCGTCACCGTAATATCGCCACGGTTGAAGGCAAAGGCGCCATTTTGCGCATAAATGCCGTTGGTCCTCTGGCCGCCTAAGGTGATGTCGCCGGTATTAAGCAACTGAGCGTGATTGGTGACAACCAACGCCTGCTGATTATCAGCGACGCCGCTAAGCGATGCGTGGTTGATCAACAGCGTATCAGGATTAAACTGCGTTTCCGGATTGATGGGTTGGCCCACCAGGGTGAATTTGTTGCCATCAGCAACGGCGCCGGTCGCGCCATTACTGAGCAGTCTGATACGGGTAGCCGCATCAATGGTGGCGTGCGCACCATCACTGATCTCAACTGCACGGGCGTAATTACCTGCAACGTTGAAGGTCGCGCCATTAGTATTGACGTCGGTGAACTCACCACTGCCGTACACGCCCGTCGCAAAGGCGTTGGTCATGGAAAGCGTGCGGCCGGTGCCATCAAAATCTGCACCATCTGCAACGCGAAATATGTTGCCGTACGGCACGGTGGCGCTGTAGCTGCCGTTGGCGGGTAAGTTGATTCTGGCATTGGGTCCAATGGTATAAAAACTAATATGGCGAGCGGTATACACGTTGGGATCAGGCACAGATATCGGCACCGCATTGGCGCTGACATCCACGCCCGCGCTGCCCTCCGCGCGAATACCAATGTTTGAGTTTCCGCCAAGTCGAATCGGCCCGCTAAGGTTTGCGTAGGCGGTACCGCCCGGGTCGCCCTTTACCCACACTGCAGTGCTAAAGGCGTCGGTATAGCGATCGCCATCGCCAGGCACATTGATTGCCCCGCTGGAAAACGCTACGGAGTCATTGCCATCGCGCGCGATGACTTTGAGTCCGGTGCTGTTGTAGCCGTTAATATTGATGGTGCCCGTATTGCCAACCTTGCCGAGACTGCCGGAATCGAGCACTAACATGCCAACGTTCTCTGCAGGCTCGGGTTGTATCAGGCCATTTACGTCGATTACGCCGTTGTTAAGCGTGACCGCGTGAGGCGCAAGTTCCACCTTCATCCCCGCCGCGTTTTGCACTTTTGAGCCAATGACGATGTGGCCGTTATTCACCGCTTTTGAGTCAAGAAATTGATAGATACCGCTGGCACCGCCACTCAGATTGACGGCGACATCTTCGGTTGGATCATTTTTGCGATTTTGCGGTGAGCGCCCGATGTAGAGGGTGCCATCTCTGGCATTAACGAAACCGCCTTTGCCATCGCTGCTCAACAATACGCCAGCCGCTGCGCCACCGTTACTGACATCGCTGACGCCGACGTTGATGTTGCCGTGGTTAATTACCTTGCTGTTATAGGCATTGATGCCGGCGCTGAAGCCTGCGCCGGGTTGCACATTGATCACACCACGATTAATGAATCGACTTTCATAACTGGCAGTGACTGCGCTGCCGCCCGCACCAACCGTACTGCTATCCACACCTGAACCATTGGCGTTATTGAGAAAACCGGCGTTGATGACGCCGTTATTGTAGCCGCGCGCGCCATAAAGTAACTCCAGACCCGAACCGGTGCTGGAGAGTTTGCCGTCGACAATCGCCTTCGCCCCGTTGCTGGCGCGCATCACCGCGCTATTGCTGTTCACCACTTCCAGCGTTTTGCCGCGATTGATTTTCACTGTCGCTTTCGGGCCATCGGCGCTGAGCACCACCTGATCGAATATCGGCAGCGCCACTTCATCGTCGAAGTTGTTGGTGCTCATGCGATAGACCACGCGGCCCTCACGCAGGCGAAAGGCCTGATTAAAATCGCTATTGTAGTTTTGGGTAATCAATTTGCCGTATGAGAGTTGCTCGATGAGCCAGTCGTTGTAAGCACGCAATTCGCTAAGATTAGTGACGTTAAACCAGGTGACGCTGCCGTCGTACATGCCAACACTAAACACACCGGCATATTCAACGACGTTACCCACGTCATACGCCAGCCGATCGCCACCGTACGGCGTGGTTGCTGCCGTGAAGGCAATGCGGTTATTACTGTTCCAGTTCAAATTCCCTTTATTGCTGGCGGTAAATAACTGACTTTGTTTCGCCGCCATTGACCAGCTATTACTGGAGGAAGACGTTGCCGCGTTATGCTTACCCATATCGATATTAAGCGTGCCTTTACTGACGGACGCGACGCGCGCATTGATATATTGCTTGTCGTTTACATCAAAATAATCTGGCACTACGGTTTCCAGACCAACAGCGGGTAAATCAACCAGTTCCGCGCTATTAAACGCCTGATAATTAACATAGGTGTTGTAATTGGGATCAAAAACGCCGATGGAATAATTTTGCGGCCCAATTTGTAAGCGTGGCGCACCAATAACATCGTCGTTAATAATACGACCAATCGATCGCAACTCACCAATTGTCACGCTCCCCACGCCACTCTCACCGGGTGGAAACTTTGGTAATCCGCTGAGCGTTTGCGTGCTGCCATTGCATAAACAGTAGGCTCCAACCTTATTGTCATTAATTTCAGGCGTATAAGGCTTTAATATCGCTGCCGTTGTCGGCAACACAGGGAACATCATGCCTTGCGCAGCCACAAGGCTTAGTAATACCGGATTTAATTTAAACACAATGTTTTCCTCAAGAGAGAAAAGACAAAAGGCACAAAGCAGTGTGCTTCAGATTGTTTAACTGACTGAATTAATTTGTTTCAGGATTTTAATATTTGAAATCGGATGAAATGAGTATCGTCGCTTAAGCAGGAAAGCGTCCAGTTTGAGTTAAGTATTTGTGAGGCGGGAGAGAGGATTTAGGAATTGAGCCAGGAAAATTGTATTTTTAAGCGGATCTACCCTGAATGAGTAAATTAAAATCTTTGAGAGACATTCATTTCATTCGGCTTTATGAACATGCGTTCAGAAATTTTCCAGAAGCTATTCATTAAGCATCTTTTTTTCCAAAGGCCAGGCCGCCAATCCTTTTATCTCTTTCAACACAAACATACTTTGCATCTCCTTTATCCCCGGCAGGCGGCGAATGACCGACATAGCAAATTCTGCATACGCATCCAAATCTGCTGCCACCACCTGTAATAAGAAATCCGCATCGCCGCCGATGCTGTAGCAGGACACCACATTATCCAGCGCCATCACTTTCTGTTCGAATTTTCGCGCTTCGGCTTCGCTGTGGCTATCAATGGTGACGCGTACAAACACCATCACATTAAGGCCAATCTTTTTTCGATTCAGTACAGCGCGATAGCCCTGAATCACTTCATCCTCTTCCAACTTGCGCACTTTGCGCCAGGTTGGCGAGGCGGAGAGGCCAATTTCGTCAGCGAGATGTTGGTTGGTGATGCGCGCGTCCTGCTGCAACTGCTGGAGGATTTTGATATCTGTCTTGCTCAGAGTCATAAGCGGATAATTCTTTCCTTTAAGTAGTGATTAAGGGGGTTTTTATCCCTATTCCGCCGCTTTTGCAACCTATTCAGAAAGCACTTTCCCTTGGGGATGCGGCATACTTTTCGTCTGATTATTGCCGTCAGAGTCATTGCGCGGATGTAGCCAGGTCGCCATGAATGGCGATCCTACGGCGTAGGGTGCGCATTTATGCGCACCGGGAATACCAGCGTTATTCGCAGAAGCGCGTACCTATAACCCACTCAAAGTGAAGCCTGAAGCATGAATTTCGACGCAAACACCCATCGCTGTACCATCGTGATCGATCAGCAATTGCCTGCAGGATTGGCAATGAACGCTGCTAGCGTTATCGGCATTAGTTTTGGAAAATTGATCGGGAATTTGGTGGGGCCGGATCAGCAATGCCAGGATGGCGTTAATTATCCCGGCGTCATCTACGCGCCGCTGCCGGTGTTATTGGCGGACGGCAATTACCTGCGCGAATTACAGCAAATAAGCGTCGCGGATAGCGAGATCTTTGCGATGCCGTTTAGCGCGCTGGCGCAATCCTGCAAAACGTATGAAGAGTACGGCGAACGTATTGCTGACGCGCACAGCGATCAGATTGAGTTGGTGGCAATCGGTTTGATCGGTCCAAAGAAAAAAATTACCCGTTTAACCGGTAATTTGAAACTGTATCGCTAACTCTCCTCTTCAGCCGCAAACCACGCGGGTGGCTGACCGACATAGCGGCTGAATGCCACGCTGAACGCGCTGGCGGAGCGATAGCCAACGCGCTCCGCCACTTCGGCCACCGCCATGCGTTTGCCACGCAGCAAATTTTTCGCCAGCGCCATGCGCCATGTAAGTAAATAGACCATCGGAGCAACGCCAACCGCTTCCCGGAAGCGCACAAAAAAAGAAGAACGTGATAGCGCTGCGGCTTTCGCCAACTCGGCCACCGTCCAGTTGTGCGCCGGATTCGCGTGAATGGCGCGGATCGCCGCCGCCAGGCGCTCATCGGCTAACCCGCTCATCACGCCCGGACACGCATTGCAGATCGGTATCGATCGCAACGCTTCTATTAATAACAACTCCAGCAGGCGTTCCAGCACCACATGGCGCGCCGGACGCTGTGCCCGGCATTCGTCCATCACCAATTGTACCAGTGTGGTTAAGCGCGATTCGCCGCGAACATGAATGAACTGCGGCAGCAGCGAAACAATCAATCCGGCATCGGGCGCGCCGAACTGGCAAAAGCCAATGAGTGTTTGTACATCGGCGGGCTGTTGCTGATCGCCGATCCAGAATTCACCGGGCGCAAGCATGTGTGGCGTTGTTGCAGGCGCATCGGCGGCCGGCGGTTGGGCACTGGTCATGCTAAATTCACACGCCGCTGGGATCAGTACAAAATCGCCCTGCTCAAGCGAGATGGCTGGGTGCCCTTTCATCTTCAACTGGCTGCGCCCTTCCAGCACGACACAATAGAACGGCTGACCGGTTTCACTGCGATCCACCCGCCATTGGCCATTGGCGCGGGCGCGTTTGGAAAACGCCGCTTGCGGCTGCAGCAGCGACACCATTTCAGCTAAGGGATCGATCATTTGGACTCCTGCGAATGAAAGCCGGACGTTGTGTTGTAGTGAGTCCAGCTGGTTGACTCTATAGTGTTCGTCTACCCCAATGCAATGCAGGAGTGAAAGATGAAAACGATTCTGATCACCGGCTGTTCTTCTGGCTTTGGTCACGCCACCGCGCTCTATTTTCTGGAACGAGGCTGGAAAGTGATCGCCACCATGCGCAATCCGCGCGCCGATCTGTTCCCGGCGTCGGATAATCTTCGTCTACTGCCATTGGACGTTAGCGATGCCGGCAGCATTAAAAATGCCATTGCTGAAGCGGGCGACATTGATGTGCTGGTGAATAACGCCGGGATTGGCTTGCTGGCCTCGCTAGAAGGCACGCTAATATCGACGGTACGCGACGTGTTTGAAACTAACACGCTTGGCACCATCGCACTGTCGCAGGCTGTGCTGCCACAGTTCCGTGCTAAACAGAGCGGTACGATTATCAACGTGACCTCGACGGTAACGCTGAAACCTCTGCCGCTGCTGGCGGTGTATACCGCCAGCAAAGCGGCGGTAAATGCCTTTACCGAATCGCTGGCGCTGGAGCTTGAGCCGTTCAATATCAAAGTACGCCTGGTGCTGCCAGGCTTGGCGCCCACCACCGATTTTGGCAAGAACGCTACGCCGCGCATGGAGAACACGCAGCTTGAGCCCTATCAGCCGCTATTAGATGGCGTGTTAAACAGGATGCAACAACCGCAACCGACCACCAAAGCGCTTGATGTAGCCGAAGCGGTGTGGCAAGCGGCGACGGACCCCAATGCACCGATGCGCATTCCAGCCGGCGAAGATGCGGTGGCGCTGGCAAACGAAGTGGGCTAACGGTGAATTTCGGCGACTGCCATGGTGAAAAGCAACGGCAGTTTGCCTGGCAACATCAACGGCTAGCCGCTATGTTGTCACTCTCGTCTGCCACGTTTTAGGATTAGAAATGCACATTAGCCTGCTGGCGCAGCAGCCACAGTTTTTGGACGCGGTGACACGGATGCTGCATTGCGAATGGTCAGATTTACCCAACTGGCGCGATGCGGCGGTTATTCAGCAGCGTTTACAGGCGCGCAATGCTGATGAAATTCAAACCCTGACGTTGATTGCGACCTCGGCAGAAGGCGCATTGATGGCGACCGCCAGCATAATCCATTACGAACTTAACGATATTGCCGAGCGCGAGTTTTGGCTCGGCGAAGTCATTACTGCCGCAGAACATCGTGGCAAAGGGCTGGCGAGTGCTTTAGTGACGCGCGTAATTACCGAAGCGCGTCTGCGTGGGATTACCGCGCTGTGGCTGTATACGCCGGATCAACAAGCGCTCTATCGCCGCTTCGGCTGGCAGGATGTGGAGCAGCGTGAGATTGCTGATGAAGAGGTTACGGTGATGGTTCTTGAAATTGTTTAAGGAGAAACAGATGCTGATTCGTAAAAACTATCCGCAATTGGGTGAAGTCAAAGCGCCTTATGTGCATACGGTAAAGCACAATGATACCTTGTATGTTTCTGGCTTGACCGCCTTCGGTACGCCAGCGCAGCAGGCCGATATCGCTACGCAAGCAGAAACCCTATTCCAGCAATTGCATACCATCGCGGCTGAGGAAAACAGTTCGCTGGAAAAGCTGATCAAGGTGACGATTTTCATCACCTCATTTGATGAAATCAACGCTTTACGCACCGTGCTATTTAAACACTATGGCGACCATCTTCCTGCCAGTTCGCTGGTACAAATCAGCCAACTTTTCTCGCCGGATTTAAAGATTGAGATTGAGGCGATTATCGCACTTTAGCCAGTGCCTGCAGCGCCGCCAATCCATCGCGCGCCATCCAGGTGCGCAGCGGCGCAAACAGCGGTTGCGGCAGATCCTCCGGCGCGAACCATTGCCAGCCGTGGCACTTTTCTGGCTCCATCAATTGCGGTTCGCCGATAACATCCTGCGCCACCATCAGCAGCGTTATGTAGTGCTTGTTGACCTCGGGAAACACATCGCTAACGAACGCACCGTTTTGCAGTTCGCCAAGCTGTAGGCCGGCTTCTTCCAGCACTTCTCGACGCGCACAGGCTTCCGGCGATTCGCCAAACTCCAGATGCCCGCCCGGCGCAGACCAGTCGCCCGCGCCGTGACTGCCTTTGCGTTGCCCCAGTAACAGTTTTCCGTTGCGGAAAATTAATACGCCGATCCCCACTTGTGGCGACATCGTTGCTCCTTTTTTGCCAGGCCGTCACACATGACGACCTTAGGTGTAAAAACTGCCCCACGTTTTATCACATTCTCTGTCGGCGGTTTATCTTTGCGGTTTAAAACGCAGCGCCATCACCATCAGTAGCACAATGCCCACGCTCATTATGATCCACGCACTATCCAGCGAGGCGGCGCGGTCACGTACAATGCCCGCGATCAGTGGCATCAACGCCGCCAGTAAATAACCGCCTCCCTGCACAAATGATAGCAATGCGCCCGCTTCTTCCGGCGTGTGCGCGTGATCGAGCGTAACGATCAGCGAGAGGGGAAACAGCGCGCCAATGCCCACTCCCAGTAGCAATGTGGGCAGCCACACCTGCGCGCCACCCAGCAGCAGCAAACTCATCAAACCCAGCAAAATAAAGGTTAAAACCACCAGCAACGGACGGCGACGATCGCGGAAACGATGGATCAGCGCCGACAGGACAAATCCTGCGGCTACTTCTGTCAGCGTCAGCGCGCCCAGCACGTATCCGCTCTGCTCCGGTTGCCAACCGTGCTGCATGTAAAACGGCGGCAGCCACGCCAGCACTAAAGTGTATGCACCGGTACCGATACCAAAGAAGATCATCAACAGCCACGCACGCGTGGAGCGCGTGGCGCGTGGCGGGTTTCTGCTTTGAATCGGCGCTACGCCGTGTGAAATCTTCAGCCATAACAACAGCGCGAGGACTGCAGGCACGACTGGAATCGCCAGCGTTAACGCTAAACCTTGCGTATTCGCCAATGGCGCCGCGCTGGCGGCGGCAATCGCTGCGCCCGCCATAATGCCGGTAGTAAACAGCGCCATCAGCGTGCCCGCTTTTTCACCGAAGTGACGTTTGATTTGCGCTGGCATCAATGCCTGAATTAACCCGATGCCGCCACCCGCCACCAGCGCACTGATAATCAACGCACCCGCGGATTGGTCGAATCCGCGCGCTACGCTCGCCAGCGCCAGCAACACTAATCCGGCAGCGATACCGCGCACTTCACCGAGCTGACGCAGCAGCAACGGACCGGCCAGCGCCGCCAATCCCATCATGATTACCGGCAACGTGGTGAGCAGACTTAGCTGCGTCGCGTTGAGCTGCGCGTCGCGCTGCAGTAGCGGAAACAGCGGCCCCATCGCCGCCATAATGGGCCGTAAATTCAGGGCGATAATAAAAACCAGTAAGGCAAACATCCCAACCGCAGGTAAAGTACGATTCACAGAGCATCTCCAGACACATTAAAAGTGTCTTAACGTTAAGATACTTTTTGCAACAACAATAGCCCATGCGCACAAAGCAACAAATGGGAGATTCAATGCGCAAGAGATGATGGTGAAAATCAATGACCGTACACACCGTAGCAGCGCGATATATGGTGTGGGCAGAAATGCATCAACCAGGTTGTAAGGAGAAGGATATTGACGGATCACGTCGATTTTGTGGTGGAACAGTGGGCCAGCGCGATGCCGGAGTTGGATGCATCGTCAATGGCCGTTTTTGGTCGCATGCTGCGCATCATGAAGCATCTGGCGAAAGCCCGTGCTGAAGCACTGGCACCGTTTGGATTTCGCGATGGCGAATTTGATGTGCTTGCCACGCTGCGACGTGCGGGTGCGCCCTATCGCTTATCGCCCACGCAGCTGTATAAATCGTTGCTGGTGACATCGGGCGCGATGACCCATCGCCTCAATCGGCTGGAAGCCGTCGGTTCAATTGTGCGTGTCGCCGATCCCGAGGATAAGCGCAGCATGCTGGTGGCGCTTACCGATGCGGGATTAGCGAAGATCGAGCAAGCGCTGAGAGTGCATACGGAAACGCAAAACAGCCTGCTGGCTGCGCTGGATGCCTCTCAGCAATTGCAGCTCAAAAGCTTATTGAGTCAATTGTTAGTGGCAAGTGAAACGGAAAGGTAAAAACGAGGTGACTAATGTGTCAAATAATGAATTAATTCAGCGCATTTTCCCTTAAAGTACGCATCTCGCCAGGCATTTTACGGATTAGAAATGAGCAATAAATACGCGCCATCGCAGATTTTTCTTCATTGGTTGACCTTTCTGTTAGTCGTTATTGCATATTGCACCATGGAATTCCGTGGATTGGCGACGCGCGGTTCGTGGCAAGGCTTTGCGATGATCATGAGTCACTTCAGCGCAGGAAGTTGTGTGCTGGTGATTATGCTGACACGCATCCTGCTGCGTTTTCGCCATCGCAGCCCGGCAATTTTGCCCAAACCACCGCATTGGCAAACCGGACTGGCGCATCTGATGCATCTGGCGATCTACGTGTTTTTCATCGTATTGCCGACGCTGGGGATTTTGTCACGCTTTTATATGGGCCGCACATGGTGGATCTTCGGCATTCCGATGCCGGTAAGTGGCGATCCCGATCCCGATTTCGCCGACATGATTGCGGGCTGGCATGAAACACTCGCGCCTTATGGTTACTGGCTGATTGGCATTCATGCGGTTGCCGCGCTGGCGCACCATTATCTTTTCAAAGACAATACGTTACTGCGCATGATGCCATCGCGTCGCTCGCGTTGAGGCTAATAGTGACATTGTCACATAGGCTGACTAAAACGTCAGGTTAAAGCTGTCGTCAAGCAGCGCCAGAATCTCGCTATCCGGCAAGCCGTTTTCCAGCGTGATGCTCAGCCAGTGTTCTTTGTTCATGTGATAAGCTGGATAAACGCCGTGCTGTTGACGCAGCGATCCATTCAGTTCGGGCCGGGTTTTGATGTTCATCACCTCAATCACCGGTCCATCCGGCAGGCCGAGTTTGTGACTCTCCAGCGGAAACACCAGCGCAAACCATTTGCGGTGCCGTGGATGACGCAGCACCGCATATTCACTGAGCTTTTTCCACGGATAATCGGGCTCTATCTGATAATGCTGATTGATGTGATCGAACAACTGCTGGCGTTGCATGCATCCTCCTTGTTCGGCGGCGCGTAAAAAAAGCACACGCGAAGCCATAATTTTAAGCCGTTAAGACTACACTGCGTAGGGTATTTTTGCGCTGGTGTAGCGCCTTTAACCAGGGAAGTGAGTGATGTTTCATCTGATTTTTAGCATACCGAGCTGGTATGTGATCGTACGATTTTTATTCCCGTTAGCCATGCCATTGCTGTTAAAAATCATTCTGTCTTTGCTGGTGTTACTGGCTTCGCAGTATCTGCTGGTGAGTCGATTTACATCAGGCAGCATGTTCTCCCCGGAAATGCCGCGCGCGATTGTCATCTTATTCAACTGGGGCTTCAGCGCCGTGTTGTTTCTTGCGCTGACGCAGTTGGTAATTGATGTGGTGGCGCTCGTTTCGTTGTTGTTCCGTCATCCGTTTGAAATCGTGCCTGCGGTTCGCTATGTAGCGGCGGCGTTTGCCATGATTCTGGCCACCGTCGGCGTTTATCAGGCCATCCGCGTTCCGCCGATTAAAGATGTGACGATTGATATCGATAACCTTCCCCGCGCTTTTGAAGGCTATCAACTGTTACAGTTAACCGATATGCACATCACCAAACTCTTCAATGAGAAATGGACGCGCGCGCTGGTGCAAAAAGCCATGACGCTGGATGTCGACCTCATTCTGGTCACCGGCGATGTGATTGACGGCACGCTGCAGAATCGCCGTGCGGATGTTGAACCGCTGCGTGGGCTACATGCGCCGGATGGCGTTTTTGCTATCACCGGGAATCATGAGTATTTCTTCGAGCAGGAGCGCTGGACTGCGCATCTGGCGTCACTCGGCCTTGAGCCGCTACTTAATCGCCATACGGTCATTAAGCGCGATCAGGCTGAATTAGTGATTGCAGGCATGCCAGATACATCAGCGTCACGACGTGGTGCTGTCGGTCCGGATCTGGAGCAAACGCTGGCCGGCGCACCGGAAAATGCACCGATCATCTTGCTCGATCACCAGCCGCGTAACGCCCGGCAAAATGCGGTTAAGAAAATCGATCTGCAACTTTCCGGTCACACGCACGGCGGCCTGATTGTAGGTTTTGACCGACTGTTTGCGAAACCCAACGCGGGCTTTGTCTCGGGGCTTTATCAGGTGGGCGGCATGCAACTTTACGTCAACAATGGCACCGCGCTGTGGCCTGGCATGGCGGTACGTTTGGGCCGCCCCTCCGAGTTAACCCGCATTACGCTGCAGCGCAAACCCTAACGCTAATTTGCCCCCAAGAGAAAGAAGATCAACGCGCATTGGGGCATTTGCTCAATGCGCGCCTGCCTGAAAGGTTACGTCAACAAATCGAGTTTGATGAAACCTATCCTCTTATTAACAACCTTATTGACGAATCTATGTCTCCACTGAAACGTTTATAAGCATATTTCCCCGCTGTGAAAACTTCGCGATGATGCTCTTCCGGAAAAATATACCGGTCATAACGCATAAAGGTCGTATTCCGCTCTTTGGCTTTCCTTTATTTCATTGCGGTTTTTTCACAAGGGTATGCTATGCAAAATAAAAGCTCACTGCTTTTACTGGCGCTGTCTGTTGCTGTTTTCGGGGTAATCACCACCGAAATTGCCATCATTGGTCTGTTGCCAAAACTCGTCTCCCAACTTCATGTCACGCCAACACAGGTGGGATTCCTCGTCAGTATTTACGCCATTATTGTGGCGGTGACTGGGCCGTTTATCACTTTAATGCTTTCAGGATTCAATAAGAAAACGGTGTTGCTCAGTATTCTAGTGGTATTTATTATTTCTAACCTGATATATGCCACTACTAATGTCTTCAACCTGATGCTGCTGTTCCGTATTCTTCCTGCGCTGGCGCATGCGGTATTCTTTGCCGTTGCGCTGGTGGTGGCGGCTAATTCTGTTCCAAAAGAAAAAGCCGCTGGCGCTGCCGCCAAGGTCTTTGCTGGCGTGGCGATCGGTTTAGTATTGGGCGTACCGCTGAGTTCACTGATTGCCGATCACCTTTCACTGTCTGCGGCATTTTACTTTGGTGCGATCGCCTGCGTGCTGGCGTTCATCGGCGTCATGGCCTTTATGCCATCCATGCCCGCCACCCATAAAGTCTCTTTTGCCAGCCAGGTTTCCGTATTACGTAATGGTAAACTGTGGCTAACGATCTCCACCGTCACGCTGGTGTTCGCGGCCATGTTCTCTGGGTTTAGCTATGTCGCTGATTATTTGGCGAGCGTGACCCATCTCAGCAACAACGCCATTAGCGCGATGCTTATCCTGTTCGGCATTTGTGGTTTCACCGGCAACTTTGTGTTCAGCAGTTTTCTGCAGAAGAGCGTGGTGAAAACCACATACGCCTATCCGCTGTTGTTTACCGTGGTCTTTCTGCTGGTGTGGTTCCTCGGCTTTTCTCCATTGGCAATGTGTTTGCTGACCGTGTTCTGGGGCGCATTCCACTCCTCCGGCTTGGTTGTCAGCCAAACCTGGCTAATGCGCGAGGCCAGCGAAGCGCCAGAATTTGCCAACAGTCTTTATATGTCGTTCTCGAACCTTGGCATTACTATTGGTTCGCTAACCGGCGGTTGGTTTATCGCTCAACTCGGCACGCACTCGGTGGTACTTAGTAGCGTACTTTTTGCCCTCCTGGCGTTCATCAGCATCGCGGTGAAGCACCGTTCTGACACCAAATCGACGCAGCTTTGCGCAGAACGAGCTTGATGCACAACAGTAAATCGGCAGTTTAAAGTAGAATTTATGGAACATCTGTTCGGAATAGACAGGTGTTCTCTTACCCTCTCCTGACCCTCATCATGAGGGTGCATTTACTTAAAGGAGCAAAATATGGACAAGTTGTTTACCTCATACACGTTAGGAGACATCACACTGAAAAACCGCGTTGTGATGGCACCGATGACGCGATCCCGCGCCCGCGCGGGAGATACCGCCGATGCATTAACGGCGAAGTACTATCAACAGCGCGCCTCTGCGGGCCTGATCATCACCGAAGGGGCACAGATTTCCGTTCAGGGTCAGGGATATCTGTTTACGCCGGGAATTTATAATGATGAGCAAGTACAGGGTTGGCAAAAAACGACCCGGGAAGTCCATGCGGCTGGCGGCAAAATTTACATTCAGCTCTGGCACGTTGGTCGCATCTCTCATACCAGCCTGCAACAGGACGGTCAGGCTCCCGTCAGTTCGGTAGCCGTCAGGGCGGAAAATTCAACCTGCTACGCCCGGGATGAACAGGGCAATCCAGGCCCGGTACCGGTTTCAACTCCGCGCGCGCTTACCCGTGATGAAATTCAGTTAGTGATTCAGGACTATGTCAACGCAGCGAAAAACGCTATTCGTGCGGGATTTGACGGTGTTGAAATTCATGCGGCTAATGGCTATTTGCTGGAGCAGTTCATCAATGGTGGCTTAAATACCCGCAATGACGAATACGGCGGAGCAGATTATCAGCATCGCCTGCGGTTTGTTTTGGAAGTGACCGACGCTATCGCACAAGCGATTGGCGCAGGCAAAACCGGTATTCGACTGGCGCCATTTGGACGTCTTTTTGATATGCACGAATTTGCCGGTGAGGAAGAAACATGGCTGCAACTGGCCAGAGAGCTGGGGCAGCGTTCGCTTTCATATGTGCATCTGAGCGATCAGCAAACGTTGGGAGAGCAGGCTATTCCCGCTGGGTTTATAGATAAATTCCGCGCCGCCTACGAAGGTACCCTCATCATCGCCGGTGGCTTTGATAAAACGCTGGCCGAAACCTATCTGCGCCAGGGCAAAGCCGATCTGATTGCATTTGGTCGCCCGTACATTGCTAATCCAGACCTGGTAGAACGCATGGCGAATAACTGGCCACTGAATGACGTTAACAGAGCCACCATGTACGGTGGCTCTGAGGAAGGTTATACCGATTATCCTGCCTATTCTGAACAAGCGTAATCAGTCAAGCGCGCCCTCTTCTGCTGCCTGAATCAACGTATCCACTACGTAACGGATCTTAGGCAGCAGTTGACGGCTCTTGGGCCAGAGGGCACTTATTGGCATCTCTCCCCCCGAGTTAAGAGGCAGAACCTCTCGCAACGCTCCACTTTCCAGATGTTGACCCACCAACCACAATGGCAGCTGTGACAAGCCGCAACCTGCCAACGTAGCGGCAAGCATCGCATCGCCGTCGGCAAATTCATGCGTCGGCGGGGGTGTAAAACGGGTTATCACGCCTTCGTCATCCCGCAGCAGCCAGGAAATGGGCTGATTGCGACGAAATCCCACAACGCACTGATGCTCACTCAACTCATCGGCGGTAACGGGTTCACCATGATAAAGCAGATAATCTGGCGAGGCGCATATCACCAGCTTTTGCGTGGTCAGTCTTCTGGCAACCAGCCCACTGCTATCAGCCAGCTCACCGATGCGAATGACCAGATCAATACCTTCTTCGATGAGATCGACAAATCGCTCACTAAAGGTAACCGTCAGCGCAAGCTCGGGGTATTTTCGCGTGATTTGTAGCAGGACAGGCAATATGCGCTGGCGGCCAAAGGCCGCAGGCAAATCGACCCGCAGCCTTCCTGCCGGCTGACAAATATGTGAAGTCAGTTCCGCTTCTGCTTGCTCAAGAATATCGATGGCACTTTGGCAGCTAGTGAGAAAACGCTCACCGTCGGGGGTCAGACTCAGTCTGCGCGTCGAACGCTGAAACAGTTTGAGGCCAAGGCGATCCTCAAGCCGGCTGACGCTTTTGCCAACGGCGGATTTAGTCAGTCCCAATCGCTCAGCTGCAGCAGTAAAACTGCCTTGCTGCGCGGTTGTCACAAATGCGGTGATTCCACCTAAATGATCGGTTTTTCTCATGATTTGCTGAGTGAACGTTCAGATATTGTAGCGCGCAGTATAGTCATATAACGCCCCGCCGACTCAATTAACGTCAGCGCGAGCGTGTTCTGCATTCCGTTGGATGAAATAAGGAATTCACATATTGACTGCTTCGGATCAAAGCTCAGCAATTTTAATATGCCGATTTCTTCATCCCATTTAAGGGTTTTTATCATAGCTGTGGTCTGCTGATCGGCTTCTGCTGCCACTAATTCGGCAATGCCCTTTGGGTCAGAAATGATTAACTGGCTGAAATGTGCAATAAACGAACGAAGTCGATTTACAGCAAATGAATCATGAAACACCGGATCTGGATTGGGGAAACGGGGTGTTTTTTGAATGAATGTAAATGTCGCATTGTGCCGTTCATCAAATTTCACCCTTGTTCTGTATTCCGATAAGGCGCCACCCACCTCCTGATTAGCGTCAATTCTCTGATAACTAATATTCATATTAACGTCGGCTTGGTTATCAGCCCTGTTAATCACATCAATATTACGGATGAAGTGCGAACCCTTTTCATAAGGTAAATTACGCAGCCACTGTTTTATTTCCTCTTTTCCCTGGGCAAGTAGGTGCGTGCCTGCATGCGTCAGGATGACATCTTCGGAAAAGAGAGCGCTGTGCTGATCAAGTGCCTCAGTCTCTCCTTCAAAGAAGGAAAACCAGCGGTATGCAATATCACAGGCTGCATGATATTGGGCTTTGATTATCTGTTCATCTGTCATCGATATTCCCATCGCGTAGAGTAAGTGACATGCGGATTATCCGCTTGTCAGGATGACGTTAAGATACCGCTAACCTTCCCGTTTAATTGTGGAATTTATGTCTACACAGATGCGCACTTAACCGGATTTATCATCTCCTAAAAAACAATCATAGTGATTTCCAGGTTTACTGTTTCGCCTCAAAACTGATTACCGAGGCCGAGGAAATGACTATGAAAGACACTTACATCCCCCTGTCATTGCTGGATTTGGCTCCCATTACAGAGGGCAACAATCTTAGCGATGCAATCAGCAACAGTGTTCGTCTTGCTAAAGCGGCCGAAGAGGCGGGCTATCATCGCTTCTGGATGGCTGAACACCACAATATGGTCGATATTGCCAGTGCCGCTACTACGGTAATTCTGAGTCACATCGGTGCCAAAACTGACAAAATTCGTATTGGCTCGGGCGGCATTATGTTGCCTAACCACGCCCCACTGGTGGTTGCGGAACAGTTCGGCACGCTTGAAACGCTTTACCCAGGCCGAGTCGATCTGGGACTGGGCCGGGCGCCGGGCACCGATCAGGAAACCCTTCAGGCTTTACGCCGCGAAAGCCGCGCGAAGGGACTCGACTTCCCCGAAATGCTGGACGAGTTGCAGCATTACCTGGCGCCTTCTCGCCCTGGTCAGCGCGTCACCGCGGTTCCGGGTGCTGGACTCAATATCCCACTCTGGTTGCTGGGCTCCAGCACCTTCAGCGCACAACTGGCAGCAATGAAAGGCCTGCCACTGGTGTTCGCCTCGCACTTTGCACCCGACGCGATGCTGGCGGCGATTGATACTTACCGCTCCGGCTTCAGGCCGTCTGCAACCCTCGCCGAACCTTATGTCATGGTGTGCGTTAACGTGGTTGCGGCTGACACTCAGCAGGAAGCCGATCGACTTGCAACCACTGAATTGCAGAAATTCGTCAATCTGGGGCGTGGCGTTGAGGTGAAACTTCCCAAGCCGGTTGATGACATGAATGCGTTGTGGCACCCCATTGAGGCACAACGCGTGCTGAGTCAGTTGCGCGAGTCGATCTGGGGTAAACCCGAGACGGTACGCGAAAGCCTTACGGATCTGGTGCGCCGCACCGGGGCAGATGAAATTATGGTGAACTCCTGGATCCATGACGCTGACGCGCGAATTCGTTCCCATCAGCTGATTGCTGAATGCTGGAAACGGTAAGGAGGCAATATGAAACAGCTTTTTGCCCGTCATCAGCTCGGGAATATTCAGCTCAACAATCGCTTCGTGATGGCGCCCATGACCCGTTCGCGCGCCAGCGATGAACATGCCGATGAGCTGACCACTCTTTATTATGCGCAGCGCGCCAGCGCCGGGCTGATCGTTTCCGAAGGTCTGCCCGTTTCACGTGAAGGGATGGGGTATCTTTTTACACCCGGCATTTATCTCGACAGCCAGGTGACAGCATGGCAGCCGGTTACGGATGCCGTGCATGCGCGGGGAGGTAAAATCTTTGCTCAGCTCTGGCATGTTGGCCGCGTGTCACATACCAGCCTGCAATCAGAGGGGCAAGATCCCGTTAGCGCAGTCGCTATTCAGGGCGGCAATGCGTTTGCCTGGGATCAAAATGGTCAGGCAGCTACGGTAACCGCCAGCAAACCGCGAGCACTTAAGACGGATGAAATTGCCCGTGTAATTAACGATTTTCGTCGTGCGGCAGCAAACGCCATGGCGGCGGGATTCGACGGTGTCGAAATTCATGCGGCAAATGGCTATCTCATCGAGCAGTTTATCAACCCCATATTTAATACCCGCACCGACCTCTACGGTGGTGCCACGCTTGAGAACCGAACTCGCCTGCTGCTGGACATTACCGATGCGGTTATTGCTGAGATCGGTGCCGGACGTACCGGCGTACGTCTCTCACCCTGCAATCAGTTGCAGGACATGCCGTCATATAACCAGACATCAGAAACGTATCTGCACATAGGCCGACAGCTTAATCGTCGTGATATTGCCTATGTTCATCTGATGGCTCAGGGGCCAGTGATGTTCAACGGCCTGCTACGAGAGTTCAGACACACCTGGCGTGGCACCTTGATTCTCGCGGGCGGTCTGACAGCCACCCAAGCCGAAAGCCTGATCAAAGACGGTCTGACCGATCTCGCGGCCTTTGGCAGTCCCTTTATTGCCAATCCTGATTTAGTGGATCGGATCAGAAACGGTTGGCCGCTGACGATGGCGAAAAAGAGCTCGTATTACGGTGGTGGTGCCGACGGTTACACCGACTACCCGTTTTATGGCGAAGACCATGCCTGAATGCAGGCTTACTGAAAAAACAAGCGGAGATCGATATGACAACGGTAAAAGGCTTTAAGCATGTGGGTTTTATTACCCGGAAGAAGGGACAGCGTTTCGAAGATTTCGTCAAATACTGGGATGAAGTCCATACCGAAATTGCCCTGCGTTTACCAGGATTGCGTGGTTATGTGCTCAATCCTATTGATCGCGAACGTTATCCTGACTCGCCCGTCGATGGGTTTTCAGAACTGTGGTTCGACTCCCTTGAAGATGCTATAGCTGCGTTTAGTTCACCGACCGGCGTTGAGGCCTATGATGATGTGCCCAATTTTGCCGATCACGTAGCCGTCACTTACATCACTGAAATCAAAAAACGTTGAGTCTTCCGGACACCAATCAGAGTGAATATATGACCCAGATAATAAGCCGCGCTAAAGCGCTTGGCTTCCTTGACGCGTTTCGTCGCAGTTGGGAAACCGGCGATTGGCAGGACGCCTCACGCTTCCTGTCCGCTTCTGTCACGCTCAGAAGTAGCCATAAAGGCACATTGAAAGGTGATGAAACCGTTATCGCGGCATTTCGTGAAGATACGGATTCTGGTCAGCATCGCAATCTGGTCACCTCGAATTATTATGCTGCCGATAATGGTCAGGGTATGGCGATGGTCAGCGCCTACCTCTACGGGGAGGTCGCGTCAGATATAAAGTCTACCCCAGCCGCGCTTTTTGGTGCCGTTGTCCGTCTAACGCTAAATTTAATCGATAGTGAGTGGAAAGTGACGGAAGTGCTGGTCAATATCAGCTGGGTAGAAGGAGACCGTCACGCCCTATCCGGCTGGACGCTTCCGCCAGGTCAGCAGGGTTGGCGGCCGGGTGATGCACCGCCGGTGTTGGTCAGTGAACTTGATTCACCCTGGGCCTGTATACCGCATAACCAGATTGTTTCCACAGTAGAAGAGCAGATTGAAGAGGCTTACTCTCGCTACTCATGGGGTATCGATCAGAATGATTTTGGCCAATTTCGCACATGTTACACCTGGGATGCTAAAGGGGAATTTCCGCCTTTAGGGCCGCTGAGCGGACACCACAATATTGTCGGCTCGCTAAAGGAATTTCGACGTCACTGGCCGTGGATGCAGCATTACGGTGTAGCGCTTAAAATCACAGTAGGTTCAGACGGTGAAAGCGCCGAGATGTGGACTGGCCGCTTGATACCCGGACAAATCAAAAATCAACAGGGCGAATGGATGTACGGAGCGCATTATCGTATTGAGCTTCGTAAAGAGGAGGGATACTGGAAGTTCTCCTGGAGCGAATATGTTCCGGGTTGGTTTTCTGAAAATACCCTGCCGTTCAACGCATAACATGCTGATTAGAAAAACTCTCTTTCAGCACGATGCAGATGAATGAGAAATTCTCTTTGGCCCAAAATGGCATTGTTCACTTTACCGATAGGTGAACAATGCCAGATTACTCCCCTGGCAGCGCACGCGACGCATCCCACAATCGCATCATCTGCGCGATTCCACGCTCAATCTCCGCGAGGGGAACGTCATCACGCGCCAGCGTTGAGATGCCCAGCATAAAACTGTTAAAGCTCACCGCCAGGGAACGCGTCTCCTCATCATTCCTCAACTCTCCGCTGGTGATACCTCTCTGCACGCATTGCTTGATGCCTTCACGGGTGCGCGTTCGTGATGCCTCAAGCGGTTTAAGTACGTGGCGGTTTTCATCGGAGCAGGACGACATCACGCTGAGCGCCACCATGCAGCCGCGCGGATGCGAAGGATCGTACTGCATTCTGGCGGAATTGAGCAGCGCAGTCTCCAACGCCTGACGTGCTGGCAAGCGGGTATCCCACAGAGCTTCCGTAACCTGAGCATGCGTTTGCAAATAACAGCTCACCGCTTCAGCAAAAAGCGCCTCTTTCGATCCAAATGCGGCGTAAAAGCTTGGCGCGGTGATCCCCTTGCCTATCGAGGCTTTGAGTTGCGCCAGCGAGGTTGATTCGTAGCCATTTTCCCAGAAAAGGTGCATGGCGTTGATGACCGCTTCATCCCGGTCAAATTGTCTTGGTCTGCCTGTTCTCATCTTCACCTCCTCCGCTATTTATACTAATCGATACAGAATTCATTGACAACGCATGGTTCGCCTCCGCAATATAAATACCGATCAGTATATATATCGGCGCCACGCTATGGCGACGCTACCCATCTCAGAAAGGTTTAATGATGAAATCACAGTTTAAAAATGGCGAGGCGCAACAACTGCCCGTGTTGGCGCTGCTAGCCCTGGCAATGGCAGGTTTTATCTGCATCCTGACGGAAACCATCCCGGCTGGCTTGCTGCCGCAAATCAGCCAAGGCCTGGCTATTTCACCCTCGCTGGCTGGCCAGTTAGTGACAGCTTATGCCGCTGGTTCACTGCTGGCGGCAATTCCTCTGACATTGATGACCCGAACCTGGTCGCGTCGGAGTGTGCTGTTAAGTACGGTGTGCGGATTTCTGGTTTTTAACACGCTCACCGCCGTGTCCTCCCATATTGGCATTATTTTGACCGCGAGATTTTTGGCGGGTGCTTCCGCAGGTTTGGCATGGAGTCTGATTGCGGGTTATGCGCGAAGAATGGTGATTCCATCACTGCAGGGACGCGCATTAGCGCTCGCCATGGTAGGAACGCCCATCGCCCTTTCCCTCGGCGTACCCGCTGGCACCTGGATGGGATCGTTACTGGGATGGCGCCTGACGTTTGCCGTCATGTCCGGACTTTCTATCATCCTTATTGGCTGGATTCTGTTGGCCGTACCGAATTACCCCGGTCAATCTGCCACACAAAAAATGCCGCTCGGCGCGGTATTGCGAATCCCGGGCGTCAGTGCCGTGCTCGGCGTGGTGCTGACATGGATGATGGCGCATAACATTCTCTATACTTACATCGCGCCATTCATTGCTTCAGCCGGTCTGGCGGATCGCGTGGATAGCGTGCTGCTGATTTTTGGTATTGCGGCATTGGGCGGCATATTCATTACCGGCAAGATCATCGATACGCATCTGCGCAAAGCGGTGCTGCTTTCTCTGGCAATTTTTGCTGCGGTGTCGGTCGTTTTTGGTTTACGTACGCCAACACCCGCCGTCATCTACGTGGGAATTGCCGTTTGGGGCGTGACGTTTGGGGGGGCTGCAACGCTGCTGCAAACGGCTTTAGCCGATGCAGCCGGTGACTATGCCGATGTGGCGCTGTCGATGAATGTTGTCACCTGGAACAGTGCCATCGCCCTCGGCGGTGTGACAGGCGGATTGCTGCTGCAGCATGCCGGTTCCCAATCCTTCCCGTGGGCGATTCTGATATTGCTGTTGGTGGCGCTGGCCACGGCGGCGTGTGCAAAGCGGGGTTTCCCGGCAGTCAACAGCCGAGCCAAAACCGCACTCAGCCCGGCCAGCGAGATTGACAGATAATCGACTTCACGCCAGCGGCCGAAACCAGCCACAACGTTAAAAAGCCGGACAGCATGTCCGGCTCATCAAGCTGCAATTCAGGATTTCGCAAACGCCAGCAGATCAGGGTTAATTTGCTCAGGATGGGTGGCGAACATACCGTGCGACAAGCCTGGATAGGTTTTCAGGGTGCCATGTTTCAGCAGTTTGATCGCCTTATGTGCCGAGTCATCAATCGGAACCACCTGATCGTCTTCCCCGTGCAGCACCAACACCGGTACCGTAATCGCGGTTAAATCGTCGGTAAAGTCGGTTTCAGAGAAGGCAGTAATACAGTCGTATTGCGCTTTAGCCCCGCCCGCCATGCCCTGACGCCACCAGTTATCGATCAAACCCTGGCTGACTTTTGCACCGGGACGGTTAAATCCATAAAACGGGCCCGCTGGCACATCGATAAAGAACTGCGCGCGGTTGGCTGCCAGTGCAGAACGGAAGCCGTCAAATACCGATTTTGGTAAACCTTCCGGATTCGCGGCGGTTTGCAGCATGATGGGTGGTACAGCGCCCATTAATACTGCTTTCGCCACCCGGCCTTGCTCAGCCTGCGCCACATAACGCGCCACTTCACCGCCGCCGGTTGAGTGGCCGATATGGATAGCGTTGCGCAGATCCAACGCTTTAGCGAGTTCTGCCACATCGGCGGCGTAAGTGGTCATATCGTTGCCGCTATCGGTTTGATCTGAACGACCATGTCCACGACGGTCATGAGCGATAACGCGGTAACCTTCCGCCAGGAAGAACAACATTTGGTTGTCCCAGTCATCGGCGCTTAACGGCCAGCCGTGGTGAAACACGATCGGTTGGGCGTTTTTTGGACCCCAGTCTTTGTAGAAAATCCGGGTACCGTCTTGTGTAGTGATGATGCCGTTGCTCATATGTGTGTCCTCTGAATGGGATGGTTTATGTTCGATGGGCTTATTGTCAGGGAAAGCGACAGCCGCTAACATTGTCATATATGACACATTAAGGGCCGTAAGTGACAATTCATGGAAACTGCAAAAAATAACGTTGTGGCGGAGATTGGCTTAGTGATCTATCCCGATTGCCAGCTCGCGGCGATCTATGGCTTAACCGATATGTTCCGTATTGCCGCTGAATGGGCGGAGAATATTTCCGGAGAGGAGCGCAAGCGGGCCATTCGGGTATCGCATTGGCAGATCGATCCCCACAGCGAAAAAATGACCTGCGTCTGGGATAGCCATCCCGCTATGCCACATCGATTAAGCTACGTGATTGCGCCGCCAAGTCTAGTGGTGCCAGCGAAAATGGTGCCGATGAAGGTGCCCGCCAATTGGATGAGCGAACTTTATGATCAAGGCGTCACGCTCTGTTCGGTCTGCGCCGGTGCCTTTGTACTGGCAGAAACCGGCCTGATCGATCACCGTCGCGCCACTACGCACTGGGCGTTTGCGCAGACGCTGTCGGAACGTTTTCCTGCGGTCGAGGTAGCGGTGGACAATATGGTGATCGACGATGGCGATATAATTACCGCCGGAGGGATTCTGGCGTGGACCGATTTGGGGTTAACGCTGATTGAAAAGGTTCTGGGTACCGGCACCATGCTGGCGACCTCGCGCTTTTTACTGATCGATCCGCCGCGACGCGAGCAAAGCACCTACTCCGCGTTTATCCCCAATTTCGATCATGGCGACGCCCAGATACTGCGCGCGCAGCATCATCTTCATGCCCATGTTGCCGAACAGCACAGCATTGACACCATGTCGGCGCTGGCGAACATGACACCACGTACTTTTCTGCGCCATTTCCAGAAAGCCACCGGCTTGCGGCCAACAGATTACCTGCAGCAGGTACGCATCATGAAAGCCCGCGATGCGCTGGAGTTGAGCAGTCGTTCTGTCGATCACATCGCGTGGGAAATCGGCTACAGCGATCCTTCCGCCTTTCGCAAAATTTTCCGCAAACTCACCGGCGTCACGCCCGGACAGTACCGCCAGCGTTTTGGCACCCGTCACAATGATTAACACAAGGTTTACTGCGCGTCACAACAGGCAAATCGCCGTTTTCCTGCCATGATTATCGTCGTCCCGTTCCGCGCGCTTCACTTAATCATTGAGGATTGCTATGCCACTGCGTTCGCTTCAGGCTTTGTGTCTGGTTAACTTTTTTATGGCTGACGTACGAGATGGTCTCGGGCCTTTTTTGGGCATATTTCTAACGGAACGGCACTGGAATGCCGGAGATATTGGTTGGGTCATGACCGCGGGTGGCCTGGCGGGGCTTGTTGCCACCTTACCGGCGGGTTTAGCCACGGACGCCACGCGTCATAAACGATCGCTACTGATCATCGGTTCAATCCTGATCACGCTTTCCACCTTGCTGCTTTGGTATTTCCAACAGAGTTGGATCGTCGTTTTATCGCAGATTGTGACCGGCCTTTCAGCCGCCCTCATCGCGCCAGTATTGACCGGGATCACCCTCGGCTTAGCAGGACCTCAAGGGTTTGGTCATCAAATGGGGAGAAATGAAGCCTTCAATCACGGTGGAAATATGACGGCCGCGATCATTGCTGGCGCTTCAGTGTGGTATTGGGGAACGGGTGCGGTGTTTGTATTGATGACCACGATGGCGCTTTGCGCGGGTGCAGCCGTATTGGCTATTCACCATAACGATATCGACAATCTCGCGGCGCGCGGGCTTTCTGGGCCGGAATCGGCCGGTAACGTTCCGCGTCTTTACCAGATTGCCCGCGAACCTGCGATCATCGTCGCGGGGGTAACGTTATTGCTCTTTCATCTGGGCAATGCTGCGCTGTTACCCATGCTGAGCCTGCGTGTTGCGGCGGCACATAACGGTGCCATCAGTCCGGGGCTTTACGCTGCCGCCACCGTGGTTATTTCACAATGCGTAATGATCCCCGTGGCGCTGTATGCCGCACGCCGTGCAGCGCGCTTCGGCTATCCGGCATTGATTACCGCCGCGCTGCTGGTGCTGCCGGTTCGCGCGGTGATCGCCTCAGCCTTTGACGGCGCTTATTTCATGATTCCGGTACAAGTGCTTGATGGCCTGGCGGCGGGTCTGCTGGGCGTGGCGGTGCCCGGTTATATCGTGAAAGTTCTTCAGGGCAGCGGCCATACGAATGCCGGTCAGGGTTTTATTATGCTGATGCAGGGCGTCGGCGCGGCAATGAGTCCTGCGTTAGCGGGAAACATTGCCGCAGCCTACTCCTATCAAAGTGCGTTTGCGGTGCTGGGCGCGATCGCGCTTGCGGCGCTGATCATTTGGTGGATCGGCAGCCGTTATTCAGAAAAGAGAGGTGTGCCACGTTCAGCGCGTTCATAGCTGTTCCGTGGCCATTGATCGATTAGCTCAGTTGGAAACGCCCAACGGTGTTCGCCAGCTGTGAGGCCTGATCTTCCAGCGAACTGGCGGCGGCAGACATCTCCTGCACCAGCGCGGCGTTCTGCTGCGTGGTGCTGTCCATCTCGTTCACCGCGATAGTCACCTGACTAATGCCGCGCGCCTGCTCATCGGATGCAATGACGATTTCACCAATAATGGTGCGCACCGAATTCACCGCCTGCGTCATCTCCTGCATGGTTCGGCCCGCATCCTGCACCAACTGCACGCCGCTGCCGACGCGCTGCGTTGATTCCTCAATCAGCGCGCCGATATCTTTCACTGCATTGGCGCTGCGCTGGGCCAGATTACGCACTTCCGAAGCCACCACGGCGAAGCCGCGCCCTTGCTCACCGGCGCGTGCCGCTTCGACTGCGGCATTAAGCGCCAGAATATTGGTTTGGAAGGCAATGCTGTTGATGATGGCGGTGATGTCGCCAATTTTCTTCGCACTGTCGTCGATCTGTGCCATGGTCTGCACCACCTCGCCCACCAGCGTTTCACCGCGGCTGGCAATGTGCGTGGCGTTGTCGGTGAGTGTCGTCGCCTGATGGGCGTTGGTGGCATTATGTTTCACCGTGGCGGTGATCTGCTCCATGCTGGCAGCCGTTTGCTCCAGTGCGGCAGCTTGTTGTTCAGTGCGTGAAGCCAGATTCAGGTTGCCGCTGGCGATTTCACCCGCGCCCTGACGTACCGACGAGCTGGCATCCTGGATCTGTCCCACGATATCACGCAGCTGGTTTTGCATGGTATGCAGCGCAAAGAACAAGCTGCTGTTATCGCGCCCCTTCAGCGTAATGACGTTATCCAGTTTGCCGTCGGCCACCGCCAGCGCGATGGTTGCGGCTTCCAGCGGTTCGCCACCAATCGGTTTCAAGACTTTGCGGCTGAACAGCATGCCAAGCAGCGTACACACCACCAGAATGCTGATGACCATCAGGATTACCGCGTTAATCAGCTGGCGATGTGCGGCGGCCATTACCTGGCTCACTGGCGCAACCACGCCGAGATACCATTTTTGATCGCTGTTACCAATCACCACCGGCTGCCATGTCACCAGTGCATCTTCACCGAGCAGCGCATCGTGTTGTTCCGTTACGCTATGGCTGAAGTTGTGCGTATCCCCCTTCCACGCTTTGCTGGTCTGGCTTTTATCCGGATATGACACCACATTGCCGGCGCTGGAGAGCAACATCGCATAGCCGCTGCCTTCCCAGGGTT
This sequence comes from Pantoea sp. X-Soil-ISGK-421, assembly GCF_059730785.1. Lineage (NCBI taxonomy): Bacteria > Pseudomonadati > Pseudomonadota > Gammaproteobacteria > Enterobacterales > Erwiniaceae > Pantoea > Pantoea sp. X-Soil-ISGK-421. The sequence goes on along the minus strand of NZ_AP035980.1, from coordinate 322,277 downwards.
TGATTTTATTCACCTTCTCCTGCAGTGAAGCCAGCGAAATATCGGATGTGACCACGCCCCACAGTTTGCCCTGGCTGACAATCGGTGCCGCCACTGAGGTCAGCAGTGTTGGCACGCCGTTATAGGCGTAGCTGTACGGCTCAATCAGCGTGTCTTTCTGGCTTTTTTGCGGCAGCAGATAGTAATCGCCCTGACCCGGCGTAAAGATTGAGGTCAGCGGATGCATGTTGAAACTGCCGGCCTGATCGCGATCGACGAAGAAAGCGTAGCGACCTTTCGGCGCTGCATTGGGCTGGGTGGCGAACTCCGCGTCGCGTCCATCGAAGGCGTTCTCTTCGAAGATGACGGATATCGACAGATAATCCGGATTATCACGCAGCGCCGATTCCATCAGCTTGTCCGCGACTTTGCGGTCCTGAATGCCCGCCGCGGGCAGGGCAATCAGGCTGTGACCGAGGTTGTGCGCCACATCACGCGCGTAGCTAAGTTGATGCTGAATTTGCAGCGCCTGGCTTTGCGCAATTTGCTGCAAATAGTTTTCGGCCAACGACTTTTGTTCGTTACTGGATTGCCAGCTAAGGACGCCGATGGTCACGGCAAAGCCGAGCGTAATGGTTAAGGCGCCCGTCAGCAGCATCTGCGTGCGGGTGCTCATGGTTTTCTTAGGTGATGCGTGTTTGGCCATTATGGCGCTCCTGGAGTTGACACTTATCGGTATTCACAACCACTCCCTGTGCGCGTACATCCCTTTGAACACTCTATCGGCGCGCAGAGTGGGAACTTGATGGCTATAAATCGATCGGAAACCAGACGATTGGGCGGTACTTTCGTCTGAGGCTGGTCGTTGAGCCGAATAGGGGCTATTATTCAGCTCATATATCGAGCCGAATAATCTCTCTATTTAGCTCATTCGCTAGCGGAGAAAACCTATGTGGATTTGGCAACGGCCAGAATGGCCGCAGTTCCACTGGCAGGACGACAAAATATTGCCGCGCCTGCGTCAGTTGCAGCAACAACGTGGCATTTTGCTGGGGCGTGCCAGCGTGCAGGAGAATAGCGAACAACAAACGCTGGATACGCTGCTGAGCAACATCCTTTCATCCTCAGCGATTGAGGATGAACGCATCAATGCGCAATCGGTAAGATCTTCTCTCGCACGGCGTTTGGGCGTTTCGCTCGATCAACCTTATCCGGTTTCAGAACGTTCAGAAGGGCTGGCTACCATGATGATGGATGCCATCACACAACGCGATGAAACCCTTACCCTGGCGCGATTGTATCAGTGGCATCGCTGGTTATTCCCGGAAAGTGAGTGGACGATCAAGCGATTGAATGTAGGAACGTTGCGTGGTGATGAGCCGATGCAGGTGGTTTCGGGGCGTATCGATCGACCAACGGTGCATTTTGAAGCGCCGCCGCGTGCCGGTCTGAAAGCCCAACTTGATGAATTTGTTGCCTGGTTTAATCACAGTCGCGAGGATCCGCTGCTCGATCCGCTATTGCGCGCCGCGCTTTGCCATCTGTGGTTCGTCACGCTGCACCCGTTTGAGGATGGAAATGGGCGCATCACCCGCGCACTAACCGATTTGGCGTTAGCACAGGCTGATAGCCAAAGCATCCGTTTGTATGCCATGTCGGCATCGATCCTGGCGCGACGTGCGGATTATTACCGCATCCTGCAGGAGACGCAGCGCGGTGCAATGGACGTCACAGATTGGCTGCTGTGGTTTTGCGATGTGATGAATGACAGCCTGGAACACGCGTTGAAAACCGTTACGCGCACGCAAGATAAAGCGCGTTTCTGGCTGATGCATAACGCTGCTGAGCTTAGCGCGGAGCAAACCCGCGTGCTGAATCGCTTGCTGGATGGCGGTGAACACGGTTTTAGCGAAGGCATCAGCGCAGGTCAGTACCAGAAGGTGGCGAAAGTGAGTAAAGCCACGGCCACACGGCATCTGACCGAACTGCTGGCGAAAGGTTGTCTGCAGAAATTACCCGGCGGCGGACGCAGTACGCGCTACCAGATTAAATGCTGAAGGGGGCCGATTACAAAACGGCGCACTTTGGCATTAAATTTAATCACCGCATATACCGTAGCGGCGCGATTTATCGCGCAATAAATTGCGCCGCTACGGTATGTGCAAAGTGATGAGGCCAATCATGGCGACCCAGCCCAATTAGGCCGCTTTAACCGCGCGCACTTTCTTTTCCGGCGCCGCAGCTTCTGTTTCAGCATCCGATGCTGTAGAGGCTTCAGCAGGTTCCTCAGCGTCCGCTACGTCACGCTTGACCACGTCAGGGCGTTTACTGGTGCGCAAAATATGCTGCACCGCATCTTTCTGTTCAGCCAACAACAGACCCAATGCTTCAGCCTGCGCTTCACCCAGTTCTGGCTGATGTTGCTGCAACCAATCGGTGAAGGCGTCTGCCATATCGAGCATTTTGTCCCAGGCATCCGCGTCTTTTTTATTGGCAAACGTCATCTTTTCTTCACCCTTTCTGACTACAACATATTTGGTTTCGACTGCCATGATGCACCTCGGTTAACTGTATTTATATACAGTATATTCTGATCAAACTTTTCCAGGCAATGACTTTCTGCTGTTAAGCGAGTAATTCTTCCAGGAACAGCGCCAGGGCTTTACGCGGATCGTCCTCTTCCGAGACGATCATCTCAATGCCCCACTGTCCCAGCACCTCTTTCGCCACCGGATTATTGCGGTTAGTGAACAGATAAGATTTGGGACGTGCGGTAGCCAGCCCAGTGCGGCCCCACATTTTTGTCAGGCGGTAGAATAACAGACGAATATTGAAATCGCTGATGCTATAGCCGACGAACAACACCGAATTGCCCATCACGTCGTGCGTGAGTTTGATATCAAGCGGCGAATCAAAATAGAGGCGCTCAAAGTAGCTGCTCTCATCGAGCACGATTGAGGTATCGTCGTCGAAATCACCATGAAGCTTGATGATATGCCGCTTATCTTCGGTCAGAGACACCAAATCTGCCGCATTTGCCACCTTGCTGTAAGGTACATTGTGCGCCTCGTGCGCCATCTCCAGCCAGCGATCGTAATTGGTGGTGTAGATGCGAGAGAAGTTACCTTGCGTAATCATGGTGTGGATTTCAGAACTGCGCACATCAATATCCGGACGATGCCATTCGCGATCCATCCAACTGCGCAGCGGCCCCAGCGAGCCTTTACGCTGTTTGTAATATTCCGCCAGCGACAAATGCGTACCGTAGGTATTGAAGATTTTCGGGTCGTAGCCGAGTTCTTTGGCCAGATGAGCAATCAGCTCATGCCACTCAGGCAGGCCAAGATTGCGTGAAATGCCCGCCCCCGCAAACAAGATCAGTTTACCGGCGTCGTAGGCGCGTTTAAGCTCCGGTTTCATGCCAGTCCTCGCGACGTTTTCAAAAAGGTAGCAAAGCGATCCAACGCCAAACGGCGCATAGAAATCTCATTTTTTAGTTCGCCCATTTCGGCGAAAGTTTGCGTGTGCCCTTCCGGGATAAATACGCAGTCCCACTGAAATTCGCGTGGGCCAGCAGGCTCAGTGGCGATGGTGCCGCGCAGTTCGCCTTCAAACTGATACATCTTTTGCCCGTCACAATAACCCAATACCGTTTTCGCCGTAACGCAGGGGCTATCCAGACCGTTAACCAGCTTGGTAAATCGCTCGGCGTTCAGACGGCTCCAGAAGATGCGCGTGAGCCCGGCGGGTAAGCCGTTCAAGCCATCCAGATAGAGCCCGGTATGTTCAACAAACAGTGGACGACCGATAATCGAGAACGCTTTGGTGAGCTTGTCGCGCACCAGCTCAACCTCATTTTCAGTCTGAATCTCTTCGATACGGCGCGCGATAGGGAGTACTTCGACACCCACTGGCCCAAGGATGGTACGGACCTCGGCCAGCTTTAGCTCATTTGCAGATAGGAAACGTATTTTCATTGCAATCACTAAGTTAAGAGTGAATTTACGTGCTGTTTGAGACTTTCCATTTCGATTTCATTCTAACGCGTGGAGAGATAACTGGATAGGAACAATCTCTGATGGTAATAAAAGTATAATACGAAAAAAATTTATGACACTCGCCTCGCTTAACTCTAGAATAGCGATGAAAAGAAATGTGATTAATATGAAAGTAAAGAAATGAGAACTACAGATGAACTCTTATTTTAATTCACGATATTCTATGGTAAAGGATCTACCCTTCGCAATGAAGGGGGATAATCCAGAGAAGAAATTACGTTTAACCTTGTTAATTGCTGGATTCTCCAGCATTTTAGCAGGTCTCTATATGGTGATAATCAATGTCTCCAGTGGCCGGAATGGCGTCGCGGGATTATATTGCATCAGCCTATCATTAGGGTTTTATATTGCTGCTGTGGCTTTTAGTGACAAACTGTCTAAGCACCTCTATATCATCGTCCACGCTTTGTTACTGATCATTATATTGTTGTTTCTGCTGGACAACGGTCATGCCATTGAAAAGCATTCAGAGTACAATTATCTGGTGGCATTAACCGTTGGTTCAGTATTGGTATTGCGGCAGCAATCACCCTACTTAAGTAAAATATTTCCGATAATCTGTCTGGTCGTTTATCTGTTTTTTATATCAACCGGTTTGACATGGCAACTTAAGCACTTTCAATTCAATATTCCCCAAGAGTCTGGATTCTATATCGTTAACTGTGCGGTACCGATGATCGCGTTACTGTTAACCGCCTTCACGCTGCGCGGCAACTATTCTGAAACCGATTTGATTAAGCGTGAACTCTCACAGGCCATTGAAAAAAACGCGCTGGAACTCTATTACCAACCACAGGTTGATAGCGATAAAAATCTCATCGGGTTTGAAGCTCTGCTGCGTTGGAAACATCCTGCGAAAGGTTATATCTCACCCGAAGTGTTTATTCCCGTGGCAGAAAAAAGCGGCTTGATTATTGAAATTGGGAAATGGGTGATGGAGCGCACCTTACAACAAATCGCTGAATGGGATCGTACGCAGTACCTCGGTGATTTGGTGTTTTCCGTTAACATCAGTCCGCTACAATTGATGCACCGTGATTTTACTCAGGAAACCTTACTGACGCTCTCGCACTATAAAATCCGCCCGGAACGACTGAAATTCGAGATCACTGAAACCACCTTTATCTACGATCAAAAGCGTATTGGTGAGGTGATCAATCACTTTAGCCAATTAGGTGTTAAGTGGGCGATTGATGATTTTGGCGTTGGCTATTCGTCGCTTAAATCGATCAGTGATTTTGCCATTGATGATATTAAAATCGATAAATCACTCACCCTGCAAATTTTCAAAAATGAGTCATCGGCCATTGTGGTACAAAAAACCATCGAGTTATCGCGCGAAATGGGCATAACCGTCCTCGCCGAAGGCATCGAAAGTGAAGAGTATTTCACTTACCTGCGTGATAAAGGTTGTCATCTGTTTCAGGGCTACCATTTCGCCCGCCCGCTGCCAGCCCCTGATGCATTGGTATGGATCAAAAAAGCGAAAATATAATCTACGCATATACCGTAGCGGCGCGATTTATCGCGCACTACATTGCGCCGCTACAATGTGTGCGCTCGGTAATGGGAATTGTTGTCTCTTAACTATCAAACCAATCCCCTTTAAACAATTACTGATAAACAATTCCCGGTGGATTCACCTGCGAGGTTTCAACCGCCTCTTCCTGTTCACCCCAACGCGCCAACACCTGTTTGTACTCGCCGCTCGCGATCGCCCCATTGATCGCCTGCTGCAGCGCCACATCCAATCCGTTGCCTTTTTTGGTGGTCACCGCCACCCACGCGCGGAATGGGCCGTGGCCGACAATTTTGGTTTGCCCGCGCGAAGCAACTTTCCATGCCGCCATCGCCTGCGGGCCAAACGATGCGTCGGCACGCCCAGAAAGCAGCGCCAACGTGGCCGCAGCATCATCGTTGAGATAAATCGGCTGCACCGGCGCTAAACCTTGCGCGCGATTTTTCTCATCCCAGCTGAGCAAAATCCTTTCCTGATTGGTGCCGGAACCGACAATAATGCGTTTGCCCGCCACGTCTTCCCGCCCTTTAATCGCGGTAATCGCACTATTAGTTTTCACTGCAAACGCATGGTTATCGGCGCGATAGGTGGCGAAATCGAACTTTTTCTTCCGCTCTTCGGTGACGGCAATATTAAACATCGCCACGTCATAGCGCCCGGCGGTGATACCCAGCGGCCAATCTTCCCAGGCCGCCGGCACCAGTTTTAATTTCAGGCCAAGGCTATCTGCCAGCAAACGCGCAATATCCGGATCGCTGCCAATCAACGTTTTATTATCTGATGCCCACAAACCAATCGGCGGCGAATTCATCGACGTGGTGGCAACGGTTAAATAGCCTGGATTGACGAAATGAAAACCCGGCGGAATGTTAGCGATAGCCTGTGGATTCGCCGCAATATTAATCGGCGTTTCGTTATTTTTAGCATCCAGCGTTTCTGCTGCAATGGCTGGCGCGGCTAACATCACTGCCAGTAACGCGGTAATCATCACTCGTTCCATTAAAGTACCCGCGCCAGAAAACGTTTAGTGCGCTCGTGGCGCGGTTGATTAAGCACCTGAGTGCTGCTGCCCTGCTCCACAATGCGGCCATCGACCATAAACACCACGTTGTCCGCGACTTCACGCGCAAAACCGACTTCGTGCGTCACAATCACCAGCGTAGTGCCTGAACGCGCCAGTTTTTTGATCACATCCAGGACTTCGCCCACCAACTCAGGATCGAGCGCTGACGTCGGTTCATCAAACAGCATCACGCGTGGATTGAGCATCAGGGCACGCGCAATCGCGATACGCTGCTGCTGGCCGCCCGACAAATGGCGCGGCCAGGCATCGGCTTTATGGCGCAGGCCCACCACATCCAACAGTTCACCGGCGCGATCAATCGCTGCTCGGCGTGACAGTTGGCGATGCGCAATCGGTGCTTCAATCAGGTTCTCCAGCACCGTTAGATGCGGGAACAGATTGAAGTTCTGAAACACGTAGCCGACATTGATGCGCTGACGCAGAATCGCCTTCTCTTTCAGCTCATACAGCTTGTCGCCGCGACGCTGATAGCCGATGTAATCGCCATCGATCTGGATATAGCCTTCATCGACACGTTCGAGATGATTAATGGTGCGCAGCAGCGTCGATTTGCCCGACCCGGAAGGCCCGAGGATCACCGTCACCGATCCCGGTTCAAGCTCCAGCGACACCTCATCCAGCGCTTTCAGTTTGCCGAACGACTTGCTCACGCCGGTGATGCTAATTGCGCCAGCAGTATGCAGATTCTTGCGGTAATCAATGGCTTCGGACATGGGAAAGCTCCTCGGTGACAGGTTTGGCGCTGCGGTTGCGCCATTGACGCCAGCGCGATGGCTGCGGTTCACGGGTGACGCTGCGCGCCAGCCAGCGCTCAACGCTGTGCTGCAGCAGGGACAGCACGGTGGTGATAATCAGATACCAGGCCGCGCCCACCATCAGCAGTGGAATCACCTGCTGCGTGCGGTTGTAGATCATCTGGATGGTGTAAAACAGTTCTGGCATCGCCAGCACGTACACCATCGAGGTACCTTTGGCGAGGCTGATAATTTCATTAAAGGTGGTTGGCATAATCGCGCGCAGCGCCTGCGGCAGAATGATGCGGAAGGTGCGACGCGTGGAGGATAATCCCAGCGCCGAAGCCGCTTCAAACTGGCCGTGATCGACACCCAAAAAGCCGCCGCGAATGATTTCGGCGCTGTAGGCGCTCTGCACCAGCGTCAAACCAATCACCGCCGCCGGGAACTGGCCGAGTACGTTAATGGTCTGGAAATGGCCCCATGACAGCGCGGTAAACGGAATGCCGAGCGACAGCGTGTCGTAAAGATAAGAAAAGTTGTAGAGGATGATCAGCACCACAATCAGCGGCAGCGAGCGGAACAGCCAGATATAGCCGAATGCCAGCGTACTGAGCAGCCACGATGACGAAAGCCGCGCCAGCGCCAGCAGGCCGCCGAAGATCAGGCTGAGGATAGTGCCGAACAGCGTCAGCAGCAGCGTTTGCCCTAAACCGCTGAGGATCACCGGATCAAAAAACCATTTGGCGAACACGCCCCATTCCCAGCGCGGATTGAAGGCCACAGAATCAATCACGCTGGCCAGAATAAACAGCGCGACAATCGCGCCGACGGTACGTGCCGGATATCGCGCCGGCACCACGGTTAAACGTTGTTGATTACTCATTGCAACTCCTTAACTGGCCTGCGCCACGCTATGCACATCAATCACTTTCAGGAAGCGCAAGCGTCCATCGTGTGGCGGCTGGCTGTAGACTTCCATATCCTCCAGCAGCTCAAACTGCGGCTGATAACCGTGGCCGATATATAACTTCACCGCTTCCGGCTGGCGGAAACCGGTGGTGAGAAACACGCGCTGGTAACCAGCACGCAGCGCACGGCGCTCCAGTTCCTGCAGGATCAACAACGCCAGCCCCTGACGGCGAAGATCGCTGCGCGTCCAGATGCGTTTAAATTCGGCGGTCACCGCGTCATAGGGTTTGTACGCGCCCATCGCGATGATTTCGCCGTCACGCTCCAGCACGATAAATAGCCCGCGCGGCGGCAAATACCATTCGGTCAACTCAACCTCTTTTTGGCTGGTGAAGAACGCGCCGTAGCGCGCGGTGTATTCACCAAACAGCCCGGTCAAAATCGGCTGCAGTTCAGGCGCTTCCGGTGACACTTCGCGGAACAGTTGCTCGCTCATGCGGCCTCCTTAATCACCCAATCCGGCCGGATTGATTTCTGAACTGTCGATACGCTCAACGCCTTCACCCCAGCGCTTCAGCACCTTGTCGTAATCGCCGTTCTTGATCACGCCATTCAGCGCGGTGTTGATCGGCTGCACCAGACCTCCATCCTTCTTCACCGTCACCGCGATGTGCGCCGCTTTCGGCCAGCCGCCATCGACGCTGCCGACTAAACGCGTTTGCTTGGTTAGCGCCGCTTTCCAGGCACCAATTACGTTCGGACCGAAGAAGGCATCCGCGCGACCCGACTGCAACGCCAGCGTTTGCGCCGCATCGTCTTTGGTATAGACCGGCGTAAACGGCTTCAACCCTTTGGCCTGATTCTCTTTATCCCAGGCCAACAGGATCGACTCCTGATTGGTGCCGGAGCCAACGATAATGCGCAGTCCGGCGATATCTTCGGCTTTGGTCAGCGACTTAATCGGGCTGCTGGCTTTGACGTAAAAACCGAGTGAATCTTTGCGATAGGTAGCGAAATCGAAGCGCTCTTTGCGCTCTTTGGTGACGGTCACGTTACTGATCGCCGCATCATATTTGCCCGATGCCACGCCAAGCGGCCAGTCTTCCCACGAGGTTGGCACCACGTTGAGTTTCAAACCCAGGCTGTCGGCGACCAGGCGGGCGATATCCACTTCGCTGCCAAGCAGGGTTTTGTTGTCATCACTGAACACCGTCAGCGGCGGTGAATTCAGGGCGGCGACCGCCACGGTGAACGAGCCCGGCACGGCGAAGCGATGTCCGGCCGGAATCTGCGCCACAGCGGCATCATTCTTCGCAGTATTGATAGGCGTTTTATTGGCTTCAACACTGATGTTCTGCCCGTTAACCGCCACGTCTTCGGCGAATACGGCGCTGCTCATGCCCAGTAGTAACAGCGCGATAAGGGATTTTTTCTGCATAGCGTATTCTCGACTCTTATTGTTGTGTGAACTGGTTAACGGGATCTTTCAAACCAAAGCTGGCGCGCAGCGTGGTGCCGGGATATTCAGTGCGGCTTAAGCCGCGCGCTTGCAGAATCGGTACCACGCGATCGACAAAGCGTTCGAAGGTATCGGGCGTGCCGCCCTGAATGATGAAGCCATCGGTGGCTTCGCTCTCGAACCACAGCTGCAAACCATCGGCTACCTGCTCTGGCGTGCCGTGGAACAGCGGACGCGGCGTCGCCGCTTCCAGCGCCGCCTGACGCAGCGTGTGGCCGTGCTCGCGCGCTTTGCGTTTGATTTCATCGGTGGTGCTGCGGAAGCTGTTTTGCCCGATATCGCCCAGCTCCGGGAACGGCGCATCCAGCGGATATTGCGAGAAGTCATGATGATCAAAGAAGCGACCGAGATAATTGAGCGCATCTTTGATGGAAACCAGCGCGGCGGTGGCTTGATACTGCTGCTCCACATCTTCTGCGCTGTCGCCAACAATCACGCCGACGCCCTGGAAAATGTGCAGGTCGCCTGGTTCACGGCCGTTTTCCACCAGCTGTTTTTTCACATCGCGGTAGAATGCCTGTGCTTCTTCACGCGTCGGCTGATGGGTGAAAATGGCATCGGCATGGCGCGCCGCCAGCTTTCTGCCATCTTCCGAAGCGCCCGCCTGAAACACGACCGGTCGCCCTTGCGGCGTGCGTTCGATGTTCAGCGGCCCCTGCACCTGGAAGAAATCACCGTGGTGATTTAGCGTGTGCAGCTTCTCGGGATCAAAGAACTGGCCACTCTCTTTATTGCGCACGAAAGCATCGCTCTCCCACGAATCCCACAGCCCTTTCACGACTTGCAGATATTCATCGGCGATGCGGTAGCGCAGCGCGTGTTCAGGATGCTGTTGGCGCGAGAAGTTTTTCGCCGACCCTTCCAGTGGCGAGGTCACCACATTCCAGCCCGCGCGACCGCCGCTCAAATGATCGAGGCTGGCAAACTGACGCGCCACAGTGAAGGGTTCGCTGTACGAAGTGGAAACGGTGCCGACCAAACCGAGATGCTCGGTGACGCCCGCCAGCGCCGACAGCAAGGTCAGCGGCTCGAAACGGTTAAGAAAGTGAGGAATCGATTTTTCGTTGATAAACAGGCCATCGGCGACAAACAGGAAATCCAGCTTGCCCGCTTCCGCCTTGCGCGCAATGTGTTTGGCGTAATCGAAATTGATACTGGCATCAGCCAGCGCCGCCGGATGTCGCCATGCGGACATGTTGCCGGATGCGCCATGCAGGATGGTGCCCAATCGCAGTTGTCTTGCAGTCATAATGTTCTCTCTTTTGCCAAGGCGCAGCCTGACGGCGACATCGTGTCGCCGTACAGAATCGGTATTAAATGCGTGAATCGAGTTAGTTCAGAATGGCGTCACGACATCGCACATTGAGGTGCTGCAACGCGTGTTGAGCCAATTGCGCAAAGTATTGTGCAGCGGGGGCAATCAGCGCTTCATCAGGATTGAAGCCGCCATGATGCAGACCAAATTCGCTTGCGCTGCCAATGCTGACAAACGCGCCAGGGATCTGCTGTAAGTAGTAGGCGAAATCTTCGCCGCCAAGATGCAACTCCGCGGTTTGCACGCGGTAGCCCGCTTGCTGCGCCACGTGGCTGGCAAACTGCGCCCAACGCGCATCGTTCTCCAGCACTGGCGGACCCGGATGCCAGCTAAAGGTGGCGCTGGCACCGTTGGCCGCCGCGATGTTCTCCACCAGCGTGCGGGCGCGCTGCTCCAGCTCGGCGCGCACCTGTTTGTCGTGGGTGCGCACCGTGCCACCAAATTCTGCCTCGCCGGGCAGCACGTTCCAGGTTTTGCCGGCGTCGATGCGCGTAACGCTGAGCACTAAGCTGTCCAGCGTATTGAAGCTACGGCTGGTGAGCGATTGCAGCGCCTGAATGATCTGGCTGGCGACCACAATACTGTCCACGCCCTCTTCCGGATGCGCTGCGTGCGCACCTTTGCCAGCAACGTGCACGATAAATTTATCTGCATTGGCATAAAACGCACCGCCGCGTGTCGCGAAGGTGCCGGTCGGCAAACCGGGTTCATTGTGCATCCCGAAAATCGCCTGCACACCGTCCAGAACTCCAGCGTTGATCAACTGGCGTGCGCCGGTGGCGTTCTCTTCTGCCGGTTGGAACAGAATACGGATGCGGCCCGGCAATTGATCTTCAATCGCTTTCAGCTTTAATGCCGCGCCAAGCATCACGGCACTGTGTACGTCATGCCCGCAAGCGTGCATCACGCCGCTGTTGCGCGAACGGTAAGCAAGTCCGGTGGCTTCGTGAATCGGTAACGCATCGATATCGGCGCGCAGCGCAATCAGCGTGTCGCCGCTTCCCACTTCCACTATCACGCCGGTTTCCAGCGGATAATCCAGCAGACGCAAACCGGCGTCCTGTAACCAGCGACGCAGGCGTGCGGTGGTTTCGACTTCGCGACCGGACAACTCCGGCCAGCTGTGCAGCTCGCGTCGCCAGTCAATCAGCTGATGTTCGCTAAATTGCGTCATACCTGCCTCCGGAAGCGGCGAATCATGCCGTCACTAAACGATGTGTGGCTAACAGTTCGAGTGATTTCACCCGCGCCTGCTCTTCCGCCACTGGCGTATCAATCACGAACTCTTCAATACCGAAATGCTGATGCAGCGCATCCAGTTTGGCATGCACCTGCGCGGCGGTGCCTTTCAGCAGCGATGGCGTGCGCGGTTCAATCACGTAATCGGTGTAACCGCCCTGACGCACATAACGCTCGGCTTGCTCGACGCTGCCGACGTTAACGCTGGGGCCCTCTTTCACGCTGACGTGATACACGCGCAGGTTATCCACCAGCAAATCGGCTTCCGCTGGAGAATCTGCCACCACCACTTGCACCGCCACCAGCGCGCGCTGGCCGTTGCTATGCTGGCGATAGCCGTTGAGCACTTTTTCCATTAATTGCGGATCGCCGTTGTGGTGTGCGGCGAACACCAACTGCCAGCCCAGTTCCGCTGCCAGTTTGGCGCTCTCTTCACTGGCACCCAGCAGGAAGCGATTCGCCGGACGCGGCGGCTGCGGCGTGGCGCGCAAAATCTCTTCATCACCCACCGGCGGCACGTGCAGCCAGCTATCCAGCAGCGTCAGTTGCTCGGCGAAGCTGCCTTTCTCCTGCAGATGCACGCCGAGCTGCAGCGCACGCGTCGAGAGCGGCAAGCCGCCCGGCGCTTTGCCAACACCGATATCGATTCGTCCCGGCGCTAATGACGCCAGCAAGTTGAAATTTTCTGCGACTTTATACGGGCTGTAATGCTGCAGCATCACGCCGCCGGAGCCGACGCGAATATGCTGTGTCTGGCCAATGATCCAGGCGATCAGCAGTTCCGGCGAGGGACTCGCCAGACGATCGGTATTGTGGTGTTCCGCTAACCAAAAACGGTGATAGCCCCAGGCTTCCGCCTGCTGCGCCAGCTGTAAAGTGCGATGAAGCGCGTGGCTGGCCGTCTCTCCATCGGCAATCGGCGATTTATCCAGCAAACTCAGTCGGTATGACATGCGCCTTATCCTTATCAAAGTGAATATGGCGAGTAGTGTGGTGCGGTAATCACTGATTCGTAAAACATCATATTGTCGTATCTATATTTACTTTATGCATATCAGATAGATAGGCTATATGCACCGGGTTTAATTCCTTTTAAAACACACAATTAAGTAAAACCCGCAGGAATTGTTAAGGCGATGTTTTGAAAATGTGACACTCAATATAAAATTATTAAAACATCGTTTCAAAATGTGACGCAATTCATCCAATCGCAATTGCCTTATTTTTCCGCGAAGTAATTTCTCTATGCTGGCACCACGCGGCCCCCCTCTGGAAAGTCATTGTGCCGCACCTCTGCTTCATCCTTTGCTGGAGAAAAAAGAATGACGTTTAAAAAATTACTCTTGGTAGTTTCGTTATCCTCCGCTGCAGCATTTTTCCCTGCCGCGGTGTCCGCTAAAGTCATCAAAGTGGCGGAAGTGCAACCCGCAGGCTATCCGACCGTCGTGGCACTTGAGCACATGGGCGAGAAGCTGAAAAAAGCCACTAACGGGCGCTTAGAAATGAAAGTTTATGCCGGTGGTGTGCTGGGGGATGAAGACCAAACGCTGCAGCAGGTACAACTCGGGGCCATCGATATGATTCGCGTGTCGCTGGCACCGGTCACCACCATCGCGCCAGAGACCAGCGTCTTAACCTTGCCGTATGTTTTTCGCGATGAGAATCATATGCATCAGGTGTTGGACGGCGATATCGGCAAACAGATTGTCGACAAATTCGATAACGATCCCAACGCCCGCATGATTTTCCTCGGTTGGACCGACGCCGGTGTGCGGAACATGATCACCAAAAAACCGATTGCTAAACCCGACGATCTGAAAGGCATGAAGATTCGCGTGCAAAACAGTGCTATCTCACTGGCCACCTTGAAAGCGATGGGGGCCAATCCCGTGGCGATGGGGGTGAGCGAAGTGTTTAGCGCCATGCAAACAGGGGTTGTAGATGGCACCGAAAACAATCCACCGACGTTTGTCGCCCATAACTATATGCCCGTCACCAAGTACTACACCCTGACTGGGCACTTCATTCAGCCCGAAATGATCCTCTACTCCAAACCGTTGTGGAATCGGCTATCGGCTGACGATCAGGCGCTGCTAAAGAAACTCGGCAAAGAAGCGCAGGATGAGGAACGTCAGTTATGGGCAACCTACACCCAGCAATCGATTGAAAAAATGAAAGCCGGCGGCGTGACCTTCCAGGAAACCGATCGTGAAACATTCATCAAGGCGACTCAGCCGGTGCGCGATCAGTTTGGTGGAAAATATCAGGACCTGATGAAACAGATTGCTGATGTGAAGTAACCCTTTCCACGCCACGTCTCATCGTGGCGTTTTACTCAGGTAAACACTATGACTGCATATTCTCGTCTGATGGATGGGCTTTATTTACTGTGCATGGCGATTGCCGCTGTGGCGCTATTAATTATGGTGACGGTCATCCCCATCGGGATATTTTCACGCTACGTGTTAAACGATGCGCTTTCCTGGCCAGAACCGGTCGCCATCATTTGCATGATCATCTTTACCTTTATTGGTGCGCCGGTGGGATTTCGTGCCGGTACGCATATCTGTGTATCAATGATGACCGACAGGCTCTCGCCCACCAACCAGCGTTGGCTGCTGAAACTGTCTGACATCTTAATGATCATCACCTGTCTGGTAATTTTCCGCGCCAGCTACAACCTGTGTGAAGCGATGTGGGTTCAAACGCTGGCCTCACTGCCGGTGGTGACGTATGGCGAAATGTATTTACCCATCCCGGTCGGCGCGGTGTTTACGCTGTTATTTGTAGCTGAGCGATTAATTAATGGCGATCAAAGCCAGCGAGCAATCGTCACTCTTGGTGGCACCCATTAAGCGGAGCAAAAAATGGACGCACTTATTTTAATTGGCAGTCTGGTGGTATTGCTGTTGCTGGGTTTTCCCGTAGCGTTTGCCGTTGGGTTAAGCGCATTTATCGGCGCATGGTGGATCGAATTACCGTTGGAAGCAGTGGTGATACAAATTACCAACGGGATCAACAAATTTTCTCTGCTGACTATTCCCTTCTTTATCCTGGCGGGCGCCATTATGGCGGAAGGCGGCATTGCCCGACGGCTAGTCAACTTTGCTTATATTTTTGTCGGATTCATTCGGGGCGGATTGTCGCTGGTTAATATTGTCGCCTCAACCTTTTTTGGCGCTATTTCCGGATCTTCGGTCGCGGATACCGCGTCAATTGGTTCAGTCATGATTCCGCAGATGGAGGAGAAAGGTTATCCCCGTGATTTTGCTGCGGCAGTAACGGCCAGCGGGTCGGTGCAAGCGGTTTTAACCCCGCCCAGCCACAACTCGGTAATTTATTCACTCGCCACCGGCGGTATCGTCACCATCTCTTCGCTGTTTGTTGCCGGCATTATTCCCGGTCTGTTACTGGGATTATGCTTAATGGTGATGTGTCTGATCTTTGCGCGTAAACGTGGTTACCCTAAAGGTGAGCGCATCCCTTATAAGCAGGCGGTGAAAATCTTCTTCGATGCGTTTTGGGGCCTGTTCACTATTTTTATTATTCTTGGCGGGATTCTCTCAGGTGTTTTTACCGCCTCTGAGTCAGCAGCAATCGCCTGTATTTGGGCGTTCTTCGTCACGATGTTTATCTACCGCGATTTCAAATGGAATCAATTGCACATTCTGGTTTTTCGCACCATCAAGACGGTGACGATTGTGATGGTGCTGATTGCCTTCGCAGCCGGTTTCGGTGCGGTGATGACCTTTATGCAACTGCCCACCATCATTACCGAGGCCTTTACCCAGTTCTCCAGTAACAAATATGTGATTTTGATGTGTATTAACCTGCTGTTGCTGGTGGTGGGAACATTAATGGATATGGCGCCGCTGATCCTGATTCTGACGCCAGTATTACTACCTGTGGCCACCGCACTGGGCGTTGACCCGGTACATTTCGGCATGATTATGCTAACCAACCTTGGCATTGGTTTAATTACCCCGCCGGTCGGCACGGTGTTATTTGTGGCCAGCGCAGTGAGTAAGCAGAAAATTGAGCAAGTGGTTAAGGCCATGCTGCCGTTCTATGGCGTGTTGTTTATTGTGCTGATGCTGATTACCTATATTCCGGCATTGTCGCTCTGGCTACCGCAATTAATGGGGGTGATGTAGCAACGCGCATTTATAAGGCGTGAGCAGGTTATTTAATATTCGCACATTGTGTAGCGGCGCGATTTATCGCGCAATAAATTGCGCCGCTACAATACATGCGATAAGCACTATCGTTGTTCATATCAACAAAGAGGTAAAGAAGCGCCACGACATCTCTTCACCTTTTTCAATCCTATTTATCTTTTTCAGAAAAGCTTAGTGCAATTCCTTGGTTCAACTCACGGGTGCGGCATTCAATGATGAAAACCGCCCGTCGGGCTATTGATAAAAAAAGGAATCACCATGACTAAGCACTTTCACTTGCAGGCTCTGAGTTTGGCCCTGCTATCAGGGATATTTAGTGCCCACGCGGCGGATACGCCGGTCAAAGGCGGCACGCTGATTTATCTCGAACAACAGGCGCATACCAACCTTTATCCACCCGCCGGTGGCTTTTATCCCAATGGCGGTATTCTGAATCAAATCACCGATAAACTGACGTGGCAGAATCCGGAAACCTTAAAAGTAGAACCGTGGATTGCCGAAAGCTGGAGCAGTAACGCCGATAAAACCGAATATACCTTTAAAATTCGTCCCGGCGTCACGTTCTCCGACGGCACGCCATTAGATGCCAATGCGGTAGCAAAAAACTTTGATACTTACGGTCTGGGAAATAAAGCCCAGCGCCTGCCGGTTTCCGAAGTGATTAATAATTACGATCACAGTGAGGTTATTGATCCGCAGACGGTGAAATTCTATTTCAGGAAACCGTCACCCGGTTTTTTACAGGGCACGGCAACCATTGGATCAGGTCTGGTTTCCCTCAGCACCCTGCAGCGTAGTTTCGACCAACTCGGCGATGCGCGCCATATTATTGGCTCCGGCCCGTTTGTCGTCAGCGATGAAAAACTCGGGCGCGAAGTCGATTTAACCGCGCGCAAAGATTACCAGTGGGGCCCGAAAAACAGCGCCCAGCAAGGTCCTGCCAATCTCGACGGCATCAAGTTTATTGTGACGCCGGAAGACAGCGTGCGCATCGGCGCGCTGCTGGCCGGCCAGGCCGATTTTATTCGTCAGGTGCAAGCCTATGACGAGAAGCAGGCGCAGCAGCAAAACTTCCCGATTTATGCCGCCCCCACGCGCGGTGTCAACGACAGCATCAGCTTCCGCCCGGATAACCCGCTGGTCAGCGATGTGAACGTGCGTCAGGCGCTGCTACACGCCACCAACGCGCAGCAAGTGGTGCAAACCCTGTTCTCACCCAACTATCCGCAAGCCACCTCGGTGATCGCCACATCGGCCGCCGGTTACGTCAACCTGGCCGACAAGCTGAAATTCGATCCCGCGTTGTCGAAAAAACTGCTGGATGACGCGGGTTGGAAACCGGGTAGCGACGGCATCCGCGAGAAAGATGGCAAAAAACTGGCGTTAACCATTTACGAATCACTACCGCAGCCGCAGAACAAAGAAGTGCTGCAGCTGGTGGCGCAGCAATGGCGTCAGGTTGGCGTCGCGCTGGCGGTCAAAGCCGGTGACGCCGGCAGCCGCGTACTGGATAACCTCGATCCGCTGAAAACCCCGCTGGTGGTATCCGAAGTGGGCCGCGCCGATCCTGACGTGGTGAAAAGCCAGTTCTATCCGACAAACCGCGATGCGCTGCTGCAAAAAGGCGGCTCCAGCGACAAAGTGCAGAACTTCCGCGACGACAAGCTTAACACGCTGTTGTTGAGTATCTCCTCCGAAGTCGATGCGGCAAAACGCCTGGCGGTGACCGGTGATGCGCAGCGTTATCTGCTCGACCAGGCGTATGTGATTCCGATCTTTGAAGAGCCGCAGGTGTTTGCTGGTGCGCCGTGGTTGAAAGGGGTGAATTTTGAAGCCGTGGGTCGTCCATCGTTCTACGGCGCGTGGCTGGAAAAACACTAAGGCGGGTCAATGATGCAACGTTCACTGCTGCGAAGAGTGGGTCAAAGCGTATTGGTGCTGTGGGCCGCGTTTACCCTGTCGTTCTTTCTGCTGCAGGTGCTGCCCGGCGATGCGGTGCTGATCAAGTTTCAGAACCCGGATCTGGGCCTCAGCCCGGATCAAATCGCCGAAATGCGCCTGGCTTACGGCGCGGATAATCCGCTCTGGCAGCAGTACGTGCACACGCTGCTGGCGATGCTGCGCGGCGATTTTGGTTACTCGGTGCAGGCGGGCGTGCCGGTCAGTGAACAGCTGATCAGCAATCTGCCCGCTACGCTGCAACTGGCACTGCTCGGCTTTGCGCTGGCGACGCTTATCGCCTTTACGCTGGCGGCGTTATCGCGTTTGCCTGCGCTGCGTTTCCTGCGTTCGCTGCTGCAATCGGTGCCGGCGCTGTTTATCTCGCTGCCCACCTTCTGGCTTGGCATCGCGTTGATTCAGCTGTTCTCTTTCCAACTGCGCTGGATTCCAGTGATCAATCCTTCAGCCCTGCAAGGCCTGATCCTGCCAGTGATTACCGTGGCGATTCCGATTTCCGCCCCGCTGGCGCAAATTCTGTTGCGCAGCATCGATCAGGTCTCAACCCAGCCGTTCGTGGCGGTGGCGCGTGCCAAAGGCGCCAGCGAAAGCCACGTGCTGTGGCATCACGTGATGCGCAATGCGCTGCTACCGGTGCTGAATGTCGCGGGCTTGCTACTCGGTGAGCTGATTGCCGGTGCGCTGATAACCGAAACCGTGTTTGGCCTGAGCGGCGTCGGACAGTTGACGCAGCAGGCGGTGAATAATCAGGACGTCGCGGTGTTACAGGCGGTGGTGATGATCTCTGCGCTGGCGTTTGTGCTGATTAACCTGCTGGTCGATGCGTTGATGCCGCTGTTCGATCCGCGTCTGCAATCTATTGCCGGAGGCAACCGATGAGTCTGGTCGATTACTCAACTGCGCGTCAAAGCAATGGCAACGCGCGTGCGTTACGCGTGCTCCCCCTCCAGCCGGGATTGTGGCTGGCGTGGGGCGTGATGCTGCTGGCGCTGCTGGCGGCGTTTGCGCCTGGCTTGTTTACCCATTTCAGCCCAACTGAAGGCGTCCCCGGCGCGCAGCGTCTGCCGCCACAGGCCGCTTACTGGCTCGGCACCGATCAGCTAGGCCGCGATCTTTACGCGCGCATTATTTACGGTGCGTCTCAGTCGCTGTCGGCGGCGGTCGCAGCCGTGGCGATGGGGTTGATTGGCGGCACCACGCTCGGCGTTCTGGCGGGCGCGATTGGCGGGCGCACCGAGAACTGGCTGATGCGCTTAGTCGATGTGCTGCTGTCGATTCCCTCTCTGCTGCTGTCGCTCAGCATTCTGATTCTGCTGGGCTTCGGCACCGTACACGCCGCGCTGGCGGTAGGCATCGCCTCTATTGCCAGCTTTGCTCGCCTTGCGCGCGGTGAAGTGGTGCGCGTGCGCCGCAGTGAATTCGTCGAAGCGGCCTACGGCAGCGGCGGCAGTTTCTGGCGCGTATTGTGGCGTCACATTTTGCCTAACTCGCTGACGGCGGTGATCGCCTTTGCCGCCTTGCAGTTTGGTCAGGCAATCCTGGCGTTATCTACCCTCAGTTTCCTGGGCTACGGCACGCCGCCGCCGACGCCTGAGTGGGGATTACTGATCGCCGAAGGACGCAATTATCTGGCCACTGCGTGGTGGCTCACCACCTTCCCTGGCATGGTGGTGGTCGCCGTGGTACTGGCCGCCAATCGCATCAGCCGTCAACTGGCCGGAGGTGACGCATGAGCGCGTTATTAGCCATCGAAAATTTAACCCTGAGTTATCGCCAGCGCGGCGAGTGGCGCGCGGTGGTTCACAACGTCAGCTTTGAGTTACAGCCTGGTGAAATGGTGGCGCTGGTCGGTGAATCCGGCTCCGGCAAGACCACCACCGCACAGGCCATTATTGGTCTGATGGCGGAAAACGGCCGCCGTGATAGCGGCAAGATAGTGCTGAACGGCACCGATATCGCCGGTTGGTCGTCCAAACGCCTTGATAGCCTGCGTGGCGTCAGCATCAGCTTAGTACCGCAGGATCCCGGCAACTCGCTCAATCCGGTAAAAACGATCGGCGATCAGGTCGGTGAAATGCTGCAGCTACACCTGAGAATCAGCAAAGCCGAACGCCAGCTACGCGTGCTCGAGCTGTTGCAAAAGGTCGGTCTCAGCCATCCGGAACAGCGCTTAAAACAGTATCCGCATCAGCTCTCCGGCGGCATGAAACAGCGCGTGCTGATTGCCATCGCCCTCGCCCTACGTCCGCAGATTATTATTGCCGATGAACCCACCAGCGCGTTGGATGTGACGGTGCAAAAACGCATTCTCGATCTGCTGGATGTGCTGCGCCGCGAATCCGGCACGGCGGTGCTGTTTGTCACGCACGATTTGGCATTGGCAGCAGAACGCGCCGATCGTCTGCTGGTATTTCGTCATGGCGAAGTGCAGGAACAAGGCCCGGCGGCGCAGGTGATCACCGCGCCGCAACATCCCTACACGCGACAACTGTTACAAGACGCCGATCCGGGCGACAGCGCGCTGGCGGTGCCCGCCAAAGCCAACTTTTCGTCGCCCGCGATCCAGCTCTCGAACATCAATAAACAGTTTGCCCTCGGTCGCCAGCAGCAGCTGCAGGTCGCCAAAGCGGTGTGCGTTAGCGTGGCGCGCGGTACCACCCACGCGTTGGTCGGCGAATCCGGTTCGGGTAAAACCACGCTGGCGCGCATTCTGCTGGGATTTGAGCAGGCCGACAGCGGTCGCGTGGTGATTGATGGGATTGACGCCACCGCGCTGCGCGGTGAAGCGCAACGTCAACTGCGCCGCAAGATTCAGTTTGTTTATCAGAACCCCTTTGCCTCCCTCGATCCGCGCCAGACACTGTTCGCCATCATTGAGGAACCGCTGCGTAACTTTGAGCAGCTAAGCCATAACGAGCGGCGCGAACGCGTCGAAGCCGTAGCGCAGCGCGTGGCGCTGCCGCTGGAATTATTGCAACGCCAACCGCGCGAGTTGTCCGGCGGCCAGCGTCAGCGTGTAGCCATCGCCCGCGCCCTGATTATCCAACCGGCGATTCTGGTGCTGGATGAAGCCACCTCGGCGCTGGACGTCACGGTGCAGGCGCAGATTCTGCACCTGCTGCAACAACTGCAACGTGAGCTGGGCCTCACCTATCTGTTCATCACCCACGATCTCGCAACCGTGCGCCGCATTGCACACAGCGTCACCGTGCTACGCGCGGGTGAAGTGGTGGAGCAAGGTGACACCGTCACGCTTTTTAACGCGCCTCAGCATCCGTATACCCGATCGCTGATTGACGCAATTCCGGCTTTCCGCCCGCTGATTAAGGAGTCTGCATGACGCGCAAACGCATTGGTTTTTTCACCCGCCTGCTGGATGACACCACCGCACAGCAGCGCTATCGCCTGGCAACCGAGCAGATTCAGCACGCCGAGCGCACCGGTTTTGACAGCGCGTGGATTGCTCAGCATCACTTTCATGAGAAAGAAGGCGGCTTGCCGTCGCCGTTGCTGTTCCTGGCACACGTTGCCGCACACACCCGCACGATTCGCCTTGGCACCGGTATCGTCACGCTGGCGATGGAGAATGCGCTGCGCGTGGCTGAAGATACGGCGGTGCTGGACCTGCTCAGTAATGGTCGCCTGGAGGTAGGTTTAGGATCGGGCGGCACCGCGACCTCGTTTCTGCCGTTTGGCATCACCATCGACCAACGCACCAGCGTGTTTGCCGATCATCTTCATCAGCTGCTCAGCGCATGGCGCGGCGATACGCTGGGACATCCGGATAATCATCTCTATCCCGCTGCACCGACGCTGGCACAACGCGTGTGGATTGCCACTTTCTCGGTGGAAGGCGCCGCGCGCGCCGGGCAAGCCGGGCACGGTTTGATGCTGTCGCGCACCCAGCCGCGTCCGGCGGGTCAGCCGGATTTAGCGCTCGATCAAATCCAGAACCCGATGATCGATGCTTATCTTGCCGCATTACCGGCGGGCATTGCGCCGCGCATTCTGGCCTCGCGCACCGCCTTTGTCGCCGATTCCAACGACTACGCGCGTCGCCTTGCCGAGCCGGGCTTGCAGCGTCAGGCGCAGCATTTCCGCGAATCAGGATATGTGGTTGGCCACACGCTGGATGAGCAGACGCGCCAGTTAGATGCGCACTTCGGCGATACCGAACGGGTGCGGCAATCCCTGCTGGCAGACACCGTGTTGCAACGCGTCACCGATATCAGTTTCCAGGTGCACTCCATCGATCCGCCACACGCCGACATTCTGCGTTCCATTGAATTGATTGCCGACCATATCGCGCCCACGCTGCGTGGCTAAGTCGGTGTGCATGAAGGTACACAGATGAATACTCACGTTACTGAGCGCACACCTTGTAGCGGCGCAATTCATTGCGCGATAAATCGCGCCGCTACGAAATGTGCGGTGGTTTGATGTTGCGCTTAGCTGAACGGCATTACGCCATTTATGGCGACCTACTCATGCTTTAACTGGAGAATTTTATGTCTCAACCGACAGATTTACTCGCCGCGCTGGCGGATATCGATCCTACGTCTGAACTGGCGCAAGCCCGCGCCGAGCGCCATGCTGCCACGCAACATACGCAAGGCAGCTATGACTTTTTGTTTACACAAGATGATGAAGATTTGCCATTGGCTGAACGCTTCGCCCTCGCCGCGCAGGTGGCGGCCTGGCATGGCGCATCACGCCTCGAAGCACATTACCGGCAGCCGAATCAGCCGCACGGCGCACGCTTCGATGCCGGTTTAACGTTTGCTGAACTGCTGAGCCTGCACCCGGTGGATGCCGCGCCGCAGCACATCGAGACGCTGCAACGTGCCGGTTGGTCGCCGCGCGGTATCGTCACGCTGGCGCAGCTGGTTGCGTTTGTCAGCTTCCAGAGCCGCTTACTCGCGGGTTTGCGTTTGCTCAACGGCGAAGAGACCGCCACGCAGCCGCATGCGGTAGCGGGTAAATGGCATGATGCGCCGCTCACCGTGAGGGGTAAAACTGCCCTCACCGCATTTACCCAACAGGAACTCGGCTGGGAGCCGTGGCTGGCGGCGAAACCCTTGCATGAATTTAGCCCTGAAGAGCAGAGCACACTGGCGAAATTCGGCCATAGTGATTCCGATTACTTCCGCCTGCTGGGCCGTAATCAGCCGCTGCTTGAGCAACGCACCCTGACCGATAAAGGCATCTTCTATACCGCCGGTGGCCTTTCGCGTGCCGAACGCGAACTCGCCGCCACGGTAGTGAGCAAGGTCAACGGCTGCATCTACTGTGCCTCGGTGCATGCGCGTAAAGCCAGCCAGCTCTCCAAAGATGAACCCGCGGTGCAGAAGCTGCTGAATGTCGCGCCCGGCGCTGAGCTGGCGCACGGACAATCGGCCCGCTGGGCAGCGCAGATTGATCTGGTTGCCACCTTATCGATCACACCCGCCGCCACTAGCCTGAAACAGCTGCACGCGCTGCGCGATCAGGGATTCAGCACGCTAGAGCTGCTGGACCTGATTCAGTCCGCCGCCTTCTTCGCCTGGGCGAACCGTCTGATGCTGACGCTGGGCGAACCTTTTTTACCTGCACAAACACAAGGATGACCATGACGGATCTTTCCCATCAACAGTTGGTGCGCTGGCGACGCGAGCTGCATCAGCATCCCGAGCTGTCGGATCAGGAATTTGCCACCACCGAGCGACTTACCCGCTGGCTGCAGGAATTGAACGTCAAGCTGCTGCCGCTGGCGTTGAAAACCGGTGTGGTGGCAGAAATCGGTCACGGCCAACCGCTGATTGCGCTGCGTGCCGACATCGATGCCCTGCCGATCGACGAGCAAACCGACCAGCCGTGGCGCTCCCAGCAGCCGGGCGTGATGCACGCCTGCGGCCACGATCTGCACAGCAGCGTGATGCTGGGCGTCGCACAGCAGCTAAAACGCATCGAATCTGAATTACCCGGTCGCGTGCGTATTCTGTTTCAGCCTGCCGAGGAGATTTTTACCGGCGCGAAACAGCTGCTGGCGGCGGGTGCGCTGCAAGATGTGCAGGCGATTTTCGGGCTGCATAACGCGCCAGATCTGCCCACGGGCACACTGCGCACGCGCGGCGGCGCCTATTATGCCAATGTCGATCGCTTCCAGATCACTATTACCGGCAAAGGCGCACACGCCGCGCGTCCGCATGAAGGCATCGATAGCATCGTGATTGGCAGCCACATCGTCACCACGCTGCAAACGCTGCCGAGCCGCGTGTTCAGTTCGCTGGAATCGGTTGTCGTCAGCGTGACGCGCTTCACCGCAGGCAACAGCTGGAACGTGCTGCCACAAACGGTGGAACTGGAAGGCACGGTGCGCACCCATAACGCAGCGATTCGCGCGCAAATCCCGCAGAGAATAGCAGCGCTGATTAATGGGATCGCCGCCGGATTTGGCGCGCAGGCGGAGCTGGTGTGGCAGGAAGGCCCGCCCTCGCTGGTGAACACACCGGAATGGGCCGATTTCGCGCTGGATGTAGCAGCGGATCACGGCTATCAAACGTTAGTTGGCACACCGCAGATGGGGGGGGAAGACTTCGCCTTCTACCTGCAACAGCATCCCGGTGCGTTCGTGAGCATTGGCAGCGCCAGTGAATTTGGCCTGCATCACGCCGGTTTCGATCCGGATGAAGCAATGCTGGAACCGGCGGTGCATTACTTCACCGAGCTGGCCCAGCGCGCGCTACACATGCTGCGTCAACAACAGGCGCTGGCATCGTGACCATGAGAGCAAGGAGAAAAGCGATGGCGATTTCAGTACCTGTTCCACGTCTCGACCATGTGGTGATTAACGTTGCCAACCAGCTGGATGATGCCAGCGCACTGTTTCGTCGACTCGGATTTCAGTTGACCGAGCGCGGCCATCATTCGCTCGGCTCCAGCAATCATCTGGCGATATTTGGTGATAACTATCTGGAGTTATTAGGTTTTGAAGCCGGGCGTGGCAATTTGCGCCAGGATTTGTGGCAGTCACCGATGGGTCTCAGCGGTTTAGTGTGGAAAACCGAAGATGCTGATGCGGTGTGGCGCTATCTGGAGAGTCAGGACATCGACGGCGATTTGCCGGCGAGCTTTTTCCGTCCGGTAACCTTGCCGGATGGCACCGAGCAGGAAGCGCGCTTCCGCACCGTGCGGCTGCGCCCGTCGCTGGTTGCAAATGGTCGCAGCTTCTTTTGCCAACACGACACGCCGGATTCGGTATGGCAGGACGCGTGGCGCGTTCATCCCAATGGCGTGAGCGATATCGTTGAATTTGTGGTGGTTGCTCAGGATCCCGCTGCTGCCGCGCAACCTTACAGCCGTTTGTTTGGCGCCGATAAGCTCACCGCCTGTCAGGAAGGTGCGTTTATACTCAAAGCGGGCGTAGCGACGGTGCGCTTTGCCGCCGCAGAATACGTGACGCAGCGCTTCGCTGGTTTACCGATCGATTACGATGGCAGCGCGCGCATGGCGGGATTGAGCTTGCGTACCACGGATCTGCGCAAGGTGAAAGCCAGCCTGCTGCTCGGCGACGTACCGTTCCGCGAAGAAGAGTCCGCGATTATCGTCGGTGCCGGGCAGGCGTTTGGCGTGGCGTTAAGGTTTGAGCAATAAAAAATCCGCGTATACCGAGCCTGGTACAAATCCGTAGCGGCGCGATTTATCGCGCATAGCAAAGGCGACTCCGCGCACCTCCAGATGATGCGCAATAAATTGCGCCGCTACGTTAAGTGCGTTCTAAAATAGGTTCATCCTCCTTGTCCTGTTACCGAAGGTGAACATTGCCTACGAAACTGCATCTTGAAACCTCCAGACTCACCTGCTCGCAGATTGAGGAGGCCGACTGGGCTTTCTTCCGTCAACTCCAGCTCTCGCCAGACGTTATGCACTACGTCGCTGACCAAAAAACAGAAGAAAAAATTCTCGCAGACTTTTCAGCAAGATTGCCGATCTGGTCGCCGCAGAGCGAGCATTGGCTTTGTCTGGTGGTGCGTGAAAAACAGACGGGTAATCGCATCGGCGTCAGCGGCTATATCCATCGTGAAAATGACTGCGCCGAAGTCGGCTTTCTGTTCGCACCAGAAGCGCAAGGCAAAGGCTATGCACACGAGTCGCTTCAGGCGATTTGTGACTATGCATTCAGCGACGGCGGCATCCATCGCCTGAGCGCCACCGTCACTGCAGGCAATATGCCGTCACGTCGATTGCTGGAAAAAGTCGGTTTCGTGTTGGAGGGTGAACTGCGCGAAAGTTACTGGCTGAGAAATGCATGGCATAACGATTGGCTGTTTGGGTTGCTGCGCAGCGGATAGAGTCTGTAATCAAGCAGTTATCGACTTAGCCCTCTCCATTCAAACGCGTGCGTTTGATATCCCGTTGCGGAGATTCGCCAAACTCGCGTCTGTATTCGCGGCTAAACTGCGACGCACTTTCATAGCCAACAGTTAACGCTGCGCTGTTGGCATCAAGATTCTTGCTCAACATCTGTTGCCTGGCTTCCTGCAATCGCAGCTTTTTCTGGTACTGCAAGGGACTCACCCCCGTCATTGAGCGAAAATGCTGGCGAAAAGTCGATGGGCTCATGAAAGCATTCGCAGCCAGTTCATCCATGCTAATAGGCCGTGTGAAGTTTTGTTTTAGCCAGCCAACGATCTTCGAAATATTCTGGCTTGGCGAACCGGCCGTGGCTATTTGCCTTAGTAGTGGACCATGGTTGCTGGCCAATAGGCGCATAACAATTTCTTGCTGAATCAGGGGTTCCAGGTGAGTTATTAAATCCGGCTCATCCAGTAACGTAATTAAGCGGCTTAACGCATTAATCAACCCCTCATCCAAAGGTTCGACAGACAGTGGATTGAGTGATATCTCCCTACCAGGCTTCGCCGGCGGCATCAGCGCGGCAATCTGCATCACCATGCGAGGATCAAACGTTAACATCATTCCTAAAAATGGCTCATGCTGGCTAGCCTGCGTTACATGCGATACCACCGGCAAATCGATCGTCGTCAGCAAGGACTCACCCGCGCTGTAATGCGTTAGTTTTCCCGCCAGCATGATCTCTTTTGCTCCCTGCACCACTACACCTAAACCCATCTGATAAATACAGTGCACGGGCAACGTTGGCATATCGCGACGATGAACAGAAAGTGAGGCTATAGCCGTCACGTGATCGCCCTCGTTTTGGGCAATCCTGCTAATCAGCGCAGCCAAATTTCCAAGGCCAGAATTCACATTATTATCGACCATTTAAGCCCACCCATCGCCGTAGATTCAGTCAGGTGATTTTAACATCAGTAAAATTCAAAATGTACTCGTTGAGGCACATGCATCGTTTTAGGCAATTCTCTCGGCAGATCCGACAAGCCTAACAAGCAATAGCCATCCCATAATAGGTCAACACTTAACCTGAAAAGCTGAGACGAAAGATGCCTGGTTTATTTGATTCCTACACGCTCAAAGACACTACCCTTCGCAATAGAATCGTCGCGTCACCGATGTGCCAATATCAGGCTGACGGTGGCTTCATTAATGACTGGCATAAGTCGCATTATTCGATGCTGGCAAACGGTGGCGTGGGTTTACTCATCGTTGAGGCAACCGCCGTTTTGCCAGAAGGGCGAATTACACCAGGTGATCTTGGTCTGTGGAGTGATGCTCACACTGAAGGATTCGCATCCGTTGTTACCGCCATCAAACAAGCCGGAGCGGTAGCGGGAATTCAGCTTGGGCATGCGGGCAGAAAAGCAGGGTGCACGCCGCCGTGGCAAGGTGGCGCTCCTTTGGATCAGCAGGATCCAAAGGCATGGGTCCCCGTTGCTGCCAGCGCAGTGCCTTACGTAGAAGGTAGCGACTATGTTCCGCATGAGATGTCTTGCGAAGAGATCCAGCATACCATTCATGCTTTTAAAGAGGCCGCGTGCCGCGCTGCGGAAGCTGGATTTGAATGGCTTGAACTTCATTTTGCACACGGCTTTCTGGCACAAACATTCCTGTCATCAAAAACCAACCTTCGTGAAGATCAGTATGGCGGTTCTTTAGCGAACCGTGCACGCTTTATGCTTGATGTGGTCGAGGCCGTGAAATCTGTCTGGCCTGCACATCTGCCACTCACCGCCCGACTCGGTGTCATTGAATTTGATGCCTGTCCTGAACACAGTTTTGCTGAATCCCTGGAAGTCATTCGATGGCTGAAAAAAGCTGGGATCGACTTTGCTGATGTTGGGTTAGCGCTCTCAACTCCCGATGAACAGGTACCCTGGGGTCCAAATTTCATGGTTCCCTACGCTGAACGGGTTCGCAGAGAAACCGGTCTCCCCGTTGCAACCAGTTGGATGATCACCAAAGCCAGCGATGCTAACGACTTTATCCAGGATGCAAAACTTGACCTGGTGTTTTTTGCCCGCACGCTTTTGGCCAATCCCCATTGGGTATTCCATGCTGCACGGGAACTTCAGATCAATTCGCCAGAGTCAGTATTACCCGTTGCTTATGCGTACTGGCTAAAGAACTGGGCGGAATAATTCTCTCTTTTTATTTGCCACCGTCAGCCTTAACTCAGCGCTGCCGCTTAATGCCATTTTCCCTCTGGAGATAATCATGAAAGTAGAAAAGTTCGATGCTTCGTCAGCGGCATTATCAACGTCGGCAGGAACAATGAGTCGACGCAGTTTCATCTCCCGGACAGCAGTGATAAGCGCAGGCATGGCGGTCAGCTCGCTGTCGTGGGGGGCCTCCATATCCCTCGCTTCCGGGGCACAGAACACTAACCATCCATCGCAAGCAGGAGACATTATGCCAATGCGAAAACTCGGCAACCTTACCGTTTCAGCACTGGGTGCAGGCTGTATGAGCATCAGTGCCAATTACGGACCGGCGGCCGATCGTCAACAGGGTATCCGCACATTGCGTGAAGCACATGATAAGGGCGTGACATTCTTCGATACGGCGGAAGTTTATGGTCCCTATACCAGCGAAGAGCTGGTTGGAGAAGCATTAGCGCCGATTCGTGATCAGGTGGTCATTGCCAGTAAATTTGGCTTCGATATCAAAAACGGTGGACTAAACAGTCAGCCTCGGCATATTCGTCAGGTTGTTGAAGAATCCCTTCGCCGCCTGAAAACCGATCGTATTGACCTTTATTATCAACATCGGGTTGATCCCAACGTGCCGATTGAAGACGTCGCCGGCACCATCAAAGATCTGATAAGCGAAGGCAAAATCCTGCATTTTGGTCTTTCCGAAGCCAGCCCTGAAACTATTCGCCGCGCTCATGCTGTTCAAGCGGTAGCGGCAGTACAGACTGAGTACTCAGTGATGAACCGCGACCCGGAACACAACGGCGTTCTGCAAACCTGTGAAGCGTTGGGGATTGGCTTTGTTCCCTGGGGCCCAGTTGGCATGGGTTTTTTAACCGGAGCACTGAACGCGCGATCCCATTTTGATGCAAAAAAAGATCTTCGGACAGGCTTTGAACGATTCTCACCTGAAAACCTGGCAGCTAATCAGCCGTTTGTTGATCTGCTAAGAAAAATCGGGGCGGAAAAAAATGCCACGCCTCCTCAGATTGCACTCGCATGGTTGCTGGCGCAGAAACCCTGGATTGTGCCGATCCCTGGCACCCGAAATATCAATCATCTGCATGAAAATCTGGGTGCGGTAAATATTCGATTTACTGCAGCTGAATTGAGTGAAATGGATACAGCACTGGCCCGATTAACCGTGTTTGGCGGTCGTATGAACAAGGAACAGATGCAGATTGTTCAGCCAGCATCATAAATATTCCTGAATACATGCGTTTCAGTCACTCGGGCAGCCCAATAATCCATAAAGGCTGCCCTAATTGATCCCTGCTCTCATAACGTCAACTGCATCTGCGCGTTATACCCGCGGCGATCAGGGTGGATAAACTCGCCGACCGACAGCTGTGTGCAATTAAGCCGCGTAATGTCATTTATTCTCATACTAAGGTTCACTTAATCTTCAGAAATGAAAATGTCCTCAACCTAAGAGGAAATTTTTATGAAATCGATGATGTCCCGACCCTTCAGTGAATTTTTGGCCGTCGTTGTAAGTGTGTTCACCGTAGTGAGCTTTCTGGCCATCTGGTTCTAAATTAAGGTTTACTTAACCTTCACTGCTTAAGCTAGGCCCATCTGAGCTTTTATGGATGGACCAATGATATTTTCGCTGCGCAAAAGACCGACGCTAAGTCGGCTGACCTTTATTACGCTATTTTCACTTTATATTGCGGTGTTCCTGAATATTGCCTTTTATCGTCAGGTGATTGAAGCGATGCCGCTTGATACGCTGCGCACAATAGCCGTCTTCGCCTCCATGCCGCTAGTGGCCTTTAGCGTAATCAATATTATTGCCACGCTCGCCTCCTTTGTGTGGCTCGATCGGCTGATTCTCGCGCTGTTTATATTGGTTGCGGCTGCGGCGCAATATTTCATCTGGACCTTCGGTATCGTTATCGATCGCTCGATGATCGTGAATATTCTGGATACCACACCGTCAGAATCCTTTGCCTTATTGTCACCCAAGTTAATTATTACCCTGGGTGGCAGCGGCTTGCTCGCGGCCCTGTTGGTTTTCTGGATTGGGATCAATAATAGCCAACCTCTCTGGAAAAACATCGCCAAACGCGCTGCGTCCATCGTCGTGTCGATAATCTGCATCGCCTTGGTGGCGACGTTTTTCTATAAAGATTACGCCTCGCTGTTCCGTAATCAAAAAGAGCTGATTAAATCGCTCAGTCCTTCCAATTCGATCGTGGCGACGCTTTCCTGGTACCACCACAGCCGCACCGCTAATCTGCCGCTGGTAAAAATTGGTTTAGACGCCAAACAACAACCAGCAATGTTGGCGGGTGCAAAGAAAAACCTGACGATTTTAGTGGTGGGTGAAACCACGCGCGCGGTGAATTTCCAGCTGAATGGTTATGGCCGTGAAACCACGCCGTTGCTGGCGAAAGATGATGTCTCTTATTTTCCAAATACCCAGTCTTGCGGCACGGCTACTGCGGTCTCTTTGCCTTGTATGTTCTCTAATATGCCGCGCGCACATTATGACGATCAGCTCGCTGATCATCAGGAAGGCATGCTCGATATTATCCAGCGTGCCGGTGTGCAGGTTTTATGGCAAGACAATGACGGCGGCTGTAAAGGTGCCTGCGACCGCGTGCCGCATCAGGATATGACCAGTCTGAATCTGGCGAATATGTGTCACGATGGGGAATGTTATGACGAGGTGTTATTCAACGGCATTGAGGATTATATTAAAAACCTCAAAGGCAACGGCGTAATTGTTTTGCATACCATTGGCAGTCACGGCCCAACCTATTACAACCGCTATCCGCCACAGTTTAAAAAATTCACGCCGACGTGCGATACCAATCAAATTCAGGATTGTTCGCAACAGCAGCTGGTGAATACTTATGACAACACTATTCTGTATATCGATTACATTATCGATAAAGCGATTAATGTGCTAAAAGCGCATCAGGATCACTTTACCACCAGCCTGGTTTATCTTTCCGATCACGGTGAATCTTTAGGTGAAAACGGTGCCTATTTGCACGGTATGCCGTATGCAATTGCGCCTGATGTGCAGAAACATGTGCCGATGCTGATTTGGTTATCACCGGATTATCAACAGCGCTATGGCGTGAGTAAAAGCTGTGTCGATAAGCTCGCGATGCATCAGGGTTATTCGCAGGATAATCTGTTCTCCACCCTGCTGGGATTAACGGGGATTCAGACCCGTGAATATCAGCCTGCGGATGATATTCTGGCCAGTTGTCGGGCCACGCAGGGTTAGTGCTATAAGGTCGCCATAAATGGCGCCCCTACGAAGCCGTTGTAAGGTCGCCATTGCTGGCGACCAACGTCACGCCGCCACCCGATCCGCCCCCAATAAATCCAGAATACGGCTACGCAGTGCCACCAGTTGTGGATCGTCGCGACGGCGTGGCCACGGCAGATTAACCGCGATCACATCCACCACTTTTGCCGGTCTTGGGCTGAACACCACCACGCGATTAGCCATCACCAGCGCCTCTTCCACGTCGTGCGTTACCATTAGCGTGGTGAACTGCTGCTCCTGCCACAGATCGACAATCTCCTGCTGCATACGCAACCGCGTCAGTGAATCGAGCTTGCCGAGCGGTTCATCGAGGATCAGCAAACGCGGCACATTGACCAGCGCACGAGCCAGCGCTGCACGCTGCGCCATCCCGCCGGAGAGCTGATGCGGCCAGGCGCGGGCAAACTGCCTGAGCCCAACGCGATCCAGCATGGCATTAATGCGTTGTTCACGCAGGGGGCGACTTTCACCCCGAATCTGCAGGCCGAGGCCAACGTTGTCATAGACATTGCGCCACGGATAGAGTGTTGGATCTTGAAACACCACCACGCGCGACGGATCGGGCGCGGTGATCGCCTTGCCCTCTTCCGCCAGTAAACCGCTGGTTGGGGGTTCCAGTCCGGCCAGCAGACGCAAAAGCGTCGATTTGCCGCAACCGGACGGCCCCAGCAGTGCGACAAATTCTCCGGCCTTGACCTGCAAATTAATATTCTCCAGCACCGGCAACGCTTCGCCTTCTAAGGTGAAGTGATGATTAACCTGCTCAATCGCTATATTCACACCCGCCGAGGTGGTGGCCATATTTATGCTCCTGCAAGATATGCTAAGAAATAAAGCATAAGCCGCACCTTTGCCTGCTCGAAATAGCCATTTCGGCAAACTTATCCGTAAATATTCATAATGAAAAATTGCATGATGTCATGCGGGAATGTTATTTGGTCGCGCTTATTGCCTTTGCCATAGTGCCTGTAAAATTTATCTACAAGGAAGACAGGATGGCATTTCAACAATTCTCTCTGAGCCGTCGTGCATTATTACGTGGCCTGGGTCTCTTTAGTGCCGGCGTGGCGGTGAATCCGTTGCTGAGCAGCAAGGTGTTTGCCGACGATAAATCCCTCAAAACCATCAAGCTAGCGTGGGGACAAACCGCAGTGTGTCAGTCACCGATTTCGGTGGCGCTGAAACAAGGTTTCTTTAAAAAGTACGGCCTGAATGTGGAACCGGTGAACTTCAGTGGCCCAACCGATGCGCTGTTACAGGCGATTGCCACTGGACAGGCCGATGGCGGGATTGGCATGGCGTTGCGTTGGCTGAAGCCGCTGGAGCAAGGCTTTGATGTTGACCTCACGGTCGGCACGCACGGCGGCTGCATGCGTTTACTCGCCCCGCAGAACAGTGGTATTCGCGATGTGAAAGATTTAGTGGGTAAATCGGTGGCGGTGAGCGATCAGGCCAGTCCGATTCGCAACTTCTTCGCCATTCAGCTGGCGAAACAGGGCATCGACCCCGATAAACAGGTTAACTGGTTACAATATCCACCTGACCTGTTTGGCGAAGCGCTGCGCAAAGGCGAAGTGCAGGCGCTGGCCACTGACGATCCGCAGGGCTGGCTGCTGAAGAAGCAGCACGACCTGGTGGAAGTGGATAACAACCTAAAAGGCGAATACGCCAACCTAACCTGCTGCGTGCTGGGCCTGCGCGGCTCGCTGGTGCGTGACGATCCCGCCACCGCGCGCGCCATCACGCAGGCAATTGTCGATGCGCAGCAGTGGACCGCCGAGCATCCGGAGGAGACAGCGAAAATCTTCCAGCCGTTTGTGCCGGGCTCAGTGGCGGTTGAGGATATAGCCGCGATGCTAAAAGAGCACACACATAGTCATCACTCCACTGGCGTGCAGCTGCGCAAAGAAGTGGCGGTGTATATCAATGAGCTAAAACAAATCAACGTGATCCGTCCGGAGACCGATGCGCAGCGCTTCGCTGAGCACTATGTGCCGGAGCTGCTGCCCGCTAAAGCGGCCCATCAACACGCCAGCAACATGGCGCACATGAGCAACATGTCCAGCTAAGGAGACGAGAATGGCCAGTGAAACCCTGACGATTGCCCGCAACCACGATGTGCCGCGCCGCATTCAACCGGCGGTTTGGGGGGCACTCCTGCTGTGGTGGGCGCTGGTAGCGCTGATGGTGGCGGTGCCGGATAAACCGCAGGGCTTTGCCGCCCCGCGCTTTGTTAATGAAACGCACGAGCTGTTTGCCGCCATAGCGCTCATTCTCACCGGGCTGACGATTGCCTCAGGCCTGTTCCCGCGACTGACGCTGCGCGCGCCACTCAAGCGCAGCGGTCCCTGGCTGATGGTGCTGGCGCTGCTGATTGGCCTGTGGGAAACCGTCACCGGCAAACTGGGGTTGCTGCCCGCGCCCTTCTTCGCCCCGCCGCGTGCGCTGGTAGAAGCCTACGCCACCGACTGGCCGCGCCTGCTGGATAGCGTACTCAATTCGCTGCGTCTGCTGGCCTTCGGCTTTATCTACGGCAGCGTGGTCGGCTTCATTACCGGCGTGGCGATTGGCTGGTCGCGCGGGTTGGGTTATTGGGTGCATCCGATTCTGCGCTTTCTTGGTCCGGTGCCTTCAACTGCGCTGCTGCCGTTGTCGCTCTACTTCTTCCCGTCGAGCTTCTCGGCGGCGGTATTCCTGATCGCGCTGGCGACCTGGTTCCCGGTGACGGTGCTGACGTGGTCAGGTGTCTCCAGCGTTGATACCCGTTATTACGATGTGGCGCGCACGCTGGGTGCCAATTCGCTGTTTCTCGTCTTGCGTGTGGCGGTGCCTGCCGCGCTGCCGCATCTGTTTGTCGGCCTGTTTATGGGTTTGGGCGCATCGTTTTCGGTGCTGGTGGCGGCGGAGATGATGGGCGTGAAGTCCGGGCTCGGCTGGTATCTGCAGTGGGCACAAGGTTGGGCGGCTTACGCCAATATGTACGCCGCGTTGATCGTCATGGCACTGCTGTTCTCATCACTGATCTCCCTGCTGTTTCTGGTGCGTGACCGCCTGCTGTCGTGGCAGCGCAGCGCGGTGAAATGGTAAGCACACAGATTGCGCAATAAATTGCGCCGCTACAGTATGTGCACGCATCCGTAGCGGCGCGATTTATCGCGCAATTAATCAGGTTCAAATCATCTATTTCCGAGGTCGATTATGGCTGCAAAGATTTCCGCTTCTATCACCGAACTGATTGGTAACACACCGCTGCTTCGTCTGTCGCGCTATGCGCAGCAGCAGGAGATTCAGGCTGATTTAATCGCCAAACTGGAACTGTTCAACCCTAATCACAGTGTGAAAGATCGCATTGCCCTCAGCATGATTGAAGCCGCAGAACGCAACGGCCTTATTCAGCCCGGCGATACACTGGTTGAAACCACTAGCGGCAATACCGGCATTGGTTTAGCGGCGATTGCGGCGGCAAAAGGCTACAAGTTCCGCGTCTACATCAATGATTTCGTCAGCATCGAACGCAGCCAGATCATTCAGGCCTACGGTGCCGAAGTGGTGCCGTTTAGCACCATTGAAGGCTTTAAAGAATTTTACGATGCCAGCAACGGCGATTTCGTCGCCGCCACCAAATGGTTGGCCGAGCAGGTCACCGCCGCAGAGCCGGAAGTGCATTTTCTGCTGCAACTGGATAATCCGGCCAATCCGGCGGTACACGAGCGCACTACCGGGCCGGAAATCTGGCGCGACAGCGGAGGCGAGCTGGATATCTTTATCGCCGCCGTCGGCACCGGCGGCACGCTCTCTGGCACCGGACGTTATCTCAAACAGCAGCATCCCGGCTTACAGGTGATTGCCGTGGAACCGGGTGTGGGTTCACAGCCGAGCGAGCTGCGTCCGGATCCGCTGGAGATCACCGGCGTCCATGCGTTTAGCAACCAGACGCCGGAGCGTATTCCTGCCAATCTCGATCACCGGGTTTACGATGAGGTGATTGCGGTGGAAACCTGGCAAGCCTATGCGGCGGCGCGTCAGCTGGCGCTGAGCGAAGGCGTGCTGGTTGGGGATTCGTCGGGTGCCGTGTTGTGGGCGGCGCAACAGGTCGCGGCGCGACCGGAGAATCACGGCAAGCGCATCGTGGTGTTACTGGCCGACGGCGGCAGCAGTTATTTGACCACCCAGCTGTTCGCTCATCAGGTGCCCGCGGAGTCGCTGAAGCTGGCGAGCGCCGTGCAAACCTCCAGGAAAATCGCGTAAAAATAATGCGCAATACATTGCTTAATTCGCGTCAGTTAAGCATCTTTCGGTCACCATAAATGGCGACCCTACAAAGGATTGGTGCGTTTTTCGTAGGGTGCGCATTTATGCGCACCAGGTCGCCACGAATGGCGACCTTACGGAAGTTATCGCGCGCTTTCAATTTAAACCAACACGTTGCTGGTAATCCCTTTGGCGAACAACATCGGATCGGTTTCCGGTCGTAACACGTTGATCGCTTTCAAATCGCGTGCATACACGTCGATCTCATTTACAAACGCGTGACCCACCGAATAGTGCCCATGTGTATGGGTTTTCAACACGCTGGCGATCTCCTGCGGCGTGGTGTTGAGCGCATGGCCGTTAAACTCGCTGCCAATCGCTTCCGGATGCTGCGCCGCATAGGCATGCGCCTGCAGAATGGCGTGAGTAATGGCGGCGGCCACTTCCGGCTGCTCGCGAATCAGGCTGCCGCGCGTGCCCACCACGCAGCAGCTCAGTTTGGCGTACTCGTCCATTAAGTTGGTGCCAATCTCGCGATAGCCCGGCTTCTGGGTTAAGCGCCACATCACCGGATCAGAACCGCTGGCGGCCTGAATCTCGCCCTTCTCCAGCACCATCGGCAGCAAATCCTGCGGGAACACGCGCCAGTCGACGTCAGTGTTGGGATCGACGCCGTGCTTTTTCAGCATTAGCGAGAAAAAGTTCTTATCCGCGCCGGCCATGTCGGTGACGCCTATGGTTTTGCCTTTCAACTGTTCCAGCGTGGTTGGGCCACCCTCGCGCGCCAGCAGGCGCATACAGCCGCCGTGCGTGCCGGCGGTGAGTTTAACGTCAAAGCCCTGTTCCAGCGCTTTGAGCCAACGCAGCGCCATACCGATGGCAGCTTCGGCTTTGCCAGTGGCGATGGATTCCAACAGCAGTTCGGTTGAGTTGCCGAAGTTAACAAACTCTACGTCCAGGTTGTGCGCTTTAAAGAAGTGATGTTGATCGGCCACGACCACCGGCGCGAGGCAAATCGCGTTGAGATTCACCGCCAGACGCACGTGCGTCGGCTTCGCCAGCGCCCATTTTCCTGGGCCATCTTGCAGTAAATCGCCGGGCATCGACATGCCTGCCCTATGATCGTCAGCAAATACGCGGCCCGGTAACGTTGCCGCCATCGCCGCCGCGGCGGAATATCCCAGAAAATGCCGACGGGAAACTAAATAATTATTTGGCATTAAATGACTCCCAAAAATAAATGCAGGTGAAGTTGTTAACCCTAATTAAAAAGTTGCGCAGAAGTAGCCATGGCAAATTAACACTTCAACTGGCCGCAGAATTATGCCGATTACGCATGTATATAGCCGATTTATTGCTTTTACAGCGGTGGCAGAAAAGCAAACAATTAAGTCTGATTGGATTGAGGAATTAATAGCGCATGGCAAATATCCCGCCCTTTCTGGCTGAAATATTGCCGGTGATTATTCAAGCCTTAGAAAAAGACGCAGAAGAGGTTGATCGCAGCGGCGAATTTCCCAGGCAGGCTTTTAATGTGTTGCAGCAGCATGGCTTAGTGCATTTCGTATTACCGACGGCGTCAGGCGGCAGCGGCGGCGATCTGCTGGCTAGCCAGACGATTATCCAGGCCGTGGCGCGCGGCGAACCTTCCGCCGCGCTGATCCTCATCATGCAATATCTTAATACGCGTCGGCTCGACGACACCTCAAACTGGCCAGATGCCGTGCGCCGCAAGGTGGCGGAGAGCGTGATTCGTGACGGTGCGCTAATCAACGCACTGCGCGTCGAACCCGAATTAGGCACGCCTGCGCGCGGTGGATTGCCCGCCACCCGCGCCCGCCGCAGCACTGAAGGCTGGCGCATCAGCGGCGAGAAGATTTACTCCACCGGTAGCCATGGATTGAGTTGGTTTCTGGTCTGGGCCAGCAGCGATGATGCCGATCCGCTGGTGGGCGGCTATCTGGTGCCGGCCAACGCGCCCGGCGTTCAGATTATTGATGAGTGGGATCACCTCGGCATGCGCGGCACCTGCAGTCACCGCGTGGTGCTGGATGACGTGCTAATCCCGCTCGATCACGCGGTGAACGTAGTGCGGTGGAGCACGCCGCGTCCGGGTCTGAATGAAGAGGAATCGGTGTGGATGGCGGTGCTGCTCGGTTCGCTGTATGACGCAATTGCGCACAGCGCGCGCGACTGGTTTATCTCCTTCTTGCAGCAGCGGGTACCCGCCAATCTTGGCGCACCGCTGGCATCGCTGCCGCGTTTTCATGAGCTGGTGGGTCGCATCGATACGCTGCTGTTCACCAATCAAACGCTATTAAGCAGCGCTGCGCATGGCCACATCGCCAGCGGACATGCCGCACAAATCAAACAGGTGGTGACCGAAAACGCCATTCGCAGCGTGCAGCTGATGGTGGAGAGCATCGGCAATCACGCCTTAACGCGCCACCATCCGTTACAACGTCACCTACGCAATGTGCTGTGCGGTCGCATTCACACGCCGCAGGACGACGCCATCTTCACTTCCGTGGGAAAAGCGGCGCTTGCAGCAGAGAGATAAAAAGTGCGCGATAAATCGCGCCGCTACAGATAGGTGCAAGGTTCTGTAGCGGCGCAATTTATTGCGCGACGTCGTGTCAAACGGCGGTTCCACACCAGCGCACTAACGTCAATGCAATCGCTTTGGTGCAGGCCACCAGATCGGCGATTGCGACATGCTCGTTCGGTTGATGTGACATCGCCGGATCGCCGGGGCCGAAGTTCACCGTCGGCGTCTGCCCCAGCGTGCTTGGCAAACCAATGTCGCTGTGTGCGCCGAATCCAGCCAGTTGCGGATTGAGTGCGGCGTCGGTCACGCCCTGCTGGAAAGTGGTGACGAACGGATGTTCCGCAGCGATTTCTGCGCAATCAGCATCCAGAATCCATTCGACTTTAGCCGGGTGTGTTGCCAGATAAGGATCGAGCGCGCAGACTTTGGCAACGTGCGCCTCAATCTCTTTTTTGACGTTACCGCCCAGCCCCATCTCATCCTTCTCGGCTGGCAAATACTGCACATCAATCACAATCTCGGCGCGGCCAGCAATGGAGGCCGGGTGTTCACCGACTTTCAGCTGCGTAACGATGATCTGGTTCGGCAATGCCATTAGCGGATGGTTTTTGCTCGGCTGCGTCTGCCAGCGGCGGTTAAGCACATCGAGGCCATCAAGCATCTGGCGACACAGCATCACTGCATCCACCGGCCCGCTGCTGTCCCAACTGTTTGGCGTCAGCTCCGCGTGACCACCAATGCCGTCGAGAATAATGCGGCCCCATAAAATGCCGTGGCAGATCGGTGAAATGCGATTAGCCGTGGGTTCCGTCATAATACCCGCATCGGCTTTAAATCCGCGATCGACCATCGCCAGCGATCCCATGCCGCCGATCTCTTCATCCACCACGGTGGTAAACACCACATCGCCCGCCAGACGGATGTTAAGATCCTGCAACAGCTCCACCGCCATCAACATGCAGGCGACGCCGCCTTTCATATCGACGGCGCCGCGACCATACACCGCCGCGTTTTTAATCTCCGGTACAAAGGGATCGGTATGCCAATGTTCCGACGGACCCGGCGGCACCACGTCAATATGGCCGGTGAGCATCAGCGATTTTCCTCCGCCCGCGCCCGCTAACGTGCCGCCGAGATTGGGTCGGCCTTCAAAGGTGCGGCCTTTATTGGCGCCGGGTCGGCCTTGATACTTGGCGAAAAGCGCCGGACCATCGGGATCCCACAGATCGGTCTCCATGCCCAGCGATTCAAGACGCTGTTGCAGGTAAAGCTGGCAATCACGCTCGCCTGGCCCAGCTTCACGCGGATCGACTTTGACGATAGAGGGAAACGCCAGCAGATCGCACAGCGTGTTGGCGATGCGTTCAGCGCTCGCTTCAACGTGCGCGCTGATTTGTTCAGTCAGATTCATTGGTTATCTCCGATAGATAAAAAGTCGTTGTGCCATCAACACGATAATTAACAAAATGCCCACCACGCCGAGCTGCCAGACGCTGTTCAATCCCAGTTGCAACATGCAGGTTTTGATGGTGACCAGCATCAGTGCGGCGGCTAATACACCGATCACGCTGCCGCGTCCGCCAAAGATGGCGATGCCGCCGAGTAATGCGGCGGTGAGGGATTCGAGCTCCAGATTGACGCCAATTTCTGGTCGCGCGCTGCCCAACCAGCTGAGCGAGACGAATCCTGCGCAGCCCGCCAGCATGCCGCTCAGGCAGTAAGTAAGAAAGCGCAGGCGATCGACCGGAATTCCCACCAGCCGCGTGGCGTGTTCATTGAAACCACAGGCGTAAATCCATTTTCCCCACGCACTTTTGCTGAGAATCAGCCAGGCAATCAGGAAGGCTGGAATCACACAGGTGAGGAACGGTAAGGGAACAAAGAATTGCGTACCGCGCCCCCACTGCGTGAGTTCGGCGGGCACACCGGCAACCGCGGCGCCACCGGTTAGCGCCAGCGCCAGCCCGGAAAACAGATAGAAACTGCCGAGCGTGACGATCAGCGGCCAAAGGCGCAGCCGCGCGATCAACCAGCCGTTTATCGCACCCGCCAGCGTGCCGGTGATCAGGCAGATCAGCGGTAGCCAAAGCGGATTGATGCCCTGATGAAGCGCCAGCATGCCCATCACCGCCGAAAGCGAAACGTTGCCGCCCACCGAGAGATCGATGCCGCCACCGCCGCTCATCACCACGAATGATTGACCGAGCGCCACCAGCGACAGTAAGGTCGCGAACTGCAGAATCGAGGTGATCGACCAGGATGCCAGCATCTGCGGCAACACCAGCACAATGCCAATGGCCAGCAGCAGCCACAGCGCGCTCAACAGCGTTAAGTCAGGAAATTTGCGCCACCAACTCATGCGGTCCTCCTGAAAGCAATAACGCGACCGCTTGCCGCTTCACTGCTCAGCACGACGAGCAGCACCGCGCCGGTGACCACGGTTTGCCACAGCGAGGGAATGCCCACCAGCAATAAGCCGTTTTGCAGGATGCGCAGCAGCAGCACGCCGAGCAGCGTGCCCAACAAACTGCAGGCACCGCCGGTAATGCGCGTTCCGCCCAGCACCACCGCGGCGATGGCTTCCAGCGCCAGACTGCCGCCGACCGTCATCTCAACGTTGCGATAGGTGGCGATGTAGCAGGTCGCGGCGATGCCGCACAGCAGGCCGCTGATCATGAAGGTCGCGATACGCACCTGTGTGACAGGAATGCCCGCCAGCCGCGCTTTCTCCTCCGAATTACCCGCTGCCAGCAACCACAAACCGTAAGGCGTGTGACGTAACACCAGCCAGACGCAGGCCCAGACCAGCACGATGATCCACGCCATCACCGGCAGTCCCAGCAGGGGATGCATGAGGCCGCTGGTTAAGCTGCCGGGCAATCCGGATAACCACTGTCCACCGAGCAGCGCAAACAGCCCGGTACGCCACACGCCGAACAGACCGAGCGTGCCAACGATAGCCGGAATGCGGCCCATTACCACCACCAATGCGGTAATCAGCCCGAGCAGCAAGCCGAGCAGCGGACCGGCCAACGCCGCCAACCACGGCGAGTTGACGAGCAGCAATTGGCCGACGCCCCATGCGGCAACGCCCATCACCACGCCGACCGACACATCCACGCCGCCCATGGCGATCACCAGCGTCATGCCTAGCGCGATGAGCAGCAGTTCGCTGCTGTTGCGCAGAATGGTGAGCAGGTTATCGACCGTCGCGAACCAGGGTGAAAACCAGGAAAAACCGGCGATGGCTAACAGGGCAATCGCCAGCAAAGCGATCTCCCGTGAAGTCATGTGCATGTGAAGCCCCGTTAGAATTTGAACTGATCGACATTCTCTTTGGTGAACACCGCAGGCGAACCGAGCAGCAACACGCCGGTTTTGCTATCAAACTTCACCGGTTCGGTGAAGCCTGGTACGCGGTTTTCGGCACTGAAGGCTTTGCCGTCAATCAGCTGTTTGCCCGCCCACACGGTGAGATAGCCGAGCTTCTCGGGGTCCCACAACACGGTGTAACCAAAAGCACCGCTTTTCAGATAGGCGCGCGCGGTGATTGGGCTACAGAAACCGCTGCCGATCACCTTGCCATTTTTACCTGCGGTCTCAATCGCCTGCGCCACGCCTGGGCACGTGGTCGATGCCATGGCGATGAGGCCTTTAATATCCGGATTGGCGGACATCAAATCGGTAGCAATCTGTGCCGCG
This sequence comes from Pantoea sp. X-Soil-ISGK-421, assembly GCF_059730785.1. Taxonomy (NCBI): domain Bacteria; kingdom Pseudomonadati; phylum Pseudomonadota; class Gammaproteobacteria; order Enterobacterales; family Erwiniaceae; genus Pantoea; species Pantoea sp. X-Soil-ISGK-421. The sequence goes on along the minus strand of NZ_AP035980.1, from coordinate 279,399 downwards.
CGACTGGCGGATCCGCCGGCATACTGCGGTTTGAGCAACGTGATGTTGGGATATTTGCTTTTGACCCGCTGCTGCATAAAGCCAATCCAACTGTTGAGGTTGGAGGCGGTGGCCTCGCCGGAGACGATGCCGATTTTGCCGTGATCGCCCACGCGCTTAACCATTTCATCAATAATGGCGTCACCTAAACCCTGATCGGTGGCCTGCGCCACGTAAACCGGGCGTCCGCTGTCGGGTGCGTCGCTGTCACTGGTGAACAGATGCACATTGTTGGCTTTCGCCTGCGCCAGCACCGGCGCGATGCTTGATGCATCGAGCACGCTGATGCCAATCGCATTCACCTTCTGCGCGATCAGGTTCTGCACAATCTGCAACTGATCCATTGGATTGGTATCCACCGGGCCGCTGTACACGAACTCGACGCCCAGATCGCTGGCTGCACGTTTACCGCCCGCCTCCATCGCCTGAAAATAGGGAATACCGATGATCTGCGGCACAAAGGCCACTTTTTCGGCGGCAAGGGCATAACCTGAAAACAGTAATGAGAGAGAACAGACTGCAGTGGTAATTCGGCGCATCTTTATTTCCCCTGGGTTAATGGCATAACAATTACTGATTCTCAAACGCGCGCGCATCGGGATGCGCGCCGGTAATGAGTGAAACGATTTCATCGGGTGAGGTTTCGGCATGACGGCGCTCGGCAATTTTTCGCCCACGGCGGAATACCACCATGCGATCGGCCACCGCGAACACATCGCTGATGTTGTGGCTGATCAGCACCACCGCGCAGCCGCGTTCAGCGAGTCGGCGTGTAAGCTGCAAAACCTTCTGCGTCTCGGCCACCGCCAGCGCGGCGGTGGGTTCATCCATGATCACCAGCTGCGCATTGAGGTTGAGCGCGCGACAGATCGCCACCGCCTGACGCTGTCCGCCGGAGAGACTGCCGACCGAGGCTTCGGCATCGGAGATGTGTGCATCCAGATCCTTTAACAGTTGATCAACCTGCTCGCGCATCTCCCGGCGTCGCAGGAAAGGAATGCCCAGCACGCGCCGCTTGAGCTCACGACCAAGAAACACGTTTTCCGCAATGCTGAGGTTCTCCGCCAGCGCCAGCTCCTGATAAATGGTGGCGATACCGTGTTCGGATGCCTGGCGCGGCGAACTGAATTTCACCGCTTTACCCTCGATCCATAATTCGCCGTCGCTGGCGCTGTATGCGCCCGACAGCACTTTGGTGAAGGTGGATTTGCCCGCGCCGTTGTCACCCAGCAGCGCGAGAACTTCACCGCGATGAATGCTGAGATTCACCTGATTGAGGGCGGTTAAGGCGCCAAAGCGTTTGCAGATGTTGCGCGCTTCAATAAAACACGTCGTCATCTTGCCTCCCCGGCACTCAGATAGGCGGCGCTGTGAAAATCGATCTCCCACTGCAGTACCTGCGCGTAGAGATCGGATAAACGCTGCTTTTCCTCTTCCGCCAATGCCAGCGCGCTGCGGTCCAATTCGGCTTTCAACCATAACGCCTGTTGGTGAAACGCTTCTTCGGCATGCATATCGACCCAATGACGAATGTCATCATCCAGCAGCGGCTGAGCGCTGACGCGGGCGCACCAGTGGTAATACATCCACTCGGCACCAAACATTAGGGTCAGGATTTCGGCAAAACTGCCCTGCTTTGCCACGTGAAACATGCCATCGCGAAACGCGCTGACGCCGGGCAGATCATCGGGATAATCCAATGGGTTGATGTGGCGGCGCGCCAGCACCTCCTCAAACCAGGCGATTTGCGTATCCACCAGCGCATTCAGCACGCCGATTAGCCAGCGTTGCTGACGAATATCGGGCGCTTTGCTCACCGCCAGCGCGAAGATGTTGATGGCGGTGGCGACGAAGTTACCTTCAAACACCAGATAGCGGTTAAACACCGCGTCGGGCAGCTGATTGCGCTCAATATCTCTCACAAACGGATGTTGTTGCATCGCCTGCCACAGTGCGTGGTGCTGCTGCAAAAGCTGGTCAGTAAAGCTGTTCATTACGCTTCCTCCAGCGCCGCTTGCGCCACGGACATAAAGTGCTTCACGCGCGCGCGTTCTACCTCGTTCCACCACACGCCATCGACTTTCAGGGTGCTGGCAACAATCACGCCTTGCGTGCGGCCAAGAATCTGGCACACGTTGGCGGGCGTGACGCCGGAACCGACCAGCAGCGGCAGCTCGGTGGCGGCGCGGATTTCGTCGATCTCATCCAGCGTGGCGCTGTCGCCGGTGCGTTGCCCGGTGGCGATTACCGCATCGGCTTCGAAGAAATCAACGTCGCGTGTGAGCTCCTGAATCGAGCGGTCGGCCACGATGGCGTGGCTACCGTGTTTGACGTGGCTATCGGCAAACACACGGATATGTTCGGCGCGTAGCTGGCTGCGGTAGCGCAGCGCTTTCGCTGCCGCACCCTCAATAAAGCCTTCGTTGGCGATATAGGCGTTCGCCCATTGATTGACACGCACAAAATCTGCGCCGCCCGCTAAGGCGGTAGCAAAGGCAGGAATGGCGGCGTTCGCCAATACGTTAATCCCCAATGGCACGCCAAAACGTTCGCGAATCTTCTCCGTTATCACCGCCATAAAGGCTGCGGTTTCCGGGCCAATATCGTCTGGTTTAGCAAAAGGAATATCGCCGTGATTTTCGATAATCAAACCATGTACGCCACCAGAAATATAATTTTCAGCATCGCGTAGCGCACGCTCAATAATAGCTGACAGTGGTTTTCCACGATATTTAGGTGCGCCTGGAAAAGCATCGCAATGCACGACGCCAATCACTGCTTTCTTTCTGGAAAAAATATCTTGTATTGCGCTAACTTTTCCTGCTGATATAGAAACCATCTTCTCCACCTTATTAACGAGAACCATTATGCAAATTTATGTTGCAGGGAATATTGTTGTTGATGAAACCTGGTCGATTATCGATCTTCCGCAAAAAGGTGCCTCTATTCACGGCGTTAAAGTCTCGCAGGATATAGGCGGCAAAGGCGCTAATCAGGCGATTGTTATTGCACGCTGTGGTATCGATACGCGATTAATTGCTGCCATCGGTGACGACAGCAATGGCCAGTGGCTGCGTGAAAAAATAGCGCAAGAGCCGGTTACGCTACTCCCCACTGAATATTCATCATCGCCCAGCGACGCCTCAATTATTTTAAACAGCCGCGATGGCGATAATGCCATTATTACCACGACGGCGGCGGCAGACACATTAACCGTTGAGCAGATGCTGCCTTATTTAGCCGATGCTCAAGCAGGCGATATTTTGTTGCAGCAAGGCAACTTCTCTATTGAGAAAACGCGCCTCCTTTTCATGTGGGCAAAAGCCAACGGCTTGAAAACAGTTTTTAATCCCTCGCCGGTCAATGCTGACTTCGCGCAACTTTGGCCGCTGGTCGATATCGCGGTTGTCAATCAGCTGGAAGCGGAGTTGCTGCAACCCGCTGGCGTGAGCAGCTTAATCATCACCCAGGGCGCGGCGGGCGCCTGGCTAATCAATGAAACGGAACGCCACTTCTGCCCGGCAGCGCCGGTGCGCGCGGTGGACAGCACTGGCGCGGGTGATACCTTCCTCGCCGTGCTGCTCGCGTCCTCGCTGTTACGCGGCGTGGAACCCGATGCACTTGCTTTACACCACGCCAGCCTGGCCGCCGCGATGACGGTAGGTCGCACCGGCACCGTTAACGCTTTTCCCAGCCAGCAAGAACTCGCTGCGCTGCTTGCCACGCGCAGCGAGTGATCTGTTACTTAAACAGCGGACGGTAGCTATCGACGTTCGCTTTGGTTACCACGGTGGCCGGAACCAGAATGGTTTTGCTCACCGTTTTGCCTTCAGAAAGCGCGTTCAATGCTTTCAACGCCTCTTCACCCATCTTTTTTGGATCCTGCTGCAACACGGCGGTGACGTAGCCGCCATCAATACCGCTGATGGCTTTTGCCGTCAGATCCCAGCCAAATACTTTGATATCTTTCTGGCGGCCCTGATTTTCCACTGCCGCAATCGCACCGAGCAATGCCGGTTCACCGGTGGCGTAAATTGCGGTTAAGTCAGGATTGCCGGTGATCAGGTTTTCCGCTGCCGTCATGGCGTTGTCCTGAATATTCTGCCCATCCACCACATCGGCGACGGTGATATTGCTGTTACTTTTAATCGTCTCTTCGAAGCCTTTCTGCCGCTGGTTCTGAATTGCCGAATTTAATGCGCCAACAATACCGACACGCGCTTTGCCGCCCATCTCTTTCGCCACGTAATCGACAAAATATTTACCGAGGATTTTTCCACCTTCAAGATTATCCACGCCGACCTGTGCCGCTTGCGGACCGGCGGGTAATACCGCATCAATGGCAATGACGGGAATTTTTGCGGCGGCGGCTTCTTTAATCGCTGGCATAATGCCATTGACGTCAATGGCATCAACTAAAATACCTTTCACACCTTGCTGAATATAGTTTTCAATCGCATCGTTCTGCGCCACAGGATTATCGGTGGCATTGAAAATAACCAACTCTTTACCGCTGGCTTTTGCCGCTTCTTGCGCGCCCTGATTCATGAGATTAAAGAACAGCGCCTGCTGATTAATTTGCACTAATGCATAAGTCGGCGCGGCCTGCGCCAGGGAGAAAAATGAACCCGCAGAAATTAAGGTGGAAGCCAAAACCAATGAACGCAGTTTTCCGGTGAAAGATAACATCATGGTGTTCCTCGTCGGGAATAAAGAATAATCAGCGTTTCCCAGCCTTAAGACACTGAGATTATTTTTTGGCGGGCAAATATCGATGGCGTGATGTACACACGGCAACGTAGCCGTGTTTTTACAACGACCTGCTTAAGTTTTTTTCGGTAACCCATCCGTTAGGAATACCTGGTGAAATAACTTAAGTCGGTTTGGGAATGGATTCCCGGTAATGCGGTAAACTGTGCATACAATTCGCTGAGTGACTTTTTTTGTCAAGTGTTTATTTACGCGCCAGTGAATACAGGAAAGCGCTGTATCAGCTGTGCTTATGTGTGTTACAGATATTGCGGCGCTTAGTGAGGTCGCCATTTTTGGCGCAATGCTTGTCAGTTACTTCAATAACCGAGCGCACACATTGTAGCGGCGCAATTCATTGCGCGATAAATCGCGCCGCTACGGAATGTGCGGTGTTTTGATACGGCGCTTAAGTGAACGGTATTACCCCATTTTTGGCGACCAATAACTCAATATGGCGAGGACTATGAATACCAAACGCGTGCTGTTATCCGACGTGGCACAGTTAGCCGGGCTTTCCAAAGCCACGGTCTCTCGCTATATGAATCACAGCATTGTATTGCCGCAGGAGACGATTGATCGCATCGAAGCAGCGATACGTCAGCTCGATTATCGCGGCAACAGCCTGGCGCGGCGCCTGAGCAAAGGCGGCAGCGAAACCCTCGGCCTGGTGCTACCCGATATCACCAACTCCTTCTTTGCTGAACTGGCCGATGCCGCAGAAGAAGCGGCGTCAGCGCGGGGTTACAGTTTGGTGCTGTGCATCACCCGCAACAATCCCGATAAAGAAGCGCAGTTCATTCGCTGGCTGGATACACGTCAGGTTGATGGTCTGCTGTTCACCACCAACCGCCCGGATAACGGCCTGTTGCGTAAAGAGATCCAGCGCCATCAGCATATTGTGTTACTCGATGAAGACATTCCCGGCAGCAGCGTACCAAAAGTGTTTGCCGACAACGTGCAAGGTGGGCGTATTGCCACGGAACACCTCATCGCCGCCGGACATCGTCATATTGCGTTTATCGGTGGCCCGGAACAGTTAATGAGTGTGCGCGAACGTTATCTCGGCTTCTGCACTGCAATGAAGCAAGCCGGTTTGGCGATACCGGACGAATGGGTGATGTACGGCAACTACGCACGCGAGTTCGGCCAGCAGGCCTTGCAGCACCTGTTTAGCCAGTCGCCACGCCCTTCAGCGGTATTTGCGGCCAGTGATTATTTGGTGCTGGGATTGCTGGATGGTTTACGCGCCAGTGGATTACAGGCGCCAGATGCCCTTTCACTGGTTGGCTTTGATGACGCCAACTATACCGACCTGACGCAGCCGCGTATCTCGACCATCCGCCAGCCCGCACGGCAACTGGGTTATACCGCAGTGGACATCATGCTGCGCCTGCTCAATAGCGACACCACTATCCCGCTGGAAACGCGCCTGCCCGTTGAGTGGGTGGGACGCGATTCAATCCAGATTTGCCTTAGCTGACCCACAATGGCGCAAAATTGCACAACATTGGCGCAAATGTTGATCAATGCAGTGACGTCGAGCGGCGCGAGGTAAACCGGTTTACTAAATATTAAATTATTAACCAGCTGAATTTGAATCAGTTTTACGCTTGCCAAACTGTCTATATTCTAACCTGGCACAGAAGCTGCAACGTTCCCAGCGGCAAACAAATATCGTTGTAACCTATTGCTCTGTGAGTTCGGATAATAATTTATCTGACAGGTAAACCGGTTTACTAGACTGTAAATCGTGTCAGAAAAGGCATTTTTCGCGCTAACAGAGCCTGTTCCCGGCAACCGATTGGGAGTGTTCAGATGCTGCAGCCACACGCTACCTCAGCGCGGGTAGAGATGATTAACATCACCAAAACTTACGGTTCAATACGGTCCCTGCGCGGCGTCAATCTGCAATTGGCGCCGGGCGAAGTACTGGGCTTAGTCGGCGATAACGGCGCGGGTAAATCGACGTTAACCAAAGTGCTCTCTGGCGCGGTAGTGCCCACCAGCGGCACCATTCGCATTGATGGAGAACAACAGCACTTTACTAATCCGGCCGATTCGCGCCGCTGTCACATCGAAATGGTCTATCAGGATTTGTCGCTGTGCGACACCGTAGACGTCGCAGGAAATCTGTTTATGGGTCGCGAGCCCATGAAAAGCGTGCTCGGTATTCCTTTTCTTGATCAAGCCAAAATGCACGCTGAGGCGCGCGAGATGCTGAAAGGCTTAGGCATTTCAATTCCGGATACGCGTTTACTGGTGCGCAATTTGTCTGGCGGACAACGTCAGGCGATTGCAATTGCGCGTGCCGCCGCGTTCGAGCCCAAGGTGCTGATCATGGATGAACCGACTGCCGCATTAGCGGTAGCGGAAGTCGAAGCGGTGCTGGAACTGATCCGCCGTGTCTCGGCACGTGGAGTCAGCGTCATCCTCATCACCCATCGCCTGCAGGATCTGTTCCTGGTGTGCGATCGCATCATGGTGATGTACGAAGGCACCAATGTGGCGGATCGGCGCGTAGCGGATACCAGCCTGAGCGATATCGTTAATTTGATCGTGGGTGAGAAGTTTACCGCTCACTCAGCGGCGGCACACTGAGGTAACGGGATGAGCATCATGAATTTAAGCAGTTCGCGCATGATCCAGCATTCGCTACCGCGTCGCCTGCTGCACAACCATTCGGGCGTGGTGAGCATTGCGCTGTTTTTCATCTTTTGCTGCGTCGTGTTTTCACTGATCACCAGCAACTTTCTCTCCAGCACTAACTGGCTGAATATCATTCGCCAGAGCGCCCCACTGCTGATCGTCGCCACCGCGATGACGCTGGTGATCACCACCGGCGGCATTGATCTATCGGTGGGTTCGACGCTGGCGCTGGTGGGTGCGCTTTCGGCTATCGCGCTGAATAACTGGGGATTGCCGTGGCCGGTGGTGTTAATTGGCGGGCTGTTGCTGGGCGGATTGGTTGGCGCGATTAATGGCTTCTTTATCGCCTTTGAGGGGATTCCGGCGTTTATCGTCACCTTAGCCACCTTAGCCGTGGTGCGCGGTATCGCGCTGCTGGTCACTCAGGGTTACTCAATTCCGGTCCCGGCTGACAGCCTGTTTACCTTTATGGGCCGCGCGTGGGTGCTTGGCATCCCGATGCCCGCACTGATCGGTATCGTGGTGCTGTTCGCCGGGCATATAGTGCTCAATCACATGCGGTTTGGCCGCTACGTGACGGCGATTGGTTCGAATGCCGAAGGTGCGCGCCGCAGCGGTATCAATACCAAAGCGGTCACCATGAAGGTCTATATTATCAGCGGCATGGCGGCGGCGCTGGCCGGGATGATCATTACCGCGCGTCTCGGTAGCGGTTCATCTAATCAGGGCGAAGGCTTTGAGTTGCAGGTGATCGCAGCTGTCGTTCTCGGTAGCACCAGCCTGTTTGGTGGCTTCGGCACCATTATCGGTACGCTACTGGGCGCGCTGTCGATAGCGATTATTCAGAACGGGCTGATCCTGTCGCACATCTCGCCGTTCTATACGCAAATCGCTACCGGCACCATCATCCTGCTCGCCATCTGGCTCAACACCCGCATTCTCAATCCCACCCGCGCGCCGGCAAAAGGATAGCTCATGAAAGGATCGATTTTTCGTCATGCGGATCCGTTACCGCTCGGCGTACGCAGTGGACAGGTGATGACGGTTTTGGGGCCGCTGCCCCTGAGCCAGATGGGCGTCACTTTAATGCACGAACACATTCTGCTGGATGCGTCCGGCAAATGGGTGCCGCCCTGCTGCTGCAGCGATCGTCATCTCGCTGAGATGCCGGTCAAAATGGAGAACCTCGGCGAACTCAACATGAATCCGTTGATGAGCCGCGACAACTGCCAGCTGTTTGACGTCGAGATGGCGATTGACGAGTTGATGAAGTACCGCGCATTGGGCGGCGAAACCATCGTCGATCCTACCAATATCGGCATTGGCCGCGATCCACAAGGCTTGCAACGCATCGCGCGTTTAACCGGACTCAATATCGTGATGGGCACCGGCCTGTATCTGGAACCGTCACATCCGGAATGGGTGAAGCGCATCAGCGTCGAGCAACTCGCTGAGAAGTTGATTTTTGACCTCGGCGGTGCAGCGGAAAAACCCGAGGTGATCGCCGGATTGATCGGCGAGATCGGCATCTCCAGCCGCTTTACCGCCGATGAAGAGAAGTCGCTGCGGGCTGCCGGGCGCGCCAGTGCGGCGACCGGCGTACCGATTCAGGTGCATCTACCGGGTTGGGAGCGTTTAGGTCACAACGTGCTGGATATTCTGCAGCAGGAAGGCGCCGATTTGCGTCATACCGTGCTGTGCCATATGAATCCCAGCTTTGCCGATAAAACCTATCAGCGTGAACTGGCCGACCGCGGCGTGTTCCTTGAATACGACATGATCGGCATGAGTTATTACTACGCCGATGAATCCGCGCAATCGCCTTCCGATGAAGAGAACGCGCGCGCCATCTGCGAACTGATCGATGACGGCTACATTCAGCAAATTTTGCTGTCGCAGGATGTGTTCCTGAAAACCATGCTGACCCGCTTTGGCGGTCACGGTTATGGCTACATCCTCAAACATTTTGTCCCGCGCCTGAAACGTCACGGTGTTAGCGGCGAACAACTCGAAACCTTAATGATTGCTAACCCGCAGCGCGTATTTGGCGGGTAAAAGGGAAATATTATGCAGAAACAAGTCTTGCTGGTAGGCGAATCCTGGACCAGCACCTCGAACCATATTAAAGGCTTTGACCAATTTTCCACCGCGACCTGGCACAGCGGGGCCAACGATTTTATCGCGGCGCTGAAGGATAGCAATTACGCCATTACCCACATGCCTGCGCATGCCGCCGCCACGGATTTCCCGCTGACGCTCGAAGGGCTGCAAAAATGGGATGTGATTATCCTGTCGGATATTGGCGCCAATACGCTGCTGCTGCATCCTGATACCTGGCTGAAAAGCCGTCGCACCGCCAACCGCTTGTCATTGATCCACGATTACGTTGCCGCCGGCGGCAGCCTGATGATGATCGGCGGCTACTTCAGTTTTCAGGGCATCAATGGCGGCGCGCGTTTCCGCAATACGCTGGTCGAGAAAGTGTTGCCGGTGCGCTGCCTCGCCTGGGATGACCGCATCGAAACGCCGGAAGGTTCCACGCTGGAGATAACACAATCACACGCGCTGTTCGATGGTATCTCTGACGAATGGCCGTGGATGCTGGGCTACAACGAAGTGGAGATGCAGCCCGAAGGCACGCTGCTGGCGACCGTCGCGGGGACTTTGCATCCTTTATTAGCAGTGCGCGAATATCAGCAAGGCCGCTCGCTAGTGTGGACCAGCGATATGTCGGCGCACTGGTTGCCGGAAGAGTTTACCCAATGGCCTGGCTATCGCCAGCTGTGGATTAACTGCTTTGACTGGCTGACGGAGCGCGCCTGATGCAGCCGGCTTCACTCGCACTCGCCCAGCAACTGCTCGGCTTCGACACCATCAATCCGCCGGGCAACGAAGCCGCCTGTATGGCGTTTTTTGCCGCATGGCTGAGCGAGCAGGGTTTTGACGTGCAGCTATCATCGTTTGGCGAAGGTCGCAGCAATCTCGTGGCGCAGATGCGCGGTACTGCTCCGGGCAAACCGCTGGCGTTTACCGGACATATCGATACCGTGCCGCTCGGCAATCAGCCGTGGCAGCACGATCCTTTTGGTTCGGAGGTGGCCGACGATCGGCTGTATGGGCGTGGTTCGAGCGACATGAAAGCAGCCATCGCCGCGTTTGCCCTCGCCTGCATCCAGCAACAGCAGGCAATTCGTGCCGGACGCGGCGTGGTGTTGCTCATCACTGGCGGTGAAGAGACCGGCTGCGATGGCGCGCAGGCGCTGATTGAGGCGGGAACGTTGCCGGCGATTGGTGCGCTGATCGTTGGCGAACCCACGGCAAATTACCCGGTAATTGGTCACAAAGGCGCGCTGTGGTTACGCTGTGAGACGCGCGGCAAAACCGCGCATGGCGCAATGCCGGAATTGGGTATTAACGCCATTTATCTTGCCGCCGATGCGTTAGGTAAAATCCGCCACTTTTCTCCCGGCGCGCCGCATCCCTTAATGAAGCAGCCCACGCTCAACGTTGGCCGTATTCAGGGTGGCTTGAATATTAATTCGGTGCCGGATCGCACGGCGTTTGATGTTGATATCCGCAGCGCGCCCAACCTGCAACACGCCACTATTCGTCAGCAGTTAGGCGACTTGATGGGTGAAGCCGTACACATCACCACCTTAGTCGACCTGCCTGCGGTGTTGAGTTCAGAAGAGAACCTGTGGATTCAGTCGATCTACCGTCATTGTCAGGCGATGTTCGAGCAGCCATTACACGCGCGCGTGGTGCCCTATTTTACCGATGCATCCTTACTGCTGCCCGCGCTGGATCATCCGCCGTGTATTATTTTAGGTCCTGGCGAGCCGACGATGGCACATCAAACCGATGAGTATTGTCTGGTGAGCAAGCTGGGGGAAGCCGAGCAGTTGTATGGTGAGATCATTGCCGAGTGGATGAGGATTTCGTAGGGTGCGCAATCCTGCGCACCCAGACCTTTCATCAGAAGCGATAAGTTGCCGAGACTGAGAAGTTACGCGGATCGCCGTACACGATGCCGCCGTTACTGACGTTGGTATCGTACTCTTTATCGAACAGGTTGTTGATGTTCGCTTGCAGCGAGACGTTTTTGGTGACGTCGTAGCGCGCGAACAGATCCACCACCGAGTAGCTGCCCTGACGAGCACGCCAGGTGCCTTCACCCTCTGGACCACCAATGTCGCCGTACGTTTTCGACTGCCAGGTCACGCCGCCACCCAAGGTCAACTGATCCAGCATCGGCAAGCGATAGCTGGTGAAGAGATTGAATGAGGTGCGCGGCAATTGAGAGTTGTAGTTTTCGCCATCACGATCTTCAGCCACATAGCTGGTGCCGCCGAATGTCATCTGCCAGTTATCAGTTACCGCACCGTTGATTTCAAACTCGACACCACGGCTGACTACGCCACTTTTACCCACATAAATAGCATTGCCGGTTTCCGGGTTAGTTTGCCCGGTAGCCTCGCCAACGTTATCCAGTTCGGTACGGAATAACGAGATAGAGGTGGTCAGACGGCTGTTAAACCAGTCTGATTTCACGCCCGCTTCGTAGTTTTTGCCAATCACCGGCGCCAGGAATCCGCCCGAGGCATCCTGATAATCCTGCGGCTGGAACACTGACGTGTAACTGGCATACGCAGACCAGTTGTCGTAGAAGTCCCAAATCACGCCACCATACGGCGTGATGTTGTTCTTCTCCATCTCTTCGCTCAGCGTCTGACGATTCCAGTTGGTGTAGCGTGCGCCCAGAATCACATGCAGCGGATCGGCCAGCGAGAGGCGGGTTGCCAGATAAGCAGATTTCTGATGTACCCGTTGTGTATCTGACGCAGGTTCACGCGGATCCCAGTTGGATTCCGGGAAATCGCCGTTGTAGTTATTGAAGTTACCCAGCTCGGCGGATGAGATGTTTTCCCACGAACTGTAGTACTTGTTGTCCTGACGGCTGTAGTTAACGCCGATCATCAGCTCATGCTGACGGCCTAGCAATTCGTATGGGCCGCTGGCGAAGGCATCCACCGCATCCACTTTACGTTTACCGGTGTTGTAGCCCGTACCGCCGATAACCGGATAGCCGGCGTAAGAAGAAGAACCCGCACCGGTGGTTTTATCAAAGAAGCCATCGATATACAGCTGTTTGCTGTCGAGGAACATTTCGTTGTGCGTGCCGTTAAGCGTAATGTTCCAGCCGTTATCGAAATTCTGCTGCAGGTTAACAAAGACCTTTTTGTTTTCTTTGTTGTTGTAAGCCCAATCCGGTGCGGTGTTGTAACCCCGACGCGCTTTAATCTGCGAACCATCGGTATACCAGCGCGGTGAACCGCTCCACATTGGCGAATCGGTATTGACCTGCGAGAACTCGTAGCCCACCGACAATTTGGTGGAGTCGGTCAGATCAGCGTCAACCACGCCATAGACGAACTTTTTGTCTGCGCCGTAACGTTCGATAAAGCTGTTTTTATCTTCATAACCCGCGACCAAACGACCACGCACGTTGCCTTCTGGCGACAGCGGTGCGGAGAGATCCGCAACATAACGCTGCTTATTCCAGCTGCCATAGCTGGCGGAGACATCACCGGTGAACGTTTTGCTGTCGGCGTGCTTACGCACCATGTTGATCGAGGCGGATGGATTGCCTGGGCCAGTTAACAAACCGGTGGCACCGCGCACCACTTCTACGCGCTCATACAGCGCCATATCACTCTGCGCATCGCCAAGGTTCCAGCGTGATGCGAAGGCAGTGGGAATACCATCGACCATATAGTTGTCGATAATAAAACCGCGCGAATAGTAATTAGTACGGTCCATATCGGACGAGACGCCGTGAATGCCGGTGGTGTTCTTCAGCACGTCATTGAGCGATTGCAGCTGCTGATCTTGCATACGCTGCTTGCTAACGATCGAAACCGATTGCGGAATATCGCGCGCGGTGAGCGCCATTTTGGTACCGGCACGCGTCACCGGAACGCTGTAATCCTGTGCCGCCTGCTGTTCCTGTTCCGCAGTAGCGCTGGCATCAACGTTCAGTGTCTGTTCGGTTTGGCTGGTCTCTGCTGCCTGCGCGATACCCGACGCAACCATCATAGCCAGTAAAGAGAGACGCAATGCACGCTGAGGCACACTGCCGGGTTTCCTGACGCGCAAATCTTCGAAAGACATACGATTCCTCGATCAACTTATCGTTATTTTTTTGCGGCACCGCTGCTGACGTCTGAAAGAGGAACGACAGTAAGGAAGCCGTTAAGAAAGCAAATGAGAAATATACGCATTAAGATTTCCAATGCAAGAAATTGTTACCGGTTTACTGACACTTTTACACTTCAAGAAAAACCTTAATCTTCAAGGAGTAATAGTTGAGAGGCGTTATTTTTAGGAGTATCCGCTTGGCATTTCCGGCAACTATGTGAAATTAAACGGATTCACCCTGTAGCGGCGCAATTTATTGCGCGTGAATTGCACATTGAATCGCGCCGCCACAGAATGTGCGGCGAAATAATGATGAACTTAACTAAACGGCATAAAACGCGGAGTACGTGCACCTTTATTACTCGCATTGCTTTGCGTCATAAAAAAACGTCAAATAGTGTGAATAATCATCAAGTCAAATAAAGAAATACCTGATCTCATCCCTATTTTCCGGACAATTCTGTTGATAGTAGATTATTTTAATTTGGTGAAAAATCTCGTAGAATGCGCGGCTTCAAACCATTTATATAAGTAATAAGGATTTATTCATGAGCGATGCACTTAAAGCATTGAACAATCTTCGTACGCTGCGTGCTCATGCGCGTGATATTGAGGTCGCAGTATTAGAAGAGATGCTGGAAAAATTCGCCGTGGTAGTCGCCGAACGCCGTGAAGAAGTGGATGCAGAAACTGCAGCACAGCGAGAAAAAGAAGAAAAACTGGCGCTGTATAAAGAGATGCTGCTGAATGACGGCATCGATATTAATGACCTGGCGCAATTAAACCTGCAGGAAAGTAAACCTAAAGCGAAACGTGCGCCGCGTCCAGCTAAGTATAAGTTCATCGATGAACAGGGTAACGAAAAATTGTGGACCGGCCAGGGCCGCACGCCGTCACCGATTAAGGCTGCACTTGATGCCGGCGGTTCAATGGATGATTTCCTGATTTAATCGACACCATGCAGTACAGCGCATGAACGTAAAAAACGCAGCACATGTGCTGCGTTTTTTACTTATTACTTCTGAACGTTAATCTGTTTGATATACGCCTTTAAAACGTCGTAAACATAATCCTGGCAAGCGATACCGGTTTGCGCATCGTACTTACCGTTATTGGTGATGTTGTTGGATAACACACGGATACCGATAAACGGGATAGTAAACAGCGATGATATCTGTGCTGCAGACGCGGTCTCCATCTCCTCGACAGAGGTGCTGAAATTCTCATGGAAGAAGCGAATACGGTCTAACTCGCTATTCCACACATCCGCAGATCCAATCACGCCTTCCACTACTTTGCCTTTGGTGTAGGCCGGTATCGCCTGCTCGGCCGCTTTCATCAGCTGCGGATCGGCGGCAAACTGGCGGATGCTGTGGGCATTTTTATCTTCACCTGCGCTGCCTTTCGAGGCCAGTAGATCCATCGGTTTCCACTCAACGGAATTACTGCCTGCGCCTTGTAACTTGTGCGGCGTTTTAAACGCACCGAGGTTCACCGAATATTTGCCTACCACGATGTCATAAACATGTAATGCCGGATCGTGACCGCCCGCCGTGCCCTGATTAATGATGGCTTTGGGTTTAAATTCGACCGCAGCAATCGAGGTTGCTGCCGCCACATTCGACATGCCTTTTAATGTTTCAGAAACAATCACCGGATAACCGTCAACCGTGCCCTGCCAAAAACGCCATTCGCCAATCTGGCGCTGTTTAACGTTATCCAGTTTGGCAGAAAAATGTTCTGCTTCTACCGGCATCGCTCCCTGAATAATAATCGGTGCTGGAGACGTTTCTGTATTTGCCAGGGCGTGCAGCGGTGAGAATATAGCCACGCCGCTGATCAATGCGGTATTCAGATTCAACAATAGTTTAGGCATGAAATAATAACCGAAAATAATGAAAAAAATCATTATGCGCGATGACACGCGCGTTGGAAAGTTGTTAATTCATTGATGAAGTTATGGTGATAAGACGTCAGATAAATCTCAGGAAATATCTGACATCATTTAATAGCAGGATTATTTCAGCGCTGCACAGGCCTGCGCAATTCTGCGGCCCGCCTCACGCACCGTTTCAATATCGGTGGCAATCGACAAGCGGAAATAAGGCGATAAACCGTACGCGCTACCCGCCACGCCAGATACACCGCTCTCCAGCAGATAATTCATTACATCTTGCTCGTTTTCGATCTTCTGACCATCGGGACGCGTTTTGCCCAGTAAACCTGCGCAGCGGCAGAAAATAAAGAACGCGCCGTCAGGATTCAACACTTCAATATCCTGCACCGGCATTAACAGCGCCATAATCGCATCACGGCGATCCTGATAAGCCGTGCGTTGCGGCGGCAGGAAGTCGAGTCCACCATTATACGCCGCCACCGCCGCGGCCTGGCTGATAGCGCTGGCACCGGAACTGTTTTGCGACTGCACCACCACCATCGCATCAATCAAGGCTTTGGGCCCGGCACCGAAGCCGATGCGCCAGCCGGTCATGGCGTAGGTTTTCGACACGCCGCCCACCAGCAGAATTCGATCGGCTAAATCCGGCGCGACGTGCAACAGGCTGACGTGTTCACGGCCATCAAACAGAATATGCTCGTAGAGCTCATCCAGCATGATCAGCACATCGGGATGATCGCGCAGCACCGCCGCCAGCGCGGTCAGTTCATCGGCGCGGTACACCATGCCAGAAGGGTTGCCGGGATTGTTCAACACCAGCCAGCGAGTTTTCGCCGTGATCGCCTGCGCCAGCTGCTGCGGCTGCAACTTATATTCCTGCTCCAGCGGGCATTCAAGCAATACCGCTTTACCGCCATTAAAACGCACGCTATCGGGAAAAGTCGGCCAATACGGTACCGGCACTATCACCTCATCGCCTTCATTCAGCGTGGCGGCAAAGGCATTGAAGATGATCTGCTTGGCACCGTTAGCGATGCAGATCTGCGCCAGTTCATAATCGAGCTGATTTTCATTTTTCAGCTTGGCCAGCACCGCCTTGCGCAGCGGCGTGGTGCCGTTGGTTGGCGTGTAACGCGTTTCACCGGCTTCCATTGCTGCCACCGCCGCCTGACGAACATGCGCGGGCGTATCAAAATCTGGCTCACCGGTGGTGAGATCGAGAATATCGACGCCCTGCTCTTTTAGCTGGCGCGTTAGTTGACGCGCCGCAGCATTGGCAGAGAGCGACACGGACTGCACACGCTTTGATAAGGTGACCATGTTGAACTCCTGAATAAGTTAAGCCACCGGTAAGCCAAGGTTTTCACGCAGCGTGGCGAACTCGTAGTCGTCACGGAACAGGCCGCGACGGCGCAGTTCAGGGATCACCAGCTCAACAAACAGATCCAGCTGCTCGGACATGATTGCTGGCATGATATTGAAACCATCCGCGCCGCCCTCTTTCATCCACAGCTCGAAATCGTCGGCAATATCTTCGGCGGTGCCGACAATCACGCGGTGTCCACGTGAACCAGCAGCCACTGCCGCCAGCTCACGCAGCGTCAGATTTTCACGCTTCGCCATGTCGGTCATCAGTTTGACGCGACTCTGGTTACCTTCACCCAGCGGTACTTCTGGCACCGGACCATCCAGCGGGAACTGGCTGAGATCCATGCTGAAACGCAGCGACAGCTGGCGCAGACCGTTTTCGATGTCCACCAGCGTGTTGAGCTCTTTCCACAGTGCTTTGGCTTCTTCACGCGTGCGGCCAACAATCGGCATCACACCCGGCATAATGACCACGTGATCCGGATTACGACCGGCGGCAACCACCTGATCTTTCTGCGAACGATAGAAGGTTTGCGCTTCTTCGAGGCTGGCGGCGGCGGTAAAGATCACTTCCGCAGTTTCCGCCGCCAGTTTCTGGCCATCGGCGGATGAACCCGCTTCGATAATCACCGGACGACCTTGCGGCGAACGGGTGATGTTAAGCGGGCCTTGCACCTGGAAATGTTCGCCTTCGTGGTTAATCGGCTGAATTTTGTCATCAACAAAGTACGCGCCGGTTTCTTTGTTTGGCTGCACTGCGCCCTCTTCCCAGCCGGCCCACAGTTTTTCCGCCACTTCGAGGAACTCGCGCGCACGCGCATAACGCTCGGCATGATTCGGCATATCGTTGCGGCTAAAGTTGCGTGCCACATCGGCAGAAAACGATGTCACCACGTTCCATGCGGCGCGGCCACGGCTGATATGATCCAGCGAGGAGAAGCTGCGCGCCATCGTGAACGGATCGCTAAAGGTAGTGGATGCCGTGGCTGCCAGGCCAATGCGTGTGGTGTTCACCGCCAGCGCCGACAGCATGGTTAGCGGCTCGAGACGCGCCATGGTCGATGGCAGACGATACATGCTGGTGGCCAGCGCATCGCCGACGAAGAACAGATCGAATTTACCGGCTTCGGCTTTTTTGGCGATGGTGATCAGCCAGTCAATGTCGGTAGGATCGCCGAGTTTTTCCGTCAGACGCCAGCCGCTAACGTGTTGTCCTACCGGTTGTACGAAAAGGCCTAAGCGGATGCGGCGTTGTTGTTGTGAGTTAGCCATTAATTTGTCCTGGTCAATAAAAAGGGGGGCGTTTTAAAACGTGTTCTCGGTCGCCAGTAGCGCTTGTTCCAGCGCATCGGCTGAGATGCGGAAGGGCAGACGTTCAGCGCTGGCCGCCGGGAATTTGATGTGTTCCGCGATGGTGCGGATCACCGCGGCGCGGTTGCCGGTTAAGGGAGCTAGCGTTAAAGGCATATCGTACTCACGCAGGAGCGCCAGCAGATCGGCATCCGGCACGCCGTTATGTTCAATCAACGACTGCACCAGCAGGCTGTAACCCACTTTCTCGCCGTGCAGCCATTCGTGCAGTTCCGGCAGATGGGTGAGACGATTGTGGATGGCATGGGCAAAGCCCGGCGTCGGCAACACATCGCGTACGCTGTTGGCCAAACCGGCTAACACGATGTTGGCATCGATGATTTTCACCAGCTCCGGCGTTACCTGCTGCTGTTGGTTAGCGGCAACAGCTGCTGCACCCAGCTCGCGATAGAGATCCAACGCGCGTTTGGCGGTCATCACTTTGAGATCCAGCGCCAGATCGTTGGGATTATTACGTTGATAAGGGTAGAACTCGTAGTATTTTGCCAGCGCATCGACGATGCCGGCTTTTAAATAACGCACATCGCTGCGTGCAATAATTTCGCTATCAACCAGCACCAAATCCGGCATTTTGCCCAGCGGCTGGCTGCGCACATGGCCGCCCTGTTCATTGTAAATGATGGCGATGGGCGACCAGGCCGCGCAGGTGGCGGCCACCGTCGCGAAGTTAATCACTTTGAGATCGGGCAGCTGGCTGCCGACCGCTTTCGCCGCATCCAATACACGTCCGCCGCCCACCGCAAACAGCAGTTCAGCACCTTGTTGCACCACATTGTGCTTCAGGCTTTCGATGGCGCCGTCGGTACATTCGCCCGATAAATATTCAAGTTCCCAGCGAATACCGTTGGCCTCCAGGCTCTGCGTTAATTCCGGATTAACGGCCTGCCAGGCACGAGGAGAAGTAAAGATGCGAATATGCGAAGCGTAAGGTTTGATAAATTCACCGGCGCGCGCACGCAAACCGGATTCATGTGCGTATGCACGCGGAGATTTGATCGCTAACACGGCGTCACCCTGATTAAGAATAAGGCTATAACGGATTAAAATTAAGATAATTCAGAGGGTTAATACAGAATAGTTATAGCGCTATGTATTTTCTGCATACTACGGTAAATAACGATTTAAGCAATGCAAAACCGGCGATTTCATTTTCACAAATTCGCATTAGCTTAGTTATTTTTCACATATAGCGCGGTAAGGCTTTGCTGGTAATCTGATCTTTATGACTGCAAGCTCAATCCGTAGCGGCGCAATTTATTGCGCGATAAATCGCGCCGCTGCGGATTGTGCATATTTTTTTTATTCGCCGCCTATTGGCGGTTTTCCGGGGATGTCTATGTCACTTGAATTTCGTCAGGTTAGAGAAGACGAGGTGGAAACCTATCAGGCGCTCATGCATGCCGCGTATGCGCCCACGCTGGCACTGGGCATTAAGTTTGATGCCGCCACCGCCGATCGCGCGAAAACCCTGCGCCACCTGCAAAGCCACGGTGTTTATGCCCTTTATGCAGATGAGGTGATGGTCTCGTCCGTTACCGTGCGCTATCCGTGGGGACCGCTGCCCGGCCCCTTTGGCTTGCCACATATCGGCTGGTTCGGTGCGCATCCCGACTATCCCGGCAAGCAGTATGGCCGCCAGGTGCAGGATCGCCTCGAAGAAGACATTCTCTGGGGCAAATTACGCGCCCCCGCCGTTTCGCTTGGCACCGCCACCAGCCATCCGTGGCTGATCGACATGTACCAGAAGCGCGGTTTCCAATTGATGCACACCACCGATCTCGGCAAAGGCCACATTACCCAATATATGAAGAAAGTACTGGATGCCGCCGCCCATGATGCGTGGTTATCACGCCAGGCGGCGCAACAAGGAGTAAACGCATGAGTCAATCACTCGACACCTTAGGCGAACAGCTGATCGCTTTCCGCCACGAACTGCACCGTTTTCCCGAGCTCTCCAATGAAGAGTTTGAAACCACCGCACGTATTCGCCAGCAGTTAGAGTTACACCACATTCGCGTGCTGGATCTGCCGCTCAAAACGGGCTTAGTCGCTGAAATCGGACCGGAAACAGGTCCGCTGATGGTGTTACGCTCTGATATCGACGCGCTGCCGATTGAAGAGCAGTCAGACGTTACGTTCCGCTCTGAACGTCCCGGCGTGATGCACGCCTGCGGCCACGACTTTCACAGTTCGGCAGCGCTGGGCGCGGCGATTCTGTTGAAACAGCAAGAAGAGACACTGCCAGGTCGCGTGCGCATTCTGTTTCAGGCCGCAGAAGAGACCGGCCAGGGCGCGCCCGACGTGATCGCCACTGGCGCGCTGAATGACGCGGTGGCGATCTTCGGTATCCACAACGATCCGTCGCTGCCGCCGGGCGTGATTGGCAGTAAAGCCGGTCCGCTAACTGCGGCGGTCGATCGCTTTGATATCAGCATCACCGGTATGGGTAGCCATGCCGCTAAGCCACATCAGGGCAACGATCCGATTGTGATCGCCGCGCAAATTGTCTCGGCAGCGCAAACGTTAATCAGCCGCAATGCGCCCTCCGGCGACAACGCAGTGGTATCGATTACGCAGATTCACAGCGGCAGCACGTGGAACGTCATTCCAGACAGCGCCTGGCTGGAAGGCACGGTGCGCTCGTTTTCACAGGAGACGCGCGAACGTCTTGAGCAGCGCTTCCGTGAAATCGTGCAAGGCATCGGCGCAGCCTTTGCCGCCGAGGTGAAATTCAACTGGCATGCAGGTCCGCCCTCCGTGGTGAATGATGCGCATTGGGCGGATTTTGCCTTGCAGCAGGCCAGCGCAAGCGGCTTTGAGGCGCGCGTGGTCGAAGCCAGCCCGATTGGCGAGGACTTCGCGTTCTATCAGCAACAGCTGCCGGGTGCGTTCATGATGATCGGCACGGGCGAGCCCTATGCGCTGCACCATCCGGCCTTCCGCATCAATGATGATGTGCTGCTGCCCACGTCGCGCTACCTCGCTAATTTGGCGGTCGCGGCCTTGAAGAGCGTGAGCTGATGAACCTGACCGCCGCGCTGGCTGAGCGCATTGTTCACAGCAAACCGGATGCCGCCGCACGCGACGCGGCGCGCACAGGCGTGCGTGATTTTCTCGCCGTGAGCTGGCCGGTGCTGCAAGGCCAGGTGCCGGACAGCGGTTTACCCGCGCTGCGCAGCGTGTACGGCGACGGCAGTGCGCGATCCAATGCGTTGCTGCTGGGTTATGCCAGTCACGCGCTGGATTACGATGATTTTCATGCGGATTTTCGCGGTCACCCCAGCGTGGTGATCTTGCCCGCGCTGTTTGCCTGGCAGCAACAGCAGCCTTCTGAGCGGGACCATTTCCTTGATGCCTATGCGATTGGCGTGGAAGTCGCCGGACGTTTAGGCCTCGCCGTTAGCCAGCAGCATTACGCATTAGGCAATCACAACACCGCGACACTTGGCACAGTTGCCGCCGCCGCCGCGCTGGCGCGTTTGCTGGCTTTGGATGTGACCGCCACCGCGACGCTGCTCGGCATCGCCACTACCCAGGCCAGCGGTTTGCGTGCGCAGTTTGGTTCGGCAGTGAAGCCGTTGCACGCTGGCTTTGCCGCAGAACGTGCGGTAACCGCGGCACAACTAACGTTGGCTGGTTTTGAGGGTAAACAGGATGGCGTGATTGATGCGTTCATCTCTGCCACCAGCAACGGCCAGGCGCAGCCAGAAAAGCTGGTTGAGAACTGGGCACAACCGTGGCGCATTGTCTCGCCAGGTCTTGAGTTCAAACCGTTCCCCACCTGCGCCGGTACGCACAGCGCCGCGGAAGCCACGCGCATTTTGCGCAATGAATGGCTGGCGAGCGGTAAATCCCTGGCGTCGTTGCTGGAAAGTATTAGCGATATTAGCGTGGCGTTTCCGCCCGGCGGCGATATAGCCGCCTCGGTGCGCGTGCCGACTAATGGCATTGAAGCACGTTTCAGTCTGGAATACGTGATTGCCGCGATGCTGATTTACGGCGATTTACGCTTGCAGGATTTTGCGGAGGGCGAGTTAAATCAAGAAGTGATGCCGCTGGCGGCCAAAGTACGTCGTGCCCCGGATAGTACTGCGCCGCCGGATGCGATTAATCCAGCGCTGCGTTTTCATCTGGTAACGATCACGCTGCGAGATGGCTCACAGTTGCAGCATCGCCGCACACGTCAGCAATCGCTGGCCGATGCGGTCGATGTCGCAGGCAAACTGCGTGCGGCATTGCAGCAGGAATCTCCGCAACGCCAGCAACAGCTGCTCACCAGCAGCGAACTGGTTAATACCACACATTTGATGGCATTAACTCAGCTGCTACATTAAAGCGTTTCGACGGGCTCCAGCGCATCCTGAATGGCATCGGCCAGATTTGCGATCTCATTGGCAACCGCCTGCAAATCCCACGATGCCTTTGATCCGCTGGCAGAGGTTGAGGCGCTCACTGACTCTTTTGCCACTGCTAAGGCTGCAGCGACCGCAACGGTACGCTTATGCTGCTCAACTGTGACGCCAATCGCTGGCTGTGTGAAATAGTCGTTGACCATCGTATCTCTCCCTCAAGTGCTAAAAAAAAATGAATTCAGGAGAGGTATTATGGGGCAATTACAGCAGAGTGCTATCTAAATAGTGAGCCGCCACTGGCGGCTCACGCCATTTTCAGATTTTAGGTTGCTGATCTTCTGGGAATTCAGTATCGCGGGGTAAATCATCATCTTCGTCGGGTAATGGTTCATCATCACCTGGCAGGGGAATTACATCATCATCTGGACGCTCTGACATAGGTACCTCCGTAAACCCGAAATGGGTTAATTAAATTGTAGTAATAAAATAAATTTAAAAGCACCCTTCTCTCCATTATGTGAGTTAAGCGTAAGAATTAATTTAACTATATCACTTAAAGACTCACCTGCCGCTTCACTTATTTAACCAGAACTCACGCTGTGCTTATTTTCTTTTCAGCTCAGTCATTTGCGTTAAGCCAAAGCGTGGTTATAATTTTAATTGGTTTTTCCAAAAAATGTGTCGTTTAGATACGCAGTCTAACGATCGGTAAATGACCGCACATATCGTAGCAGCGAGATGTATCGCGCAATAAATTGCGCCGCTACGAGATGTGCGCAGATAAATATTTATGCGTACCACTTAATTAATAAATTAAATTCTCTCACTTTTTATTTCCTGAATTCTATTCCGGGGGAACACCATGCCGCCATTTTCCAGCTTTTGGCAAGCCGGTTATGAGGGAGCAGATCATATCAATCCCTGCGGGGAACGGCTTTCAATGAATGCGTTGACCGACCATTTATCACAATACCATACCGATTATGCCGCGCTGCAGCAGTTCGGAATGACATCGGCCCGCGAAAGTATTGGCTGGCGACTGGCGGAAATGGAACCGCAAGCCACGCTCGAAAGTTTAAAAAAGCGCATGAATGCCGCGCGCTCATTTGGTGTGCAAATTAACTGGACCTTTTGCCATTACGGCTGGCCGGACGACTTAACCTTATTTTCCAGCGAATTTGTGCCGCGCTTCGCCGCATTTTGTCAGCGCATGGCGCTATTTCTCGCTGAATATTATGAAGACGCACCCATATATTCGCCGATGAATGAAATCTCGTTTATGGCATGGGGAATATCTGTCGGCCTGTTTGGCAATAATGCGCATAACGATCCCGACGAAATTAAACGCCAGCTCATTCGCGCCACGCTGGCGGGCTGCGCCGCCATTCGCTGTGTCGATCCGCGCGCACGCTTTCTGCATTGTGACCCGATTATTCATGTGGTGCCGGATGAAGACAGCGAGGCGTGTCGGCAGCGCACCCGCGAGATCAACGCGTCACAATATCAGGCGTGGGACATGATTGCCGGTCTGCGCGAGCCGGAACTCGGCGGTAAACCACACTATCTCGACGTGGTGGGTGCCAATTATTACCACAGTAACCAGTGGTTTGCCTGGTCTGGTGGTCTGTTGGATTGGCATCTCGGAGATAAGCGCCGCGTGCCGCTGCATCCGTTGCTGACGCAGTTAACCCAGCGCTATCAGCGGCCGATTTTGCTGGCTGAAACCAGCCATGTCGGCAGCGGACGCGCCGCCTGGATTGCTCAGGTCACTGCCGATGTCGCGCAGGCACAGCTTAGCGGCTGTGATATTCGCGGCATCTGCCTTTATCCGATTATCGATCGCCCACTTTGGGAGGATCTCCAGCACTGGCCACGCAGCGGCTTGTGGGATGTTGATCCCCACAAAAAGCGCCAGCTGAACCTGGTTTATGCCGCGTCATTACTGCAATCACAACGCGTATTAGCCCGTTTCCAGGGTCTTATCACCGTGGCCAACCGGCCAGAGGAAAGCGTCATGAAACAATCCGTATTAGTGGTATTCAGTCATCTACGTTGGGGATTTGTTTTTCAACGTCCGCAGCATTTGTTGTCGCGCCTCGCTCAGTTCCACCGCATTGTATTTATTGAAGAGCCGATTTATCAGCCCGGTGAAGCGGCGTTACGCCAATATCAACCAGCACCCAATGTGACGGTGATCGAGCCGCATACCGATGTGGCTGCACCCGGTTTCCATGACAGCCAAATCGCCGTGCTGCAACCGCTGCTGGCCGAACTGCTTGATGACGATGAAACGCCGCTGGTGTGGTTTTACACACCGATGGCGCTGCCGCTACTGGCCTGTTTCACCCCAAGTGCCATTATTTATGACTGTATGGATGAGCTCTCTGCCTTCAACCAGGCTCCACGTCAGTTACAACAACGTGAATCCGCGCTGTTAAGCCGCGCAGACATCGTGTTCACCGGCGGCACCAGCCTGTATGAAGCGAAAAAACATCGCCATCCGCAGGTTTACTGCTGCCCAAGTAGCGTTGATGCCGCACATTTTGAACAGGCGCTAGACCGGACTAACAGCCATCCGCTGCAGGAAAACATGCCGAAACCGCGCCTGGGCTATTACGGTGTGATTGATGAGCGCCTCGATTTAACGCTGATTGCCGCGCTGGCAGATGCACATCCTGACTGGCAGATTGTGATGGTCGGTCCGGTAGTGAAAATTGACGTCGCCAGCTTGCCGCAGCGCAGCAATCTGCACTGGTTTGGTCAGCAGCCTTACGCCGCCTTGCCGCATTTTCTCGCCGGTTGGGACGTGTGCCTGATGCCCTTCGCGTTGAATCCATCTACGCGCTTTATTAGCCCAACCAAAGTGCTGGAATACATGGCGGCGCAGCTGCCGATCGTTAGCACGGCAATTGCCGATGTAACACGTCATTATGCCGAGGTGGTGAGCATCGCCGATTCACAGCAGGATTTTATTCAGGCCTGCGAAGCGGCGCTCAACATGCCGGTAGAAACCCGTTATCAATTGGCGAAAAACATGGCAGCACGCGTCGCCGAGACTTCATGGGATCGCACCGCTGAAGAGATGCAAGCGCACATCGTGGCGCTGATGAAACACCCGATTTCCCCTGCCGAAATGGCCGCCGCCGCCCCGCCAGCGCTGGCGCATAACACCATTGAGTGCCTGATCCTGGGTGCTGGCCCCACCGGATTGAGTGCCGGATATCATTACGGTGCAGGTGCAGTGGTGCTGGAGAAGAATGCCAGCGTGGGCGGCTGGTGCCGTTCTGTCGAGGATCAGGGATTCACTTTCGATCACGCCGGCCACATCATGTTTTCTAACGATCCTTACGTGTTGCGCCTGTACGACATTCTGCTGGGCGACAATCAGCACTGGCAAACGCGTGAAGCCTGGGTTTACAGCCATGATGTTTACACCCGCTATCCGTTCCAGTCGGCGCTGCATGGTTTGCCTGCCGAGGTGATTGGCGAATGCGTGTTGGGTGCGATTGAAGCGCGCTATGAGTCGGCTCCTGTGCTGCAAGCCGTCGCCACAGAAGCGCGGCATGACTGCTGCGCTGATGGTGCCATCCCGGATGGTGAAAGCCTGGCCTGTCAGCCGGAGAATGAAGATTTCGAAAGCTTTATTTTCCGCACCTGGGGTAAAGGCATCGCCCGACATTTTGCCCTGCCCTATAACCAAAAACTGTGGAAAACGCCGCTGGCAAATATGGAAACCTCATGGCTCGGCGGACGCGTACCCTTGCCAGATTTAGAGCAAATCATTTCTGGCGCACTGGCACCGCTGGATAAACCTGTCGGCCCCAATGCACGCTTTGGTTATCCGCTGCGCGGCGGTTTTCAGGCGTTGATGGAAGGATTCCTGCCACATCTGGCTTGCTCGCTGGAGATGGAGGCGAGCGTCAATGAGATTCAGCCGCTGCAACGACGCGTACTGTTGAGTGATGGCCGACAATTCCACTATGACCAAATGATCAGCACCTTGCCGCTGCCGGAACTGGTGCGATTGATGGGCAACTTTGCGCCGGAAGCGGTACAAAAAGCGGCAAAACAGTTGCGGCATATCTCGGTACGCTGCGTCAATCTGGGCATTGGCCGCGCGGCCATCAGCGATAAGCACTGGATTTACTATCCTGGTAACACGCTGTTCCACCGCATCTTTTTACAAGGTAACGCCAGTCCACACTGTAATCCTGCAGGCGGTTTTGGCCTGACCTGCGAAATGACCTATCGCGATGATCAACCGCTGCCCTGTGAAGGCGACGCGTTGATTGAACGCTGTATCGCGGATTGTATTCGCGTGGGCATTATTAATGCCGATGATGCGATCGTTACCGCCAGCGAAGTGGATATGCCGTATGCCTACGTGGTGTACGACCATCAGCGCAGCGCCAATGTTGCGCTGATTCGTAGCTGGCTGGCGACGCAAGGTATACATCTTTCAGGACGTTACAGTGAGTGGGAATATTACAACTCAGATCACGCGTTTCTTGCCGGGAAACGTGCCGCGGAAACGGTCAAGGATTTGACGCATAACCAGAAAACCACCGCGTAATTAACGGTGCGCATCCCTGCGCACCCGACAAAAATTTCGCCAACTGACTGTATGGTCGCCATTGATGGCGACCGATTTACGTTGTCCCGCCGGACATCATGAACACTGTGGCGGCGTAAATGCCTGCACCGGCGTCAGTTCGCCGCGGTATTTGCGCACCTGCACCACCGTGATTTGCCCGCTGCAGCCTTGTGCGAGTGATGAGGTGCCGATATCCAGCGTCAACACATTCGGATTGCCGTGACGGCACAGCGGACGTAGCGCAGTGGGATCAACCGGATCATACCAGGCGCCGGTCGGCAACTGCACCACGCCACGCATAATGGTTTCGGTCAGACGCGCACTGGCCAGCACATGACCGCGCGCGTTGTAGAGTTCGATAATGTCGCCATCGTGAATGCCTAATGACGCCGCATCAGCCGGATGCAAACTGCACACTTCGCGCCCATCCCGTTTGCCGCTCTGGCTGTAATCTCCGAAATCGAGCTGGCTGTGCAAACGCGTCGCTGGCTGATTGGCGATCAGCCAAAATGGATGATCGGGATTCGGTTTCTGCTGCGGTTCACGCCATACCGGATGACCCGGACAATTTTCGTAGTTAAAGCTGGCGATAGTGGCGGAGAAGATTTCGATTTTACCGCTTGGCGTTGGCAACGGCGAGGTATCTGGATCGGCGCGGAAGGCGTTAATCATACGGCCGCCATCCTTCAGCTGCGGCAACGCCAGCACGCCTTCTTGCCAGAATTTATCAAACTCTGGAATCTCAACCTGATGCGCCGCCAGCTTTTGCTGCAGCTGGGCATAATGATGTTGCAACCAGCCGCGCGTATCACGTCCTTCAGTGAACGCCTCTTCGTGACCTAAACGCCGCGCCAGCTCGGTGAAAATCGCGTAATCATCTTTGGCTTCGCCGAACGGTTCTGCCACCGGCTGCATGGCAAACAGGTGACGATCGGTTGGCGCGCCGCCAATGTCTTCACGTTCCAGCGTCATGGTGGCGGGCAAGACGATATCCGCATGACGCGCGCTGGCGGTCCAGGCAATTTCATGCACGATCAGCGTATCCAGCTGGCAGAATGCCTGCCGCAGGCGCGCCAAATCCTGATGATGATGGAACGGATTGCCGCCCGCCCAATATGCCAGACGGATATGCGGATAGGTTAACCGGCGACCATTGTAATCAAATGGCTTGCCGGGATTGAGCAGCATATCGGCGATACGCGCCACCGGAATCAGGCGATCGATGCCGTTTTTGCCCTGTGGCAGCGCCGGGAAACTCACCAGATTGTGATGTTTGCCGTAATGGCCGAGCGCGCCAAGTGCATAGGTATAACCGCCGCCCGGCAAGCCCGGTTGCCCAAGCGCCGCCGCCAGCACCAACCCTAGCCACACCGGCTGTTCACCGTGTTCGGCGCGCTGCAGGGCATGTGCTACCGTCACCAGCACGCGCTTGCCGTGCAGCTGGCGGGCAAAATCGTTAATAAACTCGGCGCTTACGCCGCAAATTGCTGCTGCCCACACTGCATCGCGCGGTGTGCCATCCTCTTCGCCACGAATGTAGGCCGCCATTTCTGGCCAACCCACGGTATAGCGCGCGAGGAAGGCTTCATCAGTCAAATGCTCGGCGATCAACACTGATAACACGCCAAGCATAAAGGCCGCGTCGGTGCCCGGTCGCAGCGCCAGCCATTCGCCCTGCGCTTCTTCAGGCAGATCGCTTTTCAACGGACTGACCGAAATAAAGCGCGTGCCGCGCTGCGCTGCCTGCTGCATAAAGCCGCGCTCGGTGTGTTCGCTTAAACCGCCGCTGGCGACCTGCGAGTTTTTCAGCGCCAAACCGCCAAATGCCAGCACGATTTCGCTGTGTTGGGCGATCTCTTCCCAGCTAACGCCGCGACGGGCAATTTCATTCATGTCGCCGACAATATGCGGCAACAGCACTGAAGCGGAGCCGGAACTGTAGCTATTGACCGAACGCACGTAGCCGCCGAGCGTGGTGTTGAGAAAACGATGCACCTGACTTTGCGCGTGGTGGAAACGTCCCGCGCTCGACCATCCGTAAGAGCCGCCGAAGATGCCTTCCGGACCATACTTGTCGCCGACGCGTTGCAGCTCACGCGTCACTAATGCGTAAGCTTCATCCCAGCTCACCGCCACGTACTCGTCGTTACCGCGACGATCGTCTGGGCCAGGCCCATTCTCCAGCCAGCCACGACGCACCATCGGACGGGAAACGCGCGCCGGATGGTTTAATGCGGTGCGGAAGTTTTGCAGTAGCGGACTCGGATCGGGATCGCCCTTGAACGGTTCAATGGTGAGCCGATCACCCTGTTGCTGGGCATGAAAAGCGCCCCAATGGGCGCTGTGCATTACCGGTTTTTGCGTCATCACTGTTCCTGGCATTCATTGAAATCCAATCACTGCAGATAGGGTAGCGGCGCAATTTATTGCGCAATGCCGCAGCGACGAATGAAATTAAAAACAGCGCGATAAATCGCGCCGCTACGGTATGTGCATGCTGCAAGGGCTGAGGAAATTAAAGCACCGTTGCAATAAAGTTTCTTACGCGCCCGTTTTCCGGGTCGTCGAGGACTTGCTGGGTGGGCCCCGCCGCCACGATTTTGCCGCTTTCCATAAACACGATGTTGTCGGCAACCTCGCGGGCAAAACCAATCTCATGCGTGACCACCACCATGGTGATGCCGGAGTGCGCCAGCTGTTTAATCACCTGCAGCACTTCGCCCACCAGTTCAGGATCGAGCGCAGAGGTGGGTTCATCAAACAGCATCACGCCGGGATCCATTGCCAGCGCGCGGGCAATCGCCACACGCTGCTGCTGACCACCGGAGAGATTCTGCGGCCACTCTTCTTCGCGGCCTGACAAACCCACTTGCTTCAACAGCGACAGCGCTTTACTGGTCGCTTGCTGACGGCTCTGCTTCTTCACCCGCATCGGTGCATCCACGATATTTTGCAATACGGTACGGTGCGGGAACAGGTTGAACTGCTGAAACACCATGCCGATTTCGGCACGCTGACGCGCAACCTCACCGCTGCTTAACTCGTGCAGCGCCTGGCCTTTTTGCTTGTAGCCAATGATCTCGCCACCAATGCGAATGGTGCCGCCATCCAGTTTTTCCAGATGATTAATGCAGCGCAACAGCGTCGATTTTCCCGACCCGGACGGCCCAAGGATTACCGTGACTGACCCGGCGGGAATATCCAGATTCACTTCGTCAAGAATAGTGACGCCAGAGAAGCGCTTGGTGACTTTACGTAATGCGATGGCTTCACCCATTGCTGACGCTCCTTTCTGCTTTCGCCGCTGAGAAGCCCGGCAGCGATTTAAACAGGCTGCGTTTTTCCCGGCGTGTGACGCCACGACCAAAATAGCGTTCCACATAGAACTGACCCACTGACAGCACCGAGGTCATCAGCAGATACCACAAGGTTGCCACCAGCAGCAGCGGAATCACTTCATAGGTACGCTGGTAAATAATCTGCGCCGAGAACAGCACGTCCTGCAGCGAGATCACTGAGACCACCGCCGTGGTTTTCAACTGACCAATGATTTCGTTTCCAGCGGGCGGCATGATGGCGCGCATCGCCTGCGGCAGCACGGTGTGACGGAAAATCTGCGATGGACGATAGCCAAGCGCACGCGCGGCTTCCAGCTGGCCGTTGCCGACGCTTTGGATACCGGCACGCACAATTTCAGCAGCATAAGCAGATTGGTGCATCACCAGCGCGATCACCGCCGCACTGAATGGGCTCACCAGCGCGTTAGATTGCGTGCTCCAGAGTTCGCCGAGACCCGGGATAGACAGGGCGATGGTTGGATAGAGCGCCGCGATGTTGTACCACAGGAACAGCTGTACCAGCATCGGCACACCACGGAAGAACCAGGTGTAAAACCAGCTTACGCCCACCAGCACCGGATTGGAGGAGAGGCGCATCAGCGCCAGCACCGTACCGAAGGCAAAACCCAGCACCACAGAGATCGCGGTGAGCTGCAGCGTCATTACTACGCCTTGCAGGATCGATTCGCCGGTAAAGTTCTCCGCAATCACGCTCCATTCGAAGCGTGGGTTGTTAATCATCGAGTTCGCCATCGCCACCACGCACAACAGCACCACCAGCGCACTCAGCCAGCGTCCGTAATAACGTTTGCCGACGATTTTCAAATCGCCGGTGTGGTCGTGAATATCACTCATTGAAAGATTTCCTGATTGCGTTTGGCTTGTTTAACAGCGCCAAAGCCGATGCCCCAGGTATCAAGGATCTTGTTGTAGCTGCCGTCTTTGATCAATGAGTTGAGCGCGGCCTGTACGGCTGGCTCCAGCGCAGAGTCTTTCGGGAAAGCGACAGAAACTGGCGCGTCGTGAACGGTGATTTCGCCGCTCATGGTTAACGGTTTGATCACTTTAACCTGCCACAGCAGGCCTTCATACGGGCCGAGGAACATGGGCACGCGACCGCTTACCACCGCCTGCACGCCAGCAGGGCGATCCGGGAACACCGACACTTTGATCGGTTTTTTACCTGCGGCTTCACAGGCTTTGCTGGCGTCTTCAAGGCGCGTGACCTGCGTGGTGCCAGAACCGGCCCCCACTTCTTTACCGCAGACATCCGCAAGATCTTTGAATGGCGCAATATTGGCATCTTTACGCGAGATAATGCCAAGGCGGCTGGCATCGTAGTAACCGACGAAGTCGATGATTTTGGCACGCGTCGGCGTGGCGTTGATGTTGGAAAGCGCCACATCATAACGACCGGTTTTCAGGCCTGGAATAATGTTGTCGAAACCGCCGGTATCGCGCCATTGAACCTGGATTCCCAGACGCTCACCTACGGCATTCATGATATCGATTTCACGACCCGCCAGCGTTTTATTGTCTTCTTTATAGAAGGTGGTTGGCGGCGTGTTGGGGTTGGTTCCGGCGACAATGTAGCCACGCTTTACCACATCCGCAGGCAGCAGGCTTTTCAGCGCAGGATCGGCCTGCACATGGATTGAGCTGTCAGTTGGCACGGATTCATCGGCGGCAAACGCGGTGTGGGCACTCAGAGCGAGCGCAATAAAAGTGATGCCTTTGGCGAGTTTCACTGGAACCTTTCTCCTGATTTATAAAATGTTTCCCCATCGGGAAAAGGCGTTGAGGTAGCGATGTTTTTTTCTCCAGACTCACCGCGCATCACGGCGCACAGTGGTTGGCATTTTCATCCTCATTACGTCCCTGCGTCATTCTCTGTGAAGATATACAGCGATCACAAATGCAAAAAATACATATCTATTGCCGAAAAATGGGAATAGAGAGACGAACGCCTTAAATCAGGCATTTCAGCACCGGTGTGCGTAAAGAAAAGCGCGCGGATTTCAGATTTTACTAGCGAATCAATAACCTGCTTTTGCTGCTCGCCATGAATAAACGCTTCTTAGTCATAACAGATTCATCTAACCGATTAGGACTACCCCGCTTCAATTGACGTCGCCTCTGTGTGTAAAGGTTTGTCATGCCAGATATACAATGAGAAACGTTATCATTATCATGCGCATTTACTTACAATTGTTAACCTAACAGGGAGAAAAATTAAGTGAATGTAACCATGCGTGGCAAAAAGCGTCCGATTGCGCTTGTTTTAGCGGGAATGCTAACGTCGCCTGCCTTTGCCGTTGAAACAACCGAAAAGCTGGCTGACGATGAGTCGATGATTGTTACTGCCGAGCAGGAGCTCAAACAGCAACCGGGCGTATCCACGATTACGGCTGAAGACATCAAGAAAAATCCCCCTGTTAACGATCTCTCCGACATCATCCGCAAAATGCCCGGCGTTAACCTCACCGGTAACGGTGCCAGCGGCAGCCGCGGTAACAACCGTCAAATCGATATCCGCGGCATGGGCCCGGAAAATACTTTAGTGATGATCGATGGCGTGCCGGTTTCCTCGCGTAACGCGGTGCGCTACAGCTGGCGCGGCGAACGTGATTCTCGCGGCGATACCAATTGGGTGCCGGCTGAAATGGTTGAGCGTATTGAAGTAATTCGTGGCCCGGCTGCGGCACGCTACGGTTCTGGCGCGGCGGGCGGCGTGGTGAATATCATTACCAAGCGCCCTACTAACGATTGGCATGGCTCGCTATCGCTGTATACCAGCCAGCCCGAAAATGACAAAGAAGGCGATACCCGACGCGCTAACTTCAATCTCAGCGGCCCGCTGGCCGGTGATGCGTTGACGATGCGTCTCTACGGCAATATCAACCGCACCGATGCCGATGCGTTTGATATCAACACCGCCGAAAATGGTTCTTATGCCGCGGGCCGTGAAGGCGTGCGCAATAAAGATATCAACACCGTGCTTTCGTGGAAAATCACGCCGTTGCAAATCATCGACTTCTCTTACGGCTACAGCCGCCAGGGCAACATTTACGCCGGCGATACGCAAAACAGTAACAGCAACGCCAGCACCGACGGTTTAGTGGAATCGCTGTACGGCGATGAGACAAACCGCATGTATCGCCAAAGCTACGGCATCGCGCACAACGGTATCTGGGATTGGGGGAACCTCAAAGTTCAATGTTAACTACGAGAAAACCAACAATACGCGTCTGCAAGAAGGCACGGCCGGTCGTACCGAAGGCATGATCAATAGCGATACTTATGCCACCAGCCGTCTGGAAAGCTATCGCGCGGGCGGAGAGATCAACTTCCCGCTACAGCTGCTGGTTGATCAAACCGTGACGCTGGGCGCGGAGTGGAATCGCGATGAGCTGAACGACCCAGCATCGATGCTTTCGGCCAGCGCGATCGGGGTGAATTTGCCGGACAGTTCAGGCGATCCGTCGCAGCGCAGCAGTAAAAACAGCGCCACCCTCAGTTCGCTGTTCTTCGAAGACAACATTGCCGCCACCGATAGCACCGAAGTGATTCCGGGCCTGCGCTTTGATTATCACGACCAATTCGGCGCGAACTGGAGCCCAAGCCTCAACGTTTCGCAAGGTCTGGGCGATTACTTCACGTTGAAAGCCGGTATTGCGCGCGTGTTTAAAGCCCCTAACCTTTATCAATCCACACCGGGTTATCTGCTCTCCACGCGTGGCAACGGTTGCCCGATTGGCCTCAGCCAATGTTATCTGCTGGGTAATCAGGATCTTGATGCGGAAACCAGCGTCAACAAAGAGATTGGGCTGGAATTCAGTGACCAAGGCTACGTCGCGGGCATAACCTGGTTCCGCAATGACTATAAGAACAAAATTGTCTCGGGCACCGAGCCGGTTTATTCCAGCAGCCGCCCGGTTTACAACGTGCTGCGCTGGGAAAACGGTGGCAAAGCGGTTGTTGAAGGACTGGAAGGTAATCTGACCATTCCTTTAATTGCCGACACGCTGGAATGGCGCTCTAACGCCACCTATATGTTCCGCTCCGAGAGCAAGAAAACCGGCAATCCGCTGTCAGTGATCCCGGAATTCACTATCAACTCGCAGCTAGAGTGGCAGGCGACGCAGGATCTCAGCGCTAACATCAACTGGACGCAGTATGGGCGCCAGAAACCGCGTCAGAATGTCGAGACCAATATCGATGCGTCCAGCATGACGACGCAGGAGATTAGTCCCTATTCGGTGTTTGGTTTGAACGCCAATTACGACATCACTAAAAACCTGCGCGCCAATGCCGGTATCAACAACCTGTTTGATAAACGCATTTACCGCGAAAACTCGGGCGCTTCAACCTATAACGAACCAGGCCGCGCCTATTATGCTGGCTTGACGATGTCGTTTTAATTGAGCCGCTTCCTGGCTTAACTAAAAAACTCGCGTAACGCATCTGCTAGCGCCTGCGGTTGCTCATCTGGGATGAAGTGACCGCAGTGCGCGATTTTAATTCCCGTGACATCCGCCGCGTATGCACGCAACGGCATCGCCATATCGGGAATCGAACCTTGATCGGCGCTGATCGCTAATAAAGGCAAGGCGAGTTTGCCGCGTTGATGAAGTAACTCACGGTTTTGCCCTGCGGATACCGCCACGTCACGATATGCAGCCATGCCTGCGCGTATCGCGCCCTTCTGCTGTAACAAACGGGTGTATTCCGCCATATCTTCATAGCCGAACACCATCGGGCTGGCCGCTTTCCGTTTCAGGAACCATTCGAGATAGATCGCTTCGCGCCCTTCAATCAACGCCTCCGGTAAATCGGGCAAGAGATGGAACGCGAAGTGCCAGGTTTTCCACGCTTTATCCGGCGTAGCCGGCAGCGACTCCGGCAAGGTGACGCCGGGAATGCCAGCATCCAGTAACGCCAGCTTTTTTACCTGGTGGCTAAACAGCGTGGCATACGGCCAGGCAACCCACGCACCGACGTCGTGCGCCGCGAGATAATAGCTATCGAGGTCCAGTTGCTGCATCAAACCCTGCACTTTTTGCGCCAGCGAGGTGGTGTCGTAGCCGCTGAGCGGTTTATCTGAGTCGCCCTGGCCGGGTAAGTCTGGCGCGATAATAAAATAGCGATCGCCCAGGCGCGCCATTACCTGTCGCCAGGCAAACCAGCTTTGTGGGAATCCCGCCAGCAGCAGCAAGGTTTCCCCGTTTACGTTACCGCCACTGACATAATGCAAACGTACGCCATCCACCGTGGCGTAATGATGGGAAAATCCGTCTAATTCGCTAAAGGGCTGCGTCCAGCCCGGCGCATGCTTCAAAACTGATGCTGACATTTTTGCTCTCCAGATATTTAGGAAACGATCGATACCTAAATACTACATGACGATCGCCACATTGGGGAATTTAAAACCTGATTGCGTGAAGGGTGAGACGGTCGCAATGAATGGCGCCCCTACGTCGCAGGTTATTTGCTAACATAAGCGCGAATTTTTCTTAACCATTGTGAAACTTATGCGAACATCGGATCTGTTGCGACTGCTGCTTTTAGCCGCGATTTGGGGTGCCAGTTTTCTGTTTATGCGCATTGCCGTGCCGGCGCTGGGCGCGGTGAACACGGCATTTTTACGCGTGTTGTGCGGCATGTTGGGCTTATTGCTTATCATGGCGATAATGCGCATTCCTCGCCGCTTTGATGGCAAGTTAAGCTGGGCGATGTTGTTAGGCGTGATCAACTCCGCCATTCCGTTCCTGATGTATTGCCTTGCGGCGCGTGTGTTGCCTGCGGGCTATTCCGCTATTCTCAACGCCACTGCACCCTTAATGGGCGTGATAATCGGCGCGGCCTTTTTTGACGATAAGCTGACCGTTAACAAAGTGCTCGGCATGATCGCTGGATTTAGCGGCATCATCGTGATTAGCACCACCGGCGAAGCGCATTTAAGCACAACCTTGGTGATGGGGATTTTGGCCTGCCTGGTGGCAACAACCTGTTACGGCTTTGCCGGTTTTCTAGCGAAACGCTGGATTAGTACTCGCGGTGGCTTGGACGCCACTAAAGTCGCATTTGGCAGCCAGCTCGGCGCAACTCTCTTTTTGCTGCCCTTTTTTGCCTTCAGCGCGCCGCAAACGCCGGTCGCCAGTTGGCAGATCCCGGCAGTATGGGCCTCGATTCTGGCAATTGGGTTTATCTGTACCGCACTCGCCTACATTCTGTACTTCCGTCTGCTGGCCGATATCGGCCCGCTGCGCACGCTGACTGTCACCTTTATGATTCCGCCATTCGGAATTTTATGGGGCTGGTTAGTGCTGGACGAGCAAATTAATCAGGGCTTTATCGGCGGTTCGCTGCTGATTGTCTGTGCGGTTTGGCTGGTGACCAGCAAGGGTTTCGGCAAACGCGCCGCGGTCAACAGCCGCGCCAAATAGCGTTACTTCTTACCCGATGGCTTCAGCGATCGATTGAGATCCTGAATACGCTTCATGGTTTTCACCGTGCGCGATGAGGTCGCCGAAGCCACCGACAAAATCAGCATCTCCAGACACACCAACACCGTGCCGTGCAGCGGCATACGCCCCTTCTCGCCGCCGCGCGGCACGTTGATAATTACATCCGCCTCTTTAGCGAAAGCTGAATCCATGGCGTTGGTGAGCAATATCACCGGCATGCCGAGACGTTTCGCCTCTTTCAGTGCGGTGATGCCTTCACGATGCGCCGATTTCTGCGCCATCATAATCAGCACATCCCCACGTTGCAGCGTGATCAGCTGTTCCGCCAGCGCAATGCCTGAGCGGTTGAGCGTCACCGCCGGAATGCCAATGCGCGTGAATAACCGCGCGCTGTATTCTGCCAGAATCCCCGATGCATTAATGCCAAACAGCGCCACCTGGCGGGCGTCAATCAGGTGCGACACCGCTTTAGCGACAGCTTCGCGATTGTGCGCTTCGGATAACGCATCGCAGGCACGTTTATGCCCACTCAGCACAAAATCGATGCCCGAATTGATATCGCACGACAGTTCGTTGACGGTGGCGCTCATCTTCTCTTCGGAGTTCATCGCCGGACCAAACCAGGCGTTCAGCGTGGTTTTTAAATCACGTAAACCGGCAAAACCGAGAGCCTGCACCGCGCGAACCACGGTGGCATCCGATGTGTTAGTGGCATCGGCTATTTCCAGCGCCGTGGCATCCAAGATCACCTCGCGGTTGTCGTGTATGTAACGCGCCACCGCTTGCAGACGGGATGATAATGTCGGCGCACGTGACCGATAGCGTTCCCCCAATACATCCACACGACTTTTAATGCTATTTCGACTCATCTGCTGATTGCTCAATTAATAGTGAGGATGACGGGATGGGTTTATGGGTTATTTGTAGTAAATTCTTCACATTATTCACCTGATATGCAAATAAATGCATGATTTATAATAAATATAATTGTAGTGATTGTGTAATTATTTCCATTTACTACTACATTACAACATGATTGAATGATTCTCAATTGCATTGCACCAGGTTAATGTCCCATGAATAACAACAAACCGTTCGCTTTTAAATCTCAGCGCCATCCAGCCATCCTTGCTGCGATTTACGGCGTGAGCATCTGGGGTTCCACCAGCAGTTTTGCAGCTGAGGAAAGCAACACCCTCACTGTCTCGGCGCAGGAAGATAGCGCGCAAGGTTACAACGTCACGAATAGTTCGGTTGGCAGTAAAACCTCTACGCCGCGCATCAATCAGGCGCAATCAGTTAGCGTGGTAACGCAGCAGCAGCTTGAAGATTATCAGGCATCAAGCCTCGCCGATGCGATGCGCTTTGTCAGCGGTGTAACGGAAGGCAACACGTTGGCAGGCACCGAAGATGGCTTTGTGCGCCGCGGGTTTGGGAGTAACTCGGATGGTTCAATCTATCGTGACGGCGTCCGCAGCAGCCAGGGTTTGAATTTCGATGCCACCACCGAGCGCGTGGAAGTGTTAAAAGGTTCTGCATCCCTGCTGTATGGCATCCAGAATCCGGGTGGCGTGATCAATGTAGTAAGCAAAAAGCCGCAGTATGAATGGCACACTAAAGTCAGCGGCAGAACCTCAAGTGAAGGCGGCGGCGCGGGCACCGTCGATGTCACGGGACCGCTCGGCAACGGCTTTGCCTTCCGCCTGATTGCGGAAAAACAGAATCAGGATTACTGGCGCAATTTTGGCAGTGAGAAACATACATTGATTGCGCCCTCGCTGCAGTGGTTTGGGGAGCAAGCCAGTTTCCTGATTAGCTACGCAGATTATCAGTACGACATTCCTTACGACCGCGGTACTGCATTTATCAACGGTAAGCCGATTGATATCGGTTACAAAGATCGTTTGGATGACAAAGCCAATCATGCGTGGGGCCATAATAAAACCCTCAACGCGCATTATGAGTGGCAATTTAATGACGACTGGAGCACGCGTGTCACGCTCGGCTGGAACCAGCGCCAATACGATAACAATGAAGTGCGCGTGACCGCAGTGAATCCCACCACCGGCGTGGTGACGCGCCGTGCCGATGCCAATCGCGGCTTCAACCATAAAACCAAATACGTATCGTGGGACTTAATCGGCTCACAGCAAATGTTGGGTATGACGCATGATCTGGTGCTGGGCAGCGATTATGAGATGATCCAAACGTATCGCGCGCATCAATATCAAGGCAAAGCCAATACCGGATTTAACTTCACCGATCCGCAGTACGATATTCTGTCGCCGATCGCCAACAGCAGCACCGAAAACAGCGCCAATGCCAATAATCTCAACCGCACACATAGCCGTTCAATCTATGCCAAAGACAGCATCAGCCTGACGGAAAACTGGATTGCAGTGTTAGGCGGGCGTTATCAGCATTACGAACAGCGCGCCTCGAAAGGCTTCGATCCAGTGGTGCAAACGCTGGACAGCGAAGGCAACAAATTCCTGCCGCAGGCCGGTTTGATCTACAAAGTGACGCCGGACGTTGCGCTCTACACCAGCGTGAGTAAATCCTTCACGCCATCGACCGATGTTGATGATGATGGCAACGTCGGTAAACCGGAACAGGGCACCACATGGGAAGTGGGTAGCAAATGGCAGATTTCACCGAAGCTGTTTGCCAGCGTGGCGCTATATCGCATCGACGAGCGCGATATGTCGCTGAGCATCAACGGCACCACGCGCGCCATCAATAAAGCCCGTTCCAGCGGCGCAGAATTTGAGTTAAATGGCGAAGTGCTGCCGGGTTGGGATCTCAGTGCCAACTACAGTTACGATAAAGCAGAGATCGTTGATGATGGCGTAAACGCTGATAACAATGGTCATCGTCTGCAGAATGCGCCCCGCCACTCAGGCGCGCTCTATCTGAGCCATAATCTGGCCATCTCCGGCATGCCGGGCGACTTCCGCGTAGGCGGTGGCGCACGCTATGTGGGCACGCGTGCGGGCGATCCAGAAAACAGTTTTACCCTGCCTGATTACGTGGTCGCGGATAGCTTTATCGCCTGGAACAATCAGCTGTTGGGTGAGAAAACACAATTGAAACTCAATCTGAATAACCTGTTCAACAAACACTATTACACCTCCAGCGGCGGCAATTTGCGCGTGCGTGAAGGAGAAACCCGCAACCTGATGCTCGAGGCCAGCGTTGAATTCTGATGCGAAATTGACGGCAGGCGCACCACGTGCGCCTGTCCTGCTCAGCCCGTTACGGGCGCTACTGACCTGTTTTTTGCTGATGTTGAGCAGCGCGGCGTGGGCAAAAACGGTCACCGATATCGACGGCAATCGCGTTGAAATCCCCGATCATCCGCAACGTATCGTGCTGGGCGAAAGCCGCATGTTGTATACGCTGGCGCTGCTGGAGCCGGGCGATCCGTTTCAGCATATTGTGGCCTGGCCGCAGGACCTGAAAAAATACGACAGCCAAACCTGGAACAGCTTTGCACGCCAGTTTCCTCAGATGCTGAAAATCCCGTCGCTCGGTTCTGGCGGTCCGAACGCCATCAACCCTGAACAGATTCTGGCGTTGCAACCTGACGTGGTAATTTTGCCCAGTCTGGCACGCTATGATGATGCCGACTTGCGATTAGTTACCATGCTGAAAGCAGCGCATATTCCGGTGGTAAAGATCGATCTGCGCGTGCATCTGCTCAAAAATACGCGCCGTAGCGTAGAGATTTTTGGTGAGGTTCTGAACCAGCAAGCGCGAGCGCAGGCGTTTAATCGGTTCTACGACCAGCATATGCAGGTGATTCGTGAACGCTTAGCCCGCTATCAGGGTGCCAAACCTTCGGTGCTGCTACAACTGCATCTTGGGCGACGTAACGAGTGCTGCGTGACGGCGATCAACGGCAGCCTTGGCGAGTTACTTAATGCGGCGGGCGGTGACAATATTGCCAGTAAAACTCAGCACGGCGTGTTTGGTCGCCTCAGTGAAGAAAGCGTGATTGCTGCCCAGCCGGAGTATTACTTCGCTACCGGCTTTGGCGATAACGCCTCTCAGGGCTTACTCAAATTGGGGCCAGAAGTGGCACACGAAACCGTGCTCAGCAGTTTCAAACAACTGACTGCGCAGCAAAACGGTTTGCGGGAATTAGCGGCCGTGAAAAATGGCCACTCGGCGGTGATCTGGATGAACTTCTATCTTAGCCCGTGGCATATTGCCGCCACCGAATTTATGGCGAAAATGCTTTACCCGCAACTGTTTACCGACATTGAACCGGAAAATACGCTGCAGCAGATTTTTCACGATTTCTTACCGATTCCTTACAGCGGAACTTATTTCACACCCATTCCGCCAGTGAACAATAAATAATCATTAGCGCTCCGCTTGTGATTAACTGGAACCTCGCTAATCTTAAATTTGCAGCACGGGCACGGCGTCGAAGAAGTTATTTCCGTCGTGCAACAACAACTCACGAGAGGATGTTTTATGGCTGAGCATAGAGGCGGTTCCGGTAATTTTGCTGACGATAAAAAGAAAGCGTCAGATGCCGGTAAAAAAGGTGGAGAAAAAAGCGGCGGTAGCTTCAAAGACGACCCCGCTAAAGCGTCAGAAGCAGGAAAGAAAGGCGGTAAGAAGTAGTCACCTACGCTGTAAATAGCACCACGTATCTTGGAAATCCGCCAGGGCATGGACGCCCTAAGAATTATCTCATCCCCGCATTTACATTTTGAAAAAGATTCGTTAATTACCTCACGTAACAGCTGACATTTTTAAACATCTCCTTTTCCGTTTCGTCTTAATAAATCTAATTGCTCACTTTCTAACGTGACAAATATCACATTTATGCCAGGCTTATTTTATTCACCTCATGCGACAAGGAGATATATATGACTACGCAAACCACCAATAAAACCCTAATTACTGAAACGTATCCGGTTCCGCCATTTAAAAAGCAGACGCAACCGATGCCGGGTTTGGCGAGCAAAATGGATCCACGTCCCGATCATGGTGAAACCAGTTATCGTGGTACCGGCAGATTGACCGGTCGTAAAGCCCTGATCACCGGCGGTGATTCCGGGATTGGCCGCGCCGTAGCGATTGCCTATGCTCGTGAAGGGGCTGATGTGGCGATTAACTTCCTGCCGGAAGAAGAAGCTGATGCGGCAGAAGTAGTGAAACTGATTGAAGCGGAAGGCCGCAAAGCGGTGGCGATTCCGGGTGACATTCGTTCAGAAGAGTTTTGCCAGCAGCTGGTCGATCAGGCCGCTGATCAGCTAGGGGGATTGGATATTCTGGTGAATAACGCCGGACGTCAGCAGTTCAATGAATCAATCCTCACTTTATCCACTGAAGACTTTGACGCCACCTTCAAGACTAACGTCTATGCAATGTTCTGGATTACCAAAGCGGCGTTGAAATATTTGCCAGCCGGATCGTCCATCATCAACACCTCGTCTGTGCAGGCTTACCAGCC
Source organism: Pantoea sp. X-Soil-ISGK-421 (assembly GCF_059730785.1). Lineage (NCBI taxonomy): Bacteria > Pseudomonadati > Pseudomonadota > Gammaproteobacteria > Enterobacterales > Erwiniaceae > Pantoea > Pantoea sp. X-Soil-ISGK-421. Next base: position 236,907 of record NZ_AP035980.1, on the reverse strand, counting down.
AAGCGCCATTCTGCTGGATTATGCGCAAACCAAAGCGTCGATTGTGGCATTCACTAAAGCGCTGGCGAAACAGTTGGGTGAAAAGCAGATTCGCGTCAATGCGGTTGCGCCCGGCCCATACTGGACTGCGCTTCAGGTGAGCGGTGGGCAGCCGCAAGAGAAAGTGGAGAAGTTTGGTGAATCCGCTCCGCTGGGCCGTCCGGGACAACCGGCGGAAATTGCCCCGCTCTACGTTACGTTCGCGGATGTGAAAAACAGCTTCACTTCCGGTCAGGTTTGGTGCTCTGACGGCGGTACCGGTACGCTGTAACCCGCTGCTATGATAGAAGGTCGCCATAAATGGCGACCTACGTTGATAGCGCTGATTTTTGTAGGGTGCGCATTCATGCGCACCCTTATTTATGTGTCATTTATTGCTTATGTGAGCGCCAGCAATCGCTCAGGAAACACCTCACGCAACCACGCGATAAACACCTGCAAGCGCTGCGTCAGATGACGATTTTGTGGATACACCACATGAAACGGATAATTTGCCGGACGCCATTCCGCCAAAATCTCCACTAACCTCCCCGCCTGCAAATCCCCCGCCGCCGCGTAGCGGAAGGTTTGAATGATGCCCAATCCCGCCACCGCCGCCGCCAGATGCGCATTACTTTCATTGACGCCAATCCGATGCTCGGTTTTGATTTCCAGCGTCTGCTCACCGTTGGCAAAGCGAAACGGAAATGCCCGGCTGCTTTGAGGCGAGAGATAACTCACCAGCCGATGGCCGTTTTTCAACTCTTGCGGATAGGCCGGCACGCCATAGGTTTTCAAATAGCCCGGCGCGGCGCAGGTGATCATCTCTGCATCACCTAAATGCCGCGCGACCAGTGAGGAATCACTGAGCGGACCGCCGCGAATTACGCAATCGACGTTACCGCTAATCAGGTCCACCGCTCGATCGGACACGCCTAGGTCAAGCTGAATGTCAGGGTAGCGACGGATGAAATCGGGCAGCGCGGGAATCAACACGTCACGCGCCGTTGAGCCACCAATATCAATGCGCAGATAGCCGCCTGGTCGGGTGCTTTCCGCATTGAACGAGTGATCGATATCTTCCAAATCACGTACGATGCGCAGCGCTTTTTCGTAATAATCGCGCCCTGCTGGCGTTACCGTGACGCGCCGCGTGGTGCGTTGCAGCAAGCGAATACCGAGATGCGCTTCCAGTTCCTGCACCAGTTTGCTCAGCGTCGCGTTGGGCATGTCGAGCGAATCCGCCGCCCGCGTAAAGTTGCCTGCTTCGACCACGCGCGCAAATGCCTTTATCGCCATTAACTGATCCATGCTGTTTTCCGCTGCATTTGATTATCCACACACAGAAATAGTCATTTCGATTTTACACCATTTATCAGCAAACGCCGTGAAGATAGATTGCTTATCAGCCACTGCAGCGCAGTGAACGAAACCTCATCACACACTGGAGAAGCAAACATGAACGCACTCAACGGTAAAATCGCCCTGGTAACGGGCGGCACATCGGGCATTGGTCTGGCATCCGCGCAAGAGTTGGCGGCACAAGGCGCTCGCGTCTTTATTACCGGTCGTCGTCAGGTGGAACTTGATGCGGCAGTAACCCGCATCGGTGCCAGCGCAACGGGTATTCGCGCTGACGCTTCGGTACTGACCGACCTCGACAACGTTTACGCAGAGATTGCGCAACAAGCGGGCCGCCTCGACATCCTGTTCGCCAACGCCGGTGGCGGCGACATGTTGCCGCTCGGCGCCATCACCGAAGAACATTTTGACCGCATCTTTGGTACCAACGTGCGCGGCGTGCTGTTTACCGTGCAGAAAGCCTTGCCGCTGCTGAGCGACAACGCCTCAGTGATCCTCACCTCTTCCACCACCTCGGTGCAGGGCACCGCCGGATTCAGCGTGTACAGCGCCAGCAAAGCCGCGGTGCGTAACTTTGCCCGCTCGTGGGCGCTGGACGTGAAAGATCGCGGTATTCGCGTCAATGTGGTCAGTCCCGGCCCGGTGCGTACGCCAGGGTTAGGCGGTTTAGTACCTGAAGAACAGCGTCAGGGATTGTTTGATGCGCTGGCAGCGCAGGTACCGTTGGGTCGTCTTGGCGAACCCGACGAAATTGGCAAAGTTGTGGCGTTTCTGGCGTCTGATGCATCCAGCTTTATCAATGCCGCCGAACTGTTTGTTGATGGCGGCATGGCGCAGGTGTGATGACAACCAGAGCCTGTAAGGTCACCATGAATGGCGACCCTACGTTTACAGCGCTGGGTTTTCGTAGGGTGCGCATTCATGCGCACCTGCATCATCAGGCAATTCTTTGCTTCAGTGAGCAGCATTACACCATGAATGGCGACCACTTTCTTAAGCCGCGCTGGGATCCGCTTCCACATACAAATACCCGATGCCCAATACCTGACGGGCACGATCCAACTGGCCAAAATGCACATGAGTGCCTTTGCTTTTCAGCGCATCACGCGGATCGAAGGGATTCACATCAATCTGGCGCACGATGGTGTTTAGCCACGCTTCACCAAACGTGCAGCTACGACCGTATAACCAAATTTGATTAATATTCAGCGTGTTGAGAAAATTGTACAAACTCACACCAATCGCCTCGGCCGCTTGCTGTGCCCACGCCACAATCCAGGGTTCACCCGCTTGCCACGCCGCCAGTAACTGCTTACTGCTGGGCTGCGGTGCATCCGGCACGCGCAGATGCGCGGCCTGCTTTAACGCACTCAGCGACGCCAGCGTTTCCAGACATCCCTGGCGTCCGCAGCTACAGCGCTGCCCGTGTGGTTCAATGAGGGTATGGCCAATTTGTCCGCTGCCATAAAGATTACCGCGAAAGATCTCACCGTTGATCACGAAGGATGAACCGATGCCGTAATCCACGTTAATCACGCAGAATTCGCTGAGAACATTGCGATTAAGCCACTTCTCCGCCAGCGCCAGCATCACGCAGTCGTTATCAACACGCACCTCAATCGCAAGCTTCTCTTCAAGTAAAAATTTCAGCTGCAGCGGGGTTTTCCACGCCGCTTGCGGCATATGCTGCGACACCCCGGTCACCGGATCCACCTGGCCATGCACCGCCAGCGCCAGATTGATGCGCCGTTTCGGCCACTGTTTGCAGGTTTGCCGCCACACCGCTTCAATCTCGTTCAGCAGATCCTGCGGCGTTGCCGCGTTGATGGTGATCTGCTGATAGTCGCCCTGCGCCACCAGCTGCGCATCAGCCAGTTGAAGCTCAATGCTGGTCGGTTTAATGCATAAACATAAGGTCCAGGCACCTTCAGCAGGCAGTTGAAAGCTGCCGTTGCTGTGGCCGCGCGCGCTCATCAATACAGCGCTTTTTTGCAGTTTTTTTTCGTCCAGCAGCGCCTGCAAAATTTTACTGGTGGCAGGAATGGTCAAGCCGCTCAGGAGCGCCAATTGCGCTTTACTGAGCTGTTTATGGCGCCACATTAGCGCCATAAACAACGCCTTATTGTGTTTTCGCACCTGGTAATTATTCAAACCAACCTGCTTCATATTCACTCCAGCGCAACACGCCATACACGTTTACTAAACAGAGTTTACTGTCTTTTGTGATGATCACGCCATCCCGGCAACTTGCCTTGCTCTAAAGTTCATCCCCATCCCTATAACAACAAACCATCGCGACCTCTTAGAGAACCTTAAAATGACAACATCATCGACTCAACATCCGTGGCTGATTCGCCTCGGCATTCCCCCGGCGCTGGCGTGGGGCTACGTAGCCGTTCTGCTGTTTATGATTGGCGACGGCGTGGAATCCAACTATCTGGCACCTTATCTGCACGAAAATGGCTTCTCCCTCAATATCGCGGCGGCGGTGATTGCCTTTTACGGCGTTACGGTCACGCTCGGCTCGTGGCTGGCGGGTTCGCTCTCCACGTTGATTGGCCCGCGCAAAGTAATGCTGGCGGGCGGCGTTATCTGGATTGTGTTCGAAGTGCTGTTCCTTGCCATTGCGCTGCCATCCCACAGCGTATTGCTGTTGGCGTTGACCTACGGCCTGCGCGGCGTGGCGTATCCAATGTTTGCGTATGCATTTTTAGTGTGGATTCAGGCGGCGGCGCCTGCGGATATGCGCGGCTCGGCTACCGGTTGGTTCTGGCTGGCGTTTACCGGCGGCCTGCCTACGCTGGGATCGCTCGTGGCGATCTTCTCGATAAAATTGATTGGCGAGTACGCCACCTTCTGGCTTTCGCTGGGGCTGGTGGCGCTGGGAATGCTGGTGATGGTGATCGCGCTGAAGGAGCGCAGCGGATATCAGTCGCTGCTGGATGAACAGCAACGTCAGCAAAGCGTGGCACGTACGCTGATGGGCGGCATTGATATTCTGTGGCGTGAACCGCGCATTACGGCCGCTGCGGTAGTACGCATCATCAACACCACGCCCTACTTTGGTTTCTTTATTTTCCTGCCGGGCTTTTTCACCGAGCAGATCGGCTTTACGCAAACCGAATATCTCAGCCTGATCACCATTATGGGTTTAGTCGGCATGAGTTTTAACCCGATTGTTGGCAAGCTCAGCGATCGCCTCGGGTGGCGCAAAGTGTTGACGGTATTTGGCGGACTCGGCTCCGGCATCTCCATGTTGCTGATGTACTTCGTGCCGCAGTGGAGCCACGGCAGCTTTGTGCTCAGCGTGATCTGTGCCTGTTTATATGGCATCACCTTATGCGGCTATGTTCCGGCTGCCGCCCTGTTCTCTTCCCTGTGCCAGCCGAAAGATAAAGGCAATGCGATGGCGATTTACTGTTTCGCCGCCGGACTTTCCACCTTTTTCGGCCCGGCGCTGTACGGCGCTTTCAACGCGCTGTTTGGCACATCGGGCGTGATTTGGGGCTACGCCGCCTTGTATTTGATCAGCGCCATCGTCTCCTGGTGTTTCCTGCTCAGCCCACTCGATCCCGGCGAGCAGCATAATCCCGAGGCGCAGCGTCTGCGCCGTTTAGATTCCGTTGCTTCAGAGTAAAGAGAGAACCATGAAAGAGTTTGATTACATTGTGGTAGGCGGCGGCAGCGCCGGTTGTATTGTCGCCGCCAGGTTAGTCACGCAGGGTAACGCGCGCGTCTTGCTGCTGGAAGCCGGACGCGATGAGTATCATCCGGTATTAAAAATGCCGGCGGGATACATGAAATTCCTCGCCAGCGATAAGTTTCTCACTCTGCATCAAACCGAGCCGCAGCCGCAGCTGAATGGGCGCGGCGTGATTGTGCCGCAGGCGAAAGTGCTGGGCGGCGGCTCAACGGTGAATGCCATGGTGTATATGCGTGGGCATCGCCAGGATTATGCCGACTGGAACCGCGCGCTCGGCAATCGGGGCATCGACTGGTCGTGGGATGCGCTGCTGCCGCACTTCACCGCCATCGAAGATAACGATCACCTTGGCGCGCCCCATCACGGCGTGGGCGGACCGATGAAGGTGTCGCATCTCGGTCACTTTAGCCCGCTGAGTCGCGCCTACGTCAAAACCCTGCAAGGCATGGGCATTCCCTACACGCCGGACTTCAATACCGGCAATCCCTATGGCGTCGGTTTTATGCAGCACACCATTAACGGACAAACGCGCCAGCGCTGCAGCGTGGTGGATGCCTTTATCACGCCGCTGCGCGAGGATCAACGCTTGACCATTGCCACCGGCGCACAGGTTGAGGAAATTTTGTTCGAGGGCGCGAGCGCCGTCGGCGTGCGCTATACCCAGGACGGACATCCGCAACATGCCCGTGCGCGCCAGGAGGTGATCCTCGCCGCCGGAGCCTATCAAACGCCGAAATTGTTGATGCTCTCCGGCATCGGCCCGCAGCAGCAGCTGAAACAACATGGCATCACGCTGCGCCAGCATTTGCCCGGCGTTGGTAAGAACTTGCAGGATCACTACGAAGTGCCGGTGGTGGCCAGCACCAACGGCGAATTTGGCTATTACGGCCAGGATCGCGGCTGGCCAATGGTGAAAGCCGGATTGCAATATATGTTGTTCAAAACCGGCCCGGTCACCACCACCGGCGTGGAAACCTGTGCCTTTTTCGATCCGCTCGATTTCAGCGCCACGCCAACCATCCAGATGTTCTGCGTGCCCACGGTTTATCTTGATCGCGACGTGATGGGTGCCGATCCCGGCCACGGCGTAACCGTTAACTCGCTGCTGCTGCGGCCAAAAGCCACCGGCGAAGTGACGCTGCGCGACGCCAGTGCCAGCAGCTTGCCGCGGGTGGATACGCAAATCTTTGGTCATCCTGACGACCTCGCTCGCACCATCGCCGGTTTCCGTTTTGCGCGCAAGGTGATTGCCGCCGCGCCGATTAGCGCTATGGTGCAACATGAGATCTTCCCCGGCGCGGAAATCACCTCGGATGCGACTATCGCTGAGCACTGCAAACGCATGGTGAAAACCGGCTACCACCCGGTCGGCACCTGCCGCATGGGTCACGATGACGATCCTTTGGCGGTGCTGCATGATGATTTGCGCGTGCGCGGTGTCAACCGGCTGCGCGTGGTAGATGCTTCCATGATGCCCAACATTATTAGCGGCAACACCAACGCCATCGTAATGGCGGTGGCGCATCGCGCTGCTGAGCTGCTTTTGCAGACCCAGGTTGCCGAACAGAAGGAGCCGGTTTATGAGTGAAAAATTAATGCGACTGCAAGCTGCCCTCGCCGACTGGCAGCTTGACGGTGTGCTACTCACGCGGCGCGATAACGTTGCCTGGCTGACCGAAGGTGCCAGTTATTATGTGGTCGAGCGCGCCGAAACCGGCGTGGCCAGCTTGCTTATTACCGCGGACAAGGTGTTGCTGCTCGCGCCAGAAAATGAGCTGCCGCGCATTCTTGCTGAAGAGCCGCTGCCGTTTGCCTGCGAAACGCAACGCTATCCGTGGTTTCGATCGCTAAATAGCGTGTTGCCACAGGGCCAGTTCGGCAGCGATATGCCGCCTGGCGAAACGGCAGATATTCAGCAACGGCTGGTGGCGCTACGACAGGGCTTAAATGCTCATGAACAGCTGCGCTATAAAGTCCTGGGCCGTGAAGCCGCACAGATTGTCGAAGGTGTGGCGCGCCAGTTAAAAGCGGGCATAACCGAATGGCAAGTGGAGGCGGAGATCGTCGCCGCCTGCCTGGCGCGCGGCATTCGTCCAATGTGCACCTTAGTGGCCGCCGACGAGCGCATCGCCGCTTTTAAGCATCCGGTGCCGACGCCGAAAAAACTGCACCAGCAGATGCTGATTACGCTGGGCGCGGAACGGCATGGATTGCACGTCAGCCTGACGCGCCTGGTGCATCTCGGTGAAATGCATCCCACACTGCGCCAACGACATCACAGGTTGTGCCAAATCCATGCCGATATGTTGATTGCTACGCAGCCGGGCCAGAGCTGGTCTGCGGTTTTCCAGCAAATTACCCATGCGTATCAGCAACACGGCGAGGCGGATGCGTGGCGCGATCACCACCAGGGTGGTCCAGCCGGTTACGGCTGCCGGGACTGGATCGTCACGCCGGAAACCCCGGGCGAGGTACGCAGCGACATTGCCGTGGCGTGGAATCCCACGTTGCGCGGCGTAAAAAGTGAAGACACCTATTTGCTCAGCCCGGCGGGATGCGAAGCGCTAACGCGCAGTGACGAATGGCCGCTGATTAGCGTGCAGCGTGGCGAGCGTACGCTGCATTTCCCCGACTGGCTGGTGTTGCCGGCATCTTCATAAGGAAGCGAACATGTCATTACGACTGCACAATAAAACCGCGATTATCACCGGCGCAGGCAGCGGCATTGGCCGCGCGATTGCCCAACTCTTTACGCAGCAAGGTGCGCGGGTCGCGCTGTTCGACCTGGCGAGTGAAACCACTGGCGCACTGGCAGAGGCATTACAGCAGCAAAGCGGGCAGCGCTGCCTCGCTTGCGCCGCCGACGTCACGCAGCCTGATCAGGTACAACGTGCGGTCATCGCGGCACAAGACGCACTTGGCCCAATTGATATTCTGATTAACTGCGCGGGTGTTAATGTGTTTCGCGATCCGCTGGCGCTGGAAGATGACGAGTGGCAGCGCTGCATGGAGGTGAATCTCAAGGGGCCGTACAACCTGATCCGTAGCGTGCTGCCGGGGATGCTGGCGCGCCAGTATGGCAACATTGTTAATGTGGCCTCGGTGCATGGCCATAAAATCATTCCCGGCGCGTTCCCCTATCCGGTGGCTAAGCATGGTTTGATCGGTATGACGCGCTCGCTGGGCGTGGAATACGCCAGCCAGGGCATTCGCATTAATAGCATTTCACCGGGATTGATCATGACGCCCGCCGCAGAAGCCTGGCTGGCAAGCTGCGCGGACCCACAAGTCGAGCGCGAACGCCAGGCGGCGTTGCTGCCCTGCAAACGCATCGGTGAACCGGCTGAAGTGGCCTACACTGCGCTGTTTCTCGCCTCCGATGAAGCGCGATTTATCAATGCCACCGATATTCTGGTCGATGGGGGGCGCAGCCAGGTTTATCACGATTAATAAAGTGGACAGCATGGTGCTGGAATGCCATACAGTTGAGCGCGAGATTTCTTTTACGCAGATTGTGTAGCGGCGCGATTCATCGCGCAATAAATTGCTTATTTGTACAGGTGCGCATGAATGCGCACCCTACGAAAACCCAGCTCTGTAAACGTAGGGTCGCCATCTATGGTGACCGATTCGCGCTTAACTGACGAGCATAACGTAATAAATTGCGCCGTCACAACAGATGCGCCACTTGATAATCAGGAGCTTACTAAAGATGTCTGAGAATCCCACCATCGCTCTAATTGGCCCGGGCGCGATTGGCACCACCATCGCCGCAGCCCTGCATGAAGTTGGACGCACGCCGATCATTTGTGGTCGTACCGCGCATCCGCAGCTGGCGTTGCGCCATGACAGCGGCACTATCATTGTTCCCGGCCCGGTGCTGACCAATCCTGCCGAGATCGCAAAGCCGTTTGATCTGGTGTTTGTGGCGGTGAAAACCACCCAGGTTGAGGACACCGCGCCCTGGCTGGCCGCGTTGTGTGATGAGAATACTGTGGTGTGCGCATTGCAGAATGGCGTGGAGCAGAAAACCCAACTTGCGCCCTATGTGAACGGGGCCAGCGTGCTGCCTTCGGTGGTGTGGTTCCCAGCCCAGCGTGAACCGGATGCATCGGTGTGGCTACGCGAAAAACCGCGCCTGACGTTGCCCGATACGCCGCACGCCGCACGGGTAGTTAACGCCCTGCGCGACACGCGCTGCGCGGTCGATCTCTCCGCCGATTTTCTCACTATCGCCTGGCGCAAGCTGCTGCAAAACGCAGTAGCCGGTTTGATGGTGCTGGCGAATCGTCGCGCGGGTATGTTTCAGCGCGACGATATTACCGCACTGGCACTGGCCTATTTGCAGGAATGCCTGACGGTAGCGCGCGCCGAAGGTGCCGCGCTGAGCGATGACGTGCCGCAGGAGATTATCGATCGTTTTCACCGCGCACCCGCCGATTTAGGCACTTCAATTCTTGCCGATCGCCAGGCCGATCGCCCGCTGGAGTGGGACATTCGTAACGGCGTGGTGCAGCGTTATGGTCGGGCGCGCGGCATTCCTACACCGATTAGCGATGTGATCGTGCCGCTGCTGGCGGCGGGCAGCGAAGGTCCGGGTTGAATTAAAAACGCCACGCCGCGTACAGCGCGCCGCTCATCTGGCTTTTTTCTTCGGTGATCGGGCTGTCGGCGGCGTGGTTTTCCAGATGCTGCGCATTTATGCGTGCACCGATCAGCCACGCTGGCGTCAGCGTATACTCCAATCCTGCTTCCCAACCAACCTTTTCCAAACCGGCCCCGGCAGCGTAGCGCGCCAAACCGCTGCGTGCCGATTGCCTTGCCGTAATGCCGTATTGCGTCTGCATATAATCGCTGTCGGCCCAACTCAGGTTCGGGCCGGTATACAAACGCAGGCTTTCGGTCGGACGCCATTGCACATGCGCGTATGAGGCGAGTTTAAAGCCCTGCTTATTGCCGCCCACATCCTGCGTTATAATCATGCCGCCTTTGAAAAAGGCATTTTCATAAATTGCTGAAGTGAAGGCGCGTGGCGTGACATCAATGTCGCCCAGCCCATGAAGAAGGGGATCGTCGGATTCCTGGCGTGGTGAAATGTTGGTTCCCACACCCAGCGAAAAAGCCCAGCCACCGGTTTTGGCCACATCCCAACCGAAAGCGACCAAATCATCCACGCCGCCAACAAACAGCGGACCGTATTGTAGTTTAAGCGCCGGCACAACATCAGTTTTGCTGTCTTTAGCACCGGAATACTTCGGTTTCACACCTACGCCGCCGCCGATAAAGCCGGAGAATGCATTTTGGGCGTCGTCAGCGATAACTGGGAACGTGGCAGGCGATAACAATAAAAATAGCGCGAGAGGTTGAGCCAGGTTGGAACGCATCGACATCTTCCTTTATGAACACAGTGATGATTCCATTGCACCAGCCTTGTGTAACGCCTGTTTTTACCTCGGGTAAAGTTATGTAACAGCCAGCGGTAAACGCACGCAAAACCGGGCGCCGCCGCCCGCTCGGTTTTGCACCTCAATGCTGCCACCATGATGTTCAGTAATCGAACGGACTAAAGCCAATCCTAAGCCCGATCCGTGAGTGCCGTGCGCGAGGCGATAAAACGGCTGGAAAATACGATCTATCTCATCCGGCGGAATGCCAGGCCCACGATCCTGCACCGCCAGCGTAAAGTGACGATCTGCCGCATGCTTCAGCACCACACAAATCTCTGGCCCGGCGTAGCGCAGCGCGTTCTCAATCAGATTACGCAACAAGCGCCGAATAAGCCGCGCGTCGACCTGCGCCACCACATGCTCAGCCTGTAACGCAATGTGCACTGCAGCGCACTCTTCCGCCGCGATCGCCGTGATATCAGCGACGTGAAAGTCGCCGCTGATGGCGCTGGTCGCCATTTCCAGCCGACTCAACGTCAGGATCTCTTCCACCAGCGCATCCAGCTCGCCAACGCTGCGTTGTAGCTCACGCCGCGTTGGCGAGTCGTCTGGCGCCAGTAATGCCGCCGCCATCTGGATGCGCATTAGCGGTGATCGAAGTTCGTGTGAGGCATTGGCCAGCATGGTTTTTTGCGACTGCACTAACTGCTCAATCTGCGTGGCGGAGCGATTAAAGCTGGCGGCCAGTTGCGCCACCTCATCACGCCCGCCGACCCTGACGCGGGCGCTAAGATTGCCGCTGCCAAGCGATTCCACGCTCTGCTGCAGCGACTCGAGCCGCGCGGTTAAACGTCGAATCACCGGGAAGGAAATGAGCGCCACGCTGGCCGCCAATCCCAGCATCAGCAAAATAAACAGCCACGGGCGCTTCTGTTGATCGCTACTCAATTGCATGACCAGCACACGCTTATCCTTGAGCTGCCAGACAAAGCGCATGCCGTACCAGTCATCTTCGAGTTGACCAAAGGCTGCAGGTTGGGGAAATTCCAGTGGCGGATGAAGCGGACGGCTAAGCCGTTCGCCATTGGCGGCAAACAGGGCAAAGCGTGTGTGGGCGCGCGCCATCCAACGATCTATCGCGGCCGTTTGTACGCTACGAGATGCATCGACAGGCGGTAAGTTCTGCTCCACCAGTTCAGAAAAGGTGGCAAACGCGTTGAGATGACGATTGTCGTCATTGTTCCACAGCCACAGCAAGATGGTGCAGATCACCACAATTAACAACGCGCAGCTGAAGGCGAAAAAAATTTGCAGATGTAAAGGGAAGTCAGCGAGGCGCTTCATGCGGTGGGTAACGCCGAGAAGAGATAACCCACGCCGCGCACCGTGATGATGCGTTTCGGCGCGCGGGGATCGTCCTCAATAAGCTGGCGGATACGGCCAATATGTACATCAATCGCCCGGTCAAAACTGTCGTAGGTTTCGCCGCGCACCGATTGCCAGATCTGCTCGCGATTTAGCACCCGTCCGGCGTGTCGTGCCAGCGAGACCAGCACATCAAACTGTAATGAGGTCAATGAACACACTTGCTGATTGAGCAGCACGGTACGCGCGGCTGTATCAATTTCCAACGGGCCAGAACGTATAACGTTGTCGTTTTTTGCCATGCCGCCGGGTTTGATGCGCCGCAGCACCGCACGCATACGCGCCAGCAGTTCACGCGGCTCGAATGGCTTTGGCAGATAATCATCCGCCCCCACCTCTAATCCGATGATGCGATCTGCCGGATCGCCGCGGCCGGTTACCATAATAATCGCCGGTTCATTGTGACATTGAAGACGAATCTCGCGGCACAACGCTAATCCATCTGCATCACCCAGCATCAAATCCAGCAGCACCACATCAAATTCACGCTGCTTCATTTTCCACTGCGCGTCCCGCGCACTGGCGCTGTGTACCACGCTGAATTCGTACTGCGCCAGATAAGGCACGATCATGTGGGCAAGCCGGTGATCATCCTCAATTAACAGAACGGAGGTCATGAGATTTTTTCCAGAGAGAAAGGTTTCGCAGATAGGTTAGAGACAGTGTTAGAGGGTAATTAGTTTCGCCCTGTTGCCACACACTTAAAGAGGGCAACATCGTAGCGGCGCAATGTATTGCGCGATAAATCACGCCGCTACGGAATGTGCGATCGTTGAATCCAGTGCATCGTGGGATTTATGACCACAGGCAGCAGTGTTTTATGTCGCAAACTTGCGCTGCGCTAAAATCTTTACTAGGGTTTGCGCTTCTTCTGCCTCTTATAGCTTTCTTTTCCATTCATGAAAATACGGCTGCGAAAGCTATAAGATCGCGCCATTTTTTCACTTGGGGAATTTATGAGCACAGGAACGGATACAACCAAACCCGCCACATCCAGTGGTTTAACCGTTGATGACATCACCGTTATCGACAATAAGTTACTCAAGCGCGCGGTCGGTGCCGCTGCATTGGGTAATGCCATGGAGTGGTTTGATTTTGGCGTATACAGCTATCTCGCTGTCATCATCGGACAGGTATTTTTTGCCGATGCCAGCGCGGCCGCACAGTTGATTGCCTCGTTCGGTACCTTCGCCGCTGCGTTTTTAGTCCGCCCCATTGGCGGGTTGGTCTTCGGCCCGCTCGGCGACCGCATTGGTCGCCAGAAAGTGTTGGCGATCACCATGATCATGATGTCGATTGGTACCTTCTGCATTGGCCTGATTCCAAGCTATGCCAGCATTGGTATCGCCGCACCGATTCTGCTGTTTGCCGCGCGCTTGCTGCAGGGTTTCTCCACCGGCGGGGAATATGGCGGCGCAGCCACCTTTATCGCGGAATACTCCACCGATAAGCGCCGCGGCTTTATGGGCAGTTTCCTTGAGTTCGGTACGCTGGGCGGCTATCTGCTGGGTGCCAGCCTGGTCACGGCAATGATTGCCTTCTTACCGCATCAAACCATGATGGATTGGGGCTGGCGCGTGCCGTTCTTCCTCGCTGCCCCGTTGGGTCTGTTCGGCTTGTATATCCGTTTGAAGCTGGAAGAGACACCGGCGTTTAAAGATCACATGGATAAGCGCGAGGAGATGGAGCACAACAAGCCGCGTTTAAGCGTGTGGCAGATGCTGCGCGATCAGCGTAAACCGCTGCTGAAATGTATTGGTTTGGTGCTGTTGTTCAACGTCTCCAATTATATGCTCACCGCCTATATGCCGAGCTATTTAACCGGCGTGCTGGGGATGAGCGAATTATCCGGCTTGATGTTGGTGATGGTGATTATGTTTATCATGATGCCTCTGACCTTAATGTGGGGTCATTTGACTGACCGCATTGGTCGTCGCCCGGTGATTGGTTTAGGTGCGTTGGGCTTAATTTTGCTCGCGATCCCGAGTTATATGCTGATTGGCTCCGGCAATATGCTGCTGGTCTTTGCCGGTCTGGCAATCCTCGGCTTATTACATACCTGCTTCAGCGGCACCATGCCAGCAACGTTACCGGCGCTGTTTGTCACCGATATTCGTTACAGCGCATTGGCAATTGGTTTTAATTTATCGGTTTCGCTGTTTGGTGGCACCACGCCACTGATTACCGCATGGCTGGTGGATAGCACGCACAATAATCTGATGCCTGCGTATTACATGATCGGCGCCGGAATCATTGGCTTGTTGACGGTATTAACCCTGAGCGAAACGGCGCGTAAACCGCTGAAAGGCTCATCGCCTGCGGTTGCGAGCGAGGCAGAAGCGCATCGCTTGATCGATAAACTGCGCAAGCGTAAGTCAAAGCACAAACCGGCTTAATTTGCTACTTGTGTAATCTGTGGTCGCCATCAATGGTGACCCTACGCCATTTCTGTAAGGTCGCCATTGATGGCGACCATCTCAAGCGTTAACCGAAGCGTGAAAATCCCCCTCTTATTCGATAATTTCTGAAACCCGCCTGAAATCCATCGCTTCGCGCCAGAAAAGCCCAAAATATCGACTATGATTTGTAGTCCGATCCAACGTTAGTCCCAATTTATTTATCGTTTTCAGCCAGTAGCGAATCGCTTGATGTCGTCCATTGCCCCTGCGTGGGCTAAACGAGGCAATTGAATGGAATTCAGATCATTTGAAAAATCCTGGGGCGCAGAAATTCTTGCTGATGACAGCGTCCGTTTTCGTGTTTGGGCACCTGGGCAACAGCAAGTTAGCTTGCGACTCGCCGACAATGATTCGGCGATGCTGCAAGGGGGTGACGGTTGGTTTGAACTGCACGTCAGCGGCGTTGCGCCGGGTGCGGAGTATAACTTTGTATTGGCCGATGGCACGGTCGTGCCCGATCCCGCCGCGCGCGCGCAAAAGGCCGATGTTAACGGCCCTTCTCTGGTGATCGATCCGCAACACTATCGCTGGCAGCAGACCGCGTGGCAAGGTCGGCCGTGGCACGAGACCGTGGTGTACGAACTGCATATCGGTACTTTCACGCCGGAAGGCACTTTCCTGGCGGCCATCGACAAATTGCCGTGGCTGGCCGAGTTGGGCATCACGCAGCTGGAGGTGCTGCCGGTGTCGCAGTTTGGCGGCAATCGCGGTTGGGGCTACGACGGCGTGCTGCTCTATGCTCCGCATGCGGCTTACGGTTCACCGGATGATTTCAAAGCCTTTATCGATGCCGCGCATGCCCACGGTATCTCCGTGGTGCTGGATATCGTGCTCAACCACTTTGGCCCGGAAGGCAACTATCTGCCGCTGCTGGCGCCGGAATTTTTCCATCAGGAACGTATGACGCCGTGGGGCGCCGGTATTGCTTATGATGTCGATGCGGTGCGTCGCTACATCGTGGAAGCGCCACTTTACTGGTTGCAGGAGTTCAACCTGGATGGTTTGCGCTTCGATGCCATCGACCAAATTGAAGACAGCTCCAGCAAACACGCGTTAATCGAGATCGCCGAGCGCATACGTCAGGAAATTCCCGATCGCCCTGTGCATCTCACCACCGAAGATTGCCGTAACGTCATCTTCCTGCATCCCCGCGATAAACAGGGCAACGCGCCACTGTTTACCGGCGAATGGAACGATGATTTTCACAACGCGGTGCATGTTTTCGCCACTGGCGAAACCCACGCTTACTACGAAGATTTTGCCGACGTGCCGGAGAAGTTGGTCGCGCGTGTGTTGACGGAAGGCTTTGCTTATCAGGGCGAACTGTCGCCGCAGAGCGGTCAACGCCGCGGCGTGCCGAGCGCCAGCCAGCCGCCGGTGGCGTTCGTTGATTTCATCCAGAACCACGACCAGGTGGGGAACCGCGCGCAGGGTGACCGCTTGATCAGCCTTGCCGGCAGCGATCGTACCAAAGTGTTGCTGGCCACGCTGCTGCTGTCGCCGCACATTCCGCTGCTGTTTATGGGCGAAGAGTACGGTGAAACCAATCCATTCCTGTTCTTTACTGATTTCCACGGCGATTTGGCCAAAGCGGTGCGTGAGGGTCGCGCGAAAGAGTTTACCGGCCACGCCGGGCATGACGAAGAGGTGCCCGATCCGAATGCTGAGCAAACCTTTACTCGCTCGAAACTCGACTGGAATAAGCTGCAAACGCCTGCAGGCCAACGCTGGCTGGCGTTAACGCGCGAACTGCTGGCGCTGCGTCAGCAATACATCGTGCCGCTACTGGCCGATGCCGGCGGCAACTGCGGCAAAGTGCTCACCACCGCTGAAGGCTTCGTGGCCGTCAGCTGGCGTTTCCCGCAGGGCGAGCTGTCACTAGCACTGAACATCGGCAAGCAAACGCAACCGTTGCCGACGATGCCGGGCCGAACGATTTTCGCCTGGCCGCAAGAAACTGAAGCATTGCCACAACACGCCATCGTGGTGCGTTTGGACCAGGGAGCAACAACATGAGTATTCCAACTGCGACGTACCGCATTCAGTTCCGTAATGGCATGACCTTTGATCGCGCCGCTGCGCTGGTGCCCTATCTGCAACGCCTCGGCATTAGCCATTTGTACGCGTCGCCGATTTTCAGCGCCACCGCCGAATCCACCCACGGTTACGATGTGACGGATGCCAATGAGATCGAACCGGCGATTGGCGGTCGTGACGGTTTTAATCGCCTGGTTGAAGCGTTGCAGGACGCAGAAATGGGTCTGATTCTCGACATCGTACCGAATCACATGGCGGCCTCGCTGGAGAACGCCTGGTGGCGCGATGTGATCGAATATGGCGAGAGCAGCCGCTATGCCAATCATTTCGATATTGACTGGACGCGCCGCCTGACGCTGCCGTTTCTTGGTGACAGCTTTGAGAACGTGCTGGAAAACGGTGAATTGAGCACTAAAGCGCATCCGGAATCCGGCCATCCCGCGCTGGCTTATTACGACAGCTTTTATCCGCTGACGCCCGCCAGCTGGCAGGATCGTGTCGACGAGGTATTGGCAATCACCGATGTGAAGGCGATTGCTGAACTGCATGAGCAGCAGCCGTGGCGCTTAATCAGCTGGCGTGCTGCGCGCAGCGAGCTCTCCTATCGCCGCTTTTTTGAGATCACCGGTCTGGTCGGCGTGCGCGTTGAGGATGAAGCGGTGTTCGCTGAGTCCCACCAGCTGATTCTCGAGCTGGTGCGATCTGGCGCGGTCAGCGGCCTGCGCGTCGATCACGTCGATGGGCTTGCCGATCCGCAAGGCTATTTGCGTCAGTTGCGCCAGGCAACTGGCCCGGATTGCTACATCACGGTGGAGAAAATTCTTGCCGAGGGTGAACAGATTCCTGCCGACTGGCCGATTTCCGGCACCACCGGCTACGAATTTATTGCCGCGCTGTCGCATGCGCTGGTCGATGATTCGCAGATTGATACCCTGCATCTGGCGTATGAAGCCACCACCGGACAACGCAACGACGTTGAAGGCGGACTGCGCGTGGCACGCGAATTGATGGTCGATCGCAATTTCGCCGGTGAGTTTGCGCGTTTACTCAAGCTGGCAACACAAATCGCCGGTACAGAACATCGCAACCTCGGCGAAGCGGAGCTGCATGTCGCATTGCGGGAAATACTGATCGCCTTCCCGGTGTATCGCACTTACGGCCAGCACGATGGCATGCCGCTAGAAGGCGAAGAGCTGCTGCAACAGGTGCTGGAACGCGTAAAAAACAGCGCATCGCCAACGGTGTTGAGTTTGCTGCAGGCGATTCTGCTGGGCGCGGTCTCCGAAGAGAGCGTAAGGGATGCGCACGAATTCCGCGTACGCTTCCAGCAGTTGAGCGGACCGCTGATGGCGAAATCGGTGGAAGATACGTTGTTCTTCCGCAACCACGTGGCATTAGCCATCAATGAAGTGGGCGCAGAACCGCTGCCGCACCCCTTCTCGCTCGCACATTTTCACAGCGAGATGCAAACGCGCCTGCAGCAGCAACCTGATGGCATATCCTCGACCTCAACACACGACACCAAGCGTGGCGAGGATGCGCGTGCGCGACTCTACACGCTGAGTGAAGCGCCCGCGCTGTGGGCCGAACACGTTACACGCTGGCGGCAGATCAATCAGTCGCAGGTGGTGGCGCTGGAAGATGGACCCGCCCCTGAACCGGCAGTGGAATGGATGCTGTATCAGGCGTTAGCCGGCATGTGGCCCACCACGCTGCAGCCGCAGGATGCCAGCGAACTTGAAGAACGCTTTATTCCCTTTGTTGAAAAGGCATTACGCGAAGCCAAGCTGCGCACCGACTGGGCAGAGAGCAACGAAGCATACGAAAAAGCGGTGCTGGATTATGCGCGTCATCTGCTGTCACCGGCAAACCAGCTCTTCCTCAGTGATTTTAGCCACGCCTTGCAACCGTTTATTCAGGCCGGGCTGATCAACAGCCTGACACAAACGGTGATTAAACTGACCGCGCCAGGCGTGCCGGATATCTATCAGGGCAGCGAAGCGCTGGATTTCAGCCTGGTCGATCCCGATAACCGCCGTACGCCGGACTTTGCGCTGCTGGAACAGCAGCTGGAAGAATCGACCCCGCCCGATTTTAACGATGCGCAGCACTGGCTGAGCGGCAAGCTTAAACAGCAAGTGATCGCGCGTTTACTGCATCT
Organism: Pantoea sp. X-Soil-ISGK-421; assembly: GCF_059730785.1. NCBI lineage: Bacteria > Pseudomonadati > Pseudomonadota > Gammaproteobacteria > Enterobacterales > Erwiniaceae > Pantoea > Pantoea sp. X-Soil-ISGK-421. The sequence continues at coordinate 218,355 of NZ_AP035980.1, read as the reverse complement.
GCGCCGTGATTATCCGCAGTTGTTCCGCATGGGGGATTATCAGCCGCTGAATGCCAGCGGAGAACATCAGGAGAAAATCATCGCCTTTGCGCGTCAGGACAGCGATCACGCGCTGCTGGTGATCTTGCCACGCCTGAGCTTCAACAACGCGCAGTGGACGCAAACCGAAGTGGTGCTGACCGAATCACTCGCCCATCGACACTATCGCAACTTATGGACCGGCGAAACGGTGGCGATTGGCGATTACATTGCGCTGGATGAGGCGGCCTCAAGTGCGCCGTTAGTGCTGCTGAGCAGCTGATGCATTACCCGATTAATCTGTATGGAGAATAATTGATGACAAGTAAGCCTTCAGAAATTACAGCAGGTTCGGGACAAGTACTTGGCGCTAACTTTGATGGCGAAGGCGTGAATTTTGCGCTGTTTTCCGCCTGCGCTGAGCGTGTGGAGTTGTGTTTGTATGATGAGAGCGGCGAAAATGAAATTGCCCGCTTCGATCTGCCAGAGTATACCCACGAAGTGTGGCACGGTTATATTCCCGGTTTGCAGCCCGGCGCACTCTATGGTTATCGCGTGCATGGCCCTTACGAGCCGGAAAATGGACATCGCTTTAACCCTAATAAGCTGTTGCTGGATCCGTACGCGCGCGAGCTCGCGGGCGAACTCCATTGGGATGAGTCGCACTTTGCGTACGATCTCCTGCATGAAGATAAAGATTTAAGTTTCGATACCCGCGATAGCGCACCGTTTACCCCGAAATGTCGGGTGATCGATCCCAACGAATTTGACTGGCAAGATGCCAATCGTCCAAATATTCCGTGGTCGAAAACCGTGATTTATGAAGCCCACGTCAAAGGTTTCAGCCAGCTTAATCCGGCGGTGCCGGCTGAAATGCGTGGCACTTACGACGGTTTAAGCAATCAGGCTTCAATCGATTACATTAAAAGTCTGGGTGTGACGACGGTTGAACTGCTGCCAGTGCATGGCTTCCCGGACGATCAGCATCTGCTCGATCGTGGTTTGAAAAACTTCTGGGGCTATAACACGCTGGCCTTCTTCGCACCGGCAACGCGCTACTTTGGCCCGCGCGGCATTCAGGGCTTCCGCGATATGGTGCGCGCCTTCCACGATGCCGGCCTCGAAGTGATTCTGGATGTGGTCTACAACCACACCGCCGAAGGCAACGAACTCGGTCCAACCTTGTCGTTTAAGGGCATCGATAACTACTCCTACTACCGCACGCTGCCGGATCAGCATCGTTACTACATCAACGATACCGGCACCGGCAACACCGTTAACACCTCACATCCGCGCGTACTGCAGATGATTCTGGACTCGCTGCGCTATTGGGCCGAGTCAATGCACGTTGATGGCTTCCGTTTCGATCTCGGCACCGTGCTGGGCCGCGAGCCAGAAGGCTTTGACGAACGTAGTGGCTTCTTCGATGCCATCATGCAGGATCCAGTGCTGTCCAAACTGAAGCTGATTGGTGAACCCTGGGATATCGGACCGGGTGGCTATCAGGTCGGTGGCTTCCCGCCGGGCTGGGCGGAGTGGAACGACAAGTATCGTGATACGGTGCGCGAATACTGGAAAGGTGACATGGTCACCAATGATTTTGCCGCCCGCTTGCTGGGTTCCGGCGATCTCTACGATCAGCGCGGTCGTCGTCCGTGGTCCAGCATCAACTTCCTTACCGCGCATGATGGCTTCACGTTGAACGATTTGGTTTCGTATAACGAGAAACACAACGAAGCCAACGGCGAAGACAACAACGACGGCCACAACGATAACCGTTCGTACAATTACGGCGCCGAAGGCCCGACGGACGATGAAGGCATCAACGCCGTGCGTGAGCGGCAGAAACGCAACTTCCTCGCCACGCTGCTTTTCTCGCACGGCACGCCGATGTTACTGGCGGGCGATGAGTTTGGGCGTAGCCAACTCGGTAACAATAACGGCTATTGTCAGGACAGCGAGATTTCCTGGCTGCATTGGGAAAACCTGCCGCCCTCCGCCGATGCGCTGCGTGATTTCACGCGCCAGGTATTGGCGTTGAGAGCCGCGCAACCGTTATTGCGCCGCGAAAGCTGGCGCGATGGGATGGATATCAAATGGTTCAACGCGGGTGGCGGCTTCCAGCAGGACGATCAATGGGATGATGGCACCACGCTTGGGGTTTATCTCGGCCGCCCGGATCTGCAACCGGAAGAAGGCATCTGGCATGACGTGCTGATGCTGTTTAACCCGTACGAAGGCAACGTGCCGTTCCGCATCCCGCAGTTTGGAGAAGGCGGTTGGGTGCTGGAGCTCTCCACGTCTGACGGCGTTGAAAAGGGATTAGTGATTACCAAAGAGAAGGATTTCGAACTGGAAGGCCGCAGCATGGCACTGTTCCGTAGACCGTAATTATTCCTTCTTGTGATACGCCCTAAATTGCGCCGCTACAGAGTGAGTATTGGTATCCGTAGCGGCGCGATTTATCGCGCTCTGTTGAAATTCCCTCCGCATACGCAATGTCTCCGCAACGTGATGTGTAACCGCTGATAAAAATAAATTAACTAAAAATCCTCATCTGCCGATGTTTATTCATCTGCCCTGCTGCATGCGTTTTTCTGTGGGGCGTTTTTTAGATCAAGGATAATAAGATGACTATCTCGCAACGTCTGTTCGCTACTTTTTCTATTCTGTTTGGTGCCATCATCCTGCAAGCCGTGCTGGCTATTTATTTGCTTTCCGGGTTTCAGGATCGCTTTGAATATGTGCAGGCCAATGCGATTCCCTCGATCAAGGATCTCGGCAAAATGATCGATGAAAGTAATGGACTGGCTTTGACACTGTATAAGCACAAAAGCCAGATTGACAACAGTAAAATGCCCGCCGTTGAGAGTGAAATCCAAAAAAAATTAGCGGAGTTGAAGTCGCAGACGGATTACTACATGGCGCACGATATCTCAAGCGATGAGGATAAGCGCTTAACAGACGTTGCTTATGCCAATATTCAGCAGATTAACGCAACGCTTCCGGCCTTTTTAGCCGCTTCGCAAGCGCATCAAAACGATCTCAGCATGGATTTGATTGACGGTCCCAACGGCATCGGTGCTGCAATACGTCAGCTGATTGCTGATTATCAGAAGCAACTGGCGCTCAATATTGCTATTGGCGAAGAGCTGCGCGCCACTAACCGCAGCACCTTCCACAGCGTCCTGTGGACAACCATCGTGGGCGTGATTGCGACGGTAGTGATTTTTGGTGTGCTGTCGCTGTTCACCGTCCTCCGTATTCGTCGTAGTTTGTCTGCGGCAGGCAAAGTGATGATGGATGCCAGCGAAAACCTTGATCTGACATTGAAGGCGGATGAAAGTCGCCGCGATGAAGTCGGCAACATGGCGCATTCGTTCAATATCTTGATGGTACGCGTTGCCGAAGCGTTATCTTCGGTGCGCCAGGCTTCGCAATCAGTGAGCAGCGCATCAGTGCAGATTTCAGCGGGTAACGAAGATCTCTCTTCTCGCACCGAGCAGCAGGCGGCATCGCTGGAAGAAACGGCCGCCAGTATGACCGAATTAAGTGAAACCGTGCGTCAAACCGCCGAGAACACGCATCAAGCCAGCCAACTTGCCGCTAATGCCAGTACATTGTCAGAGAAGAGTGGCTCTTCACTTACCACCATGCTTTCAACCATGGACAGCATTCGTGGCAGCTCACGCAAAGTAACGGAGATTGTCTCTATTATTGAAGGCATCGCTTTTCAGACCAATATTCTGGCCCTGAACGCCGCGGTAGAAGCTGCGCGCGCGGGCGAACACGGTAAAGGTTTTGCGGTGGTGGCGGGTGAAGTGCGTAATTTATCGCAGCGTTCAACCACCGCCGCGCGCGAAATTAAGATGCTGATTGAAGAGTCACATCGTCTAACGGAAGCGGGTGCGGCTCAGGCCAGCGATGTTGGTCGTAACATGAACGTCATGAACGATGCCATTCATCAAGTTAGTCAGCTAGTGAGCGAAATCGCCGCTGCCGCCGTTGAACAGAGCCAGGGCATTCTGCAGGTTCAGCAAGCGGTAAATCAGATGGACGATGTCACGCAGCAGAACGCCGCGCTGGTGGAAGAAGCGTCAGCCGCTTCCCAGTCACTGCAGGAACAAGCCGGGAATCTTGATCATTTGGTGGGCAAATTTCGTGTTGCTGCAGCGGTAGAAATTCGTCAATCGCAGGCGGTGGTGCGTTCGCCATCGCTGGTCAAGCCATCGCGCGTTGCGGTAGTCAATGACGCGGATTGGCAAAGTTTTTAAACAGTGATTCGCAGGTGCGTAAAACGCGCACCTGCATTATCCAGGCTTTGAAAATATCACATCTTGAGCATTTTCACCGTGGCTTCCACGTCTATCTCTTCTGCCGAAAATATTAAGGTTGTACCCTGAAAGGTGGTGATCGCCAGTTTTTTTAACGAGCGCATTTCATCAGGTTTAACATCTTTTTTCGGCTTAATACTGTTCATCAATAAACCCACAGACAGCACCGGATTTTCCTTATCGATGCGGGTCTCGACAGGCACTTCTTCGCTGTAGACCACGAAGTTTTTGATCGCCGTAAGTTTGAGGCGCTCGCCTGCGATATAGATGTATTTGCTTTCGGGTGACACTTTTACAGCATAAGCTGATAACCCCTTGTTATTGGTGGTGGGTTCAAAAGTGACCGCTGCATCTTTTTTAATTAACTCTGGGTTAGCGACCTTAATCACATGAAAATAGCGGTTATCGCCATTTTCATCTTTGATAAATCCAAAACCTTTGTCCTGAAACCAGGTCGTGATCGTTCCGTTCATCGCCATTGCCGCCTACCTAATCGTTATCTACTCAGTTTTTTCAGCGCGCAGTGTAAAGCACATTGCCTGCGCAGACCACGTCTTTGGTTTAAGTCTGGACGATAAATTTCGGCTCGGCGAATGGATGATTGGTCAGATTCGCCAGTAAGTGAAAAATTCGCTATTATCCGCGCCCACACTCTAGCCGGGCAGCCTGATGACGACGATTATCGATACCTTTATTGCCCCGCCATGCGCTGAAGAGATAGAGATTCTCTCTCACGATGATCATCTGGCGGTGATCAATAAACCCGCTGGGCTGCTCAGCCTGTCGGGGAAAAACCCGTTAAATTTTGATTCTGTGCATCATCGGCTGGTTAAGCAGTTTCCCGGCTGCACGCTGGTGCATCGCCTGGATTTCGGGACATCAGGATTGATGGTGATTGCCCGTAATAAGGCTATTAATGCTGCACTTTGCCAACAGTTCAGCCAGCGTAGCGTGACCAAGATTTACAGCGCGCTACTGTGTGGGCATTTGGAAGACGATGAAGGTGTGATTGATGCAGCGATTGCCAAAGATCCGGCACGCTTCCCACGCATGTCAATCTGCCCCATCAATGGCAAGCCAGCGCGCTCACGCTATCGGGTAATTGAACGTATTGATCAATTGCTGGCAGACGGAACAATACTGCCATTAACGCGAGTGCAACTTACGCCAGAAACCGGACGCACTCACCAGCTGCGCATACATTGTCAGCTGTTGGGTCATCCTATTTTAGGTTGCGATCTGTATGGTGGACTTGTGTTAGCAGGTACCGAACAGACGTCTCGTCTGATGTTACATGCCAGTGAGTTGCATTTTGTGCATCCCATTAGCGGGGAATGCATTGCTGCCCGCCATGCCAGCCCGTTCTGAAGACGTCGTATTGCCGCCGAACGGGCGTCCGGCGTTTAAATCATGTATTACCACATCAAATCATCAGGCACTTTAAAATCAGCGTACGGATCTTCTTCGTCCTGCTCTTCCTGACTCAGTGCGCTATTCAGCACAATACTGTTCGCATCGCGCTGCGCAATTTTATCCGCCACGCTAGCGGGAATGATCGCGTACTGGCTCTCCCCATTGCTATCCACGGCTAATCGCGCAATGGCGAGACGACCGCTAATCAGCTGAGCCTGAGTGATCTTATCCACCATCATTTTTTTGATTAAATTATTGTCGGTGAAATTAAAACCAATATTGCCTTTCGAAATATCAATTTTGTTCATTTCGATAAGCTGCTTAACCTGGGCTTTATGCTCTTTAGATAAGGTCGCTTGCTTTTGCTGTTCACTCAGTTGTTTATCGCGCTCAAGCTGGGCTTTTTTGTTCTCTTCTACCGCCTCTCTTGCTTCACGAGCCTGAACGCGTGATTTTTTAGCCGTTCTCTGGACTTTGTCCATTTTTTTGCTGCTGACCAATCCCGCTTTCAGCATCTGTTCTTGTAAGGTGAGCTTTGTCATTTTGTTTCTAAGTCAGTTGAAAAATTTGGGGGAATTATAGCTGGATTTTTGCCGACTTTACCAGGTTGAGAAGCCTTATTTCATTGTGGAAAATCAGGCCCGGTCCCCCTACAAGAAGCGGGCCTGATGAAATTTTGGCACCCGCGGAGATCAGAACTCCTGACGTGTCGGGCGGAGAACTATCTCATTGATATCAACATCCGCAGGTTGTTCAATAGCAAAAGCGATGGCCCGCGCAACAGAGGCGGCAGGTATAGCCTGTTTATAAAATTCCAGAACATTTTCTGCTGCCGTACCTGATGTCGAGTATTTAAGATCGCTCTCGACGGCGCCAGGTTCAATTGAGGTCACGCGGACTTTATCCCCCACTTCTTGCCGTAACCCTTCAGAAATGGCTCTCACGGCGAATTTGGTGCCCGAATAGACCGTACCGCCAGGCGCAAAAACTTTTATGCCCGCCACCGAACTGAGGTTAATAATATGACCGCTTTCCTGTGCCAGAAAACGTGGCAACGCGGCAGCAATACCATAAAGCGTTCCTTTCAAATTAACATCAATCATCGCGTCCCATTCGTCAGTATTGACCTCTGACATGGGGCGGATTGGCATCAAACCGGCATTGTTTATCAGCACGTCAAGTCTGCCAAAATCACTAATTACGGATGAAACTACTGATTCAACCTGCTGCTTATCAGTCACATCAAGCGTGTACCCTCGGGCATCGCCGCCGCTGCGGATGATGTCCTGCAAAACGTCGTCTGTTTTCGCTTGTCTGCGGGCTGCAATCGCCACTTTGGCACCACGACTGGCGAGCAGTCGGGCAACTTCAGCCCCTATTCCGGTATTACCGCCGGTGATCAATACAACTTTATTTTCAATTCCGTTATTCATGGTATGTCCTCTTAGATAATTAACGCTGCGCGTGGTGCACCGGATAATCCGTAAAACCTTCTTCGCCTCCGCCATACAGGGTGGCGGCGTTAAGTTGGTTAAATGCCCAGCCATTGGCGATGCGTTCGGGCAGATCAGGATTGGCGATAAATGGACGACCAAACGCGATGAGATCCGCCAGCTTTTCCTCAATCATTCGGGCACCGCGCTCTGCTGTGTAGCGACCGGCGTAGATGATGCGACCACTAAATACCGCGCGGATCTCACGACGGAAGGTTTCCGGTAAGTCGGGGGCATTTTCCCAGTCGGCCTCCGCTATAGAGACATAGGCGACACCCGCCTTTTCCAGGATTTTTACCGCTTCGATATAGGTTTTATGCGGATCTTTCTCCACCAGACCGATATAGACGCGATCCTCATCGGTGCTGGTAAATAAAGGCGTAAAGCGAACACCCAGACGATCTGCCCCGACCGCCTTACTGATAGCCTGAACAATTTCATTCAGAAAGCGCAGTCGATTTTCAATAGAACCGCCGTATTCATCTTTACGCTGGTTTGCATGCTCCGAAATGAACTGATTGACCAGATAACCATTCGCCGCATGTATCTCAACGCCATCAAACCCTGCACGGATGGCATTTTTTGCCGCCTGAGCATACATATTCACGAGTTCTTTAATCTCATCACGCGTCAGTTCACGCGGGATTGAAGGGGTCACCAGCGTGCCTTTACCTGGCGCAGTCTCAATAAACGCCTTTGCTTGTTCAGCCTGGAGCGCTGAAGGCGCAACCGGGGCATGTTCACCGGGTTGAAGTGCAGAATGAGAGACGCGCCCCACATGCCAGAGTTGAGCAAAAATAATCCCTCCATCGGCATGAACCGCGCGGGTGACTTTTTTCCAACCCTCAACGTGTTGCTCGGTATAAATTCCCGGTGTCCAGGCATAACCTTGCCCACGGGGTTCAATCTGCGTGCCTTCAGTGACCATGAAACCTGCACCCGCGCGTTGACGGTAGTATTCGGCCATCAGATCGGTGGCTACATTACCCGGCTGTGCACTTCTTTGGCGTGTAAGTGGGGGAAATACGATGCGATTTTTCAGGGTGTACGGTCCGAGCGTGGCTGAATCGAACAAGGCTTTATTATTCATAAGGATTTTCCATAGGTGATAACGATGAGCGGTGGCAGATGAGCGTCCTGCCACCTTCACTCCATCAACGGCATGCTTAGCGGATAAATCAGCTGCGCCGTCCTGGCTGTCGAGAGCACTTAAATTAGACCAGTCGTCTAACGGCTGGGTAAGTTAAAATGTGCCTGACGCAGAAACGCTTACTGAGATAAGCTCTTTGCTGCCTGTTCAATGACAGCCGCAATTTTTTCCGGTTGTGATGCGTAAATGGCATGGTTGCCTTTCAGTTCAGTCACGGTGCTGCGCGCGCGTTTGGCCATAAAGCGCTCCAGTTCTGGATTGATAGCACGATCCTGAGTGGCCACAACCGCCCAGCTTGGCTTCGTTTTCCATGCAGGCGCGCCAGCGGGCGCAGCGAACGCTGCGACTGCAGGCATCACCTGTGAACGCGCCAGCAAGTCTGTCTCTTTCACCGGCAGATCAGCCGCAAAGTCAGCGTGGAAATTTTCCGGCTTGATATAAAGGAAGTGATCAGGTGTTTCCGTAATCGATTTGGCGGCAGACGGATATTTTTTCGCCAGGCTCAGTAAAGAGTCACCTTCCTCTGGTTGAAACGCTGCGATGTAAACCAGGCCCGCAACTGAAGGATCATTTCCTGCATCACTGATAATCATGCCGCCGTAGCTATGACCGACCAGCAGGGATTTGCCCTGTTGTAACGCCAGCACACGTCGCGTGGCTGCGGCATCATCCGCCAGCGATGTTTGCGGCTCCTGAACAATCGACACTTTATAGCCCGCTTTATCCAGAATACGCGCCACTGGGTTCCAACCTGAGCCATCAACAAACGCCCCGTGTACCAGAACAATGTTTTTTACTGGCTCAGCCAGTGATGATTGTGCATAGAATGACATCACCAAGCTTAATGCCGCAGCAGTAATTGATTTTTTAAACATGATTAATTTCCTTAAATTTTTGATTAAATAACTAATTATGCATTGAGCTGGGTAATCAGCTCTGCCGCCGTCGCTGCTGAGGACGTTGGGTTTTGTCCGGTAATCAGCAGACCATCGCTGACCACATACGAACTCCAGTCCGCACCCTTGGAATAAATTCCGCCTTTGGCAATCAGTTCATCTTCCACCAGGAAAGGCACTATCTGCGTCAGACCTACCGCTTCCTCTTCGCTATTGGTAAAACCGGTGACCTTACGGCCTTCAACCAGAGGTTTTCCTGCGGGTGTTTTCACATGCCGCAGCACGCCAGGCGCATGACAAACGAGAGCGACATGCTTGTTGGCCGCGAGGAATGCTTCGATAAGTGCAATGGAGTTTTTGTCTTCGGCAAGATCCCACAGCGGGCCGTGGCCACCCGGATAAAACACGGCGTCATAGTCAGCTTGTGAAACGGTATCGAGGCGAACCGTCGCTGCGAGTTGCGCTGTAGCTTCAGCGTCGGCCTCAAAGCGGTGAGTCTGCTCTGTCTGAAAGTCCGGTTCATTACTTTTTGGGTCTAAAGGCGGGTTACCGCCCTTCGGTGAGGCTAACGTAATCTCAGCGCCGGCCTCTTTAAATGCGTAGTAAGGGGCGGCTAGCTCTTCCAGCCAAAAGCCGGTTTTACGGCCAGTGTCGCCCAGTGTGTCGTGTGAGGTTAAAACCATAAGAATCTTCATTATTCATCTCCTGCGTCATAGAGTAGAAAGCATTGATTAGACCGGTCGTCTATAAACTGCGTAAACATTAAGGCGCTTATCGGCTTGGTCTGTCGAGCCTTCGTTGCCATGGATGTAAACTAACAACAATTAGACCGGTCGTCTATAGGTAATAGTAAAATAATTCATTGTGCCTTTATGAGTCACCTGCTGATAACAGCGCTAAGCATGAGCAGAAAGAGTTAAGGTGATCACGCTCTTTATCCGCGGCTTATCTTCACCGGTGAACAAGGCTTTCAATCCACCTTTTTCGCCCAAACAGCCTGCGCGTTGGTGAATTCACGCAGCCCGAAGTGTGAAAGTTCGCGGCCATAACCACTCTTTTTCACGCCGCCAACCGGGATGCGGGCGTTAGTGGCGGAAAATCCGTTGATAAACACACCACCTGTTTCTAAGCGTCGCGCGATTCGCTGAGCACGGGAAATATCGCCGGTCCAGAGGTTGCCGCCTAAGCCGTAATCGCTGGTATTCGCCAGCTCAATGGCGTGTTCAACGTCATCCGCAATAGAAATCGCAGCAACTGGACCAAACGTCTCCTCATCAAATGCGGCCATTCCTGGGACGACTTTGCCTAATACGGTAGGCTCATAAAAATTGCCGCTTCCCGCAATTTTTTTACCGCCCAAAAGGAGCGTCGCGCCTGCTGCCAGCGTTCGTTCCACTTGATTATGCAACTCATCCCGCAAATCTTTTCGCGCCATTGGGCCTACTCTGTTCTGCAAATCCAGCGGATCGCCGACTTTCAACTCACGAACGGCAGCAATGAATTTTTGGGTGAATTCCTCTGCGATAGGTTTTTCCAGAATAAATCGTTTCGCGGCTAAGCACACCTGACCCGCATTTTGGAACCGCGCTTCCACACCTGCTTTAACCGCCAAATCAATATTGGCATCAGCAAGCACGATAAAAGCATCCGAGCCCCCGAGTTCAAGCAAGCTTTTTTTCAGCGCTTTGCCCGCAATGGCCGCAACGGCAGAACCCGCCCGCATACTTCCGGTCAGCGTCACCGCGGCAACGCGCTCATCCTCAATCACTTTTGCAACGGTTTCGTTATCCGCAATGAGATTGGTGAATAAGCCTTTAGGGAAACCTGCATGTTCATAGGCATCCTGCAAAGCATACGCAGAGCCCATCACATTTGGCGCATGCTTCAGGATAAAGCCGTTACCCGACAGCATAATCGGCCCGGAGGCTCGAATGACCTGCCATAACGGGAAGTTCCATGGCATGACGGCCAAAATGGCGCCAATCGGCAGATAAGAAACATATACCGCATCATCGTTTTCAACACGGACAGGGTCATCAGCGAGAATGGCAGGACCATTGTCGGCAATCCAATCAATGGTGGCCGCACATTTCTCAACTTCTGCGCGGGAGGCTGACAGGGTTTTCCCCATTTCCGCGGTAATAATCCCCGCCAAACTTTCTGAACGCTCACGCAATATAGCCGATAAACGGCGATAGGCTACTACGCGCTCTGTCATCGGCGTCGCACGCCACAAACGAAAAGCCGCGCTATTGTCTGCCAGCATATGTTCGACTTCATCAGCCGTCTGGAAGGGATAGGTTGCAATTAACGCGTCGGTCGCAGGATTTCGCGAAGTCGCGACGTTGAGAGAGGGTGTATTCAGCGTATTAGGTTGAGATGACATTGTGATGGCCTCCAGGTGGATTAAGAGAAGCACGTTGTGTGCTGCTGGTAAATCCAGTGTAAGCAGACCCCATCATCTCAGGAAGGCGTCTTGTTATCCTATGACTGTGAGTCACACGCAACATGTCGGGGGATGTAGGTCACCAGTGAGAGATCGGGTCTTCCCTCTGGCGTAAGCGCGACATAGGTAAATTCAATATGCCCCGAAATGGGGTGCAAAAGTCGCTTGCTTCCCTCGCCCATGCCTTTCACCTCGGTATCCTGCCACCACGTCTTAAATTCAGGACTCTTTTGGGCGAGTTCGTCAATGATAAGGTCGAAAGGCCTTTTGTCCTGAGCATGCGCGCGTGACGCGCGAAAAACAGAGATCATTCCTCGCGCCATCTGCTCCCAATCGAGGATTTGCGTGCGGTAAGGCCGATAAAGAAACAGGAGCCGCAACGTATTACGTTCATGTGGTTGCAGCGAACCATAATCGATAAACAAATCAGCGATAGCACTATTCCAGGCAAGAATATCCAGCCGGGCATTCCTCACGTACGCCGGAATGGGATCGATTGCTCGCACTAAACTTTCCAGACCGTCACTCACCCCATCCTCAATCGTGCGTGGCGTCGGTTCTTCGCGCGGTGAAAGCGCAAAAAGATGGGATGACTCAATTCGGTCAAGCCGGAGAACTTTCGCGATACGCTGTAAAGCATCAGCCGAGGGTTTGATCTCCCTTCCTTGCTCCAGCCACGTATACCAACTGACGCTGACACCGGCCAGCACGGCGACTTCCTCACGGCGTAAACCCGGCGTACGGCGTGCACCCTTTTGCATGCCGAAGTCCTGAGGATCCAATCTCGCACGTCGGCTGACCAGGAAAGCACCCAGTTCCCGACGTTGCTCTGGAGAAGTCTTTTTTACCATTTGGCGTTCAATCTTATCGGTTGTACATCCGTTTTTAATACACGCGATCTCAATCACATGAAAGCTTTTTGAACAGGCTGGGCAATGAATAGGGTCAGCGATTATCGAAAAAAAGCCAATGCTACACCTGGGTGATCATCTCTGTGGATGCAACAGAGTTGATCACCCAGTGCGGACGGCTCACGTCATCATGAAATTCCTTCATGTTCGATGAAATTAAATCACTTTTTTTCAACCGGTGACTCAGGCATAAAAGATGTATTGTTAATAACTTAAGATAATATGAAGCCTGCTGATCAAGCGTTCCAGAGCGACATTGGAAAATTTTGCAATCGAGCATTTCACAAGGCTTTATATTCGTAACCGGGAAGCAAAACTAAAATGAATAACGCGTTTACTTTTACTGTTAAGAGCCTTCGCTTCGACGAAAATTATAATCCTTCTGGAAATACTCGCATCACCACCAACTTTGCGAATTTGGCCAGAGGCGAGAAACGTCAGGAGAATCTGCGCAACGCGCTTGTGATGATTGATAACCGCTTCAATTCACTGGCGAATTGGGACAACCCTAAAAGCGATCGTTACGCTGTTGAGCTGGAAATTATTTCTGCCGAGCTGAATCTTAGTGCCGAAGGCAACGCCACCACCTTCCCGGTGATTGAAATATTGAAGACCAATATCGTTGATAAAAAAACCAACGAGCGCATTGAAGGGATTGTGGGTAATAACTTCTCCTCTTATGTCCGTGATTATGACTTCAGCGTACTGCTGTCTGAACACAACAAGAATCACCCCGAATTCCGCACGCCAGATAACTTTGGCGATCTGCATGGGAATATATTCAAGCACTTTGTTAACTCTGATGCTTACAAAAAGAACTTCACTAAAGCACCGGTTATTTGTTTGAGTGTGTCAAGTAAGAACACCTATTACCGCACCGGTAATGAGCACCCGGTGTTAGGTATTGAATACCAACAGGATGAACTCTCCCTGACTGATGAATACTTCGGCAAAATGGGCTTGCGGGCGCGCTATTTCATGCCGGCAAACAGTGTTGCGCCATTGGCCTTTTATTTCCATGGCGATTTGCTGAGTGATTACACCAACCTTGAGCTGATCAGCACCATCAGCACCATGGAAACTTTCCAGAAGATTTACCGCCCTGAGATTTACAATGCGAATTCTGCTGCCGGTAAACTGTATCAGCCAAGCCTGAACCATCTGGACTACTCATTAACCCAAATTGTTTATGATCGCGAAGAACGTAGCCATCTGGCTGTTGAACAAGGGAAGTTCACGGAAGAGTGCTTCATCAAGCCTTACCAAACTGTTCTTGAGCAATGGTTTGCTAATTCCGTTCTTTGATTACCCATAAAAATATAAGGTCACCTGCTATGAAAAAATTATTACCGACTTCCACTGCTGGTAGTTTACCGAAACCGTCCTGGCTTGCTCAGCCTGAGGTACTTTGGTCACCGTGGAAATTGCAAGATCAGGAATTAAACGACGGCAAACACGATGCGCTGCGCTTGTGCCTGGACGATCAACAGCAGGCAGGAATTGATATCGTTAGTGATGGCGAGCAAACGCGCCAGCACTTTGTTACCACCTTTATTGAACACCTCAATGGCGTGGATTTTGAGAAGCGCGAGATCGTTAAAATTCGCGATCGTTATGATGCAAGTGTACCGACCGTCGTTGGTCCTGTGAGTCGTCAAAAATCTGTGTTTGTAGAAGATGCGAAGTTTTTGCGTCAACAAACTGATCGTCCAATTAAGTGGGCGCTGCCAGGTCCAATGACCATGATCGATACGCTTTATGACAACCACTATAAAAGCCGCGAAAAACTTGCCTGGGAGTTCGCTAAAATTCTCAATGAAGAAGCGAAAGAATTAGAGGCGGTGGGCGTCGATATTATCCAGTTTGATGAGCCTGCATTTAATGTCTTCTTCGACGAAGTGAATGATTGGGGTATCGCGACCTTAGAAAGAGCCATTGAAGGGCTGAAATGCGAAACTGCTGTGCATATTTGCTATGGCTATGGCATCAAAGCCAATACCGACTGGAAAAAGACGCTGGGCACCGAGTGGCGTCAATATGAAGAGATTTTCCCTAAACTGCAGAAGTCGAATATCGATATCATCTCACTGGAGTGTCAAAACTCGCATGTGCCGATGGAATTGATGGAACTGATTCGTGGCAAAAAAGTGATGGTTGGCGCCATTGACGTGGCAAGCAATACCATTGAAACCCCAGAAGAAGTTGCCGCAACGCTGCGTAAAGCACTGCAGTTTGTCGATGCCGACAAGCTCTATCCGTGCACCAACTGCGGCATGATTCCGCTGCCTCGTGGCGTGGCAAGGGGCAAGTTAGATGCGTTGAGCGCAGGTGCAGAAATTGTTCGCAAAGAGCTGCTGAATAAATAACTCCAGCAAACAGTAGCGCTAATTAAAACTCAGTCCGGAATTGTTGCCAAACACTAACCGGACTGAGCAGCTGAATTAGGGTTGGGTAATCTGCCCACCCGATTTTCTGAAATCAATCACCATCGTATTCCCATCCTGAAAGGCGTCAAAATCCGTTCCCTGCGAGAAATACTGACGCGGTTTCATCACTCTCATTTCGTCCGTTGCTTTCACCGCTTTTAACCTCAAGCCTGCATGTTTGATAAGAGCCAGCCAAATCCACGGCTCAGACTCACCCAGCATTTTCATCCGGATATGATCAATGATGGGGAAATTACGAATATTGATTTGTACTTCCGGGGCATCATTTAACTGCCCAATAAAAGCGAGGGAATCGATCGATTGTGCAGTGGGAGCTGACAGCGTGATTTTAATCTGATTCATCACCTGCATTTGATAACGTTGATCGTTCACCACCGTATTGAAACTTATCAACATCACCACCAGATGGTAAAACAGCAAAATTACGCTGGCGCCCGCTAGCCAGTTTCTCATTGCAGGTAGAGATTGCACCGATACGTAGAAACAGAACAGGAAAGCAATGCTGCATGCGCCGAGCATGCGTGGAGCAATTAACGGTGTAGCTAATGCCAAAGAAAGTCCGGGAATTGCCGCGATGACAACGACTCCCGCAGTGAACATCAATATCCCCGCACTTAGCGTCAATTTCCGCTGCTGTTTAAGGTTTCGAGCCATCAAAATAAGGCCGGAAAACAACATAAGCAGAGGCAGCAAGACAAATATCATCATGCCACGCGGATAGGCGCTGAGAATAAGGTGACTGAACGCTTTAATCGTATCGATGAACACTAACAGTGAATCTGCGTCCGGTGATAACAGCTGACTGTGTTTCATGCTGTACCAATCGATCTTCACCGGCAATAAATAATTCATCGCGAATTTATAAACCAGAATAGCAATACCCAACGCAATGAGTTTCCCGAATAGCCACTTTCAGCTGAATTGATCGTGATTGAGCCGGGAGACGAGAAGCAAGGCTACGCAGGCAATATAGACATTAAGTCCTGGCTGATAGAGCGTCTGAATGAGCAATAACACCAGGGCAGTGTAAATGACCGCCTGAAACAGGTTAACTCGGTTGACCAGGCTTGCCAGCATGGCGCCAGTGAATGACAAAAGTATGGTTAGACTGTCATAGGTATAGAGCATGCCCTGCGTCAGAAAGGGATTAAGGACGACAAAAAGTGGCGGTACAAATGACCAGAAACCCGTAAGCGGACTTCTCAATTTTTCTGTGTAAAACACACTAGCAATACTTAACGCCAGCAGTCCAAGAAGTAAATTAAGCGGAGAAACATCGCTGACCGTATTACCAAATGAGATGAGGGACTGTAATAACCAGGTGCCCGGCCTGCCGTTACTTAGCCACGTCGAACTCGCCCCATCCAGTACTCTGTAAAGATCATCCCGATAATAAATTTTGTTGGTCCACACAGGAAGCGTGGCCAGCATTGCCACCATCATGGTCAAAGCGATACGCGGCATCCGGCTTACTGACGGAGGATCATTTACGGGCATCATGTTCTCACCAAATTCCCAGCGAATTAGCGCAGGCGGCTTTTCATCTCCGCGTAGTTACAGCCTAGTGTAGGCGGTTTTTTTCGAAGGGAGGGTCAGGGATGATAAACATTATTGGCAGGCTCGGGGTTCGCAGATAACATGTCGTTTTACCTCTTTAACAGGCAACGTCGGCAATGGCTCTGATCCCTAAAAACTACACGCGGCTGGAAAGCGGCTATCGCGAGAAAGCATTAAAAATCTATCCGTGGGTATGCGGCCGCTGCTCGCGCGAATTTGTTTATTCCAACCTGCGCGAATTAACTGTCCATCATATTGATCACGACCACACCAATAACCCGGAAGATGGCAGTAACTGGGAGTTGTTGTGCCTGTATTGTCACGACCACGAACACTCGAAATACACCGAAGCTGATCAGTACGGCACAACGGTTGTGGCGGGAGAAGATGCGCAAAAAGATGTCGGTGAAGCGACCTACAATCCTTTTGCCGATTTGAAGTCTATGTTGAATAAAAAGAAATAAGGTTACGGTCAGAAATAGCGGTCACCATGCATGGCGACCGCTATGCCCTTACTTATTCGTCTTAGTGCTATTACTGAACTGTTCGGTGAGATAGTTGCTGGTGTTGTTCAACACGCTGACCATCTTATCCAGATTGGTAAACTGCTTTTTATAACGCGCGATGGTGTCATCGATACGTTTGCTGGCGGTATTGTACTGATCGGTCAACGTATTCAGTTTTTTACTGATGCCATCCGTTGCGCCCTGCAATACGCCTTTGCTGCTGAGGAATGCGGTGAACGTCGTGTTCAGCACCGTCGACACGCCGGTTTTCTTGCCATCACCGGTGAACATGTCACGAATCGCTTCCGGTTTTACCTGCAGGCTGGTGGTCAATTTGGCGGCATCCAGATTAAGCTTACCGCTGGTTGGATCGGTGGTAATGCCCGCCTGCGATAAGGTTTTGTAGACGTTCGAACCCGAACTGTTCGCCAGAATACTCTTCAATTGCACCTGGATGTTACGCAGCGTGCCGTCGCCAAGCAGCGCCCCATTCTTCCCATCCGGATCTTTACCCGCGTCCACCGGCGTGTATTTGGTCAAACTCGCCATCGTATCCTGCAGCGAGTTATAGGCATTCACCCAATCGGTAATGGCGGTTTTGGCTTTATTTGTATCGCTGCTGACCGTCAGCGTTTGGTTGCCGCTGGTTTCATCGTTGAGCTTCAGCGTGATGCCTTCCACCGCGTCGGCGATCACATTGCTGCTGCTCTCAATCGCCACATTATTCACGGTCAACCTGGCATTCTGCGCCTCGACGCTTTGCGCCATACCGCTGCTGGCAGCATCTGACGCATCAAAGCCGATAAAGTCCTGCAAGGTATCATCGCCGGTCACGCTCAGCGATTTCAGCGCATTGGCGGTGCCGGACGCAGATGAAGTCAGTGATAAACGGTATTCAGTGGCTGACACCTTGATCAGGCTGGCGGTAACGCCAACGTCGGATTTGTTGATGGTGTCACGCATGGCCGAAAGCGAAGTCTGATCTTTGGTCAGCGTGATGCTCTTCTCTTTACCTTCGGCGTTAACAAATTTTAAGGTTCTGGACGCCGCATCGCTACCCATCGCCGCTTTGATATCGGTTTTGGTCTCGCTGGTTAGCGTCTGCGATTGCGCCAGTTTCTGCACGCTGATGGTGTATTTTCCCGCCAGCGCATTGCCGTTGGAATCGGCGCTAAACGCGCTCGAGCTGGATGCTGTGGTAGTCGATGTATAAAGCGCGGCATCGTTTAATTTATTGTTTGCCGTCTGGAAGGTCTGAATCGCGGTTTTAAGCGTGCCGTAAGCGGACAACTTCGCGGTTGCGGCGGATTGTTGTTTGGAAATCGGTGCCAGCGATTGTTTCTCTGCCGCGGTCAGTTTGTCGAGAATGGTGCTTAAACCCAGCCCTGAACCCACGCCTAATGTTGAAATCCCAGTCATGTACGCAACTCCTGTTAAATTAACCTTACGGTACTATCGGCAGCCTTAACGCAAACTTTATGGAATCCTGATCATTTCTTTACGCTATCTTTACACTCATTAAAATGGCGTCATCGTCTCCTCTCGCAGCATCGGATTAATCGCGCTGGAAATATGATGCGTTTCACATTTACCTGTCGCTCTGCTTGTCGGAAAAGTTCAGCCGATTATGATCTTGCGAGATTGTTACTGCGTTCAGCGCAGGCAAAACCTGACACGCCGTCCTCCCGGTGGGTCAGGTTTTTTATTTTTCAGGGCAGACAAAAAATGAAAATCGCCAAAATCCTCAACAATAATGTCGCGGTGGTACTGGGCGACAACGGCAAAGAACAAGTAGTGATGGGACGCGGTTTAGCGTTTCAGAAGCGCGTTGGCGACGAACTGGATGCGCAGCAGATCGAAAAAGTATTTGCGCTGCAAAGTGATGCCTTAACCGGCCGACTGAGCGAATTGTTGTCAGATATTCCGCTCGAGGTGATCACCACCAGCGAACTGATTATTGTCAATGCGCGCCAGCAGCTTGGCCAACCGCTGCATGAAAGTCTCTCTATCGCGCTGTGCGATCACTGCCATTTTGCGATCGAACGCCATCAGCAAGGCATCCCGATTCGTAACGTATTGAAGTGGGAGATCAAAACGCTTTATCCGAAAGAGTTTTCACTCGGTGTTGAAGCGCTTGAACTGATTAACAAGCGGCTGGGCGTCGAGCTACCGGAGGATGAGGCTGGATTTATCGCCCTGCATCTGGTGAACGCGCAGCTCGGCAGTGACTTCGCGGATGTTTCGCACATTACGCATTTTATGCAGGAAATCTTGCATATCGTGAAGTATCGCCTGCAACTGGATTACCGCACCGACAGCCTGAGCTACAACCGTTTTGTTAACCATCTGAAGTTCTTTGCGCAGCGCATGTTGGGCAAACGGGGCGTGTGGAGCGAGGATGAATCTCTGCATGATGTGGTGCGCGACAAGTATCCGCTGGCCTATCAATGTGCGGTGAAAATCGACCAGCATATTCAACAAAAATATCTGTATGAACTCTCCAGTGAGGAGCGCATGTTTCTCACTATTCATATCGAGCGGGTACGTAAAGAGACGCTGGCATTGCAGGATGACGCGGATGAGGCATAACGCTACGGTTTATGCGGCAATGCGCAATAAATTGCGCCGCTACGGTTTTTGCGGCGCAGGATTGATTGGATGGTTACTTCAATGCTTCACCGTGACTGCGAATCACATCCTGATACCAGAAGAAACTCTTTTTGCGTGAGCGCGTTAGCGTGCCGTTGCCCGCATCATCGCGATCAACATAGATAAAGCCGTAACGCTTGGAGAACTCGGCCTTTGACGCGCTAACCAAATCGATCGGTCCCCAACAGGTATAACCCATCACGTCCACGCCATCTTCAATCGCTTCACGCACTTGTACCAGATGATCATTGAGATACTGGATGCGGTAATCATCGTTAATGCGCCCGTCAGCTTCCACCACATCTTTGGCGCCGAGCCCATTTTCCACGATAAACAGCGGCTTTTGATAGCGGTCATACAGGATGTTAAGCAGAATGCGCAGCCCTTCGGGGTCAATCTGCCAGCCCCAATCGGAACTCGGTAGATGCGGGTTTGGCACCATTGAGAGGATATTGCCACGCGCTTTTTGATTCTCCTCTTCATTGGTGGTGACGCAGCCGGTCATGTAGTAGCTGAAGGAGATATAATCGACGGTATTTTGCAGGTCGCGCTTATCGGCTTCGGTGATCGCAATGCTGATGCCACGATCGGCGAAGAAGCGTTTCATATAGGCGGGATACGCGCCGCGCACCTGTACATCGCCAAAAAACAGCCATTCACGGTTTTGCTGCAAGGTTTCCAGCACATCTGCCGGGCGGCAGCTCAGCGGATAGAGCAGCGCGCCCAGCAGCATGTTGCCGATTTTGCCGTCCTTAACGATGTCATGGCAGGCTTTCACCGCGCGTCCGCTCGCCACCAGCTGATGATGAATGGCTTGATAGATCGCCTGCTGATCGCTCTCTTCCGCTAGTCCCACGCCAGTGAACGGCGCATGCAGCGACATGTTGATCTCATTGAAGGTCAGCCACAGTTTCACCTTATGCTGGAAGCGGGTGAACACTGCGCGCGCATAGCGCTCGAAGCAATCAATGGTGATGCGATTGCCCCAGCCGCCATACTTTTTGATCAAGCCGTAAGGCATTTCGTAATGTGACAGTGTCACCAGCGGTGTGATGTTGTATTTGGCCATCTCATCGAACAGGCGATCGTAATAGGCTAATCCTGCTTCATTGGGTTCCGCTTCATCGCCCTGCGGGAAGATGCGCGTCCAGGCAATCGAGGTGCGCAGCACGGTAAAGCCCATTTCGGCGAACAGTTTGATATCCTCCGGAAAACGGTTATAGAAATCGATAGCGGTATCTTTAATACCAAAGTCATCACCGCCGCGCTCCACGCGCGCACCAAAAATACCTTTCGGCTGCAAATCCGAGGTTGATAAGCCTTTACCACCTTCCTGATAAGCACCTTCAACCTGGTTAGCGGCCACCGCGCCGCCCCATAAAAATCCGTCCGGGAAACGTTTAGTCATTTGCTTGCTCCTCTATTATTTCAGCACCGCCAACAACGGAGCGCCTTCGCTCACGGCCGTGCGGCTCAGGGTTAACACATCCACAAAGTCATCACTGTTACTCACCAAAACCGGCGTGGTGAGGTCATAACCTGCGGCTTTAATGGCATCGAGATCGAACTCCAGCAGCAGATCGCCCACTTTTACCGGCTGATCGTTCACTACTTTGGCCGAGAAATATTGTCCATCCAGCTTCACGGTATCGAGGCCGACGTGGATCAGTACCTCCGCGCCCTGCGCCGACGTCAGCCCTATCGCATGGCCAGTACGGAACATTGACGACACTACGCCATCAATCGGGGAAACCACGCGGCCCTGCTGCGGAATAATCGCCGCGCCTTTGCCAAGCAATCCGCTGGCAAAGGTTTCATCGTTAACCTGATCGAGCGGGATCACGTTGCCCGCTATCGGGCTGACCACGCTTTCGCGGCGCGTCAGGCTGGTGGGCTGAGAAACCGGTGCGGGTGGCGCCACCACGTCGGCTGCGGGTTCACTCAGGCCGAACAGATAGGTGGTTACGCAGGCAAATAACAGCGCTACCGCCGCGCCAGCGAATGCCGCCAGCACGCTGGCATCAATGCCGCTGTTCGGCACCACCTGAATAAAGGTGAATACGCTTGGGAAACCAAAGGAGTAAATGGTGGTGTGCCAAAAGCCGAGAATCGCCGCACCCAATGCGCCACCGACGCAGCCGAAGATAAACGGACGACGACGTGGTAGCGTCACGCCATACACTGCCGGTTCAGTGATACCGAAGATGCTGGCGGTAAAGGCCGATCCCGCTATCGCTTTGAGTTTGACTTCGCGGGTACGCAGAAAAACACCCAGCGTTGCGCCCGCCTGGCCCAATACCGCAGGCATCAGCAATGGCAGCAGCGTGTCATGACCAAAGTTGGCGAGGTTGTTCAGCATGATCGGCACCAATCCCCAGTGCAGACCAAAAATCACGCACACTTGCCAAATTGCGCCCATCACTGCACCCGCGATCATCGGGCTGAGACTGTAAATCCACAAATAGCCTTCGGCCAGCATGCGGCTCAGCCAGGTCGCGGCCGGACCAATCGCCAGGAACGTCAGCGGCACGGTGATCAGCAAACAGCACAACGGCGTAGTGAAATTACGTACCGCGCTGGGTGAACGCGGATGTACCCAGCGCTCAATCAGGCTGGAAACCCAGGCCGCAAAGATAATCGGAATGACTGACGAACTATAGTTCAGCACTTCGAGCGGAATGCCGATGAAGGTCAGCGGATGGCCCTGCTGTTGCTGTTGCAGCACCTCGAGAATCATCGGATGCACCAGCGCAGCGGCGATGGCCATGCTGACAAACGGATTGCCGCCAAATTTTTTACCGGCGCTGTAGCCAAGCAAAATCGGCAGGAAGTAGAACAAACCGTCGCTGGCGACGAACAGCACTTTATAACTGCCGCTATCGGCACGCATTACACCCACCACCAAAGCCAGCGCCAGCAACCCTTTGATGATGCCGGTGGCGATCATCACACCGATAAACGGGGTAAAGATACCGGAAACCAGATCGATAAAGCGGGCAAACAGGCCTTGTGGCGCATCGGTGTCTGCGGCCTCGCTCTGATTATCCAGCACGTGACGTGCCGTCAGTTCGCGATACACTTCCGCCACTTGATTACCAATCACCACCTGATATTGGCCGCCGCTCTCCACCACCATGATCACGCCAGGGTTATCCTTTAACGCGGCGGTTTGCGCTTTTTGACTGTTTTTCAGTTTGAAGCGCAAGCGCGTGGCGCAGTGCATCACGCTGATGATGTTCTCTTTGCCGCCAACACCATTAACGATGTCATCCGCCAGTTCCTGATATTGCATCACTTTTTCTCCTGAACCTGCCTTAAACTCATGCCCCAAATTTCGCGCAAAAAAAAACCTGAGACGCGCCCTCTTCAACTGAAAAAGGGCGCGTCTCAGGTTTTGCCTGCCGAACAGTAACAATCCTCAACGGACGCTATCTTGCTTACAGGGCGATAAAAGTGGCAAGCAGTTTTAGTGAATGCCGTGGAGAAGTGTGAAGCCGGTCACCGATTAAATTCGTTTCAGTGCCGCCAGTGCCAGCACGCTGAGCAGTGCGCCAATCACCATCAGCAACAGATAGCTCATCCACTGCAGCAACCAAATCCCCAGCACGCCGCCGCCCAAAAACGCTACAACGGTGTAAAAATGCAACTTAAGCCGTTCAATGTAGAGCGGCGCATCTTTCGGCGATTCTTTGCGCCGCAGCACATCAAAAAGCATCGCCAGCTCAATGCCAATATCGGTCGCGGTGCCGGAAACGTGCGTAGTACGAACGCGAGCGTTGGAGATGCGCGTCACCACCGCATTCTGCAATCCCATCAAAAAACTCAGGCTCAGCACCAGCAGCACGCCGGAACCGCTAAAACGGAACCAGCTTTCAACCATGCCCAGCATCAGTAAAGCGATGCCTTCAATCAGGATATTGATGGCGTAAATGCCGCGTATCTGACGTCGTCTGCCGGAATTAATGATCAGCGTTGAGACCGATGATCCGGCGATAAACAGCAATACGATGAGCAGAAAAAACAGGCCAACGTGCAGATTGGCTTTTGCCAGATGGTCGGAGAGAGAGGAGACATTGCCGGTCATGTTCGCCGAGAAGAAGCCGACGGTTTCAAATGCCGCGGTGTTGAGTGCGCCTGCAACGGCGGCCAACGTGCAGGCCAGTCGGATATCGGTATTGAAGGTGCGCGTGTTCTCGGCGGTGATTAGCATGGGAAATCCTGGCCCGGTGAAAGAAACGTATCTTCCTCCCGCGACCAGGAATTCTCAAGCATCGCTATGCGGTTTGCTGATCCTGCTCTTGCTCGCTAAACCGCTCGCGCATTTCGTTTTCGATCTGCTCGAGTGATTTGCCCTTAGTCTCAGGCAACATAGTAATGACGAAAATCAGCGAACCGACATTAATGGCCGCAAAGATAAAGAATGCCGCATTGCCGGTAGCGGCCAACAACGGCGGGAAGGCAAACGCCACCGCCGCATTACAGATCCACTGGAATGAAACTGCAGCGCCGGTCAGCACGCCGCGCACTTTCATCGGGAACAGTTCCGACATTAACAACCAGTAAACCGGCGAAATACACATCTGCATGAAGAACAGGAACACCAGAATCGCCGCCAGCGCGAAGATACTTTGCGTCATATCTTGTGGCATCAACAGCAGCACGCAGCCGAGGACCAGCTGCATGGCGATCACCACCGTCAAACCGGTCATCAGCATGGTACGGCGTCCAAAACGTCCTACCGCTTTGATGCCCACCATGGTAGCCAGCACCGACACAATGCCGTTACCAATGGTCGCCGCAATCGACGCGTTGGTGCCCATGCCGGTGGTTTTCAGAATTACTGGCGTGTAATACATAAAGGCGTTCACGCCGGTAAATTGAATAACAATGCCCAGCCCCGCGCCCACCAACAGCAACCGCAGGATCCACTTCTCTTTCAGCAGTTCTTTCGCTGAAGGCCCCTGACGCGCCGCCTTGGCGTGCTGACGCATCTCTGCCATCTCCTTTTTCACTTCACGCGGTGTTTCACGCAGTTTGTGCAGGATACGGCTCGCTTCTTTGATGCGCCCTTCTGCCACCATCCAGTGTGGTGACGCCGGGACAAAAAAGGTGCCGATGAACAACAAGGCGCCAGGAATCATAGCCATCGCCAGCATGTAGCGCCAAAGGTGCGGATCGTTAAGCGTAAAACTCATCACTGCGCTGACAACATAAGCCAGCAGCTGTCCGGAAACGATCATCAGCTCGTTGCGGCTGACCAATGGCGCACGACGCTTTGGTCCCGCAATTTCTGCAATAAACACCGGTACGGTTGAGGAACCCCCGCCGACGGCAATCCCAAGCAGAAAACGCATCGCCACCATCACATGTAGGTTTGGTGCTAATGCGGTACCAATTGCGCCGGCGACAAAGATCAGCGCCAACGTACGCAGCGTAATACGACGACCAAAGCGGTCGGAGACGTAGCCACTGATAAAAGCGCCCATTGCGGCACCGAAAATCAGTGATGACGTCACTAAACCCTCGGTGAACGGGGTGAGATCGAGGCCGCCCTGATCGAGCGGTAAAGTCATAAACGGCAAGGCTCCGGAGATAATACCGGTGTCATAACCAAATGCCAGTGCGCCCATGGTGGCCACTAACACCACAAAGAAGATTCGCTGTTTGACGGTAAGGTTACTTAGCGGCGAATCGTCTTCACTATTTTGCTGCGATGTGTCCATTCCTGTTCCCTGCATATTGAACGCGCCATCAGGCGCAAAGGTTGAAACCCAAAAGGCAGAAGTATAGACAGGAATTTCAAAATGTGACGGAGGTCACTGTTAAATAGCCAGATACATGAACTTTTTTTGATCTGTTTAAAACGATTGCGCTTTTATCTCTGGCTTAACTGTTGCTACGGACTAAAATAGCAGCGTGACTAGCTAGTCCTTAAATCTAATGGAACATTGATAAGAGGTCTTCCTATGAAACAACAGAGCTACAGAGGCGGCGCAGGGAATTTTGCCAACAATCCGGAACGTGCAAAAGAAGCTGGTAGTGCGGGAGGCAAAGCCAGTGGTGGCAACTTCAGAAACGACCCTGAAAGAGCCGTTGAAGCGGGCCGGAAGGGAGGCAAAATAAGCCGTCGTCCTCCAACGAAGTCTGAGTAAGGCGCCTTAGGATTTTTTATGCCATGGATTGGCTTCACCCTTCAGCTTTTACTGAACGTATAATTGAACACCCGGCCATTTTTGGTTTGAACAGTCAGTGTCTTTCCAGCCGTAGTATCCATCGTTCGGGCTTCACTGTAGTTCCACATCATCAGTCTTTGGCCATCCGGATAAGCGGATTCCTTATCAGGCGGGCCAAACATGGCGATCAATTCTGCGCGGGTTGTCTGGCCTGTGTGTATGTTCTGAATACTGGCGGTATCAAAATTACGCCCCACCGAACTGGAATAGGCTGTCAGTACCAGCAGCAAACTGGTGATAATTATTCCTCTCATTATTTCTCCTTTGCATATCTCACCTTAAAATTGTAGCCTATATACATAACGCATACGTTTCATATACAGGTTATCGCATGGGCATCGTGAAAATCTCTGAGTTAATGCATGAGAATCTGCGCATCGCTAGCACGGCGATGAGCCGTTCAATCAATGCGCAGGCAGAACACTGGATGAAAATCGGCATGCTAGCCGAGATCTATCCGTCACTCAATCATCAGGAATTGACGCGTTTATTGATGTGCGTCGAACGCGACAGCGGCGCTGATTTAGCGCAACTGCTCGACCATCCTTCTTTCACCTCGCAGGGAATCGCGTAATGAGCATCAAACTGCACACCGCTGAAGAGATCGAACTGGCGCGTGCCGCCGGACACGCCGCCGCTAAAGTGCTGGAGATGATCACACCGTACGTCAAACCGGGCGTGACCACCGATGAGCTGGACGCAATTTGCCACCAATACATCGTCAACGAATTGAAAGTTGTGCCGGCCAATATCGGCTATCACGGCTATACACGCACCACCTGCACCTCGGTGAATCACGTGGTGTGTCACGGCATCCCGGGTGAGAAAAAACTCAAGGATGGCGACATCGTCAACATTGACGTCGCCATCATTAAGGACGGATGGTACGGCGATACTAGTCGCATGTACTACGTCGGTCAGCCATCGGTACGCGCGAAACGTCTGGTGGAAATCACCTATGAATCGATGGTGGCAGGCATCAACGTGGTAAAACCGGGCGCGACCTTGGGCGATATTGGTGCGGCGATACAACAGGTGGCGGAAAAAGCGGGTTTTTCCGTGGTGCGCGAGTATTGCGGTCACGGTGTTGGCGAGGTGTATCACGGCGATCCTCAGATTCTGCATTACGGCACCCCAGGCGAAGGATTAGCGCTGCAAGCCGGCATGATCTTCACGATTGAACCGATGATTAATGCGGGCAAAGCGGGCACCAGCGTATTGTCTGATGGCTGGACGGTGGTGACTAAAGATCGCTCGCTGTCGGCGCAGTGGGAACACACCATTGCGGTGACCGAAACTGGGTTTGATTTGTTAACACCGTGGCCAGAAGGCACCGGCGAATATCAGGCCATCTAAAAAATGATCCAGAACGCACACGCCGTTCTGGATCATCATCATCTTATGCCGTTCTACGCAGCGTAAACACGCTCACGCTATTCACCATATTTGCCGCCTGTTCGCTCAGCATCGCCGAAGCCGCCAGCGATTGCTCCACCAGCGACGCGTTCTGCTGGGTAGTGATATCAATCTGGCTGATAGCGGTATTGATCTGGCTGATGCCGTCGGCCTGCTCGCTACTGGCCTGATTGATCTGCACCAGCAGCTCTTTCATTTCAGCCACGTTGGACATCATGCCGTTCATCAGCTTATTGGCGTCCGTCACCATATCGCGCCCATCCGCAATACGCGTGGAAGACTCCTCAATCAAATTACGAATTTCATGCGACGAAGTCGCGGTCTTCTGCGCCAGGGCGCGCACTTCCTGCGCGACAACGGCAAAACCGCGACCATGTTCACCGGCACGCGCGGCTTCAACTGCCGCATTCAACGCCAGAATATTGGTTTGGAAGGCGATGGAATCGATCAGGTTAATGATGTCCGCCATACGGCTGGCAGAATCATTGATCTCGGCCATTTTGGTGGCAACGTTATCCATCATGCTGGCGTTACGCCCCACCGTGGTTTCAGCCTTGGCGGAAAGATCAGCGGCAACATGCGTGTTATTACGCGTATTGTTGATGGTGGCACTGAACTCTTCCACTGAGGCCGCCGTTTGTTCAACTGAACTCGCCTGCTCTTCCGTGCGTGCAGCGAGATCGTTGGTGCCCGACATTATTTCGCTGGCACCACCCGATATTTGTTCAGCGCTCATACGAATATGGCTAACGATATGCGACATTTTCTCCTGCATTTGCTGAATGGCATTAATTAACTGGCCCATTTCATCTTTACGCTGCTCATAAAAGTCAGAGCTGAGATCGCCATCCGCCACTCTGCCAAGAAACGCAACGACCTTTCGTAATGGCACAGTAATCGAGCGGATAATTATCCAGCCAATTAACGCTGATACCATAATAGCCGCAACAAAAATAATCAGCATTGAAATTTTCGTTTTGCTGTAAGAGGCCATAAAGTTATTATAAGAGTCATTTATTTGCTGCTCTTGCAAAGTAATAAACCCTTCTACTTCATTGATATAATTACGTTGTGCTGAAGCAAGCGTAGAAAAATAGAAATCCACTGCTTTAGACACATCATTGTTCACTAAATCAAAGAAGGCGTTTCTCTCTTTAAGGAAGTCCGCTCGCTTCACTTCAACGCGCTTAAGAAAGGCCAGTGACTGTTCATCCGTTGCCAACTCACCTAATCGCTTATAGGTTGCAGTGATCTTCTTCGATGCCTCCTGAAGATTGCTCTGAATGGTTGCCCGACGCGACGTATCGATTGGGCTCATCAGCAGTGCCTGCTGCTGCACCGTCACGTTGATTTCATCAATCAATTGGTTACCTAACGCTATGGTGGGGTAATCCTCTTTCATCATGCCATTGACGCCGGTCTCGGCTAAAAATAGCGAGTTTAATCCGAGCAATGCCACTAACAGTAGCATCGCGATATTGAGCACAGATGATATTGTTAGTTTGGTCCGCAACTTTACATTACGCGAAAATCTTTGAACTACGTCCATTTAGAAACCTCAATGATTTTGATTGAAAAGTAGTGAAGAGAACGGTGTTATTTTAAAAATAGAAAATGCTCCGAGAGTGAATCGGCATCATCTTTGCTGTTATCGTCATCTATTTCATTAACATTAGCGTTGAACGTTAATTGAGGTGATTGGTAAAAAACAGGCATGAATGAATATTTCTTGAAATCGATTTCATTGATCAGTTTCAGTTAATAAAAACGAAACAAATGATATTATCCGCCTGGTTATTTTGCTTATTTTATAATAAAGAATTCCGTTAACCCTCAGAATATGGAAGAATTGATCTTATTTTTATCATTTGCAGCAATTTGACTCAGAGAAAACTGATTACTGATCTGCATAGTTTGGGATTTAGCACACGAAGCAGCGGTCAGCAAAGCTATCCTGCTGACCGACCGCCGTCATCCGTCAAAATGCTACTTCAGCACGCTGCAAAATCGCTTCATTCGCGACATCAGGAAGCTGATGAAGCAACCAATCCGCCATCTGCATTTCATGCTGCACGATACGCTGAAAAACCATTACGCCTTTATCATCTGCCGCCTGCCGTGCGGCTGCTAACAATGCAGTGTAGGTTGCCACTTTGTAGTTGCAGAAAACATAGCTGCTCACCGCGATGCGCACGCCCTCTTCATCACGTAGCATATCGCTTGCTGCCTGCCCAACCACGGACATACGTCCTAACGCATCTTTCATTGCCGACCAATTGCTGTCGTAACGTTTAAGCACATCTTTAACCTGCTGCTGTTGTTCACGTGTTTGCTGCATGTATTGCTTAATGCGCGCCTGTAGCAGCGGGAAGTCATCCAGACGCAACGCGGCGGCTTGCAGCAGTGACTCAGCATGTTTCTCCATGGCATGCGCATCGCGCAGCCAGTCCAGGTACACAAATTCCTTGGTCATCAATTCGCTCCGAAAGTGGGAATTTCTGCTACCGAACGGCTTGGTGATCGCGCACCGCCTGATAGCTGCCTGAAGGGATAAATATCGGCTCATTTAGGCTAATAAATTGAAAATAAGCGAAGCGTTAATTAAGACTTAACGAGCAGATTAATTAAACGTAGCAACGGTTCGCTGCGGCGCAAGTATTGAAACCCAGAATTGCGACTGAGATAAAATGTAACACCACCTACCGCTTCGCTTATTATTTCTGGCAGGAAAGCTTCCCTCTTCGCGTTAAAAAAATAATAATAAAGATTCATGGTAATTTCATGAAGACATCAATGAAAATCGACTGATAGTTAGGCAATCAAGATTGTTGAATTAAGTCTTAAGATTAACCCTGGCTTGAATCTGGTAAAAACATCACTACATTTATTTTGCATCACATTGGCACTAACAAAGAGGAGAACCAATGACGGACGCTAAGAAGCTACCCGATGAGGAAGAAAAAAAACCGCAACGTCGTGGGGGCGCAGGTAACTTCGCAGAGAATAAGGAACGCGCGGCTGAAGCTGGGCGCAAAGGTGGTCAGGCAAGTAGCGGCAACTTCAAAAACGATCCTGAACGCGCCATTGAAGCAGGCCGTAAAGGAGGGAAGATCAGCCGGCGCAAATAACATTAGCATCACAAGAATACACAATTAACGTCGTTTAACTTCTGCCCCACACTCTCCTGACCCTGCATTTACGCTTCGCTTAAATACAGACAAAATGCTGTCAGGGGAGTAATTTTTGTTAATAATACGATGCAATCGATTATTTCTTGATCAATCTCCACTTATTTACCGCTTCGCTTAACCTGGCTTTACCCTTCGCTTATTCCCAGGAAAATTACATTTGCAGGCTAATAATAAATTGCGTGTTTATTAAGATATTTCCGGCTCCGCTTACAGGATGTTACACACTTAGCCAGTGTATTCTGAATGATCGTAGGTACTAATTAGCCAGACATTAACGAAAAGTGAAAATGAGCCAAAACAAGCACAGTTGATTTTGTTGAGCGCCTTACATGCTGTTTACAGACCCACAATCTGATTTAGATAAGCGGGGTTACGCCCGCTTACTTGAAGATGGTGAAGCCAAAGTAGAGGAGTTCATGTCTGGGTGAATCTCTGTTACCAGATTGAAACTGCTGTATGAAATTGCGGCAAAAGATGATTTTGTCGATTACGTGCGCAATCTTCCAGGAAATTTCACATTTAATTCGATCGATTATCCTTCCGATATTTTTCGCCCTATTCTTCACCCACATTCACCTGTAAAAAATGGACATTTAATGAAAACTCAACTTGCTTTGATTGGCGCTTTACTTTCAACCGCAGCCATTTCAGCCGTGGCGGCACAACCTGCGGCAACTAAAAATCCGCTTAGCGTTCATGTATTGAATTTGCAGACCGGCTCGCCAACTGCAGGCATTGAAGTCGAACTCGATCAAAAACAAAATAATAACTGGGTGAAATTAGCGAGTGGTAAAACCGACAGCAATGGCAGAATCAGTGCGCTGTTTCCAGCTGATCAAACGGCGACCGCAGGCAGCTATCGCGTGGTATTCAAAACCGGCGAATATTATAAAACCAACAATCAAAAAACCTTCTTCCCGGAAATTCCAGTGGAATTCAACATGGAAAGCAACGGCGAGCACTACCATATTCCTCTGCTGCTGAGCCCGTTTGGTTATTCGACCTATCGTGGTAACTAACTTCTTATTGGCCGCTATTGATGGCGGCCTATTATAAACCCAACGCGTTTTATTCTGCGGGCCATCTGGTGTGGCCCGCTTAATGCGCTATTTCATTGCCTGATCTTTTCTGCTATCGAGCGTTTGCTGATATTCATTAAGAAAAGGCTGTTCCGCAGGATCAATACGATCCATGCCGCTGGTAAAACGGTGCCAATAAGGATAATTAGGTGCCGGACGCGTTACCTGCTCAATACGCTGACGCTGCTCATCACTTAATTGCAGCTCGAAAGCGTTAAGATTCTCACGTAAGTGCGCTTCAGTTCTGTTTCCCACAATCAGTGACGTAATGCCCGGTCGGTCGGCTAACCATGCCAGACAAATTTGGGGGATGGAAGCATTCAGTTCAGCACCCACTTCTTCCAGAACTTCAATGACTTTATAAGCATGCTCCATATCGTGCACATACGGCTCTGGCCATCCGCTACCTTGACGCGTCGAGGCCGGCGCCTTCTTATTGCGTCCCACCGCGCCGGTTAACAGACCCTCACCCAGCGGCCCCCAAACCAGCGTGCCAATATCCTGATCTAATGCCATCGGCAATAACTCGTATTCAGCTTCGCGTGATTCCGGCGTGTAATAAATCTGCTGACTCACAGGTTTAAATAACTGCTGTGCTTCAGCTCGCCCCAGCGTTTTCATCATTTGCCAGGCGGTATAATTTGAGGTACCAAAGTAACGAATCTTGCCGCTTTTAACCAAATCCTCCAATGCACGCAATGTCTCATCCACCGACGTTACGCCGTCCCAATTGTGGATTTGGTACAAATCGATGTGATCGGTATTTAAGCGCTTTAAGCTTGCTTCACAGGCGTTAATTAAGTGGAACCGACTTGCTCCACTTGCGTTAGGGTCGTCGCCCAGCGGGCTTCTTGCTTTACTTGCCAGGATGATTTGGTCGCGTTTTTCTCGCAGCGCCTCACCTAAAACCTCTTCGGCCCCGCCCATTGAATACAGGTCGGCTGTGTCGATCATATTTACACCGTGATCCAGCGCGATATCAATAAATCGGCGGGCTTCTGCTGCATTAACATTGCCGGTTTTTTCAAAGCCAGCTTTACCCGCAAAGGGAACCGTACCCAACACGCATTGGAAACAAGCAGGCCGGAATGTCCGAGTTTTCTATATTGCATTTACTTTCCTCCTCTACAACTTAAAAAGGCGATCGTAATCGCAATTATTTCACACTATTAAATGATTTCGTTGAAAGCATAGAAGTCATCTACCTGATATGCAAACGGCGAAAGGACATTATTAGGAAACACGAAAATTAGCGGTAATTAATATACGCTTACATTCTTTTATTTTATTAAGCTGATTAAACCGAGCCATTGACCAAAATCGCGGTTATTTCAGCCAATATTTACTATTTGGTCTATCTTCTTCATACTCCTTATAAGATGGAAACTTTATGAAATCTTTACCTCTGATTATCTTTCCCGTTCTGTTATTGGCCGGTTGCGGTGCCTCAAATACGCCACCGCATACGCCCCTGCCTGGAAAGGAAACGTCTGCAAAAATGCGTACGCTAGAATCGGGAGCACAGGTGATGCAGTCGCGCCCGCCCGTGGAGGCCATCAGCGCATATCTTGACGGTTTTCATTTTTACAATGGCGACAAAAACGGACAGATGGAAGCGCATCACTATGTCACGGTGCTTAATGATGATGTTATGCAAGCCGTTATTTATGATGGAAATACTAAAGATGCGCGGCTAATGGGCGTTGAATACATCATCAGTGAGCGTCTGTTCAAAACGCTGCCACCCGATGAAAAAAAACTCTGGCACAGTCATCAGTATGAGGTGAAATCCGGCAGTTTAATTGCACCCGGTCTGCCAGCAGTTGCAGAGAAGGCGTTGATGAGTAACATCGTTAACACCTACGGTAAAACCTGGCACACCTGGCACACTGATCGAGATAAAACGTTGCCGCTGGGCAGTCCGGCGCTGATGATGGGCTTTACCGGTGAAGGGCAACTTGATCCGGCACTGCTTGCAGACCGGGATCGTCGTTTTGGTGTCAACACCCGAGACATCAAAGCACAACGGCAAGACATTGTGGCTCGCCCTGTAGCCGCGGGTGCAGATGCCTGGCAGCAAGGTAATGTCGTACAACTTAAACTGATAACAGGGTCAGGCGATCATGGCCACAATGACACGGACCATTTTGGCACCTCTGAGCAAACCGAACGAAAAATCAAACCGGACAAACCTGCTAGATAATGCTTGTTTCGTCTAATGACGCTCGTTCATTGAATGTCTTACGCCAATTGGTCGGCGTGGTATTGAGTCGCTGGCGGAAGTGATGACGCAGCGCTTCCGGCGATCCAAATCCAGCCTGTTCGGCAACCTGATCCACACTCAGTTTGCCGCTCTCCAGCAGAGCACAGGCTTTTTCCAGCCGCACGTTTAGCATCCACTCTCCCGGCGTGGTTCCCGTGGCGTCATGAAAGCGTCGCAAAAAGGTGCGGCGGCTCATGCCGGCTTGCCTGGCGAGCTGATCAATCACCAACGGCGTGTTGAGGTGATTGCGTAAATCATCGAGCAGCGGTGAAAGATTTTTTGCCGCGCGTATCGGCACCGGTTGCTGGATCAGCTGCGCCTGATTTCCTTCACGCAGCGGCGGCGTGACCATGCGGCGCGCGGTGCGGTTTGCCACTTCGATGCCATAATCGCGGCGAATCAGATGCAGGCACAAATCCACACCCGCCGCGCCACCCGCGGAGGTAATGATGCTGCCTTCATCAACATAAATCATGCCGTGCTCAACCTGCACTTGCGGGAAGCGTTGCGCCAGAATCTCGGTGCTGTTCCAGTGCGCGGTAGCACGCTTCCCATCCAGCAATCCGGCGGCGCCGAGTACGAAACTGCCTGCGCAGATCGAAACAATACGCGTGCCGTTGCGGTGGGCTTTTTGTAACGCCGCAATCAGCTGATCCGATGCCGGTTCATGCACGCTGCGCCAGCCGGGAATCAGGATGGTGCCCGCCTCTTCCAGCAGCTCAAGTCCGCCGTCAACCACCAGCCGCACGCCGCCTTGCGCGCCGAAAACGCCCTCTTCTACCGACGCCACGCTCAAATCATACAAAGGCTGACCGAACACCTCGTCGGCGCGTCCGAAGGCCTCAACGGCGATGCCGAATTCAAAGGTACACAGACATTCATAGGCCAACAGAACCAGTCGGCGGTTGAACGGTGCAGGCGAACGGGCATGAAGCGGAGCAATCATTTGCATTACAGGTCACCGGAGAAATTGGCACGATCTTGACGATATATGGCATGCGGGCAGATTTCCACTGCCACGCCAATCTTTCATGCTGGCACGCTCTTAACGTATCGCAGGGATTGAGTATGAAGAACATGTTGGCGCTGTTGGCGGTTTGTCTGGCCGCGTTGATGTCGGGATTGGAGATATCGAGCGTGCCGGTGATTTTGCCGGTGCTGGAAAAAGAGATGCACGCCAGTTTCCGCGAGCTGCAGTGGATCATGAATGCCTACACGCTCGCCTGCACCGCCTTGTTAATGGCAACCGGCACGCTGGCAGACACCTATGGACGCAAGCGCGTTTTTATCATCAGCATTATCGCCTTCGGCGTGACATCGGTGATGTGCGGATTGGCGGGAAATGCGCAGTGGCTGATCGTCGGGCGTTTGCTGCAAGGACTCAGCGGTGGCGCGATGCTAACTTGCCTGATTGCCATTTTGTCGTTCCAGTTTCCCCAGGGAAAAGCGCGCAGTCGTGCCTTCGCTGCGTGGGGCATTACTTTTGGCTTTGGACTGGGATTCGGCCCGATCATCGGCGGCGTGCTGGTCGCCTGGTTTAGCTGGCAATGGGTGTTTTTGGTGCATGGATTTATCGCGTTGCTGACGCTGATCCTCGCTTTAAAAAATGTGGTGGAATCGCGCGATGCTGAAGCCAAAAAGCTCGATCTCAGCGGCCTGATCACCTTATCGTTCAGCGTGGTCGGCACAACCTACCTCATCACGCAGGGCGGCAGTCTGGGTTGGCGCAGCCTTACGGCACAGCTGATTTTACTGGTTACGTTGCTGAGCGCGCTGCTGTTTGTATGGATTGAGAAACGCCATCCACACCCGATGTTTGATTTCTCGGTGTTCCGCATCCGTGCCTTTTCCGGTGCGCTGATGGGATCGATTGGCATGAACTTCAGTTTCTGGCCACTGATGATTTATCTCCCGGTGTATTATCAGAGCGGACTAGGCTACAGCAGCATGGCAACCGGTTTGGCGCTGCTGGCTTACACCTTGCCGACCTTACTCATGCCGCCGCTTGGCGAAAAATGGGTGGCGCGCTTTGGCGCGGCGCGCATGATTCCGCTGGGATTATTCACCATCGGCGCCGGCTTTATGCTGATGAAGTTCGCCGCCGCGCAGCAGATGAGTTTACTGCCGGGCGCGCTGCTCGCTGGCATCGCGCTCGGGCTGACCAACACGCCTGTCACCAACACCACAACCGGATCGGTGCCAGGTAATCGCGTGGGTATGGCTTCTGGGATCGATATCAGCGCGCGCCTGATTACGCTTGCTATTAATATCGCGCTGATGGGCAGCTTGCTGGTGGCAGGCATCGCAGCGAGTCTGCAACGCCTCCTGCCGGGACAAAGTGATGTGCATACGCTGGCCGAGCGCATCGCCGGCGGCGGCGAGGTTTCACTGCCCCCCAACATTGCCACGCAGGTGCTGGCAGACGGTTTTTCCAGCGTGCTGTTGTATGGCGCGGCAGGTGTGTGGGGATTGGCGCTGGCCAGTTATCTGCTGTTTAACGTCCGGCGCAAGGCGCAGGAACAATGTACGCCTTAGTTACGGATGCACCCATTTGCTGTTGGTGAGCGCTCCGTCTGAGCTGTAATTGAGCAACGCTCTTTGATTGTTTTCCCGCGCCAGCAAACACCAATCCAGTTGGGTAATGCGGATCTGCAAGACGCCGAAATTATCCTCCGCATTGCCGGCATCGTTGGCTGGGGAATCAAGGTCACTTCCCGGCGCAGCACCAGCATAGGTTTGCTGCGTCCGGGACGTTAATCGTTGCCACGCCGCTTTAGCCACTTCGCTGTGCGCGGCGTGCAGCTTGACGGTTCCCTGCAGCCGCAGCTGGGTTTTAGTGCAGTAACCTAAAACCGTCACGTCAGGATTAACCGCCAGCGCCTGCCACTTAGGGCTGCGCATATCGGTATGAAACTCCAGCGTGCGATGTACGTGGTCAACCGCGCGCAGCACCAATGTCCTTGCCTGCGGCTTGCCCTGTAGATCAACGGAAGCGAGCGTTAAGAAGTGAAATCCTGCATCAGGCTCGCGTGCGCTGGTTTCCAGTTGTTGCCAGCAAGCGTTATCAATCTCGCGCAATGACATCTGTTGCTCCTGTTGGCTGAATTAACGGTTACTGGTGACGTTCCATCAGCGACAGAATCAGCGCCTGAACTTCCGCTAATCCTTGCTGCTGGCTGATATCGCCGCACACCACCGCATTGGAAATCGCATCGGCAGCGCCTAACATTCCCCACATGCTGGCTTGCGGCAGCGATGCTTCAGCAAACCAGCCTCGGAATTTTTCAATGAAATCGAGCTGGTATTTTCGCTTCACTTGAGCCAGTTCCGGCGAGCTATCAAGCGCCGACAGCACATCCGGAATTTCACGTCCCTGCGTCAACACGCAATCGACGTAACTCGACGCCACCACCTTAGCCCGCTCGGCAAGACTGGCACCGGCGGCATTCATTGCCGCCTCGATAATCGCGTTCTGGCGCAGATCGAAATCCTCATACAGCGCCGCGAGCAGACCGTGGCGCGTGCCAAAATGATCGTAGACCACCGGTTTACTGACGCCAGCCTCTTCCGCCACGCGTCCTAACGTCAGCGCATCGCTGCCTTGCGCGCGCACCAGATTCCACGCCACGCCAATCAGCTGCTGACGACGTGCCTGATGTGTCATGCGCTGGCGAGTGGGTTGATTCATGCCGGTTCCTTAATGTGAAAAAGTCGCTGTCCAAGCTGATCTGCCAGCGCAAAGTGTGCGTCGGGATAGTTTTCATCGGTTGGCAGCAGCAATTCGCTGGTCACTACCGGCGCGCCGCAATAGCCAAAAATCCCCTCATCGATCTGCGTGCGCATGCTGCTGAAATAGCCGCGACGCACATACGTACGCTGGCTGGCGGCGCCCAACGCCAGCAGATGGACGTTTAAGTGGCCTAACTTTTTAACCACGGTTTGGCCGTCATCCTCATAGGCCCAGCCTTGGGTGAAAACGCGATCGATCCAGCCTTTCAGTTGCGCCGGGAACGACCACCAGTAAATCGGGTAGACCAGCACCAGCGCATCCGCACGATCCAGCCGCTGCTGCTCGGCTACGACATCGGCGGGCGAAGGTGCAGCACTTTTGAACTGGTCAAAATCGGCCTGGTTGAAGCGCGGATCAAACTGCTCCGCCGCCAGATCGGCGATTTCATAACTGTGGCCACCCGCAGCAATACCTTGTGCCACCTGCGTGACCATGTGGTGCGTGTGTGAATTTTGGTCCGGATGAGCAGTAACGATCAGAGCATGCATGGCAACAACCTCCGCAATGAGTAAGCTACTAGTAGTAACTTACCATTAGTAGGTTGTCAAACTCACAGCGTTTTAGCAAAGCAGATCGATTCGTTTCGGTCGATGTATGGTCCGTAGTTCTCGATCTGGGTGTAGCCGGAACGGTGATAAAAGGCCACGGCACGGCGATTAATTACGCGGGTTGAAAGCCGGATTTCGCGATATTTCATGTTTTTGGCCCGCGTTTCCAGATACTCCAACAGCGTGGCGCCAACGCCCGGCACGCTACGATCAGAGTACATGCGCTTCACTTCAGCGGTATGCTTTGCAAGCGGTCTCAACGCCCCACAACCCACGGCGTTGCCTGCTTCATCTCTGGCCAGCAGCCACAACGAACGGTCGGTGTTTAGCTCCTGGGCGCTGAAATGACTTTTGCCGTTATCGCCGGTGATCACCGCGAGTTCGGCCGATAGTTTCTCTACCAATAACTGGGATTCAGATGAGAGGGGATCGGCTTGCTGGATTTTGATGTTCATGAAGAATAGGCGTTCCTGATTTAAGGGCTGGGACATTGAACGACACGTCAATTAATGAATATCATAATTATGTTAAATATTGTGTCAGGAGTCACACCCGTCACCGCGCGATGCTTTCATCTACTCTGACGGCACCCAATTTTTTGGGTACCGTTCAACTGTGGGTAGGATTATTGTTACTTAATGGGGTAATTGTAATGCGAAGGTATTTTATAATCTTCAGGTATACCAGGCCAATCAGAAGATTTTAATAAAGCATCAGCATCTTCTTTAAATGCA
Organism: Pantoea sp. X-Soil-ISGK-421; assembly: GCF_059730785.1. NCBI lineage: Bacteria > Pseudomonadati > Pseudomonadota > Gammaproteobacteria > Enterobacterales > Erwiniaceae > Pantoea > Pantoea sp. X-Soil-ISGK-421. The sequence goes on along the minus strand of NZ_AP035980.1, from coordinate 179,281 downwards.
TCAAAAAAACCTGATAAATTCATTGAGTATACCCGGATATAAACCAGCGCCGCTTGTATTGTAACCTTATCATCATTCAACCAGGCCTTTTCTAGAAGCTCCTTTGCATGCCCAAGAAATTCAAGTCCACGATGAAATGAGGCGCATTGTTGAGCTTTATAATCAATCAAAAGTTCATCTTTATCTATTGGTTTTTTTGGCAAAACCTTCGACAACTGAAGATAAATTTCTTTTAATTCATCAAAATCAATTTATTTAATCATTTAGGCAATTTCTGTCCTTCAGCATCAGCTGTACGTCATCCGCTCATCACCTGCCTTTTTTCACTATCCTTTTGCAGGTAACGGCTCGTGGAGTGGCGCACACTACTCAAGGAGCTCTTTGCTGGTGAGGGCTAAGGATTACATGTCATTACGTCCAGATTTCTTCACCTTCAGAAGTAATCCAAACGATGCCGGCTGGCGCTTTGACAAAAAACCACATACCAAACTCATCTAAATCATCATCTTCATCTTCTGATGGATATGGAGGCCAGGAAGATTCCAATTCTCTTAATTGCTGCTCAATTTCCCCTTCTAAAAATAAACCATCTTTAGCTAATTTTATTTTTCCTTCATTCAATAATTTTTCTAAAAGAATAAAAAATATTTTTTTCCTCAAATTATAGTTTTCAGGTTTATTTGCGCACTCAACGCTTATGTGTTGCCACATTGTCCCCATCGACAGCCCATACGAAGTAACACTAACATCATCACATACTTTATCAATGGAATCTGTCATTTAAACTTAACCTCAACTCTTCTGCCATTGTTAATAGATGGAGTTAAAATATCTATAGTCCATTTGGCACCTGTTTGTTGCGACGAATTTGAAAAGTCTCTTAATGTCATAGTGCTGCCAGCATTAGGACCTTCAGTTATTTTAATGGAGTAGACAGTTCCTTTGCCAGCGATGATTTTTCCATCAGGCATATTTCCTGACTCAGTAATCTGCTTAAAGTATGTCATTACATCTGCATCAGACGCACCTTTGAATACTGGAGCACCGATACTTGTTTCAGGATCTGCAGACATTGTTTTTCCATTAACTGTTATTTTAAAGTCTTTGGGCTGCACAGACAGGTTATTGAACTGAAGTGCTAAGTCATTTATCTTATTTTTGGCTTGCTGTTGCAAGATACTGCCTTGCGGCTTACCGCTCAGGTCGACAGCGTTCTTACTATTCTGCCCGATCTTGTCCAAAGCAGTTTTTTCAGCTTCAACCAGCGATGCCGTATCTTTAGCTGCAACTGAAGATTCCTTCGCACCTTTCAATCCATAGGCTGCGCCGCCTATCGCCGCAACAGTATGAACGCCTGCCATTGCAGTATAGAGGCCGTCCGCTATTTCTTTACTGATGCCCCAGTTTTTAGCGATTCGATTAACATCTGCCTCGCGCTCTGCTTTCGCATCAGCGCTGGCGTATTGCCAGATCAGAGTATCTACCTGAACTTTACCATCTTTGTAGACGGTACCCATGTTACCAATATACTGGCCGTCGAGTTTCTCGTCATAGCTGCGACCCATCACGGCCAGTTCCTGCCGCATCCCATGACAGGCTGACGAAGTCAGATTCTTACACGCCGAATCCAGTGCAGCATCAAATGCCTTATCCTTCGCGTTGAGGTCAATAATTAACTTTTCTGCTTGCTGCTTTTTCTCTCCCTCCAGATAAGGTAGCGACCATTTTGCATCTTGTCGTACTTTATCGTCCGCCGCATACAGTGCGTTATTTTCTGCAGAATTTTTTCCTAACTGAGCAGCATTAACCGCTTGTGAAGTATTACCGCCGATTGTGGCACCAACAAGTCCTGATGCGAGTGTGCTCAGCGCACTGATGGTCTGCTTCTCTGTTTCGGTTAGGCTGTCGACCGTTTTTCCCGGGTATAACTGACCCATCACAATTTGTGCCATCAGTTCACCGCTGACGGCACCTGCAGCTCCGGCCATTGCGTCATGCCCGGAGGCATAAGAGGCAATGGCTCCGACTACGGCATGCGCCATTGCCTGCGCTTCAGGATTGCCGCTGGTATATTTGTGAATCTGTTCTGCCAGATAGGGAGCGGATGCGCCACTGATAGCCTGACCAATGTTATTGCCTGCCAGCCCTTGCATTGCAGCCGTTACGGCCTGAATGCCCTGCTGCACAGCACTGCCCGTTCCCAGTTTTGTTGCATTAAACGCGGCATCATAATTGTTCTGCCAGGCCTGCTTAGCGATGTCATCGTTACCTGCTGTCTTTCCTAGATTGGCTTTTTCCCAGTCGGACTTCGCCTTAGCAAGATCCGACGCGCTCAGGGAAGACATTTTCTCATTGGCCTCCCGCGTAGCGATGATTTGGCCCTGTGTACGCGCTATATCACCCACCTGCACGCCAATTTCGCCAATCATCTGCGCGGTTTGCAGGCGCTTTTGCTCTTTCTCTTTATTAAGGATTGGACTGATGCTGTCGTTGGCATGCTCAGTATCACGACTCAGGTCACTCATACTCTGCTGCTGGTTAGCCTGATCGCGAACTACAATCGTACCTTCAGCCACAGCAGATTGCGTAGTGCCTTCGGCATCCCCCTTACCGCCAGCGCCGGCAAGCAGTGTATTTGCCATATTACCGGCAAACTGCCCTCCCATACTCCCGCCTGAACTGATGCCTGCACCCTGGTGCTCAGTCTTATAATTCGCTTTATTCTGTATGTCGGAAAAGCCCAGCGTTCCCGTATCGAGAAGGTTTTTAGCAGCATCTGCCTGACTGGCAATTACCGCGCCATTCAGTTGCGTGTGGTTCCCCACAGTAATATTAAAACCGCCTGTACCTGCATAGATACCGCTCTGCTCCAGCACGCTGTCATAATTGCTGTGCATATTATCCTGGCTGGCGTTGATGTAACCTGACCCCGTCATAGATCCGAAGGTAAAGCTTCCTCCTGCGCCAAAGCTGGCTTGTTTCGAATCATACTTATCGCTGTCCTGTAGGCTTGTTATCGTCAGATCGCGACCAATATTTGCGTTGACACTATTACCATTCACCTGCGCACCACTGAGCAGGGTATCCCGGCCGCTAATAATTGATACGTCTCCTCCGCTGTCCAGCGTAGTTTCACTCCAGAAAGTACCGCTACCCTTTTCACTGCCTTTTGCACCATTCACACTGGCAAAAATACTGATCCCGGCACTTCCTGAACCTACACCAATACTTACACCGACCCCTCCGCCGCTACTGCTGTTTTTACCGGTGGTCTGTTGCGTATTTTCGGCAGCAATAAGTTGGATATCGTTAGCGGCCTGTAACGTCGTATCACCTGCGGCCTTCAATTGCCCTCCTGCAATCAGCAAATCACCACTGCCAGAATGGTTCCTTTCGCCTGTTGCATTTATGACCAGATTATTGCCGGCATTAATGGTCGTTCCGGTTATCGTATCGGTTTTTTGTTGTTGCTCAGATTTTGAATGCTGAGTTGAATACGACAGGCTTATGCCTATCCCGTTAGCAGGATTACCCTGTTCCTGTGAAAGCTGATTTGCCTGGCTGGCTTGCACTCCTGAAAGAACCGCTTTCGTGGCTTGTAGGGCGGCCAGACGGCCATCGCTTTCCTGCCTGGCTGACTGTGTTGCTGCAATAGCACTGTTCGCAGCTTCGGCTACCGCGCCTGACAGTGCCAGCGTCAGCCCGCTAGAGCGCTGTTCAGAACGTTCATCAATCTGGCGAATATCATGACCTGGCAGAATTGAAACACTGTCTCCCTGCAGGGTAATATTGTTTCCGGCAACTACATCCGCGCCAGCTATTTGTAATTTATCGCCGGCTCTGATTAAGACGTCGCCACCGATACTGCCTATCGTGCTGATACTCTGGCTCTGAGTAGCCCCTTTCTCCCGCATCTCATTCATTGAGTGGCTGCTGCCCAAAGTAATACCCAGCCCACCAGAACCTGAGATACCAATCTTCTTCGACTCAGAGTAACGCCATGCGGTATCGGTATTGGTCGCCGCCAGGATACTGACGCTGTCACCTGCATCAAGAGTTAATTTGTCGTCCGCTACTATTTGAGAGCCTTTAACCAGCAAATCTTTATCTGCAGAAACCGAGACATTTAGACCACTGAGTAAAGTCCCTTTTTCATTGGTGGCGCTGTCCTCCTGAATCGTTTTCGTTTTAATCCGGCTCAGATGATCGTAACGTGTTTTTGTTTGCTCCTTGTAGAAATAATCAGATTCCCCTGCAGTTGTCAGGTTGACGTCAGCTCCAGCATTAAGGGCAATATCGCGTTTAGCGCTTACATCACCAGCAACAATGTTGATATCTCGTTTTGCGTTTAAGCTGATGTTCTCTCCTGCTGAAAGCGTCGTACCGCTTTGGCGTACCGTATCACTGATAACAGTCTGTCTTCTGTAATGGCTTTCAGTGCCTTCACTTTGCGAATTTGCATTAAGATCTATATCGCGGCCTGCGCTGAGAGTTATATTTTTTCCGGCAGCCAGAATAGCTGCCTGGCTTGTGATGTCATTACCTGCAAAAACATTCAGATTGTTACTGCTACTTAGCGTGTCCTGACGGGTACCCGTTGAATATGAATTTCGTGATGTGCGGCTTGTATGAGTTTCCTCCTGGCCGGAAAGCAGGTTGACATTACCACCTGCGATGAGCGTAGCATCTTGTTCTGCACTGAGAGTACTGGCTTCTATCGTGAGATCTTTCCCAGCCTGTAAATGGATTTCTCCTGAAACATCCACATTGCTACCTGAGCCAGATTTCAGGCTGAAATTTTGCCAGCTGTCTTTCAAGACAGCCATATTGTGGTTTGCCATAATATTCAAGTTTTTCGCGGCATTGAGTGACGCGTTCTCATCAGCGCGAACTGAAGCTCCCTTGATATTGATGTTGTTTCCGGCGTTTATAAGTAGATCGCCACTCGAGTAAATATTTGCTCGTTCTTCCTGCTCAGTGAAGCGGGATAACACGAATTGAGAACTGTAATCAATATCTTTCATCAGAGTGATGTTATTGACATTTCCCTCAATGCTTTCGAGAGTAACTTTTTTCCCTGAAATGGATGAGCCGATATTATTTATATCGCCCAAAGCACTCAGATTCAATTCTCCGCCTGACTTAATTAATGAACTGTTTTGGTTACCGATTTTAGTTTTGCTACTAACATACAATTTATTGGTGGCTGATAATGTACTTGAATTATTTTCAATGTTTTGGCCCACGATGCTTACGGTATTACCGGCAATCACGCTTCCATTGTTTACTTCAGTGTCTGATGCCACAAGATAGAGTTTAGGTACCAGAACCGTTTCACCATTAACAGTAGCGGCTTCCCACCAGAGAATGCTTTTATGAAGTGAGCCTATCTGCTCCGCGCTGAGTGAAACGCCCGCTTTCAGACCGAGGGACTGCCCTGCCTCTGCGGCATTATCCATCAGATATGTCATTTGTTCGAGATCTGAACCCAGCCCGTCAATATATTGCTTACCGGTCTGACTCAGTACGGCATTACTGACATAGCGGGTATCGAAAGCAGCATCTCCCAGCAATCGGTAGTCAGACTCAGGTTTCATACCCAGTCTGTCCAGAAGATATGTTGACCCCAGAAAAGTTTGTTTGTCAGTATATATTGGAGACGTCTCTAATGGACTTTGTTGGGGCTGTTTACCGAGTAGTTGATTCAACTCACTGAAAATCCCCTTATCGAGTTCCCCTAGTCCGGCTAATTTAGGGTTTACAACAATGAGATAGGGGCTTTTAGGATCAGCAGAGACGTTGAAATATCCATTAGTGCTCTGAGGTATCGGATAGGCCTGAATATCAACTGACGTTCTGTTAGTTAAATTCTCTTTCTGAGCAATGGTGCTATAGGGGCTATCCTCTAACTTTTTAGTAACTTGTATTTCTTTAAATTTTTCACCGATTCCAGCCAGACTTTGTAACCCTGTTGCTTTTTGGCTCTGAGTATATAGAGAGTTACCGCCATTTACCGCTTGTAATGCGTCTGTAAGCTGATCAGTCCATGATGGACTACCGGGTACGACACTACCTGCGTCAATTAATGCAAGGCTTTCTAAACCTTTGCTAACGGATTGCGTCGATAATAAGTCAATGCGTGGGTTCTTGAGCAATGGCGTAATCGTGCCACGTACATCAGATGAATCACTGTTGTTAAGAATGTTTGTAAAATTTGTTTGAAGATTTCCATTGGACTGAATTACACCGCGTATAGTGCTTCCTTGTTCTGTACGATAGGAATCAGTCGCGAAGGAATATATTTTATCGTCAAACTTTACAGGCAGGCCGTTATAACTTGACGAGCTGCTATCATATTCAGGGCTTAAGAAAGTATAATCACTTGGTTTAATTTCTTCATATACAAGATAGTAATTTTTAATAGGTGTGTAACTTCGCCATACGTTTTGCGTTCCTGAGAGATAGGACTGGTTGTTAAGTTTGACACCATCCATGTGCATGTCTTTTCCAGCAAGGATGTAGCTACCTAGGTTGTCCACTCTTCCCAGTTGTCCATAAAAATTACGGCCTGCACTGATCCTTCCTGCCTGACCTGTTACCTGCGTGCTGAATATGATTCGAGAAATTAATACTTCTTTATTCTGGTCTAAATTTACAGGGAGGGGTGCGACCGAATAGTAGTCCATACCGGGCGCTTTCTGGTAAAAATATTTAAGCTCATCAGCTCCAAAAATATTCAAAGGAAGGGCATAAACTCCCTGCGCACCATGAATGCCAAAAATGTTGGTGCCGCTGAAAAATGCATAGTTTTCCTCAAAATCCTCCCTTTGTGTGGGGCCGACAGTCAGAGAGGCCCATTGATTAAGCAGATGCCCGGTTTTAATCGTGATATCACCCTTCTGCGACTCAATGGTTCCCGAAGTATTAATCACCTCGCCATTGGCATTCCCCGCCGCGTCGCGCTGCATCCACAAACTGTTACCCGCCAGCATATCGCCGCGCTGGTTTTTAATGCTGTTGGCGTAAAGATAGAGATTCTGCCCGGCATACAGCAGCGCCGTGTTCACAATGCTGCCCGGCGAGGAAACGGTGAGGCTGCCGAGCGTCCCGGTAAAGCCGTTAAGCGCCACATCGCTGCGGCTGGTGAGCGCCACATTGCCACCGCCCTGCAGCGTCCCCGCGCTGTTCATGTTGATGCGCTGCCCGCTCAGGCTGCTGTCGCCAGTTCCGGTGGTGAGCTGGCCGTTGTTCGTCAGATCGCCGCCTGCGCTCAGCGTCAGCGCCTGGCCCTGCATTGTTCCCTGGTTCTCAATCGCACCGTTGCTACTGATAGTCAGGCGATTCCCTGCGGCCAGCGTGTTACGTGCGGTAAAACTATTGATGAGTTTGAGCGTTGCGTCGCCCAGCGCCACCACCTGTCCAAGCTGATCAAATCCCGTGCTTTCCAGCAGCAGATTCCCGCCGGTGAACAGCTTGCCCGCGGCCTGCTGGGTCACACTTGTCGCTTTGACATTCAGCTGATTTGCGCCGAGCAGCGTGCCGCTGTTGGTGAGTTGCGCGTAGTTCACCGTCAGGTTCCCGCCCTGCGCGGTGCCCTGGTTCTGCAGGCTGGTGCCGGTGAGTGTCGCCTGTTGATCCGCCATCAGTGTGCCGCTGTTGCTGGCGCTGGCCGCATTCATGACCAGCTGCGAAGCCTGCAGCCAGCCGCTGTTGACCAGCTGTGGCGCGCTGAGCGTGAGATCCGCTGAAGAGAGTACTTTGCCGCTGTTGTTAACCAGGCCGCTGGTGGTAATACGGCTGGTGGCTCCCTGAATCACGCCGTAGTTATACAGTTCGGGCGTGGTCAGCGTCAGGCCGTTTTGACTCAGTAACGTCCCGCTGGCGCTATTGGTGAGGCGTCCGCCGGCGTTCAGCTGCAGGTTGTTGTCGCCCTGCAAGCGCCCGCTGTTGGTAATACCGCCGCTGGTGAGTAACAGATCCTTACCCTGCATCCGGCCCGCGTTGTCCACGGTTGCTGCATGCACATCCAGCGTGCCACCGCTCAGCAGTGCCGCGTTTTGCTGCTGCGTCAGTGCGCCTGACAACGTTGTGGTCAGCCCTTCTACGCCCGACATCTCGCCGCCGTTGTTAAGCGTCGCGCCCTGTAACGTCAGGTTGCGGGCAATCCACTGTCCCTGATTGGTGAAACTAAGCGCATTGAGCGCGGCATTGCCGTTCGCCGTGATTTTGCTGCCAGAGGCGGACGTCAGCGCATCGCTGAGGTTAAGCGTCAGATCGCCTGCGCTCTGGATTGCACCGTTGTTGGCAAGGCGGGTGGCGTTCAGCAGGATCTGCTGTCCCTGCCAGCTGCCGTTGTTGGTGATGGCGTCACCGGTAATGCTCAGCGTGCCCTGCGTCAGCAGCTGACCGCCAGCATTGTTGATTAATTCCCGTGTGGGCTGCGACTGTAGCGCCAGCATGCGGAAAACGCGGGCCTGCGCCGGACCGATAGTCAGTGATTGCAGGCCAATCAGACTGCCCTGATTGGTCACGCTGGCCGGGGTAATTGCGAGCGTTTCGCCCTGCACGCTGCCACTGTTATTCAGCGCACCGCCACTCAGCGTCATCGCCTTATCCGCCAGCAGCGAGCCGCTGTTGTTCAGGTTCTGCGCGCTGACCTGTGCCGCGCCCTGCGACAATATTTCACCGCTGTTGCGCAGCTCACCCGCAACGTCAGCTGACACACCTGTGGTGCCCAGCAGCGAGCCCTGATTCTGCCAGCGGCCTGCGTTGATTTGCGCGTTGTCACCCTGGATTGCGCCCGCCGTGTTGAGGTCGGCAGCGTTCAGCAGCAGGTCACCGCCGGTCAGCGTTTTGCCGCCAGTTGCCTGTGTTAAAGCGCCGCTCGACTGTGCATCCAGCGAGGATGTTCCCTGCCATAGGCCACTGTTGCTGAGGCTGCTGCCGCGTAACACCAGACGATCGGCCAGCACTTTACCGCTGTTTTGCAGGTTACCCGCAGTCAGGCTGGCGTTGCCGCCCGCAGTCAGGCTACCACGGTTATCCAGCAGCCCATCAGATTGACCTTTGAGTGAGTCAATACCGTAAACGGTGCCACTGTTGCTCAGCGAGCCAAACTGATAGTCAATACTTTGGCCCTGCCACACACCGGCGTTGTCAGCGGTTGCACCTTTGAGCGCAACAATACCGTTGCTCAGTAGCTGTCCCGCGCCCAGGTTACTGAACTGCCTGAAATCCGCGCTGAGTCCATTGTCACCCTGGAGCAGGCTTTGATTCTTCAGCACATCACCTGACGCATTCAACTGCTGTGCCGCAATCGAACCGCCATTGTTCAGCTCGCTGGCATGAATATGCGCCTGGCGCTGCGCAAGCAAAACACCCTGCCCGCCGTTGTTCAGTGTGCCGCTCAGTTCTGCATTCAGATTGGTTGCGGTGATGCGGTCGCTGTTGTTCAGGTCACGTCCGTTAATGCTGAAGTCATCAGCCACCTGAAGCAGGCCCGCATTGGTCAACTGTACCGGGGAAAGCGTCAGCGAACCGCCGCTGATAAGCTGACCGCGGGCGGCGTTAGTGATATTCGCGCTGTTCAGTGAAAGCGCGCTGTTACCCTGCAGCAGTCCGAAATTGGTCAGCTGCGGTGCGGTGATGCTGAGTTGGGTGGCCGCCAGCGTACCGCTGTTAGTGATGTCGTGGCTGACGAGGGCAAAATCGTTCTGGCTCAGCAGCGTGCCGCGGTTATCCAGTGCCCCGCTCAGGGTGCCAAGGAACTGCGTGGTCGCCTGGGCGCTGCCGGCGTTCTGCCAGCTTTGCAGCCGCATATCAAGCGTGTCGGCCTGAACGCTGCCCTGATTATCCAGGCTGTCAGCATGAGCAATTAGCGTGCCGGCACTCAGTAACTGGCCGCTGGTTTTATTACTGAGCTTATCGCCCATCACGGTAAGTGCATCACTGCCCTGAATCAGCCCGCTGTTAACTAAGTCTCCCTGAAGGGTGAGCGCCTGCGCCAGCAGCCAGCCGCTGTTATCAACGGAATCTGTTTTAAGCTGTAAGCTGTGCTGACCAAGGATTTTGCCGCTGTTATCCAGCGTTGCAGCGTTAATTACGCCATCACTCGCACTCAACGCGTTGCCGCTGTTATGCCAGTTGTCTGCCGTTAACGTCAGTTGCTGTCCCTGCAGTTGGCCACGGTTAGTGAGCGTGTCTGCTGAGACTGTCAGTTTGCCGTCACTCAGTAACGTACCACTGCTGGTTATCGCCTTGCCGCTAGCCTGCAGGGATTGTTTACCCTGCAACGTGCCGCTGTTGTTCAGCGTGCTGGCATCAACATGGGTTGTTGCTGCGGCGATTTGACCGTCATTGGTCAGCGTATCGTTTTGTAGATTGAGGGTGTTATCAGCGAGCAGCAGACCACCCTGCTGATTATTCAGCTGCGCATTTGAGGCAAACAGGCTGGCAGCGTTGATTTCGCCGCTGTTGGTGAGCGCGTCGCCACTCAGCGTCAGCCCTGCCTTGCTGGTGATGAGCCCGCTGTTACTCAACTGCGGCAGATTGAGTGCAAAGCTGTTGTCCGAACTCAGGGTGCCGCCCGCCAGATTATTCAGGCGGTTGCCGCTGTAGGTCAGCGCTTTGCTGCCCTGAATCAGCCCGCTGTTATCAGTTTGCAAACTGCTGAGTGAGAGCACGGGCGCTGACAATACGCCCTGATTCAGCATGCTGTCGCTGCTGAGGTTTAGATTCTCTGCGCCAGATATGGCCGCGCCCTTACCATTCTGCAGACTGCTTGTAGTGATGCCGGTGGTGTTAGCGGCCAGCATGCCGCGATTATCAAGTTGTTTTGCCGTGATGGTTAAGTTGTTTCCAGCAGTCAACTGGCCGCTGTTGCTGAGCCGATCCTGCGCCTGCAATCTGATATCGTTGCCGGCTTTCGCGACGGCATTGCTGTCCGTAACAACGGTTGCGCCACTGAGCTGAACATCACGTCCTACCGTGATGCTGGTGCCATTAGTGGTGAGATTTCCTTTCGCCGTGATGCTGACTCCGGCGTCGCTGACCAGCGTGCCTTTGTTGAGCGTTGCATCCTGCTTTGCACTGAGCGTGACCTGTCCGGAAGCTTTGTTTTCGCCACCGAGCGTCACTGCTTCAGCATTCGCCGTCAGCGCACCGCTGCTCAGGCTGTTATTCAGCGTCAGTTTGCCGCTGGCATCGAGCTGAATATCACCCTGTTTCGCCACCAGGTTACCGAGGTTAACGCCCACGCCCTTTTCGCTCGACACCAGATGAATACGATTGGCATACATGCCGCCAAGCGCGCCGGTATCGACCGCTACCGACGGTGCCGCGCCCTCACCGGCAATCGGCGTTACCGAACCATCCGCACCGACCCGATTAGCTCCCACCGTCACCGACAGATCTTTCGCGTGGATCCCGGCGTTGATCTCCGTTGCGCGCGCGACAATCGACACGGCATCGGCATTGCTGCCGTCCAGTCCCTGACCTTCGACAATCACCGAGCCTTTCGTTACCTCCAGCGCCGCCAGATTGCCATTTGCATCCAGCTGCGGTTTACCGGTGGTCAGCGTGACGTTTGGCGTATTGATAAAGCCGCAGCCGTTACAGGTAATGCCGTATGGGTTGGCCACCATCACGTTAGCGGCTTTGCCCGCCACTTCGGTGTAGCCCTGCAATTGTGAGCGGTTGGCACCAACGACTTCGTTGATGATTGCCTGTGCTTCGTGACCGGCTTTCAGATTGGGGTTGTTCTGGATCAGGCCGCCAAGCTGCGTCTGGGTAAGCTGGCCGGTGGCGTTATTGAGGATCAGCCCTTCCTTACCGACGTTATACTGCTGGTACTGGTTGTGCGAAATCCCGGCGCCGTTGGGCGTCGCGATATTCACTACCGGCACGCCGTTGCCGGCGGCATCCATTTTCGTACCTGGCGTGACGGGCGTGATTTGTGCCGCCATCGCCGGCAGCATCGGCTGCACCGCCAGCAGATAGCAGATGACATAGCTCAGCGCGCGACGGGCGAGGGAAACGGGTTGACGATCATCCATAATCTTTGCCTCTTAGAAAACCAGCCCGACGCGGGCGTAAATGCTGACGTGATCCGGCTGCATATGGCCGGGATAGCTAAGCGGAATGCCGACGGTGTACTGGGTGTAGACGTTGCGACCGCGCGTGCTGATTCCGACCGCGCTGCCCCACAAAGTACCGGTTGACTCGCGGTTCTGCGCGTCACTCTTAAGCCAGCCGCCGTCGATGGCAGCCAGCGCGCTGACGTCGCCCAAAACCGGCAGCGTGAACAGGCTGTAGCTCAGTTCGTTGCGCAGATAGCCACCGGCATCACCGGAGAGATACTGCTCCTTAAAACCGCGCACCGAGCTTTCGCCACCCAGCGTCAGGCGTTCGCTGCCATACAGTCGATCGGGCGACCACTGGCCGTAAACGCTGCTCAACAGCCACAGATTGTCAGCCAGCGGGCGCTGGAAGCTGCCGCTGATGCTCCACTTGCGGAACTGCGCTTTCGGCAGGTCGCCGGTTTTGCCCGCGTCATCTTCGGCATCGAACCACGGCATGCCGCGCGTGAACGTCGGGTTGAGCGTAGCGACGCCGCCAAGGATTTTCTGCGTGTGGTTGAGTCCCAGTTGCGCGCTGGTGATTTTGCGACTGCTGCTCTGCAACAAGGTATTGTTGAGATAGTTGTGGCTGGAATAGTGATTCAGGCCGAGCTGGACGCCGCTTTTGATATCGCCGTTGCGAAACAGCACCCATGAACCGTTAAGCCGGTGCGACACGTTGTCGCCGTTGCTCAGCCAGGTGAAGCCGTTGTTGACGAAGCTGCTGTGATAGTTGCTCCAGCTGTAGCTGTAGTCGAGCAGTCCGTAGCCGTAAGGTACACTGACGCCCGCCTGCAGGTTTTGCGCATCGCGCCAGTCGCTGAAGGCGCTGCTGCGTCCGCCGCTGATAAACCAGCGGTCGGCCAGTCCCAGCAGATTATTGCCCGTCAGCGAGGCGTTAAGCTGACCAACCCCGGTGCTTTTCTGTCCGCTGTTATCAAAACCCAGCGATGCGCTGAGCGGGAATTCCGGCGTCGCCGTAAGGTTAACCACGGAATAACCGGTTTTAGGCGACGGCTGTATTTCAATCTGTACCGGCGTTGTGCGCACGCGGTTAATCTGCTCCATGCCCTGCTCAATATCGCGCAGATTGAGTATCTTTCCTTCAAGGCCCGGAAACGCCATCTGTAGTGAACGCGGATGCTGGCCGTCGAGACGAATGGCGTCCAGCTTCCCTTCCAGCACCGGTATAATTAATTCGCCCTGCGATAAATCCTGTTCAATTAAAAAAGCCCGACTGGTTATATAGCCTCTTTGCATATACCAGTCAGAAATAGCGTGTACCAGCGAATTAATTTCGGTTAAGTTCAGGCAGCGTTGAATATAAGGTTCGGCCAGTGATTGCTGCTGACTGGCAGACATTAGCGTGGCGTTGCGAATAGCGATATGCTGCACCGGAAAGCAGGGGCCAGCCTGACCAGAATCCGCTGCTGGCGTGCTCTGCGGCACTGTAGCACTCCACAGCGCATCTCGCTGCTGCTGGTCATTTTGCAAACGTTGTTGTTGCTGATTCTGAATATAATCGCGGTCGCCCGGATTTAACGGTGCCGCAAATGCAGAAGTTGTGATCATACCGACGCCCAGCGCCAGTGACATCCATGTTTTTGCCATCATAATAAAACTTAAGCGAAATTAATTGTAAGTTTTGTGTAAGCACTTTTGCGCAGAATATCACCTTAACAATCAGAAAGTTCCTGGCTATTTATAAAAAAATTAATTTCCTGTTTATTCAATTTTATGAATTATGAAGTTTCTTCCTAACACAAATAGTCAGTTACTCCATCACTTTACCTGATACTGTTCCCCCTCCAGGTCATGCATATTGAATGAAATGATGAGGGAAATGCATATACAGAATGAGGATCTCCACTGCATTGATTAGCAGTCTGCGGGTAAAGTGGTTGCGGCGAACCCTAATCAGAGCATAAGCGCCTGCATTTGATTGTTACATTATAACATACTTTAGGCCCAGCAATGGTTGAACTGATCCCCAAATCCATCCTCTTACTTAGGGCTGTCAATTTACAGGCAAGTGATTAGTTTTCATTATAATAACGAGGAATACATGTTTAAAAAGGGTTGGGTTAAGCAGTTTTATATACCGGTGTTTATTTCGCTCTATATCGGTGTACTTCTTAATATTCCGATTTTCATCCGTCGCTATACGCAACTGCAGTTTGATAATACCCTTTCATTAATGACTGAGGTCATGGCTGCATTTTTTTTGGTCATGCTGTTAACGTTGTTAACCTCATTAACCGGAAAATATCTATCGCGCGTATTAATGACCATGCTGGTGATATTCTCCAGCGCCGCCAGTTATTACATGATTTTCTTTAATATTGATATTGGTTATGGCATTATCGCCGCCGTTTTAGCCACCGATTCATTAGACCTTTCTAAGGAATCGGTTGGTTGGCACTTTATGCTATGGATGGTGATCATTAACATCGTCCCACTATGGCTTATCTGGCGCGGAATGCGCGGCAATCCAGTGACAAATATTAGTAAAAAGCGTTACTGGTCTTATAAAACTATCGCCATTGTTATTGCCGCATTAGGTTGCTGGTTACCGTTGAATTTAATGGGCAAGGTGCAGGATGAACAGGATAAGAAAAATAATCGCATGATGGCCAGCTATGGTGGCATTGTTGCGGGTACTTATTCGCCGTCTAACTGGCTATCGGGCGTTGGCTTGCTGGCTTATAGTTCGTTCAGCCAGGCTGAAGATAACCGTAATCTTTACGATCCCGCTGAGCACTTTAAATACGTTCCACCGAAAAATGCGGATAACTTGTATATCGTGTTTGTGATTGGTGAAAGTGCCCGCCGCGATCACATGGGTTTATACGGTTACGATCGCGATAACACGCCTTATCTCGATCACGAAAAAAACCTGGTTCACTTGCAGGGCTATTCCTGTGATACCTCAACCAAGCTCTCGCTGCGCTGTATGTTTGTCAGAGAAGGCGGCGCCTCAGAAGCCCCGCAGCGTACGCTGAAAGAGATGAATGTCTTCACGGTGATGAAAAAGCAAGGCTTCTCTGAAGATCTCTATTCGATGCAGAGCGAAGCCTGGTTCTATAACAAAGTCATGGCTGACAGTTATTCAATGCGCGAATCTATTCAGGCGGAGAAGCGGAATGTCGGTAAGCCGGTGGATGATATGGCACTGATTAATGAATTGCAGGACTCTATTCAGCGCCATCCGCAGGGTAAACACATTGTGATTCTTCATACCAAAGGCTCACATTATATGTATACCGAGCGCTATCCACGGGCGTTTGCGCGTTATAAGCCGGAGTGTCAGGGCATTGATGATGCCTGCAGCACCGAGGAGATGATTAATTCCTATGATAATAGTCTTTTATATACCGATTATTTTCTTAAGCAGACTTTCGACAGCCTGAAAGATAAAAATGCCATCGTATTTTATGCATCGGATCATGGGGAATCAATTTCCGATAATCTGCATTTCCACGGCACACCACGCGATCATGCACCGATGGCGCAGCGCACGGTGCCGATTATGGTTTGGGCATCAGATACGTTTTTAAGTGACAGTAATAACAAAGCGTCATTTGCCAAACTTCAGCAACTGCAGAATGACAAAACGCCGGTATTCCACGAGAAGTTATTCGACTCGATCTTAGGCTGCTCAGGTTTTACCTCTCCCGATGGCGGAATTAATTCGCTCAGGAACTGGTGCGCGCATTAAGGCACAATCCAGGCGGCAGTTTTACGTCCATTAATAATGGATGTTTAACTGCTGCTACTTTTATTTGAGTACGATGACCGCATAGCGACAACGTTGTTCTGAGTCATTCCTGAAAATACAGTCAGCAGGATCGCCGAGTTCAAGACAATCACCCGTTTGCATTTCGAAGATTTTTTCACCTTCTTGAAAACGTAATTCGCCCTCTAAAATCCAGATAAGCTGACGGCGCGACAGATAGGAAATGACCGGCATCGGCACGCTAACACCGGGCGGCAATTCGATGCTGACAAGATCGAGCGGTATCTGCCCCGGCGACACGTGGCGTCGTATGTATCCCGTTTCTGGGTCCTGCCAAACCGGCTGCTCATGCTGTTTCAGTAATGTTCCCGTTTGAACTTCGCTCAACGCGATCAGTTGCGACATGCTCATATCAAACGAACCCGCCAAACGTGCCAGCAACGTTGCTGTAGGACTGCTTTCGCCCCGTTCAATTTTATGGATCATTGCCCGAGATACGCCTGATTGCTCAGCCAATTCAGTCAGCGACCAGCTGCGTTTTTCCCTTTCAGCCTTCACTTTTTTGCCAATGCGCGCGTTTAAATCATCTTCTTTAGTGGATTTTTCGTCTGACATAGTGGATATATAAGATAGTGTACGAAGTGTCTACTTTAGTGGCATAACAGCGAGGTGTCTATGGTGAGCATACGTTCGGCAGTTGAAAAAGATGCAGTGGTAATCACTGATATTTATAACGATGCGGTGCTAAACAGCACTGCTATCTGGAATGATCAAACGGTCGATATTGCTAACCGAATCAAATGGTTGTCAGATCGGCTAACGGCGGGATTTCCGGTTCTGGTTGCCGTTGATGAGCAGGATAATGCGCTCGGCTACGCTTCCTATGGTGACTGGCGCCCCTGGGATGGATACCGCTACACGGTTGAACATTCGGTCTATGTCCATAAAGCGTCACAGGGAAAAGGCATTGGTGTGGCATTAATGCAGTCACTTATCACGCATGCGACCGAGCAAGGTAAGCACGTGATGGTGGCGGGCATTGAGTCTGAAAACACACCTTCAATCGCGTTACATCGCAAGTTAGGATTTACCGATGCCGGACAGATTAACTAGGTAGGAACGAAATTTGGTCGCTGGCTGGATCTAACATTTATGCAACTGCGGCTGGATAGCAGGGACAAACCTTTATTGACGATGACCAGGCTGGAGCAAAGGCCCAAAATGGAGGATATATGACGCCAGAAATCAAAACGGAACGATTAATCCTGAAGCCACTTGAAAGCGGCGATGGGCAGGCGATGCAAATTGCTTTCCCTCGCTGGGAGATCGTGCGTTATCTCAATGCTGCCGTGCCGTGGCCTTATCCTGAAGGTGCCTCGCAAGATTACGTGGATAACGTGGTGTTGCCCGCTGTCAACGAAGGTCGATGCTGGTGCTGGAGCATCAGACGCCAGGATAAACCTGAGGAATTAATTGGGCTGATCGAATTGCGCGATGAAGAAAATGATAACCGCGGATTCTGGCTGGTACCTGAGTGGCAGCAACGCGGATTCATGAGTGAAGCCTGCAACGCCGTGAACGACTTCTGGTTTAGAACGCTGGGCCGCGAAGTATTACGCGTGCCAAAAGCGGCGGTGAATACCGGCTCGGTGATGATCTCACGTAAATCTGGCATGCGTCTGATAAAAACCGGTAAAAAAGAGTATGTCGCCGGTGTTCTCGATTACGAATTATGGGAGTTAACCCGCGAAGAGTGGCTCGCAAGAGAAATAAACTGATGAAACCATGATTTCATATATTCCCAGGTGCGCATTGATGCGCACCCTACCTTGATTTGACGCGGTTTTTCGTAGGGTCGCCATTTATGGCGACCGATTTATTACACATACCCCATCATCCGCAGCATCGACTGCGCCTGATTCATCGCCTCTGCGCGGTGCGTCACACCCAATTTTTGGTAAAGATTGCGAATATGCGTTTTGATCGTGGTGGCAGCGACATCCAGCTCGCCAGCAATCTGATCGTTGCTGTATCCCGAATAGATCAGCCCCAAAACCTGCCATTCGCGTTGGGTTAGCGGGCTGGTGCGGATCAGCTCCGGCACATCGGGATGATTAATCAGGCGGCTAACAAAGCCTTCGTCAAAATGGGCAAACTTATGGCGATGATATTTATTAATTTCGCTGAGGATCCGTCTGGCGCGATGATTATCGAGTTCATCCAGGGTGTTGAGCTGAATAAGTTGCCGCAGCTGCTGCGCCATCGCTTCACCTTCAATCACAAAATGGCTGACGAAACCCGTGCTGCGCGCCAGTTTCAGCGCTTCGGTCAGTGCCTGTTGGGCTTCCGCTTTGCGTTGGGTTTGCCAGTAAATCTGATTTAACAGCAGTAGATTGCGGTTCATATCGCTCATCAGGTTGAGCGCACGGGCATTGTCATTCAGTTCATCCAGCACCACTTCGGCCTGGCTCATATTCCCCAGCAGAATTTGCGCACGGGCGACATTGCGCCACTGCCCTTGCAGGAAGTGGTTATTGGCAAACTCAGGCTTCGCGGTCTGACGCATCCAGCTGCTGGCGCTTTGGCTGTCGCCGGTCATCTGCCAAAAAATTACCCGTACCTTATCAGCATTGGCGATCCAGTCGCTGTGCAGCGATCCGTTGTTGAGCAAATTCTCCAGCCGACTTAGGTGGCTGCGGGCATTATCGAGATTGCCGCGCGCCAGCGAGCACTGCACCAGCAAACCGAGGCACTGAATCTGCTGCTGTGGCTGATAGCCTTTTAGCACTTTCATCCCTTCGCGCGCCGCCTGTTCCGCTTCGTCGAGTCGGCCCCACGCCCACAATAGTTGAGCGCGAATACGCAGCAGGAATTCATGCATGGGAAACTGCGTCAGATGCTGCTCTTTGACCAATACAAATGCCCGCTCCTGCATCTCATAAGCGGACTGGAGAAATCCCTGCGCGAAGAGAATTTCACTCTGCTGAATCAGGCTCCACAGCGCGTAATTCCACGCTTCTTCACGACGCGCCATCTGCTCGGTCTGACGCATCAGCTTCAATGAACTGCTGAGCTCGCCTTTGCAGTGCATCACTTCGCCCAATACCGAAGTGGCCACGATGCAACTGTATTGTCGGCTTTCGGGTAGCGCTTTGAGCGCCAGCAACGCCAGCCGCTCAGCTTCTTCAGCATTACCGTCGTTAATGGAGACCTGCGCCAGCAGCGCATTGAATTCGCCGCGCAGCACATCATCAATCTCTTCGCTACAGGAGTGTTCAAAACGCGTGAGCAAACTGCTCACTTCGGAGAAACGGTGCTGACTTTGCATCAGCCACGCCTGCAACAGCAGCAGCTTCGGATTCTCCAGCAGAATCTCCCACGGCAGCGCCTTGAGAGAGTTTTCCAGCAGCGTGAGTTCGCTCTGATTAAACAGCGTCCAGGCGTATTGCAGCAGTACGTCGCGCAGCATCAACGCATCACCGGCGGCCAGCGCATGATGGATCGCTTCGCCGGGGAACCCCAGTCGCATCCAGCTTTCAGCTGCCGCACGATGCAGCGCAGGTAATTCCGCCGCCAGTTCCCACTGACAGCGCTGACGCAAAAAACTGCCAAACAGCGGATGATAGCTAAACCACTCGCCCGAGTTATCCATGCGCTGTAAAAACAGCCCCTGACGCTCAATCTCTTCCAGCCGCATTTGCCCTTGTTCTTCACCCGTTACGCAGGCAATCAGCGTGTCATTCATAGAACGCAGCAGCGCACTTTTCAGCAGAAAATTGCGCGTGGCGCTGTCCACGTTGTTCAGCACTTCCTCCACCAGATAATCGGCAAGATGGCTGGCGTTAATTCCGGAAAGTCGGCGTGCCGAATCCTGGGCGGAGCTGGCGCCCTGACGCGTCGAGAGCGCAATCAGCTGTAACGCAGTCGCCCAGCCCGCCACATCGTCACACAGGCGACCGCTCTCTTCGGATGCCAGTGGCGTGGTCAGGCGGCAATCAAAAAACTGCTTGGCTTCATGATGGGTAAACGCCAGCTGCTGGCTGCCTAATTCAATCAGTTGTTCACGCACGCGCAGATTAGCAATGCCGAGTTGCGGCAGATTACGCGACAGTAAAATGAGCGTCACATTTTCGGGCTGGTTGCGTAAGAAGAAACGCATGGCGTCATGAATAACGGGATTGGTGATGTGATGGTAATCATCAATGATGAGCCAGGTCGGTTGCTGCCACGCCGCCAGCTCACTGAACAACTGGGCGAACAACGCATTCAGATTGATATATTGCCTTTTCTGCGCCAACGCTTCGCTGGAGGCGCAACCGCCCTGCGTCGCCTGTTGTAGCGCCGCAATTAAGTAATCAACGAAGCGTTCAGGCTGATTGTCGCCCTCATCCAGTGAATACCAGCCCAGATTGGCTTTTCCCGCCGCCCACTGTGATATCAGCGTGGTTTTGCCATATCCGGCCGGGCTGGTCACCAATACCAAACGGTAATTGCCTGCCGCGCCGAGTTTTTGCAACAGGCGCTCGCGCGCAACCGTGTTCTCAAGGCGTACAGGTCGGCTGAGTTTGGAGGGTATTAACATCAGTGAACGCTTCTCCCTAAACGTGGCGCATCATTATTTTACGCTTCGTAATTAATCGTCACATACGTTCAGATATTCGTTTACCTATTGCAAGCGAACCCATTAAGCAAACTTAACAAAAGCGAGGGTTATCACATTCTTGTCACGCTTTCAGATTTACCTCAGCCTCTCCTCCCCGCTCATCCTCCCCGCTGAATTTAGTGCGGGAGGAGGAGTGTGTAATGGCTGACGCGCAGAATGAAGCACATTCACCTCCGCCGTTACAGGACTGATTATGAAATTTGATCGCACCCGTTTTAAACACGCACTAACTCGACAATGGCAACGGTTTGGTCTGCACGATGCAAAAGAGATGACGCCAGACCAATGGTGGCAGGCGTTAAGCGGCGCACTGGCCGATATGCTGGCGGAGATGCCTGCGCCACCTTCAGTCACGCCGCAGCGTCACGTTAACTACATCTCGATGGAGTTTCTGATTGGCCGACTGACCGGCAACAATCTGCTCAATCTTGGCTGGTATGACGACGTGAACGCGGCGCTGGCCGAGTGGAATATTACGCTAAGCGACGTGGAAGCGTGTGAAACCGATCCGGCGTTGGGCAATGGCGGCTTGGGTCGACTTGCTGCCTGTTTTCTCGATTCGATGGCGACGGTTGGACAACCCGCCACCGGCTACGGACTCAATTATCAGTACGGTCTGTTTCGCCAGCACTTCGTGGATGGCGCGCAGCAAGAGATGCCGGACAACTGGCAGCGCGACAGCTATCCGTGGTTCAATCACAATGCCGCGTTAACCGTGCAGGTGCATCTCGGCGGCAAAGTCATCACGCAAAATGGCGTGCCGCGCTGGGAGCCTGCGGTGCAAATTCTGGGTGAAGCCTGGGATCTGCCGGTGGTGGGTTATCAGAATGGCGTAACCCAACCGCTGCGTCTGTGGCAGGCGAAACATGCGCAGCCGTTTGATCTGCAGCGCTTCAATCGCGGTGATTTCCTGCGTGCCGAGCAGCCGGGCATTGAGGCAGAAAAACTTACCAAAGTGCTCTACCCCAATGACAATCACGACAACGGTAAAAAGCTGCGTCTGATGCAGCAATATTTCCAGTGCGCCTGCTCGCTGGCGGACATTCTTCGCCGTCACCAACGCGCCGGGCGCAGCATAGCATCCTTGCCGGATCACGAGGTCATTCAGCTAAACGATACCCATCCAACGCTGGCGATCCCTGAGCTGATGCGCCTGCTGCTGGATGAACACGCGATGAGCTGGGACGAGGCGTGGCGTATTACCCAGCGCACCTTTGCGTATACCAATCACACCTTAATGCCTGAAGCGCTGGAGTGCTGGGATATACGCATGGTGCGTGCCCTGTTGCCGCGCCATATGCTGATCATCAACCAACTTAATGCCCAGTTGAAGAAGCAGGTTGAGGCTCGCTGGCCAGGCGATGAAGCCACTTGGGCGAAACTGGCGTTGATACATAACAACCAGCTGCGCATGGCCAATCTCTGTGTCACCAGCGGGTTTGCAGTGAACGGTGTCGCGGCGCTGCATTCACAGCTGGTGGTGAAAGATCTCTTCCCGGAATATCACGCGCTGTGGCCAGATAAATTCCATAATGTCACCAACGGCATCACGCCGCGCCGCTGGATAAACCAGTGTAATCCGGCGCTGGCGACATTGATCACCAAAACCCTCACTCAGCCGTGGCTCACCGATCTCGATCAGCTAAAGGCATTAGAAACCTACGCCGATCACGCCGCATTCCAGGCCCAATACCGCGCCATTAAGCAGCAGAACAAGATCGCGCTGACGCAATGGATCGCAGAACGCACCGGCATCAAAGTGAATCCTGAAGCGATGTTTGATGTGCAGATTAAGCGTCTGCACGAGTACAAGCGTCAGCATCTCGCGCTGCTGCACATTATCGCCCTGTGGCAAACGCTGGTGAGCGATCCGCAGGCCAACCTGACGCCGCGCGTGGTGCTGTTTGGTGCCAAAGCCGCGCCGGGTTATGTGCTGGCCAAAAACATCATCTACGCGATTAACAAAGTGGCGGCTATCGTCAACAACGATCCCCGCGTTGGCGATCGCCTCAAAGTGGTGTTTGTGCCTGATTACAACGTTTCGGTTGCGGAGCGGCTGATCCCGGCAGCGGATCTGTCGGAGCAGATTTCTACCGCCGGTAAAGAGGCATCCGGCACCGGCAACATGAAGCTGGCACTCAACGGGGCGTTGACCATCGGCACGCTGGATGGCGCTAATGTGGAGATCGCCGAGCAAGTTGGGCCCGATAATATCTTTATCTTTGGTCATACCGTCGATCAGGTCAGCGCGTTGAAAGCGGAAGGCTACTCGCCTGACGCATGGCGCAAAAAAGATGCGCAGCTGGATCGGGTATTGAAAGCGTTAGAAGACGGCACCTTCAGCGACGGCGACGTCACTGCGTTCGAACCGTTGCTGCACAGCCTGAGCGCCAAAGGCGGCGATCCTTATCTGGTGCTGGCCGATTTTCGTCACTACCTCAATGCGCAGGCGCAGGCAGAAACCTTGTGGGCCGATCAGCCTGGCTGGACGCGCGCCGCCATTCTCAACACCGCACGCTGTGGCATGTTCAGCGCTGACCGCGCCATCCGTGACTACCAGCAACGCATCTGGCAGGCCACGCGATGAACAGCACTCTCACGCCAACCGCAGACATCGCCAGCGAATACATTGACGCCCACGGCCAGCTGCAATCGGTCTCTGCCATTACCCGCCAGCGTTTGCTGGCGGCCATGCATCCGCCAAAAATGAACGCCTCGCCGCTGCCGCCGGTGCACATCGTGCAAGGAGAAGACGCTGAGATTGTGCTGCCTGCGCCCGGTATTGAAGGCGAATGGCAGCTGATTGCGGAACAGGGAGAAACCTGGAAAGGCCATTGTCTAGCCGATCAGCCGATCCGTTTGCTTGCACTGCCTTTCGGTTATCACCAGCTGACCTTTATCGCGCATCAGCAGGCGTTTCACAGCCGGATTATTGTCGCGCCGGTTCGCTGTTACGAGCCGCCAGCCATCCAGCAAGGGCAATCGCTGTGGGGCGCCTGTATTCAGCTGTATACGCTGCGATCGGCTACTAACTGGGGAATCGGCGATTTCAGTGATTTAAAGCAGATGCTGGTCGCGGTCGCACAGCGTGGCGGTGCCTGCATTGGGTTGAATCCGCTGCATGCACTGTTCCCGGCGACCCCGGAAAGCGCCAGCCCGTACAGCCCGTCATCGCGGCGCTGGCTCAATATGCTGTATATCGACGTCACCGCCGTTGAGGATTTTACGCTGAGTGAAGATGCGCAGCGCTGGTGGCAGGCGGACAGTACGCTGCAGGCATTACAGGCGGCGCGGAACGCTGAGTGGGTTGATTACTCAGCGGTCACCCGACTTAAACTGGAGGCGCTGCGTCTCGCCTGGCAACACTTCAGGCAGCGCAGTGCGGAGGATCATCAGGTTGCGGCCTTTGAAGCCTTTATGCAGCAAGGCGGTGAAAGTTTGCTGCATCAGGGCGTTTTCGATGCGCTGCACGCCGTGCAGATCGCCGAAGACGATCGGCGCTACGACTGGACAACCTGGTCTGCGGAGTTGCAATCTCCCGACAGCGCGGCGGTGCGGGCATTCCGCATCGAGCACACTGATGAAGTGCGCTTTTATCTGTGGCTGCAATGGCTGGCCGCTCGCCAGTTCGCTGACTGCTGGGCAGTGTGCCGGCAGCATGAAATGCCGATTGGCTTATACCGCGATTTAGCAGTGGGCGTGGCGCAGGGCGGCGCAGAAACCTGGAGCGATCGCGAGCTTTACTGCTTGCAGGCCAGCGTCGGCGCGCCGCCGGATATTCTCGGCCCGCTGGGGCAGAACTGGGGATTGCCGCCGATGGATCCGCAGATTATGCAGGCCCGCGCCTACGAGCCATGGATTGCGCTGCTGCGCGCCAACATGCACGACTGCGGCGCATTGCGGATCGATCACGTGATGGCGCTGCTGCGGCTGTGGTGGATCCCGCAGGGTGAAAGCGCGGCGGAAGGGGCTTATGTCCATTATCCCATTGACGATCTGCTGGCGATTCTGGCGCTGGAGAGTCAGCGTCATCACTGCATGGTGATTGGGGAAGATTTGGGTACGGTGCCAGAGAAGATTATCGGCAAGCTCCAACAAGCCGGCGTTTACTCCTACAAAGTGCTTTATTTTGAGCAGACGTCAAACGTGGCCTTTCGCGCCCCTTCCCGCTGGCCACGTCAGGCGATGGCGGTCGCCACCACCCACGATATGCCAACCCTGCGCGGCTGGTGGCAAAGCGACGATTTACGTCTGGGCAGCGCGCTAGGACTCTATCCTGACAAGCAGATTCTCGCCGGGCTCAATAAGTCACGCCTGGCAGCACGGCGCGCGCTGTTTAAGAGCTTGCAACGCAGCGGCTGTCTAGCCGAACAGGCCGAACCACAGGTGATGGATCGGGCGCTAAATGCCGCGATGCAGCGCTATCTGGCCGACAGCAACAGTGCGCTGCTTGGCCTGCAACCTGAGGAGTGGCTGGATATGGCTTCCCCGGTGAATATTCCCGGTACCACCAGCCAATATCCCAACTGGCGGCGCAAACTCAGCGCCTCGCTGGAGGAGATGTTTGCAGACCCGCAGATCAACGCGTTGCTGGCGGATATCGATCAACGGCGGCGGACGGTGAAATGAATGTTCGCCATGGAAGGCGAACTTCACCCGTAACGGCGCAATTCATGGCGCAATAAATTGCGCCGCTACGAACTGTGCGGTGTTTGAGGCGGTGCCTAATTGATCGACATGGCGCAATAAATTGCGTAATGCTCGTCAGTTAAGCAGCGCATTGGCTCTGCGGGGATTACCTGGTCGCCATGAATGGCGACCCTACAGGCGTTACCGCGATGGTAATTCAGAAATACGCATTGATGTTGCAGCGTGGGTGTTGAGGCGACATCCCAGCCCGCTGAACGAGTGAAGGATTCCAGGACGAGCCGCAGGGATGCGGCGAGAGGCGGCGCTGAGCAGGAGCGAATCGCCGCCGGTCCGTCAGGAATCGTGAGCGAGTGAAGGTACCGCGTAGCGGCGGGCTGGGCTGGCGCAGGGCCGCGGAGTGCAGAGGGCGCGGCCTGACGCCCTCTGCTCGGTCGCCGCACGGCATAGCTGAAACTGCCCCAGCCGATAGCGAACGAAAGTCGATCGGCGCTTAACTGATCGGCATTACGCAATAAATTGCGCCGCTACGAACTGTGCGGTGTTTAGCTTGCAATAAAAAAGGTGCGCCGAAGCGCACCAGATGGGACAAATCAGCAGTGTCGGGGCGCTTTACCCCTTGCCTTTAACACTGCTGATAAACACTTGTCTGGCCGATGTGGAGCCTAAACGCTCTGCCTCATCCAGCAGCTTCAATGCCTTATCGATATTGCCCTTCTCAACCGCTTCGCGGATGTTCTGATTAAAGTAACCTTCGGTATCCGTCATGATCGGCTCACGTTTGGCCTCCGGCGCGGGGGCTGCGCGATAGGTGGTCGCCGCAACCGGCTGCGTATTGCCCACCGTTACCGGTGCAGGACTTGATGATCCAAACAGCGGCCCAACCAGAATTGATGAACCTGAACTGGTTTTCACTTTGAGTTTCAGCGTGCCGTCGCGGCTGTGCTGCGCAATCGGATCGGGAATATCCGGCACCGCATTGCCGGTGCCTCGGGCGTAGGCTTTAGCCGGATCCAGTAATGTGGTGGTTTCGGTCAAATCCTTCTCGGTGGTAAACACCAGCAGATAGATCTTTTGCTGACCCAGCGCAGGCGTCAGTTTCATCACGCCTTCCAGCCGATCCGCCGCCATCACGCCCGGCTGCTGATAGGTGAAAAAGCGTGCCGGAAACCAAGCCGCCGGGCGCATGTTCTCATCCAGCACCAGCACATTAGGCGCGAACACCTGATTTTGTTTCACTTCACTGCTCAGCGTAATGGTGAGTTCACCGATATTGGCTGGCAAGCTGTAGGCCGCCACCGAACCCGTTACGCCCGCAGCGTTCAACCTGGTGTGGCTCTCACTCAGCGTGGTGACCTGGGTGCGCGAGGTATCCACCGGCAGCCAGCTCAGCGTTTGCAGGCTGGCGGCAGGAAATGTGGGCGCGGCAGAGAGATCCTGTGGTACCAGATTGACATCCGCGATCGCCGGTAGACTTTGGCCGGCGAACAACGCGGCGCTCAGACAGAGCGCAAAAACTGTTTTTTTCATTATCATGGTAAAACCTCAAAAGGCTGTCAGGCTGCGGCGCGAACCAGGCAATGGCGCGCCGCGCCGAAAAGAGTTTGTCTCGATCAGGACTGACGCGGGAGCATTACCACCAAATCTCCATCTGCGCCCCGAATGTCACCTCATCGTTGTTGCCACGGCTGTTCGTTAAGATGCCGTTGCCGCTGCTGTCGTTAGAGGCAAAGGAGGTCAAATCTCCTGCGCTGTCTTTGCTGTAGCCCCACTTCTCATCCCACTTGGCGTAGGTGGCGAACAGACGCAGTGCCGGACGCGACCAAATGCTGTCGCCCGCCTGCCACTGTTGCGCAAGGGTCACTTTGTATTGGCCGTTGCGTTCGTTCACCTGCTGCGATTTCACGTTGTCGTAGCCCACTTCAAGCAGCGTGCTCATGATCGGCGTCCATTTGTACATGGGGCGCACGCCCACGGTGTACCACTCGGTACCTCGGTTGTTATCAAGATCGGTATTTTGGTACATAGCGACATACATCAGATCCCAGCGATCGGCGAGGGTAATTGCGCCGTGATCGAGGACGCGATACATGCTGCCGCTGTTGTTAATGTTGGTGCCCTGCGGCAGCCCTTTGCCCTGAGAAGTCAGTGCGTCGGTGGCGTACTGCAGCACAAATTTGTTGTAGCCTTTCATCATGCTCTGCGTATGTTCGGCGGTGAACATCCAGCCATCTTTAGACGCATCATCTTCCAGGCGATAGCCATCACGCGCATTGGCACGGCCATAATCGACGCCCAGCTCCAGCACGCCGTTCGGGTTCGTTTCCA
Source organism: Pantoea sp. X-Soil-ISGK-421 (assembly GCF_059730785.1). Lineage (NCBI taxonomy): Bacteria > Pseudomonadati > Pseudomonadota > Gammaproteobacteria > Enterobacterales > Erwiniaceae > Pantoea > Pantoea sp. X-Soil-ISGK-421. Next base: position 151,791 of record NZ_AP035980.1, on the reverse strand, counting down.
AACCACCCAGACGCACGTCAAACACGTCGTTTGCGGTGCTGGTCGCGTAATCACGAATCTGATCGCTGGAGAAGGTGTAAGAGCCGCCCGCTTCAGAGGAGCGTGTAGCCGCAAAAGAGAGTTTACCGAAACCGAGATCAACATCTTCCAAACCCGCACCGGGACCGGAAATATCCCAGTAGTAGAAGTCGATCATATGGACGTCATGGCGCTGATAGAAACGCTTACCGGCCCAGATAGTGGATCCCGGCAACGCATCAATCAGGTTTTTACCTTTCACGTTGGCTTCGCGGAACGCGGGAGAAGTGGCTTCCCAGTCATTCTGCTGGGAAACCGAATAGGCGACGTTGGTATCAAAATAGAAGCTTTTATCACCCTCTTTCCATACTTCCTGGCCCAGCTTTAGTTCAGCGTAGGTTTCACATTCGTTGCCCAGACGGTATTTACTTTGAGCACCGGTGGCCTGAAAACATTGCTGTTCCCCACCACTGCCGGTCCAGCCAATGCCGGAACGGGCATAGCCAGTAAAATCGACTGCCATTGACGGGGCAGCGAGTGTACCTGCCGCGATAGCAACCGCGATAGGGAGTTTGCGCAGAGTTAACATTTTCTATCTCCTGAGGTCATTGCTTTTATTGTTTTGCAGGGCTAAACACCGGGCTCCTGATGTAACCTGCGACAGGCGCTGCCATCTTCACGGAAAAGATGGCAACGCTCCGGCGGCAGGCCGATGCCCATCAGGGCGCCCTCTTCTACCAGCACGACGTCCTCCTGGCGGTACACCAGGCTTTGACGAATAGCGGGAATCTGGAGGTGAATTTGCGTTTCGTGTCCCAACTGCTCGACTACCGTCACCTCGCCTTCAAGGGTGACATCGGCGATATCGCTGGAGAGCAGGTGTTCAGGACGAATACCGAGCGACATGTTGCTGCCCACCTGCACACCCGCGCTGTCGACCGGCAGCCACACCAGCTGAGTGTTGGGTAAGCGCACCTGAACCTGATCGATGGCGGTGGCGGTGACTTTCACCGGTAAGAAGTTCATGCGCGGTGAGCCGATAAAACCGGCGACGAAACGATTGGCGGGATAGTGATAAAGCTCGAGCGGCTTGCCGACCTGGGCAACGTGTCCGCCATCCAGCACCACAATCTTATCGGCCAGCGTCATTGCTTCGGTCTGATCGTGGGTGACGTAAATCATGGTGCGCTTCAGGCGCTTATGTAGACGTGAGATCTCAATACGCATCTGCACGCGCAGTGCCGCGTCGAGGTTAGAAAGCGGTTCATCGAGTAAAAACACCCGCGGTTCTGCCACCAGCGTGCGACCAATCGCCACGCGCTGACGCTGACCGCCCGACAGCGCTTTGGGACGGCGATCCAGCAGATGCGCCAGTTGCAATACTTCCGCCACCTGATTGACCCGCTGTTGGATCTCCGCTTTACGCGTGCCCGCCAGCTTCAGGCCGAATGACATGTTCTCAGCCACCGAAAGATGGGGATACAGCGCGTAGGACTGAAACACCATGCCGATACCGCGCTCGGCGGGCGGTACCTCATTCATGCGTTTGTCACCAATAAACAGATCGCCGCTGGTGATGGTTTCCAGACCGGCAATCATGCGCAGCAGCGTCGACTTCCCGCAGCCCGAAGGTCCGACAAACACCACGAACTCTCCTTCTGCGATCTCAAGGCTGATGTTTTTCGACACCTCGGTTTCACCCCAAACCTTAGAGACACTGCGCAACGTAACGCTCGACATGATGCTTTCCTCTCAGCTTGCTAATCCTTGTCCGCAAATCCACGGACAGACCCCGGCGACCACTATGGGCAAGGACGTAAGCGTCAACATCCTCCACCGCAGGGCGTCAGCGTGGGGGAGGAGGCGGGAGGAGGAGAACGTGCAGACGCAGGTGACCCAACGCGGCAGGCAACCATTTTTGTGACGTATCACGCAGAGCAGCACGGCGATTCTGTGCGCCAGTCCGTAATAACCGGGTGGTTTTGCAACACAGATCACAACTGATAGCGCGCAGGCGTAGAGCCGGGGAGGATGAGAAGCGGCGGCAGATACTCACAATGTGGCAGGTAAAACGATTTCCGTTTCCGCTAACAGGATGGAGTTATGACAATGAAAACCGGTGCACGCATTCTTGCCCTTTCCGCCCTGACGGCCGTGCTGTTTTCAGCTTCTGCCGTTGCCAAAATTGAAGAGGGAAAGCTGGTCATCTGGATCAACGGCGATAAGGGCTACAACGGCCTGGCTGAAGTGGGTAAAAAGTTTGAGCAGGAAACCGGCATCAAGGTGACGGTTGAGCATCCGGACAAAATGGAAGAGAAGTATCCGCAGGTCGCCGCCACTGGCGACGGCCCGGATATCATCTTCTGGGCGCACGACCGCTTCGGTGGTTATGCGCAGTCAGGCTTGTTAGCGGAGATTTCGCCGGACGCGCGCTTCCAGGAGAAAATCTTCCCCTTCACCTGGGACGCGGTGCGCTTTAACGGCAAGCTGATCGGTTATCCAATCTCCGTTGAATCCTTATCGCTTATCTACAACAAAGATCTGCTGCCTGAACCGCCAAAAACCTGGGAAGAGATCGCCGCGCTGGATAAGAAAATGCGCGCGCAGGGCAAGAGCGCCATGATGTTTAACCTGCAGGAGCCGTACTTCACCTGGCCGCTGCTGGCGGCGGGCGGCGCTTATGCCTTTAAGCTCACCGATGGCCGCTACGACGTGAAAGATACCGGCGTGGATAACGCTGGCGCCAAAGCGGGCATGACCTTCCTGGTTGATCAGGTAAAGGCCAAAACGCTGAATGCTGATACCGATTACTCCATCGCCGAAGCCGCCTTTAACAAGGGGCAAACCGCCATGACCATCAACGGGCCGTGGGCGTGGAGCAACATCGACAAGAGCAAAATCAATTACGGCGTCACGCTGCTGCCAACGCTGCATGGCAAAAACGCCAAAACCTTCGTCGGCGTGCTGAGTGCCGGCATCAATGCCGCCAGCCCAAACAAAGAGCTGGCCAAAGAGTTCCTGGAGAATTACCTGCTGACCGATGCCGGTCTTGATGCGGTCAACAAAGACAAACCGCTCGGCGCGGTGGCGCTGAAATCATTCCAGCAGACGCTGGAGAAGGATGAGCGTATCGCCGCCACCATGACCAACGCGCGCAACGGCGACATCATGCCGAACATTCCGCAGATGGCCGCCTTCTGGTACGCGATGCGCACGGCCACGCTGAATGCGTTGAGTGGACGCCAAAGCGTCGATGCGGCGCTGAAAGATGCGCAGGCACGACTCAACAAGTAATCCTCTCTACCAGAGCCGGCGCAATCCGGCTCGTTACTGGCTGTTAAGGAAAACCGCATCATGTCAGGAAAACCGAAAACGGCACGGTTCAGCGCCGCGCTGAAGGCTCTTTTTCTCGGTATCTGCTGTCTGCTGGTCGGCTATCTGCTCGTGCTGATGTATGCAAAAGGTGAATATCTGTTTGCGCTGGTGACGCTGATTATCAGCGCCGTCGGCATCTGGATTTATGCCAATCGTCGCGCTTATGCCTGGCGCTATGTCTATCCCGGCCTTGCGGGCATGGCGCTGTTCGTCCTGTTTCCCCTCGCCTGTACCGTGGCGATTGCCTTTACCAACTACAGCAGCACCAACCAGCTGACGCTGGAACGCGCGCAACAGGTGTTGCTGAACCGTCAGTATCAGGATGGATCGGCGCTTAATTTCTCGCTGATCCCGGCGGGCGATCGCTGGCAGCTGGTACTGACCGAAGCCGCCAACGGACAAACCTTCGTCTCACCGGCGTTCGCCTTTGGCGGCGCGCAACAGCTGAAACTGGCCAGCGCCCCGCCGCCGCCGGGCGAACGCGCCACGCTGCGCATCGTCACCACCCATCGTCAGGCGCTGAACCAGATTCAGGCCGAGCTGCCAGATGGTCGTCAGGTGGTGATGAGTTCACTGCGGCAGTTCTCTGGCACGCGCCCGCTGTATGTGCTGCAACCTAATGGCGATCTAAAAAATCAGCAAAACGGCGTGCTGTATCAGGCCAATCGCGAAACCGGTTTCTATCAGAACGCCAGCGGCGAAGCGCTGAGTCCGGGCTTTACGGTGAATAGCGGCTGGAAGAATTTCATTCGCGTGTTTACTGATGAAGGGATTCAAAAACCGTTTCTGGCGATCTTTGGCTGGACGCTGCTGTTTTCCTTCGTGACGGTAGTGCTCACCGTGGCGGTTGGCATGGTGTTGGCTTGCTTAGTGCAGTGGGAAGCGCTGAAAGGCAAAGCGGTGTATCGCGTGATGCTGATTTTGCCGTATGCCGTGCCTGCGTTTATCTCGATTTTGATCTTTAAAGGCTTATTCAATCAGAGCTTCGGTGAAATCAACGTGATGTTGAAAGCGCTGTTCGGCTTCCAACCCGCGTGGTTTAGCGATCCGACGCTAGCGCGCACCATGCTGGTGATTGTCAATACCTGGCTCGGTTATCCCTACATGATGATCCTCTGCATGGGACTGTTGAAAGCCATTCCGGACGATCTTTATGAAGCCTCGGCGATGGACGGCGCTGGGCCCATGCAGAATTTCTTCCTGATTACCCTGCCGCTGCTGTTAAAGCCGCTGATGCCGCTGATGATCGCCAGTTTCGCCTTTAATTTTAATAACTTTGTGCTGGTGCAGCTGCTTACCAACGGCGGACCGGATCGTATCGGCACCACCACGCCAGCGGGCTACACCGATTTACTGGTGAATTACACCTGGCGTATTGCGTTTGAAGGCGGCGGCGGGCAGGACTTTGGCCTGGCGGCAGCAATCGCCACGCTGATCTTCCTGCTGGTGGGCGCGCTGGCGGTGATCAATCTGAAAGCCGTGCGGATGAAATTCGATTAAGGAGGCGTTATGGCTATGGTGCAACCCAAATCGCAAAAGCTGCGTCTGTTGATGACGCATCTGCTGCTGCTGATGTTTATTGCGGGAATTCTGTTTCCGCTGCTGATGGTCTTTGCCATCTCACTGCGCGCCGGTAACTTCGCCACCGGCTCGCTGATCCCAGAGCAGATTTCCTGGGAACACTGGCAACTGGCGTTAGGTTTCAGCGTGGAGCACGCCGACGGGCGCGTCACTCCGCCGCCGTTCCCGGTGCTGCTGTGGCTGTGGAACTCGGTGAAGATCGCCGCCATCAGCGCCATCGGTATTGTGGCGCTCTCCACCACCTGCGCGTATGCCTTTGCCCGCATGCGGTTTGCCGGACGCGCCACGCTGTTAAAAGGCATGCTGATTTTCCAGATGTTCCCTGCCGTACTGTCGCTGGTGGCGCTGTATGCACTGTTTGATCGCCTGGGACAATACCTGCCGTTTATCGGCCTCAACACCCACGGCGGCGTGATCTTTGCCTACCTTGGCGGCATTGCCCTGCACGTTTGGACCATTAAAGGCTATTTCGAAACCATCGATGGATCGCTGGAAGAAGCCGCCGCGCTGGATGGCGCCACGCCGTGGCAGGCATTCCGCCTGGTGTTGTTACCGCTGTCGGTACCTATTCTGGCGGTGGTATTTATTCTGGCGTTTATCGCTGCCGTCACCGAAGTGCCGGTTGCGTCGCTGCTGTTGCGCGATGTGAACAGCTACACGCTGGCGGTTGGCATGCAGCAATATCTGAACCCGCAGAACTATTTGTGGGGCGATTTTGCCGCGGCGGCGGTGTTGTCTGCGATTCCAATTACGCTGGTGTTCCTGCTGGCACAACGCTGGCTGGTCAGCGGCCTGACGGCCGGCGGCGTAAAAGGCTAACCCGGTTATTATCCTCCTTCCTCAATGTTCACTGCAGTTGAGGTTTTTGGCGGCCTGAGGGCCGCTTTTTTTATTTGGCGGGGATTATCAAAAGACCTTCTGTCACCATAGACAAAATGAATGCAATCGCGTCAAAAAGGTTATGGTTCCTGAGTAATAAAGGTCGCGACTACATTCTTAAGCAATAGGTATAACTGGCTGAAAATGAAAGTAGCGCTCATGCGACGCTGTGTTTGGAATTGATCGAATGCTTCAATTGGGCTGACATTTTCCAGATTACTAAAGTTGAGACTGGCAAATAATGCGTTAAGTTCATCCTTAGACCTTGAATAAGGCCAGCCGATTTTGAAAACCAAACTCCATGTTGTTAACCCTTCCGTTTTGAATATTGCGTAAGGTTAATTGTTGCAATTTTTATCGACTTAAGGCGGTAATAAGATAGTCATCAGGTTTTAGCCAACAGTAAATATATCGCGGTGCGAGAGTGGATGAATGAAATTATTTAGAACTTTACTGCCCAAGCATAGTTGAATACAGATCGTAATTTTCCTCATCAAAGCACACCAAATTGACGCGCTCGATGTGGGGGTTGTCACGTAAACACTGGTTAATCACACCCAATGCGATCTCAGCCGCCGATGCCTTAGGAAATCTGTATATGCCGGTGCTGATATTGGGAAACGAAACGGTTTGGATGCCATATTCATCGATCAGCTTAAAACAGCTCAGATAGGCATTTTTTAACAGCGTTTCTTCGTCATGTTGCCCGTCATGCCAGTGTGGTCCAACGGTGTGAATCACATATTTTGCCGGCAAATCACCCGCCGTGGTGATCACTGCATCTCCGACTTTACAGCCACCTTGTCGATTCCTGATTTTCTGGCATTCAGCCAAAATCGCTGGCCCGCCTGCCCGATGGATGGCGCCATCAACTCCGCCTCCACCCAGCAACGAGGTATTAGCGGCGTTCACAATAGCGTCTGCCGAAACTTTGGTTATGTCATCTTTGAGCAATACTATTTTGTTCATGTTAGTTCTCCTCCTCAGCGTTAGCAGTGTTAGCCAAAAGCTATGCGATCATCCTCTCATTCCATCCATCCTTACACACAATGTTGCCGTCCACGTACAGCATTTATCAAACCAATTAACAATTAATCTTTTTCCTTCATTGCCCCCGCCCAGAAATCATCAATAATTTGCTCAATATTTTCCGCTGTTTCGCTATTTGACTGACGCACTATTGCATCGATTATTTTTTCTTTATCTAACCTTTGCAGTTCTGACTGTGATTCAACACCACTGATCGCTGCGATATCTGCGCCAAGTAAATACGCTCCCATGCGGATAACATCCCACTCCATTTCCTCACCTCTGACAGGAAATTCGTAAATACGATTTTCTTCTATCAGGCCATATTCACTAAGGATTTTGTACAGATCCGCTGCGTCTTTACCATTTTCATCACCGCGATCGCGCCACGCAAACAGCTTGAGCAAAGCAAGGCCTGGTAACGAGCAAAATGGAATAAGCTCTCCATCAGATAGCTCAACCAATACCGATTCGCTGAAGGCTTCTTCAAAACCATCGACAGACATAATTATCTGTACGATCAAGAATGAGGATTTCTCGTGCAGTAGCCCCCGCGATGAAATAGGCAATACTTTGCTCAGCGCAGATTTTATTAATACTACGCAGCAGTGCTTCAGTAACTGAAAAGAGTGGCTTCGTTAAGGTTAAGATATTTTTCATTTATGATCCTTGCGACTTCCCTCTTCCTGTCATCACCGCTTTCCAGCAGATCCGCCAGGCATAGCATAGCTCGCGCGCGTGAAGTCAGATGATAACGTCCCCAGAAACCGGCAATAAGCTGGAAATCCCCTTCACGAGAAGGTTTTAGCGCGAGTTCTTTACGACGCTGCAGCAACGAATGTGGGGTGTAAACAATTGCTGAGGTGGGCACCAGATAGCCGTTGCTGAGGTTTGCAGCTGCCAACTCTCCTCCTGCAATTTCATCGTCAATCAAAGCAAGGTATTCTGGTTTCTCCGGCATAGCCAGCTTCAGCTGATCAAGTTTGGGCTTTAACGAGCGAGGATAGTCATCTATCCACATTGCACAGAGTTCATCTACGCCGATGAGCCGCCTGCCATTTTTAGTCTTGCGAAAATAACGTTGACGCTCAAGATATTCGAAGGCTTTGCTTACCATACCCAAAGAGATTCCCGCCATTTCAGCCAGTGCACGGTAAGGTTGGTCGATAACGCTGGGGTCTGACAGCAAGATAAACAGCAGCTTCATGACTCCTACCGGGAATCTTCCGCCTGAGGTCACGGATTTTTTTTCTTGTTTGCCCTCAATCAGCATAAAAAATCCTGGTAACTGAATGCTTGCATTGCCGGCGGTATCGATGAAATTGATGTCATTTTGCATACAGTAAGCAGCAAGTGACTGACTGAGCTGATTGCAGATAAGCAGTACTGGGCGTTCCCGCTGCAAGCTTTCGATATGGGCTTTCACCCGCTTAAGCGTCTCCATACGATGGATATGCTTAACCTCAAGGGTGAAGTTTATACTTTCATCATGCGGCGCAAAGAGTATGGCCGAGCCAGCCGGAGGCAAGACGTGTGGAGCGAGGTCGTACTCCAGACGAAGTCCGGTCGGCAGGCAGCGGATTGCATCAGAAATCAGTTGTTCCATCTTCATTTGTTCACACTTTCGTTTCGTTCATGATTCATGAACAGAATAATTATATGAACAAAGATAACAAACTACAACATTTCCTTAGCCACAAACACCGCGCCATCTGCGTGCGAATCGTCATCATCAATCTCACTCAACGTCATCAACCCAATCGTTTTCTCAATCACCAGTAATACCAGCAGCGCGTAGCTGATAAAGATCACCGAAATCGCATTCACCGTCGTATCAAAAGTCTGATCGATGTAATGAGTTCCCAACTATTCGATTGTCACCGCAGGCATGTTCCCGGTGAACAATGCGCAAAAAGGCAACTCAGTTTTACCCTGAATGGCGACCCCACGGGTTAATTCATCACTAATCCGCCATCGACGTATAACGTTTGCCCGGTGACAAATTCGCTCCAGTCGGAGGCCAGAAACAGTACCGGGCCAGTGACATCTTCCGGGCACGCAATGCGGCGCAGCGGCGTTTGCGTGGTGAGGAGATCGCGCACCGCTTCACGCGTTGCCTGGCTGGCATCAGTGGGATAAACCAGGCCGGGCGCGACGCAGTTAACACGAATGCCCAGCGGCCCCAGCTCCGTCGCCAGCGTACGGCTAAAGCCGGTCAACGCGGCTTTAGCCGTGATGTAATCGTGATACGGCACTGAGGGACGCGCCACCAGATCGCTGGTCAGATTAACGATGCTGCCACGCACTCGCGTACGCATTAAAGGCAGCGCCGCCTGGCAGACGTTATAAGCGGCTTTAACCGAGCCATCGAACTGCGACTGATATCCTGACCACGCGGTTTCCCAGAAACGCGGACGATTCTCGGTGTCGAAAACGTAAGGCGCAAAGGCATTGTTGATCACCGCATCGAGTCGGCCGGTCGTGTTGACGATTTGCTCCATCATTGCGTAGACCTGCGGCTCAGACGTGACATCTGCGGCAATCGCCAGCGCGTCCCCGCCCAGTGCGCGACACGCCTCAACCACGCTTTCAGCCGCCGTAGCATTACGCAGATAGTTCACCATCACAAACGCGCCTTCTGCGGCGAACGCTTTAGCCATTGCCGCACCAATACCTCGGCTGGCGCCTGTCACTAAAACTGTCTGGTTGGAGAATTTCATGTTTTGCTCCAGTAGAAATAAGATCTTATATCGTCACGCGCAATAAATTGCGCCGCTACGGTGCGGGGCCACGTTAGTCCGCATAGGGGGCGTAATGTTCGGCGGCCGTTTCTGCGCCCTGCTCAATTTCCGTGATGGTCACCAGATCGAGCAAACTAAAACGCCCGTCGTGATGCCAGCCCGCTTCCGGCGAGGTCATATTGCCAAACCCGGCGATGCGGGTGACGCCCACTTGCCCGAGCAGAGCGGAGATGCGGAACAACGCCTGCGGCGCGGCCGCTACGCCGGCGGTTTGCAGAAAATGCCGCTGCGGCGCCAGCAAATCGATCACCTCATTCAGCGCATCAACTGACACCACTTTTAACGTGCGCCCAAGGGCGCCAGGCAATAACGCTTCCGCGTGATCAACGCTCACCACCGCCCAACTCTCTGTCGCATCGCCATACAGCGTGCGATCGCCACGCAGTGCGCGAATCTCCTCGCCATTACGCCACGCGGCAATACTGTTCGTCTCTTCGCTAGCCAGCGGACGGCGGGGATGTTTATGCGCCAGTGCGGCAAGTTCATGGGCGATATAGCTGGCGAACTCATTTGGCGACACCTTACCGCCGCGTTCAACAAACAGCATCTGCGGCGAGTAGCAACCCGCCTGGTCGTAACACATCACGTCGTGAGCCACGCGACGCGCCAGTTCAGCGCCCTGCCGTGAATTCAGCGCTGAATTCGCCACTAGCCCAAAGCTGATTTTGTGGCCGTGTGGCAGAAAGCGGGTGGTGACAGGCAAACGCTGTTGGATCGCCGCCAGCGTTGAGTTTCCGCCATAAGCCACCACCGCATCGGGCTGGCGCAGCCACGTTGGCTCGGTTTGCGCATCGCCACCTTTCCACCACACTACTGCGATGCACTCGCCCAGTTTTGGGTCGATTTCCGCCAGCAATTGCGCGAACCAGCTCGCCATCAGTGGCTCATTGCCCGGCAGTTTGCCAATGGTGCCCGCTTTGACCAGCAGACCGCAGATCAAACTCCACAGCGGCAAACCGGGCACATTACCCGCCCAGATGTGCATCAATAGCTGCGGGCCAAATGCCCGCGCGAAACCGCCTTTAGGGCGCGGTTGGAAATCGTCGAGCATTTGAGGATCGGCGAAATCTTCCGCCAGAAAGCGTTTCAGCTGCGGCTGGCGGAAAGTTTTCAGGTAGCCGGTGAGGCCAAGGCGCACCATTTCGGCATCGTAACCGGTGATAATCGGCAGCAGCTTTTCAGCCTTGATACGTAACGGATGCTGGCGATCAAGTAGTCGCACTACCGCTTGATCAACGACGGCAATGATCTGCGCGACGCTTAGCTGGCAGAGGTAGGCGCGGGCGTTGGCGCGGATGCGCGCAGAAAGAGCGTTTATCTGCTCATCATTGAGTTGCGGAACGCAAACCTCAAGATTTTCGCCGTGATGGCTGAAATTCAGCGTGTGCCACTGCACGTCATCAATGGAAAGGCCCGGCAGATGACCGGCAATTTCTTTCACAGCGGAGCCCGCGCGCCGGCGAGAAACGCATCCATGGTCAATGAACAGCCTTTGGCATCAGCACCGGTCGCGCGTCCCAGCAGATGAAATCCGCCAGGCACGATCGCACCGGCATCTTCCGTTAACAGGGCGGAAACCGAGTTGAAATGCGCCAGATCGTGATGCACCAGCACGCCAATCTCGCCCTCCGGCACATCATCACCGGTAAGCGGATTGACCACACGCGTGCGGATCCAGTGCGGTCCTGATTTCACCGGCGGGCAGTGTTCATTCCCCGAGTCGTAGAATTGCGTGCTGATTTCGGTCATACCGTACATGTTGATGCAGTGTTGGCGCGGAATGCCGAATGCGGCGGCGAGCGATGCGTAGAATTCTTCCGCGCCCATTTCGCGTGACTGGCCCTTAAACCCGCCGGTATCCAGAATGCGACTGCCTGCAGGCAGCGAGAAGCGCCGCTGCTGGCGCTGCATTTCATCGAGCAGATGCACGAAGCTGTAGCTTGCACCCAGCAGCGCATACGGCTCGCCGCGAGCTTCGGTCTGCTCCAGCGCGTTGAACAGAAGTTCGGTTTCGAGACCCTGCTCGCCCACCATCACTGCACTGTCTGGCGTACCACATTCCTGTAGCGCCACATCGAGATAGGTAGCCAGCGAGGAGTTCGGCATCACCACCGGGTCCGGGAACAAAATGCCCATGCGGATACGTGCTCTGCCTGCCATAAAGCGGCGGCGGAAGTTGAGCAGCATTGAATGTTTCCACACTTCCAGCGTTGGGTGGTAGCTGCGCCCTTTTACCGTGCCGGTAGTGCCGCTGGTCATAAAAATGGCTGCCATTTCGTCGACGGGTCGGCAGCTGAGGGTCAAATCTTTAAAGGCGGTAATCGGAATGGCGGGAATATTGCGCCAGCTTTTCACCGTCAGGGGCGTGCGGCCACGCTGGATGGCGAAGCGGCGATAAGGTGGGTTATGGGTGAACTGGTAGGCGAAGATTTCAAGGGCCAGCTGGTTGAAATCGTCGTCTGAGGCATCTTCGCGCTGCAGGAATGCCAGCAGAGCCTGGATGATTTGGGTTTCGTTCATGTGCATAGCCACCTTTGCGATTGCGCAGAGACTCCCAGGCATCGCCTGAAGAGCGCGAACTGTCCGCTACAAAGCACAAAGAGGGAATCAGGGCGTACTGTCGCCCTGCGGTTCCGCATCCCTACGCCGGTATTAGCCGGATCAGGTTCGGAGGGTCACTACGTTGCCAGCGCAGACACGCCAGCCGGTAGAATCTCAGCCCCTTAACAGAGCACCCCTTGGAACAAGCCGCAGTCTAGGGTGGCGCCCGATGATGTGTCAACCCTGTTAAAAGTGGTGGCGATTAACGCAGTCATTCCCACCTGCCCGGCATTAATCGCGCCGTGTCTTATACTTTTCCTATACGTTTTTATGGAGGTGAAGTATGGCTGGCGGTTGGTCGGAAGACGGTGCGGTTCACAAACAAATTGATGCCACGGTTGATGATGCGGTAGCCCGCGCCCGCGAAAATCTCGGTCACGGCGAAAGCGCTGAGTTTTGCGATGAGTGCGGTGAACCGATCCCGGAAGCGCGTCGCGCGGCGTTAGCGGGCGTGCGTTATTGCGTGAACTGTCAAAGCAAGATGGATAAAAAACAGGCGGCGAACAGCGGTTACAATCGTCGCGGAAGTAAGGATAGCCAGTTGCGTTAATACCCCGCTTTCTGGCTGTTTCGGAAAAATGTTCTAAGCTATTTAGGTAGTTAAAACTTATTCCACTGAAAGGAACTCATCACGATGAAAAAAACAGTATTAGCAACCGCATTTCTTGGCACCTTTATGGCAATGACATTGTCAGCGTGTTCTTCTAATCAGGCCATTAAGACTACCGACGGACGCACTATCGTGACGTCTGGCAAGCCGCAAATCGACAGCGACACGGGCCTTGTTTCCTATAAGGATGCGCAAACCGGTAAAACTGAGCAGATCAATCGCGACAAGATTACCAACATGAGCGAACTGGATAATTAATATCCTTATAACTGTCTGGAGAGACTAATGAAAAAATCAATTTTGCTTTCTATTACTGCAGTGATTGCCCTGTCCGCACTGACCGGATGTACGCGTACTTCTTACGCTATCCACACCAATGATGGTCGCACCATCGTAACTGATGGCAAACCACAGGATGCGGAAACCGGCCTGCTGGGTTATGTGGATGCCAATGGCGTGAAGCAGCAAATGAATAAGAGTGACGTGAAAGAGATTTCAGAAATTCCTAAGAAATAATCTGACTGAATCCGCACCGCTGAAAGAGATTGTCCTTCCAGCGGTGCGGATTTAACGCCCTGATATGCCTGATTTAGCCATCGTTGCGCTGCAGTCCATCGATATACCTTTTACTCTCCCTCAGCACCTCAACAATGCGTTCAAGTTCCACTGGCGCGCCACTGCGTACCGGCATGCTGTTAGCCAGCCGATGCATGCGCAGCGGAATTTCTAACGTACAAGGAATATCTCTCAGCCAGCACTTAACCTGCTACACGCCATCCTCGCGTCAAACGCTTTTCTATCTCCACCAGCACAAAGATTCCGGCGCTTACCGCCAACGAAATCAGCCAGTATTTAAACGGCAGCGGCGTGGTGCCAAACAGCGTGTTCATCAGCGGAACATAAATAATCATCGCCTGTAGCGCGATAAGCACCACGGTGACCAGCCAGATACCCCGGTTTTTCAGCAAACCTGCATCCAGCGAGAACCCGTTACTGTTGCGGCAGTTCAGCATGTAAACCCACTGCGCGGTCACCAGCATCTGCAGCAACACGGTGCGGATAAACTCCGGCGTGTAGCCGCGCGGCTGCAGCCAGGCTTCCAGCACAAAGGCGCTAATTGAAATCAGCAGACCCACGAAGATCACGCGCCAGATGGCGTAACCATCCATCACCGGGCTGCGCGCGTTACGCGGCGGTCGGCGCATGATGTTGCGTTCTGCCGGTTCGAATGCCAGACCAAACGACAGCGTTGCTGAGGTCGCCATGTTCATCCACAAAATCTGCACCGGCGTCAGCGGCAGCAAGTTGCCCATCAGAATCGCAATGATGATCAGCAATCCCTGCGCGAGGTTGGTGGGCATGATAAACAGAATGGTTTTCTTCAGATTATCGTAGACGCGTCGGCCCTCTTTCACCGCCGCAGCGATAGTGGCGAAGTTGTCATCGGCGAGGATCATATCTGCCGCCTCTTTGGTCACTTCAGTGCCTTTAATGCCCATCGCGATACCGACATTGGCCTGCTTCAGTGCGGGCGCATCATTGACGCCATCACCGGTCATGCCAACGATCTCACCGCTGCTCTCCAGCGCTTTCACCAGACGCAACTTATGCTCGGGACTGGTACGAGCAAAGATGTCGTACTCGCGCGCGGCCACACCCAATTCGGCATCATCCATGTGCTCCAGCTGATAACCGGTGATGGCGGAGTCGCTGTTACCAATGCCCAACATCTGACCAATCGCCATCGCGGTTTCCGGGTGATCGCCGGTGATCATCTTCACGCGAATTCCGGCCTGCTGGCAGTCGCGAATGGCGCTGATGGCTTCCGGACGCGGCGGATCCATCATGCAGGCCAGTCCCAGCATCTGCATGCCGTGACGTAAATCATCGTGATCAATAGAGTGCTGCGCTTCCGGCAGCCAGCGCCACGCGGCGGCGACGGTGCGCAAGCCTTCGCTGGCGTAAGTGGTGATCGCCGCTTCCCAATAGCGGCGATCAATGACTTCCGCCTCTGTCGCTCCCTGCTGCTGCTGACACAGCGCAAGCAACACATCAGGCGCGCCGGTCATCAGCAAGCAAGGCTTGCCATCAATCAGGCAGCTTACCGCCATGTATTTGTAGGCCGAATCAAACGGCAGCTTGCTCAGGATCTGCACGTTGTCACTCTGAATGCCCGCCTTGGCGGCCAGCACTTTTAGCGCACCTTCGGTTGGGCCACCGACAATGCCCCAGTTGCCGTTGGCATCCTGACGCAGCTGGCTCTCGTTACAGATATCTACCACCTGCAAAAAACCCTGCATCAGCGCATCGGACTGCTGGCCGGCTTCAAGGGTAAACTCACCTTTAGGTTCATAGCTGTTGCCGCTGATGCGCCACTGGCTATTCGCCAGCACCACTGCTTTTACCGTCATTTCGTTCATGGTTAGCGTGCCGGTTTTATCCGAGCAGATCACCGTCATGGCGCCGAGCGTTTCGACAGTCGGCAGCTTACGAATGATGGCGTGATTGCGCGCCATCGACTGCACGCCGAGCGACAGAATGATCGAGATAATCGCCGGTAAGCCTTCCGGCACGGCTGCCACCGCGAGGCTGATCACCGACAACAGCAGCTCCGTCACCGCGATGTCACGCAGCAGATAACCAAACACGAACAGCGCCGCCATCATCAACATAATGATGCCGAAAATGGCTTTACCGAGTTTGTCGATCTGCACCAGCAACGGGGTTTTCGCCTCTTCAATCGCGGAGATCATCGCATTGATGTGGCCCAACTCCGTGTCGCCGCCGGTGGCGATCACCACGCCCAGCGCGGTACCCGAGCTGACGGTCGTGCCGGAATAGGCCAGGTTCAGGCGATCGCCGAGCGCTTTCTCGCCCTCCAGTGCCACGGTATTCTTAGATACCACCGTCGATTCACCGGTCAAAATCGCCTCTTCGACGCGCAGGTTATGCACTTCAAACAGACGCAAATCCGCCGGGATCTTATCGCCTGGGCGCAGCATGACCACATCGCCCACCACCAGATCCTGAGTGGCGACGGTAATCTGCTGGCCATCGCGTAGCACCATGGCATCGCTCGACATCATGTTCTGAATACTTTTCAGCGACTTTTCTGCGTTACTTTCCTGAATGAAGCCGATTAGCGCGTTGATAACGGCCACGCCGAGAATGACAAAGGTATCGACCCAATGGCCCATCACCGCAGTGATCACCGCGGCCGCCAGCAGGATATAGATCAGCACATCTTTGAAATGCGCCAGAAAACGCATCAACAGTGATTTTTCCGCTTTCTGCGGCAGCACGTTTGGCCCGTTGGCGGTTAATCGTTGCTGAGCGTCGGTTGTGCTCAATCCCGCGGGTGAGCTGTTTATTGCTTTAAATACGGCGGCGTTATCCTGCTGATAATAGGGCCGCGCGGTTGCCTCCGAACGTTTTGGCTGAATAGGAATAACGGTCATAATTAACCCCGTGAGATTGAAATGAAAATATAAAAGCGTGCGAAAATAAAAAACACATTTTAATTATATTTTCCCGAAGCATACTGACCGTGGTCATGTTTTTACCGATTTGAAAGTGTGATGCTAATAAAGAAAGCACTAATTACTCAGTGTTATTATTTTCACCCGATTAGAAAGCTCACGTAACGAATATATCTTCACCGTTTGTGCCAGACTCTATTAACCTGATGGGGAATTATTTTGAATAAAATACATAAACTGACATTTCCGATGATTATCTTCTTTATTTTCATTGCGGTATCATCAACTACCGCGATTGGTTTTCTGACCTACAATATCGTTTCACGCATGGCGGGATAATTAGTTTCGCTATACACAGCGAAATTAAACGAAAGTTAAACACCTTTAATCCACCCCTGTTAATGACCCTTATATTGCGGAGGGTCATTATTCACTGCTTCATCTAATGGCATATTCCCGCCCTTTCTTTCTTATTGAGGCAGGGGCATGAATAATTGGCCAGTGCTGGGCGCACTTCTAATTTGTTTGGTTTTGATTGGCTGTGACAATAAAAGCGGTGGTGAAATCACCACACCTCGCGTAATTAAAGCGTTAACACTGAGTGAAAATACCACAGAGAAAGTCAGGCTATTTCCGGCGCGTATTTCAGCCGGCGATTACACCGAGTTAGCCTTTAAGCGTACCGGTCGGCTAGCGCAGCTGCAGGTGCGTGAAGGCAGCCATGTTAAGGCTGGCGAGGTGATTGGCCGGCTGATCGATACTGATGCGCAACTGCGGGTCAACGATCAGCAGAACAGATTCAGGCTGGCAGATCGCCAGTATCAACGCTTTAGTGCGCTGGCCACGCGCAGTGCCGTTTCGCAAGCTGATATGGATGTGCAAAAGGCGAACCGCGACGCCGCCGCCGTGGCGCTCAACATCGCCAAACAGGAGCTGGATTACCATACCTTGCGCGCACCTTTTGACGGCATCGTCACCAGCGTCGCGTCACAAAATCATCAGGTGGTCGCCGCCGGACAAACGGTGGCGGTGATCAGCCGTAACGATGTGCTGGATGTGATTTTTAGCGTGCCGGAAAACCTGTTTACCAGCCTTGACGTGCAGAACGCGACCTATCAGCCGGAGATCAGCCTGAATGCGCTGCCGGGCCGTACGTTTCGCGCGGCATATAAAGAACATCGCGCAGAAGCTGATGCCGCCACGCTAACCTGGCAAGTGGTGCTGACGATGCCGCGTCCCACAGATTTACCGCAGGTCAGCGGCTTGAGCGGCACGGTAAAAGTGCAGATGCACAACCTGCCCACGTCCGATGGCACCCCGCTGCTGCGCGTACCCGCCAACGCGGTGTTTAACCCGGATCACAGCCTGCCAAATCAGCCTTACGTGTGGCTAATCAGCGGTGAAGGCGATGTGCTTAACGTTCAGCAGCAGCCAGTGGTGGTGGGAAAACTCAATGCACAGGGCATCGAAATCCTTTCCGGGCTGAACGTGGGCGATCGTATTGTGGTCGCGGGCGTCAGCGATCTGCGTGATGGTCAGGCGGTACGCTTGTGGACACGCGAGCGAGGTCTGTGATGCGCCTGCTGGAACAGTTCCTTAAATACCCGATTCGCAGCTGGCTGGTGATCCTGCTGCTCGGCGTGGGCGGCATTTTTGCGCTGCTCAATATCGGTCGCCTGGAAGATCCGCTTTTTACCATCAAATCGGCGGTGATTGTGACGCACTATCCCGGCGCTTCGGCCCAGCAGGTGGAAGAGGAAGTGACGCTGCCGCTGGAGAACGCCTTGCAGCGTTTGCCGTCCCTCGACAACGTCAGTTCGATTTCCAGCAACGGCTTATCGCAGATCACCGTCACGATTCACAGCCATTATCGCGCCGACGACTTGCCGCAGGTGTGGGATGAACTGCGTCGCCGCGTGGACGATGCCACGCGCCAGTTTCCGCCCGGCGTCAGCGCGCCCATCGTCAATGACGACTTTGGCGATGTGTACGGCTACTTCTTTACCCTTTCGGGAGAGAACTTCAGCAACGGCGAGCTGCGAACTTATGCCGATCAGCTGCGGCGTGAGCTGAATCTGGTGCCCGGCGTGGCGAAAGTGGCGATCGCCGGCATCGAACAGGAGCAAGTGAACATCACACTCTCTAGCCAGCAGATGGCGGCGCTGGGCATTACGCCACAGCGTGTGGCCGCCGTGCTCAACAGCGTTAATGCCGTTTCCGATGCGGGCCAGATTCGCATCGGCAATGAAGCGATCCGTTTCCATCCCACCGGCGAATTTCAATCGCTGGACGAGATCAGCGCGCTGCCGATCTCCGCGCCTGGCAGCAGCCAGCAAGTGCTGCTGCGTGATATCGCTACGGTCAGCTATGGCGTCACCGAGCAGCCGGGTAATCTCTATCATGCTAACGGCGATGCCGCATTGGCGATGGGCGTCTCCTTTGCGCCTGGCGTCAACGTCATTGATGTCGGTGATGCGTTAAGCGCCAAAATTCAGCAGCATCAGCAGGCCAAACCCCTCGGCATCGCGCTGGACGTGTTTTATAACCAGGCGCAGGAAGTGAAGCAGTCCGTCGATGGCTTCATCAATAACTTCCTGATGGCATTGGCGATTGTGGTAGGTACGCTGCTGCTGTTTATGGGCGTTCGCAGCGGCATGGTGATTGCTGCCTCGCTGGCGCTCAATGTGCTTGGCACGCTGTTGATCATGTATTTGTTTAAGCTTGAGCTGCAGCGCGTGTCGCTGGGCGCACTGATTATCTCGCTCAGCATGCTGGTGGATAACGCCATCGTGGTGGTGGAAGGCATCAAGGTCGATCGTCAGCGCGGCAAGCCGTTGCAACAGGCGATGATGCAGATAGTAAAACGCAGCGCGCTGCCGCTGCTTGGCGCCACGGTGATCGCCATCATTGCTTTCGCACCGATTGGTTTATCGCAGGATTCCACCGGCGAATACTGCAAATCGCTGTTCCAGGTCCTGCTGATTTCCCTGCTACTGAGTTGGATCACCGCGCTAACGCTAACGCCGGTGTTCGTGCAGTGGATGGATGGCCGTCAGGTGGTCAGTAAAACAGCCGCGCAGCCATATCAGGGCGTGTTGTTCCGCCTGTATCGCCGCGTGCTCACCACGCTGCTGCACTTCCGCATCACGACCTTGGTGCTGATGGCGGCGTGTCTGGCGGCATCGTTCTATGGCTTTGGCTACGTGAAGCAGAACTTCTTCCCCGCCTCTAATACGCCGATTTTCTTCACCGATCTGTGGCTGCCGTATGGCACTGACATCCATTACACCGCGCAAACCGCGCGCGAGATTGAAGGCTGGATCAGCCAGCAGACCGGGGTGACCAGCACCGTGACCACCATTGGTCAGGGCGCGATGCGTTTTACGCTGACCTACGATGCCACGCGGCAGTACAGTAATTACGGGCAGATAATGGTGCGTGTGCAGGACGCGAAGCAGCTGGAAACGCTCGCCCAGCAGACCGAGCAGCACATCCGGGATAACTTCCCGCAGGTGACGGAGCGCATCAAACGCATTAATTTCGGTAGCGCCAGCGACAGCACGATTGCGTTGCGCGTCACCGGCCCCGATCCCATTACGTTGCGCCAGATTGCCAGCCAGATTGACGACATTTTCCTCGCCGAAGGCAGCGCGTTTCCGCCACGTCATGACTGGCAGGCGCGCAGTAAAGTGATCCGTCCGCAGTATTCGCCGCTACGCGGTCAGCAACTTGGCGTGGATAAGCGTGATATCGATCGCGCGCTACGTATTAACTTCAGCGGCGACGCGGTCGGCCTGCTGCGAGAAGGCTCGCGGCTGATGCCGATCATGCTAGAAACTTCGGCGTTCGAGCGACAAAATATCGATCATCTTGGCAATATTCAGGTGTGGAGTCAGGCGCAGCAGCGCTATGTGCCGCTGGCCAATCTGGTGAGCGATTTCCAACTGGAGTGGGAAGATCCGCTGATTATGCGCCGCGACCGCATGCGCGTGTTAACGGTGCAGACCGATCCCGATCCGGCCAGCGGCCGCACCGCGGCGGAAATTGTGGCGCGCGTGCAGCCGGCTATCGATCAGCTGAGCTTACGCGCGGGATATCATCTGGAATGGGGCGGCGAGTTGGAGAGTTCACGCGATGCCCAGAGCGGCCTGCTCGGTTCGCTGCCGCTGGGTTTCCTCGCGATGTTTGTGATTACCGTGCTGATGTTCAACTCGCTGCGCGATGCGCTGGCAATCTGGATTACCGTGCCGCTGGCGCTGATTGGCGTCACCTGCGGCTTCCTGCTCACTGGCATTCCGTTTGGTTTCATGGCGTTGATTGGTTTGCTGAGTTTGTCAGGAATGTTGATTCGTAACGGTATCGTGTTGGTTGAGGAAACGCGCCAGCTCGCGCTACATCAGCCGTTGCAGCACGCGATCCTGGATGCCGCGACTTCGCGTCTGCGCCCGATTCTGCTCACCGCCTTCACCACCGTGCTCGGACTGCTGCCGCTGCTGCGCGATGTCTTTTTCCAGAGCATGGCGGTGGTGATCATTTTCGGTCTGGGATTCGCCACCGTGCTGACGTTGCTGGTATTGCCGGTGCTGTATCAAAGTTTTCATACTGTTAAAAAGGCTTGAGCGCTAACAACGCACACGCCGTAGCGGCGCGAACCAGCGCGCCGCTACGAAACGTCATTAATATGTTGTCCTGCGCTCGCCAGTAATATCTTTTTCAACATAAAGGTCAGCGGAATCGCCAGAATCGCGCCGATGATGCCCAGCAGCGATTGCCAGATGAGAAACGCCAGCAGCTGGGTGGTCAACGCCATATTTAACCGCTTGCCCAATAATAGTGGCTCAATGACTGAGCTAAGGATGAGATTTAGCGCGACAAAAAACAGCGCGACCACCAATGCGGTTTGGACATCAAACAACATATAACTTTGTAGCACCGGCGGGATGGCCGCCATAAATGAACCCAGCACCGGAATATAGTTGAACACAAACATCATCACACCCCAGAAAAAGGCAAACTTCAGGCCGAGAAGATGCGCGCCAGCCCATACAATAATGCCACCGACAATACTGGTTAACGTTTTCACCTGAGCGTAAACAATGACGCTTTGCACACCCTCTTCAAGCGCCACGTAATAGCGCTGATATTTCCCTTCGGCCTGTTTGCGTAGCAGGATCTTTAAATTTCTCATTTCATACAACATGAAAAACAGCATCAGAAATACCATCAGCCACCAGGAGAGAATGCTGGGTATTTGCGTGAGAAAACTGGTGACAAAGCGCACCACCGCACCCGCATCAACAAACGCCAGCATGTCGTTGGGCGTCAAAACAATGCCCAGATGACTAAACGTCTGCGTCACCGGCTCGAAGCGTTCGGCCAGCAGCAGCGGTGCCTGGCGGCTCAGCTGAATTAAATCGGGTGTTAATACGGTCAGCTTGATGATGGTGAAGACGATCACCAGTAACAGCAATACGATCACCAGCAGGGATGACAGCAAACGCGGCACGCGTTTTCTTTCAAGCCGACTGATTAACGGATCGAGCATAATCGCCAGAAACAGCGACAGCATCACCTGATTAATTAACGCTGATGCCAGATAGATACCGGTAAGAATTATGGTTAGCGTGGCGAGAATTAATAGTACGCGTAAAAGCCTCGACCAGAGAGGAAATTCGTTCAGTCCCATCATAAAGATCCTTCATCCTATACAAAATGTATTATAGAGAAAAACCTGTGCGCGGGGCCTTGTTTGAGGTCAAGTGAGGAAAAACATTCAGGCCATGATAACACCGGCCTGAATGTCACACGTTATTAGTTGATTCTGAATCTCCGCGTTAAAGGTTTCTCGATTTCGACAATTAAAAACATCACGAAGCCAATAATCAGGGTAATAATCCAGTAGCGTAACGGTAGCGCGGTGGTACCAAAAAGCAGTTGCATAAACGGTGCGTAGATAATCAGTAATTGCAGGACTAACAGCACCCCGCTGACAATCCAGATACCTTTATTCATCAGCAACCCTTTGCTTAATGAGAAGCCATTGGAAACACGGCAGTTCAACATATAGAACCACTGCGCCGTCACCAGCGTTTGTAATAACACGGTACGAATAAATTCTGGTGAATAGCCGCGCGGTTGCAGCCACGCCTCCAGCACGAAGGCACTGATAGCGATCATCGAACCGACAAAGATTACGCGCCAGATGGCGAAACCATCCATTACATGCAGTTTGGGATCGCGCGGCGGACGACGCATGATATTTTGCTCGCCCGCTTCAAACGCCAGCCCAAAAGAGAGCGTGGCGGACGTCGCCATGTTCATCCACAAAATCAACACCGGCGTGAGCGGAATTAAGTTTCCCGCCAGCAATGCAATGATGATCAACAAGCCCTGCGCAAGGTTGGTTGGCATGATGAACAAAATGGTCTTTTTCAGATTGTCATAAACCCGGCGTCCTTCTCGCACCGCGCTGGCGATGGTGGCGAAGTTATCGTCGGTTAGCACCATGTCGGCGGCTTCTTTGGTCACTTCGGTGCCTTTGATGCCCATGGCGATACCGACATCCGCCTGCTTGAGCGCGGGCGCATCGTTTACGCCATCGCCGGTCATCCCGACCACCTCTTTTTTGCTCTGCAAAGCCTGTACCAAGCGGAACTTATCTTCCGGACTGGTACGGGCAAAGATGTCGTAAGCCTGCGCCGCCTCGCTCAGTTGATGATCATCCATGACTTCCAGCTCACGTCCGGTGATCGCGGTGCTGGCGTTGCCGATACCCAACATCTGACCAATACTCATCGCGGTTTGCGGATGGTCACCGGTGATCATTTTGACGCGAATCCCGGCTTGCAGGCAGTCACCAATGGCGGTGATGGCTTCTGGTCGCGGTGGATCCATCATCCCGGCGATGCCGAGCAGTATCATGCCCTGATGTAGATCCTGATGCGTCAGTTCGCTTTGACCTGGCGTGGCCGGTTTCCAGGCCGCCGCCACCATGCGTAATCCCTCGCGCGCATACTCTTCTATCCTGGCTTCCCACCACGGCAGATCGATTGGCTGCAGCCCGGCTTCCGTTTGCTGCTGCTGACAATGTCTGAACAGCACGTCCGGCGCACCGGTCAGCAGCACGCACTCTTCATCGCCGATCAGATAGTGCGTCGACATGTATTTGTATTGCGAATCAAAGGGAATTTTATTGCGCAGTTCGGTGGTGACGGAAGGTAAATGTCCTTTGGCGGCCAGCACCTTGAGCGCACCTTCCGTCGGCCCGCCGGTGATTTTCCACAAGCCGGTTTCATCTTTAATCAGCTGACTGTCGTTACACAGATCGATGGTGCGCAGATAGCGCTCCAGTATTGAGCCTTGCGTCACCTTTACCGGCGAAGCGTCGTCGGCTTTATGGATGGCGCCCACCGGTTCATAGCTGACGCCATCGACGCGATAAATCTGATCGGCGGTAATAATCGCTTTCACCGTCATTTCATTCATGGTCAGCGTGCCGGTTTTATCCGAGCAGATAACTGTCATCGCACCCAGCGTTTCCACGGTGGGCAGTTTGCGGATGATCGCCTGCTGCTTCGCCATGGTTTGCACGCCGAGAGAGAGAATAATTGAGATAATCGCCGGTAAACCTTCAGGTACCGATGCCACGGCGAGGCTAATCAGCGATAGCATCAGCTCAGAAACCGGCATATCGCGGAACAGCAGACTGAAGACAAACAGCGCGGCCATCATCGCCAGGATGATCAGGAAAATGGCTTTGCCGAGTTTATCCATCTGCACCAGCAGCGGCGTGCGGTGCTTTTCGATATCGGACATCATCTGATTAATGTGCCCAAGCTCCGTGGCACCGCCGGTTGCGACCACCAGCCCTTTGCCCCCGCCGGAGCTGACGGTCGTGCCTGAGAACAGCAAATTAGTGCGGTCGCCCAGCGGCAACTCCCCGGTAAGTGCGTCCGTGCCTTTTTCAACAACCGTCGATTCGCCCGTCAGAATCGCTTCCTCAACGCGCAGATTATGTGCTTCGATGACGCGCAGGTCCGCCGGTATGCGGTCGCCCGCGCGGATTACCACCACATCACCCGGCACTAGCGCGGTGGTGGGCAGCGTCTCATGATTACCCGCGCGGATCACCACCGTTTCGCTGGAGAGCATGTTGCGAATACTTTGCAGGGATTTTTCCGCGTTGCTCTCCTGAATATGGCCAATCAGGGCATTCACCACCGCGACGCCGAGGATCACCAGCGTATCAACCCAGTGTCCCATTACGGCCGTCAGTACCGCAGCGGCCAGCAGAACATAGATTAAGACATCGTTGAAGTGAGCGAGAAAACGTAACCAAGCCGGCTTACCGGGTTTCTGTGGCAGGGCATTTTCCCCGTATTGCGTTAAGCGCGCCGCCGCTTCAGCACCGCTGATTCCCTCGGTTGAACTTTGCGTACTGGCCAGCGTTTCATCGACAGAAAGTTGATAGTAGGTACTTTCCGGTTTAGCAGTATTCATCGCTTTCTCCTCAAATCCTGTTTCGGAAATCAAGGCGGTGATATCCCGTGATTAACAAGACGCCATTGAACGAAAAGAACAGACCTGACGTGCTCGTTTTGAGCAATGGTCCGTTTCTGTTTGAAATATATGTCATTAATGCCTGCTGAGTTGCAGAGTAACTGCCCTATTTTCTCTATAAAAAAGATATTATTTTGAAAAATTAACGTTATAAACGTAGCACAGGGATATTCATCGCATTCATCTCGCAATAAAACGTTTGAAGCTGAACACGCCTCTCTCATCAGACTAATCCGACCCTGCTAATAATTTATAAAAAGAGTGGCGATTCATAAAGATGGATAATTTAATGCGGATATTAATGTTGATCCTGATCAGCATATAATGCCGACATGATGGTTTATATATCCAATAAAGTAGATTTTTACAGCATTAAATAATGATTATTTCATTAAAAATATTACAAGCTACACACCTTTACTTTTTTTGACATCTGAGTCTATGCTCATCGATGACAAAACATCTTGTTAATACTTCTCACCTTTTAGGGCGATGGCGTGGTTATTCTGCGCTCATGGTTAATGGAGGCAACGATGTATGGTTATAGCCTGCTCCGACTAAGTCTTTATGTCATCTTTGCGATCATCACTTGCTCTGCCGTAGGACTGTTCACCTTTGCGGTGGTTTCTATGCTTGGCAGATAAATTCGCCACTAATAATAACGTCAACGATTAAACCGTTGTTGCTGAGGATAAAACAGTGACTCGTTATTTCACTCTGGTTGCCATTGTTATTTTTATAACAACCGGTTGCGATCAAAAAAAACAGGAAGTTCCCCCGCCGCCGCGCATGGTTAAAGTCGTTGAGGTGGTGGCTTCCGGTGAATCTCAACAACGCATCTTCCCGGCACGGATTGAATCCGGTGACTCCACCGATTTGTCATTCAAACGGGGAGGACAGATCGAAACGCTGGATATTCGCCAGGGCAACCGCATCGAGCAGGGTCAGCTTATCGCCAGGCTCACCGCACGCGAAGCACAGCAGCGCGTCAATGAACGCCAGACTGCGGCCACGCTTGCCCAACGGCAATTTGCCCGATTCCAGACGCTGTCTGGGCGACAGGCGATCTCGCAGGCAGAAATGGATGTACAGCGCGCCAACCGCGATGCAGCCAATGCCGCTTTGCAAATCGCCCGGGAAGAGTTAAGCCAAATGACGCTGACAGCGCCATTCAGCGGTGTAGCCGCGGTCGTCAACGTGCGCAATCATCAGGTGGTCGCCGCCGGGCAAACTATCGCCACCCTGACCCGCAACGACTTACTCGATGTGGTGTTTAGCGTGCCGGAAAATCTGTTTACCGCACTGGATATGCGCAATCTGGCTTATCGCCCGGTGGTGCGCATTAACAGCATGCCGGAGCGCGAATTCCAGGCCGAATACAAAGAGCACACCGGGAGCAGCAACACGCATTCGCTGACCTGGCAGATCATTCTCACCATGCCACGTCCGGCGGACTTCCCGGCGGTGGGCGGCGTCAGTGGCACGGTGACGATCAACCTCGCCAATCTTCCCGCCAACGTAAATCGTGAATCGTTGGTGGTGCCGGTGGAAGCGGTATTCAATCCCGATAACCGCCAGCGCAATGAACCGCATGTTTGGGTGGTGCAAGGCAGCGGCGACCAGCTGACATTAGAGGATCGCAAAGTCAGCGTGGGTGAAGTCACCGATCGTGGCGTGGTGATTACCGCCGGGTTGCAGGCAGGTGACCGCGTGGTCGCCGCAGGCGTCAATGAGTTGCATGCCCAACAGCCGGTGCGTATCTGGACCCGTGAGCGGGGGCTGTAATGGATATCTCTCGGCAGTTTATCGATAATCCGGTCCGCGTCTGGCTGGCGATGCTGTTACTGGGCGTCGGCGGCATTTTCGCCTTGCTCAATATTGGTCGTCTCGAAGATCCGGCTTTTACCATTAAGACAGCGATAGTTGTCACGCACTATCCCGGCGCCTCCGCGCAACAGGTTGAAGAGGAAGTCACCCTGCCACTGGAAAATGCGCTGCAGCAATTGCCCTATCTGGATAATGTCAGCTCTATCTCTTCCAACGGTCTGTCACAGATTACAGTGAACATTGATTCGCGTTACCACTCCAATCAACTACCGCAAATCTGGGATGAACTGCGGCGCAGAGTGGGCGACGCGGCGCGTTTCTTTCCTCCCGGCGTGGCGGCACCTTTCGTCAATGATGATTTTGGCGATGTGTTTGGTTTCTTCTTCGCCATTTCTGGCGACAACTTCAGCAACCCGGAACTGGTGCAATACGCAGAACAGCTGCGTCGTGAACTGGTGCTGGTGCCGGGCGTGGGAAAAGTCGCGCTGGGCGGCGTGATCCCGCAGCAGATCAATATCGATGTTTCCCTGACGATGATGGCTGCGCGCGGCATTACGCTGCCGCAACTCGCCAGCGTACTGAGCCGCCTCAATGTGGTCTCTAATGCGGGCGACATCAAAGCCGGGACGGAAGCGATCCGTTTGCATCCGACCGGCGAGTTTCAAAACATCGAGGAGTTGAGTGATCTGCTGGTCAGTCCGCCGGGCGATCACGCCACGACTCGCTTGCGCGATATCGCTACGCTATCGCGCGGGCTGAGCGAATCGCCCTCCAGCATTTACCATGCCAGCGGACGTCAGGCCGTCACCATGGGGATTTCGTTTATTCCCGGCGTGAATGTGATTGATGTCGGGCACGCGCTGGAGGCCAAACTGCAGCAAATGTCGGCTGAAAAACCGGCGGGCATTCAGATCAACGTGTTTTACGATCAGGCGGCGGAAGTCGCGCACTCCGTGAATGGATTTATTGCTAACTTCCTGATGGCGCTGGCGATTGTCGTTGGCGTGCTGTTGATTTTTATGGGTGTGCGCAGCGGCATTATTATTGCGCTGTCGCTGGCGCTTAATGTGCTGGGCACGCTGCTGATCATGTATCTGTGCGGCATCGAATTGCAGCGCATTTCGCTGGGCGCGCTGATTATCGCGCTTAGCATGCTGGTGGATAATGCGATTGTGATTGTCGAAGGCGTGCTTATCGCGCGCCAGCAAAATTCGCCGCTGATGACCACCATCAATTTTGTGATTCGCCGTACCGCCTTTCCGCTATTGGGCGCGACGATCATCGCCATTCTGGCGTTTGCGCCGATTGGTTTATCGCAGGATTCCACCGGCGAGTACTGCAAATCGCTGTTCCAGGTGCTGCTGATTTCCCTGCTGCTGAGCTGGTTCTCGGCACTGACGATTACGCCGGTGTTGATTAAATGGTGGCTATTTAAAACTCAGGCACCCGCCAAGGCTGCGGCCGACGTTTCACCTTACGACGGCGGTTTTTATCGCCTTTATCAGCGCACACTGAACGTGTTACTCAGGCAAAAAACCCTCACGCTTTCACTGATGGCGGTGCTGCTAGCGCTGGCAATTTGGGGCTTTGGTTCGGTGCGGCAAAACTTTTTCCCGTCCGCGAATACGCCCATCTTCTTTGTCGATCTCTGGCTGCCGTATGGCACCGACATCAATGCCACCGAGCAGATGGCCAGCGATATTGAAAAATCGATCACCGGGCAAAAAGGGGTCGTTTCAACGGTCACCACCATCGGTCAGGGCAGCATGCGTTTTATTCTCACCTATAACGGGCAACGCCAGTACAGCAACTATGCGCAGATCATGGTGCGTATGGACGACCAACGCAATATCGCCGCGCTTTCACACCGTATTGATGCCTATATTGCGCGCCAGTATCCGCAGGTTAACGCCAGTACTAAACGGGTGATGTTTGGCCCTTCAGGGGGCAGCGCAATTGAAGTGCGTATCAAAGGCCCCGATCCCGACAGAATGCGCCTGATTGCCAGCCAGGTGGGCGACATCCTGACCGCCGATGCCGCTACCGACAGCGTGCGTAATGATTGGCAAAACCGCAGCAAAGTGATCCGCCCACAATACAATCTGGCACTGGGACGTGAATTGGGCGTGGATAAGCAGGATGTGGATAACGCGCTGGAGATGAATTTCACAGGTAGCCGCGTTGGACTGTACCGTGAAGGCGCTGATCTGCTGCCGGTTATCGTGCGTCCCCCCGCCAGCGAGCGGCAGGATGCCAATCATCTTAATAACGTACTGGTGTGGAGCCAGAGCCAACAGCAGTACATTCCGCTCAGCAACGTGGTGAGCGGCTTTACGCTGCAATGGGAAGATCCGCTGATTCTGCGCCGCGATCGCAGCCGTGTTCTCACCGTGCAGACCGATCCCAATCCCCTCAGTAATGACACGTCCGGTGATATTCTGGCGCGCGTTAAACCGCAGATTGACCAGATCCCGTTGCCGCACGGCTACAGCATTGAGTGGGGTGGCGATGCCGAAAGCTCCAGTGAAGCGCAGCAAGGCGTATTTACCTCGCTGCCGCTGGGTTATCTGGTGATGTTCGTCATCACCGTACTGATGTTCAGTTCGCTTAAGAACGCTGTCGCTATCTGGCTGACGGTACCGCTGGCATTGATTGGCGTGACGCCGGGCTTTTTAATCACCGGCATTCCGTTTGGCTTTATGGCACTTATCGGCCTGCTGAGCCTAAGTGGCATGCTGATCCGCAACGGTATTGTGCTGGTCGAGGAGATTGAGCAACAGAAACGGTTGAAGCCACAGGCTGAAGCGATCATCTACGCCGCCACCTCGCGTCTGCGCCCTATTCTGCTGACCGCCTTTACCACCGTGCTCGGGCTGGCGCCGCTGCTGCGAGATGTTTTCTTCCAGAGCATGGCGGTGGTGATCATGTTTGGTTTAGGCTTTGCTACTGTGCTAACACTGCTGGTGCTGCCGGTGATTTACGCCTGCTTCCACCGCCAGCAGGTGGCGATCGCCTCATGAATGTGACCGGCCTCAATGTGATTAAAACGCTGGGATGTATGACGGCGGTGACATTTTTCACCGTGTATAACACCTGGGATCGCTACGATTATGATTACCACTGGATTCTGGCGTTTCTGACCTTTATCTCCACCATCGCCACGCCGCTGTTTTTTGTCGTCGCCGGGATTATGGATGCCCGTTCCGAGCAGGATGTAAACTGGCAGATGGGCAAGATTCGCAATCTGGTGATCGTGTTTCTGTTCTGGATGACGGTCTATTACCTGTGGGAACCCTATCAGCGCGGCTACCTGATTCAGCCGTGGTTTGTCTTCTCGTTCATTATCATCTACAGCTTTCACCCGCTGATGATCTGGCTCAGCCAGCATCGGCGCGCGTTCTGCGCACTGGTGTTTGCGCTGCTGGCCTTCTCGTATGGCTACGATTTGCTGGCGGTGCTGCATCCGGACGATCCGCTGTTCCGCCTTGAGCCGCAGTATCGGCTCTGGACCTGGCTGCTGTTTTACTTAACCGGCCAGCTACTGTGCGACCCCGCGATCGCCGACTGGATGGAGCGTAAAAAAGTGGCGCGCGGCGCGGTGATCGCCCTGCCCTTTATCTACCTGTTTACCTGGTTTTATGAGCAGCACTTCTTCTTTGCCCTGTTCAAAGCCGATCGTAACGCCTTTATTCTCACCGGCTCGCAGATCTATCTGCTGGTGGTGGTGCTGGTGATCGCGGCCAGCCAGGTACGCTTCCGCCGCAATGCCGCCGTCAAAGAGACCATACTGGCAACCATCAGCAAAACCATGACCGGGGTGTATATTCTTCACTACTCGGTTTTCCATCTGCTCACCGCGCTGATTCCAATCACGTCACTGGCCACTAAGTTGACGCTGATTGCCGTGACGTTTGCCGCCTCGGTGCTGCTGTCAAAGCTGATCCTCGCCAGCGGTTGGCTGAAAAAGGTCATAACGCTTTGAGGCATGTCGCGATTTCAGCCTGACTGCTGCAGTCAATGCGCCCTTTTATTTGCAGCATCATGTAATCAAAAAACGGATTGGAGGTGTTGCGCATTAGCGTATCCAACCCAACGATCAGGCTGGCGGTTTCACCGCGCAGCGAGATAGTGCCAAAGCTGATGCCATAACGATTCTTTTCCGTTGGCACGCGGCCATACAGCGAGTCGCTGAGCGGGAACGGCACGGCAATATGCGATAACGAATAGGTATCCAGCGGCCAGGCTTCATGCATCGAACGCACGATCTCTTGTGTCTGGTCGGCCGGTGTTGTACGCGCTACGGTTTGATAGGTCGTGGGGGATGCGTTGGTGATCACCGTTGATGCGTAGCGACGCGGCGCAGGCGGCAATAAACTGTTCACCGCTGAATAGAGTGTGGGCCTGAAGAGTGCGCGTAAATTCGCGGCCTGGTTAACATCAAACATGACCAGTTCACTGCCGTTATCCGGTAAATAGCGATAGAACCCATTCACCACCGCGCGGGTGCTAACGGTCGAATCCAGTACCGATTGGAAGGTCAACACGGGGGGAAACGCCTGCAGGGTGCCGCTGCGTATCACATGCAGCAGCTGATCCTGCATCGCCTGCGTTAACAGCCACGATTGACGCGCCGCGCGCACCGGAAACGAGTTGTACTTAAAGGGATTGTATTCCGGGATGATGCTCAGCCACGCCGCTTTGGCGAAGCCTGGAATGATAGCGGGCCAGCCAGCTAAACCGGCAAAGCGCGCATAGGCAGTAACGCCAATCATCGGCGACAGCAATACCAGCTGTTGCGGCTTGCGCAGCGCGTTATTCTGCAACGTATCGAGGCTGTATTTCACCGCCAGTGCGCCGCCATTCGAATAACCAACCAGATGCAAAGGCACGTTGGTTCCCGCGAGGTGCGTGGCTTCGCGCACCGCTAAACGCGTTGCCGCCATCCACATTTGCCAGTCAACGTTGGTGAGCGAACCGGGCGCCGTGCCGTGCCCCGGCAATCGCGGCACCACCGCCACAAAACCCTTTTGCTGATATGCCTGCGCCAGATAGCGCATGCTATAGGGCGAATCGGTTAATCCATGCAGCAATACTACCGCGCCTATCACTTTTCCTTCTGGCTGGAGGATATAAGAGCGGTTCCAGTCAGTATCAAATCGCGCCGGATAAACCGGGCTCTGTGCGTTGAAGCGGTTCAGTGCCGTTTTCTCATCGTCACTGAGTTGATCGGTCACGCTGACTTTCATGTCGCGGAAAATCGCCGCTTCGCGCGTCAGATAATCTGCGAAACTGGCGCGATCGACCTCATCCACGGACATTTCATCTGCTGACCAGGTATGCCAGCGATGGAGTGGCGGCCCCTGTTCAGATTGGTAACCGCGGATCACCAGGAACATCACCAGTAAAACCAGCAAACCCAGCGCGACGCGCTTAAGGACTTTGCTGATGCGATCTTTGTGTAACGCGTTAGCGGAATCAGAAGGCATAGCGCAACCAGGCGAACAGCACGTTACCGTTGTTGTAAGTGCCAGGAATATAGGTGAACTGCACGTTGAGGCGTTTATAACCGGCGGAGAACAGCGGCAGCACAATGGGCAGCGGTACGTAATTGGCGAAGTCATCACGTGCGGTAATCCCGGCAGTGAGTCCGAGCCCGAGACGAAAATCGCGCTGTTGATCCAGATACCAGCCTTTCTCCCAGCCATAACCCATGATCGGCTGCCATTCGTTATGCGAATCTTTGAACGCCATCGCATAGAGCGCGCTCCAGTTACCGTCTTCATTAATGCGCGATACGCCCAATCCGCCGCCCCACGGCGTTTCATTGTAGTTATCGGTTTTATCTTTATCGTAGGCGAAACGGGCATGCCAGCTGATGAAAGGCAGATAGAGATCGTAATATTGCGGTTCTTGCCAGGTTTGAGAAACGTCCTGCTTGAGCCATTCCCAGCCGTCGCTGAGCGAGTTAGCCGCTGTGGCGGGGAAAATAAACAGGACAAGAATAAGAGACCAGGCCACCTGAAGTGTTCGCATAATGTATGCCTCTGAAATTCACCGCCACGAATAGGGAGTGGAAAAGCTGATGTGCTCAACGGGCAGATCAAGCCACTTAACCGGTTAGATTATATACCCTAAATAATTCGAGGTTGAACGCGGGATGGCAAAACGTCAGACGGGATCTGCTTATCTTAAGCAACTCGTTGAGATCGGTGTGCTTGAAGTATTGAGTTTCGGGCGCGAGAAGTTGTATATGAACACGCGGTGATGACAAGATTTGAACCCGTAGATCAGAAATTTAGATCATTACTATGCGAAGTTGCGAGGAAGCCCCTTTCAGGCTTCCTCATGTGTTATCAGAACGGTCCCCAATTAATCGCCACGCCAATCAGTAGCATCACCACGCAGATAACAAACCACACGGCGATGACTGGCGCGACGAAACGCAGCCATTTGCCAAAGGATACGTTCGCGGTAGCCAGCACTGCCATCAACACGCCGGAGGTTGGGCTCATGCAGTTGACGATGCCTTCGCCGAGCAGCACCGTCTGCACCATCACCTGACGGGTCAAACCGAGGTTATCGCCGAGCGGAGAGAAGATTGGGATCAGCAGTGCCGATTCGCCGGAACCGGATGAGATGCCGAAATGCATCAAGGCGGCGCTGACAAACATGCCAATTGCTGCCGCCGTTGGCGGAATCGGTGCGAGCAGATCTGACAGGAATCCAACAATCGGATCCAGCACATTGCCCTGTTGCAGCACCAGCGAAATGGAAGCCGCCATGCCGACGATAAACGCGCCTTTCACCAGCTTGGAACAGCCGCCGAGGAAGGTATTAGCGATATCCGAACCTGTCATGCGCCCCATCAATCCCACCGCGATGGAGAGCAGAATAAACATCGCTGACATCTCACTGGTGCCCCAGTGGAACTTCACCGCGCCGCTGATAAACAGCAGCAGCGACAGCGCGACCGTGCTCAAAATCAGCTTATGACGACCGGTGACTATTGCCGCCTGTTCGCTGCCTTGCGCCTGCTTTGGGCGCAAATAGCCATCCTGACGCGCGCGACGAATTGACCACATCAAGTAAGCCACGGCGCTAACCACAAATAACAGGCAGGTAATGCCGCGCAGCAGCATGCCGGAGAACAGCGGCAGTTGCGCCAGATGCTGCGTCAAACCGGTGGTTGCTGGGTTGAGAATCGCCACGTTAAAGCCAGCCGCGCAGGTGAGGTAAACCAGTGACGCACCGAGAATCGGCGGCAATCCCATCGATCGCGCCACCAGCAGGCCAATCGGCACAAACGCCACCACCGCATTCACCACCACGCCGGTTGTACCGAGTAAAGCAAAGATAGTGCCGAAAATCAGTACCATGCGTGTATCGCTGAGCCGCGTGCTGCGTGATAGCGAATTCAATGCAGTGGCAATCGCCCCCGTCTCTTCAACCACTGCCAGCACACCGCCGGTAAACAGGATTAGAAAGATGATCGGCGCAGATTTCACCATCCCTTTAGCGATGGCGGTGAAAATCTCCAGCGGATAAACCCCGCTTTGCGGCACCGCATGCAGGCTGTCCTTCACCGCGAATTTGATGCCGTCGCGCGTGACAAAATCGAACACGCCCGCCGGAATCAGCCAGGTTGCGACCGCTGCCAGCACTAAAATGATGAACAGCAGCATATACGGGCTTTGTCCGCTCTCCTGCACTGGCGCGGCGCGGCTGACGTGTTGAACGTTTAACTGCGACATGGCGTTGCCTCCTCAGCATCAGTGAGGATCATGCCTGCGACTAACGCGGCGCGCGGGACGATGTCCGCAATAATGATGTGTTCGTGACGGGCGTGAATGCCCGAGCCGGTGGCGCCGAGCCCATCCAGCGTCGGTAATCCCAGCGCAGCGGTAAAGTTACCGTCGCTGCCGCCGCCGACTGATTTTCCTTCCAGCGCGAAACCTAACGCCAGCCCCACCTGCTGTGCATGTTTAAGCAGCAGCAGTGAAGCAGGCGTTTGGCGCATCGGCGGACGTTTCTGCCCACCGCTGACGCTGATCCCAATCCCCGCGCTAAATGGCGTGAGCTGTTTGATGGCAGCATCGATGCGCTGCGCCTCTTCTTCACTGGTGACACGCGTATCAATGCCCAATTCCGCCTTGTCCGCGACCACATTGATGCGCCCGCCGCCGTTGGCAATGCCGACATTCACCGTGGTGCCGCGCTCTGGAGCATTCAAGGCATGCAGCACCAGAATTTGCTGCGCCATCTCCTGAATCGCGCTGACGCCCTCTTCCGGATTATTACCCGCGTGTGCCGCCTGACCGCTGATGGTGATGTCGTAACGTCCGGTGCCTTTGCGTGCCACTTTTAATGCGCCGCTGCCCGCCACGGCCGGCTCGACCACCAGCACTTGATCGGCGCCCGGCGCATGTTGTGCCAGCCAGTCGCTGGAGCTTGGGCTACCCAACTCTTCATCGCTGTTGCACAGGAAGACGATGCGTTTGCCCGCCAGCTGATCCAGCGCCTGTAAGGCACGCACCGCCCACATCGCCTGCACCAGCCCGGCTTTCATATCCAGCACGCCAGGCCCAAACAATTTACCGTCCTCTTCGCGCAGCGTTAGCTCGCCATGATCCCAAACGGTATCGAAATGACCAATGATGGTGGTTTGCGGACCAGAATCACCCAGCGTGAATTTGAGATGGTTGCCGTATTCCTGCTGCGGCGAGACGTTGGCGCTGATGCCCAAACGCTGCTGAAACAGGCTTTGCAGCACCTCACCGCAACGATCTACCGCCACTTTGTCGTGTGAAGGCGACTCCGCCGCCACCAGACGTTTGATGTCCCCCAGAATCTCAGCGGCATGTTGTTGCAAATAATCTTTTATATTTTTCATATTATTACCCATCTGTCTAAGTGTCTTAGCCAGTATGCGCAGAAAGATTGCCGTTAAAAAATAAGCAGTAAATGTTAATATTGTTGCTCTGAAAGCAACAGATTGGCAAAAATTATGACGTTGTCCACTTATCCTGAGAAAGCCATAAGTTATTTGTATGAAGTCGGCGT
Organism: Pantoea sp. X-Soil-ISGK-421; assembly: GCF_059730785.1. Lineage (NCBI taxonomy): Bacteria > Pseudomonadati > Pseudomonadota > Gammaproteobacteria > Enterobacterales > Erwiniaceae > Pantoea > Pantoea sp. X-Soil-ISGK-421. The sequence continues at coordinate 115,972 of NZ_AP035980.1, read as the reverse complement.
GCATGGCGGTATTCGACGCGCGGCGGATGCGCTCGGCATCAATCCCTCAGTGATCAGTCGACAGCTATCATCACTGGAACGCAGCCTGCAACTGCCACTGCTTGAACGGCGTGGGCGCAACGTGGTGTTGACCGAAGCGGGAAAAATGCTGGCGGAGGATTTTGCGCAAACCAGCCAGCGCCGCAAGCAACTGGAACGCCAGTTGCAGGATTTACGCCATATGCGCGGCGGATCGATCAACATTCGTGTCGGCCAGGGCATGGTGGACGATGTCGTGCGGCATGTGGTGAAGGCGTTTTCCGTCGCCTATCCCGGCGTGTTTGTGAACATCATGTCTGGCGATATGCAAACCACGGTGATGCTGATTGCCAAAGGTGAGGTGGATATGGCAGTGAGTTTTGGCCCTGCCGGACCGCCGGGCGTGAAGTGCCTAAGCTTTCAACGCGGACCGATCTGCGCCATTGTGCCGCCGGATCATCCTTTAGCTGGACTTGCCACCGTGAGCGCTAGCCAGTTAACCGAACATCGTTTAATTGCCATGAACGAGAACTTCGGCCTGCAGCGCTACATCAACGCTATTTTCAAAAGTGAAGCGCTGATTTTCACCCCCTCGTACTGCTGCAACCTGTTCTCCAGCGCCATTGCATTGACGCAGGCTGGATTGGGTATCTCATTTATGACTGCGCAATCGATAAAAGCGCCGCTGCAGCGCGGCGAGCTGGTGGCGATCCCGATTGATCATCGCATCGCGCGCGAAAGTCAGTGCCATCTGCTGCGCAGTGCCGATCATCGGCTAACGCCCGCCGCACATTACCTTTGGCAACTGCTGAGCCAGTTTTTTACCGCGTCGTTAGAGGACGAGGTGTGAGCGGCCGTTCAGCCATCCAAGTGTTTAAACGGTTAAAATAAATAAACATATTCGTTGCTAAATTATTATCGCTATGTCTTAATGCGTCATCGGTTTGGAACACAGACCTTATGAAGCAGTTTTAGTAAAGCAGTCCTCAGTTCAAGTGTTATCCCTAGATATCCTTCTTCGAGAGCCTCCTCCTAAGTGCCCAATAAGTTAATCTTTCACTTCAGGCCATCATCGCTACTATTAGTGGCTCATCAATTAAGGAAGTATCTATGTCTAACAAAATGACTGGTTTAGTAAAATGGTTTAACTCTGATAAAGGTTTTGGCTTTATCACTCCTAACGATGGCAGCAAGGACGTATTCGTCCATTTCTCTGCTATTCAGAGCGACAACTACAAAACTCTTGATGAAGGTCAGCAAGTTTCCTTCACCATTGAAAATGGCGCCAAAGGCCCAGCAGCGGGTAACGTTACCCCTCTGTAAGCCGCGCGCATTATCAGCGACGCTTACAACAGCGATGAAGACAATAGTCTGAGCAGATAAGACCTGCTGATAATAAAAAAACCCGCCTCGTGCGGGTTTTTTATTGCCTGAATTTTGTGTGGCCTGGGCCTGTGTGGCGATCACAACACGTCTTCCCTGATTATTCTTCATAGTTGATATTCTTCAATATTTAAGCAGTAATAGCGCAGCCTGAGCGTTACAAATAAGGATCGCTATGTTACGTAAATCGCACTTTATGACTTTACCTGCGGTAATCACCTCCCTGTTTTTACTCACCGGATGCCCGCCGCCAGCTCAATTTACGCAGTGGCAGCGACCTTCAACGACAGAAGATGACGTTAGGGCCGCGATGAAGGCCTGTGGCGAACCCGAAAAAGGCACATTGAATGACTTACCTGTAAACCAACAGGTGCTGCAATTCCAATGTATGCAACGTCTGGGATTTACGCGGAAAAACGGGTTTGAATTTTGTGAAGTCATGAAGGAACTGCCGGCCTGCGTTGAAGAAAAACAGGGCCATCCGCTGAGCTTGTCTCAACTCGAAGCTTTACCCTTTAACGCTGATGATGGCTTCTACCCAATCAAACCGAATTCTGGCCGAGATGAAGACATGCAGATCACCTGGCGTAAAGCGGGCGCATCTCAGCATTATTCAGTTGAGATTGCCAACAATAAGGAAGCGCTGCCCGTAATGTATGCCTGCGGCTACCCGAAACCACTCGGATCGAATCTGGCATTAGCCAGTATCGGACGCACAGCTCAAGCCCAACGCTGCATGATTGATCATGGCTTTGAACCGAAGAAGAAAACGATGCTGGTTTGCTTGCCTTACCCGCAAGTAACGGGCTGTAAGCGCAGCGATGGTGGGTGAAGTAAATCAAGGGAATAAACATGATGAGCACAGTCGAGTTATTGCAGTACATCCTGCAGCCAGGTTGCTCATATTTGTTCCGCGTCCGGATGACAACACTGAGAAAGACAGCGTTCTATCAGAAGCGAAGGTAAAAGCGTCTGCTGAAGTCAGACTGACATAGACTGCCGCGCTATCGTCCATGAATGTTTTTTTCACCGCCGTTGTGTTGCTACCCCTGCATTTTCATGCCATCAGTATGACAGAAGCACAAACAGGGTATTTTTTCATTTGTTTTGCTTGTCCGGTTGCAGGCGCCTGGTTGATGCCCCGCCAGGCGAACAGAATGTCAGAGTTCAGTACCCTGTCGGTTGCGTTCTGCTTGTATGCACTGGGCCACGTGATATTTGTCTTTGCCGCGTCAATGCTCGCGTTCGCTCGGGGGGACGTTTAGTTTTGCGGCCGCTATAGGTGGCGTCACCGCTCAACTAATCCGCTTATGCAGCAGTTATCAGTGACTAACCGGCCGCCAGGAAGGATGGTAGCTTCCTTGTCTGCGGCATCACGCCTGTTATGCAGTTTGTGTATCGTCTGGCATTCTGCATTCAAAAAGTAAACGTCCGCTTTTCGCTCATGGCTGACCTTCAACCTTACATGAAACTTATCGATGTCCACGGACATCAACTTTTTCACCTGTAAATCTTTCAACCACCTCCAATGCGTCTGGATCGCCATGCCAGGCCATGCAACTTAAACAGTCTCCGCCACAGTCAAAATTCAATGTGTCTGGTGTCTTACTCATTGGCTGATTACAGGTCTGGCAATTGTTTTCTTTCACTGGAAGTGGCATCCGTTTTTAGATTTTCATTTCTATGTTACCTAACATATTACCCTTGAGTCCGTTTCTCGCTCATAGCCGTCCTTAGGCTTGCATTAGAAATGCCGCTTGCCAGAATCAGATGTTCTATCAACCATGCTTTAATTGCTAGATGAACAGATGATGAACAATGTTTGTTTACGTCAGTTAAATGTTTATTCCGCAGCCAGCAAAAGGACTTAGCTTGGGCTGGTTTCACCACCATAGCGCGCTTGAACGACAGAAAACGTGACTGAAGCTGAGCGCCGCTACGCTTTTGGTGCGTCGCTGTCTTCTTTTCCCCGGCTCCTGGAGCCAGTACTACTACTGGCTGACTTTGAGCTGACTCAGCGCTACATTCACTGGGATGCGTTGAGCTAAAACCTGTCGCGTGCGGGTCTGCTACGCGCGAAGGCTGTACAGCTCAGAAAGATCAGCCGGCTTCGCCGCGCAGCCGGTGACGATAATGTTTAAGGACTACGTGTGTCACAATCTGACCGTACACAAAGCCGCCCAGCCCGGCCAGAAGCACTGTGCCGACAATACCGAAAAAATACGATCCTGCGTAGCCAAAGGCCCCGCAGACGGCGAGGCCCGCCCAGGTCTGCCAATGGCGGAAGGCTGCTTTATATGCGCTACGCCACCGTCTTCCGCGCTCCCACAGGGTTAGGCCGGCCAGTTCGGGAATGCTTTTTAGGGTCCAGTAGATTTTCATGTGTTCTCCTTTCACAATCCGCATAAATGATAATGATTATCAACTCCATGTCAAATTTTTAGCCCCCCTTACCCCATTCCTGCCCCATAACTCCATCACCCACAGCCGCAATTCTTGAAGACGAGATGGAAGCTAATGTTTGGGCGATTTACCTGATTGCGATTCAAATTGCCCCCCGACGAACAGCAAGGTAGGAAGTCCACATAATCAGAACAAAGAAGTAATGGTGAAAATACGGAGTTCAGCAGATACCTAAATTTAGCACCGCTCACTGCCTGACCTTTTCTATTGCCATCGGACCTACGCCAATTAGCCCGAAACGCATACTTATGCTGTGCGGCGAAACTTGCCGAAAAGCATGAAAGGGAAACAGTTTTACAAGGAATGACCGTTGTGTGCCAAAAGCGGACGTTGTAAACGACTGCTATGTTGAATATCTGAAGCCGCCATCGATGAGATCTTATGGTAAATCGAGTGTTGTCATGTGCTTGGTGGGTTGTTTATCAAAAATGACTAAGAGAGTCTCTTTGGTAATAACAATCAGGGTGGCGACTGTGAAGATAACGAAGATTGACCACATACACGTATACGTCGAGAACATTGAACCGGCAGAACGCTGGTACCAAGAGGTTCTTGGCTTTTCCCGCGACGACTCGCTGTACTTCTGGTTTGAGCAGGGAGGGCCGCTAGTTATCAGAAATAACGGCGCATCACTTTCCCTGTTTCTCAGGAAAAATCAGCATCCCGGTCATACGGTGGCTTTCGCGGTAGAAGCGGCTGCGTTTTTCAGTCTTGTGCCTGCTCTCAACGCTAAAAGCATCCCGTTTACCGTATGCGATCACGATGTATCTATGTCCGTGTACTTTAAAGATCTTAGCGATAATAAGATTGAGCTGACCAGCTATGAATATCTTCAGGCAAAGCTGCTATTGGAGAACGTTGTATAGCTTTCTCCCTTAACTGAAGTCGGAGCGCAACAGGGGTGTTATGGTAAGTCAGGTTAAGAAAGGGAGATGTTTATGGTATTGCAGCACATGAGGATAGCCAGACCTGTCAGCGCACTCAGCAAAAGCTGTGAATTGTACTGTAACGGGCTTGGGTTAGAAAAAATCGGCGGTTTTACTGACCACGATGGATTCAGCGGATATATGTTAGGACTGAACGGCTTATCCTGGCACCTTGAGTTTACCCAGTACCATGATCATCCGGTGATACCTTCGCCCTCAAATGAAGATCTTCTGGTTCTGTACATTCCTGAAAAAGATAGCTGGCGAATTACCTGTGAAAATATGGATGCTGCTGGCTTTACCAGGGTTAAATCATTCAATCCTTACTGGGACCGCAATGGCGTTACCTTCGAGGACATAGATGGATACAGGGTTGTTATTCAAAACATGCACTGGGGAGAGTGCTGAGATTATTTTTCGGCCGAGTTGTTATGTTTAATGTGGCAGAACTACCCTGTCGTAATAACTTTGACGTCCGCTTTTTGCTCATAGCGGACCTTACTTCTGCGTCCGCTCTGTGCCAAAAGCGGATCTCATACTTCCGATTCACGCAGGCGATGAGCTGAGTTACTCTTAGCCTCCCGCCCCCTGCTCGCGAGACACCGCATGCTTAACGGACTGAATCACATAACCATCGCCGTAAGTGATGTTTCAATAAGCTTTGATTTTTACGTTAATATTCTTGGTTTTATACCTAAGGCCAGATGGGCCAGCGGCGCTTACCTGTGCCTGGGAAATCTGTGGTTATGCCTTTCTGCTGATGCAGTGACTAAACGGGAGGATTACACTCATTACGCATTCAGCATCCGAAGCGAAGATTTCGATGTGTATGCTGATCACCTAAAATCATCGGGTGTTACAGAGTGGAAAACAAATAAGAGCGAAGGGAAATCAATCTACTTTTTGGATCCTGATGGACACAAACTGGAAGTTCATGACGGAGATTTGGAGAGCCGCCTCAGCGCCTGTAAAACTCATCCCTATGAAAAAATGGAGTTCTTCTAGTGATTTAAAAGGATGTCCAACGCTCACATTTAGATAATCAGAGTAAACGGCAGTGGACAATCCAGACTCAAACGAAGCGTTTGTACTTTCAGCACATTTAAATATTAACATCCACTCCTCGCTCATATCGGACCCTCTGCCCAAGTCAGTCCGCTTTGGGCTCAAAAGTGGACTCTTACCCAGAGGATAACCTTTTGTCTGATTACTATCAGGTTGTTGAAACTGTTCCGTCCGTAGAGGATTTTTGCCGCTTACGCATTATCTCAGGGTTGACGCCTCGTACCGCAGAGGGTGTCCGCCTGGGGCTTCCTAACAGCTGTTATGGCGTGCATATATGCTGGCAGAATGCTGTCGTTGGCATGGGACGTATAGTGGGCGACGGCGCCATTAATATGGAAATTGTCGATGTAGCTGTTGATCCAGAGCATCAGGGAAAGGGGCTGGGCCGCAAGTTAATGGAAAATTTGGCAAACTGGCTCGATAAAAATGCCTGTGATGGTGCTTATGTAACTTTAATGGCTGATGTCCCGGAGTTGTACGAAAAATTTGGCTTCACGCGAGTCAGCCCTGCGAGTGAAGGCATGGCAAGGGTCTGGAAACGAACTAAACCTACATAAGTAAACGTCCGTTTTTCACTCATAGCGGACCTTGAGCCACAGCTTATCCGCTTCGTGTCTAAAGCGGACGTCATTTAACGCATGTTCAAATCAAATCCTCAGTTGTAGTGTGCTGACTGAAAAGCTCCTGCTTGCGTAAAATCCACTCATAGCTCAAAATGAATGATCGTTCATTCACTGGTGTTTTATTGTCCCATATGGCAGTGCGGTTTCTAATGCCAGAAGCCTAACTGCAGCATAATGCTTTGAAAAAATCGAAATTAATGCAGGTAACCTATGGCTAAGACCACTCTTCGACTTTCTTTTCCTCAGTGGCAAGGTGGAAATAATCCTCCCTATCACCTTGGATCCCGACTTCTTTCTTTCCTCGCGCCTGAAGCAAAAGGCCCTGTAGAACAAGTCCCCGTTGCTCCGCCCGGCGGCCAGACCTTGACCGAAGTAGATGGTATTACTGGCAAACCTCAGATTATCAGCCAGCTGAACGCTGCAGCTGCCCTTATCGAAAAGCACGATCCCGACGCCCTGGTTGTCTTGGGCGGTGACTGCCTGGTATCACTTGCGCCTTTTGCGCATCTGCTAAAGAAATACGGTGACAAGCTTGGCGTGCTCTGGATCGACTCCCATCCTGACGTTCAGACACCTGAACAGTTTCAGCATGCACATGCCCACGTGCTGGGCGCGCTCATCGGCACCGGGGACAAGGATTTAGTGGATCACGTCCCGCGCAAGCTTTCTCCGTCGAAAATCATGATCGCCGGTATCCACGATCCTCTCCCTTATGAGAGCGACTACCTCTCGAGCCATAAAATTGCGACCTCAGGCCCTGAACAGGTCAAAAAGGGTGGCAAAGAAATATTGGACTGGATTGCCCGGGAGAAAATTGAGTATCTGGCCATCCATTTTGATCTGGATGTGCTGGACCCTGCACTTTTCAGGTCTGTTCTTTTTGCACGGCCTGGTCGGGGAGAGCATGAATTCGGTGACGTGGCTGAAGGGAAACTCACCATTGAAGACGTACTCAGGCTGATCAATCAGGCCACTTCAAAGGCTGAACCCGTAGGTCTTACTCTCGCTGAACATATGCCCTGGGATATGGTAAACCTCAGAAATATGCTAAGCGAATTACCTCTGCTGAAATAATCTGAGCTGAAGGGGCCGGCTTTAAAGTGCCGGTATTAATTCACTGACTAAGGCCGCTATGTTAAAAAACACCGAAACCTACCATAAGCTGATTACCGCAGCCGCTGCCTGCTTTGCTGAAAAAGGCTTCAGTGCAACCAGCGTGCGTGAAATTTCCACCCGCGCCGGTATCAGTCAGGGTGCCATGTACACCTATTTTAAAAGCAAGGATGAGCTCATTCGCGCCATTGTTCTGGAAGAGCAGAATTCCGCCCTGATTGCTCATGATGAGCCTTACGCCGGCTCGCATTTTGATCGGCTGTGCAGACAAGTTACTTCCTGCATCAGCGATGTGGGTTATCCGGTCACCCATCATCTCTGGGTTGAAATCATGGCCGAGTCAGCCCGGAATCCGGATCTGCAAAAGACATTTATTTCCAGTGACAAAATTATGCGGCAGAGCATCGCAGGAATTATTGAAAAAGGCATAGCCGCAGGCGAATTTCGTCGTGATCTCAATCCAGAAGAAATCACCATCATATTGTTTGCGTTTATTGATGGACTGATTGCCCGCAAGGCGATTAACCCCGATTTCTCATTCAGCCGGGATGTGCCTGCTTTCCCGGACCTGATGGCAAAAATACTCTGTTAATTATCCTGACACTGCGGCGTGGGTAGTGTACCGCTGAACAATTTAGCTGCGGCCACTTAAACTGGAATATCCTGGCCCCCTATTTTTTGTCGTTTACCCAGGATTTTTCATGCGTAAATGGTTATGCGGGTTGCTGATTTGCCTCTTTATAACAATGGCTGCCTCGCCCTCATTAAAAGCGGGATTCTCATACGGCTAAGTCGGGCATTCAGCTCAAAGAAGGATTTGAACCTGACATAAATCAGGTTCTATCCAAAAGGCGATCTGGAGTGAGCCCAGACCGACATCACTCTATAAAACAGTGAGTACTGACGTAATTCACTAATAAACCATCAGGCAGTGGTATTGATATTGCGTCCAACTGCAGGATTTGCAGGCAACTGAGGAATTGAGTCCAGAATGCCCGATGCCATCGATTGCTGATTATCCAACGTCTTTTTCAGTACTAACGTGCTTATTTTGTTAGCGAGTTCCATGTTATCAAGGCCAGTAGCCAGTGATGTAATTTGTGATACATCCATCTTGCTCTCCTGATTAATACCAATGTTGACGACTCAAACAGCTTTTAAAAGCCTGAAACGGTTATCGGCATAGCGGAGCAAGACTTTATAGCTTTGGGGAAACGATAACTCGCGAGGCGATTCCGAAGAATCGCCCCTTAGGCCATTCACAGAATCATGAATGTCTGTGCTGCCGTAACGCATAGGCCAGCACCACAACAAAGCATACCAGCGGCAAACTATAAGCCACGGCAGTACTCACGTTGTCAGAAATCAGCCCCATGAAGTAAGGCATAATCGCGCCGCCAACAATCGCCATGATCATAAACGAGCTGGCTTGCTTAGTCGCCTGGCCGAGGTTTTTAACGCCCATGGCAAAGATGGTTGGGAACATGGTGGACATAAAGAAGAAGATAGCGATCAGCGCAACCACCGAGACATCGCCAGCGCCCAGCATCACCACGGCGCACAGCACGATATTGATGAGCGCGTAAGCCGCCAGCATCGCGGCCGGTTTCACCCTGCCCAACAGCCAGGTTGAGAAGAAACGCCCCAACATAAAGCAGATCATCGCGACCGAAAGCATATAAGCCGCGCTTTGGTTGGTCACACCTTGCCAGTGCTCAGTGGCGTAGTTAATAAAGAAGGCGCCCACCCCAACCTGGGCGGCAACATAGAAGAACTGCGCAACCACGCCGCCGACAAAATGTTTTTGCTGCCATAACGTGGCGCCAGGCTGCAATGCATGTTCACTGGCGGCCTCGCGAATATCCGGCAACGCGGTGCGTTTAAATAACAGCGCAATGGCGATGACCACAAAGGCAATGATCACATACGTCATTTTGACGCTATCCTGCGCCGCATCCTGGCTGGCTTGAGTAAAGAACAGCGAACCGCCAATCATCGGCCCAACAAACTGTCCCAGACCGTTAAACGATTGCGCCAGATTGAGACGACGCTCCGCGCCATTCGGATCGCCCAGCACGGTAGCATACGGGTTAGCGGCGGTTTCCAGGCAACCAAGCCCGCAAGCCAGCACGAACAGCGCGAACAGAAATACCGAGAAGTTATTGACCATCGCTGCTGGCACAAACAACAGTGCGCCGATGGCGTACAACGCTAATCCCGCCAATATTCCGGCCTTATAGCCATGACGCCGCATAAAATAGCCGGCCGGTAGCGCGACAATAAAATAGGCACCGAAATAGGCCGCCTGCAATAATCCCGATTGAGCTTTGGTGACGTTTAACGTTTCCTGAAAGTGTTTATTCAATACATCCAGCAGGCCGTATGACACGCCCCACATGAAAAACAGGGTGGTAATCAGCATGAACGCCCAGCGCAGGCTAATAGTCCCCCTGACGCCCATAGTTTCAGGCGTCTCGACGCGTTGTGTAGACATGGTTATATCCTCGTAGGGTACAGTCGGTAAGTGTTGTTATTGGTCCTGCAAAGAGAATATTCGCGCCATCGCCACCCATTTTTCCCCTTCGGGTGTCCAGGGCGTTGGCTGTTGGAACTGCCACATCAGCGCTTCCCAGCGCTGAATATGCGGATCCTGTTCAGAGGCCTGAGCAAAATCCTGTGGGTTAAACCGATCGTTTACCTCCATCACCATAAAAAGTCGGGTGCCAAGCCGGTATATCTCCATATTCACTATGCCGTGCTGGCGCAAATGCTGCGCCACTTCCGGCCAGATGCGCTGATGCAGGCGCTGGTATTCGGCGACTTTTTCCGCCTCATCCACCAAATCCAGCGCCAGACAATAACGCTCGATTGCGCCACTCATAATAGCGCCCGATCGAGGTGCAGATAGCCGCCATCGACGCTCAGCCACTCGCCGGTAGTGTGCGACGCGCGCGGCGACAGCAAAAAGACCACCGTGTTAGCGATTTCTTCCGGCGTGGTCATGCGTTGGCCGAGCGGAATACGCTGGGTAATTTTTTCCAGTTCGCCTTGCGGATCGGCAAAGGTGCCAATCCAGCGTTCGTATAGCGGCGTCATCACTTCGGCGGGAACCACGGCGTTGACCCGCACGCCGCTCTGACGCAGTGACACCGCCCATTCGCGCGTCAACGCTAGAATCGCCCCTTTCGCCGCGCAATAGCCGCTGGTGCCGCCCTGCCCGCTCAACGCGGTTTTTGACGCAATATTGACGATCGATCCACGGCTGATTTCCAGCGCGCGCTGACAAAAATGCGTCATCTGGTAATAGTGGATCAGGTTCTTTTCTAGCGAGCTGACAAACGCGCTGCGTCCCGCTTCCAGCCCGACACCATCGTTGACACCCGCGTTATTCACCAGCCCGTCGATGCGGCCAAACTGCTGCTGTACACTCTCAACCGCGCGAAGACAATTCTGCTCATCGCAAAGGTCGGCCAGCAGCACTTCTGTTTGCGGTTGCAGCTCGCGCAGACCGGCCAGCCACATCTCATCGGGCTGCGCGTTGCTGACAATGACCGGAATAGCCCCCTCCTCCGCCAGCAGACGGGAGATGGCGGCACCAATGCCCGATCCGCCACCGGTGACGATAATCACTTTATCCTGCAAAAACAGATTCATTATTCTCTCCTGTCAGGCTGTAAACCTGCGAGGCCGTATTGCCCCAAATGGCGGCCTGTTCGTCAGCGGACAACTCAGCTATTGCGTCCTGAATCAGCTGCGCCACTGCGTGATACTCCGCGGCCAGCAGGCAAACTGGCCAGTCTGAACCAAACATCAGGCGCTGCGGGCCGAAACGCGCCAGCGCCTCGTCAATAAAGGGCCGCAGCTGCGCGCTGTGCCATTGGCCGTGCGCGACCTCGGTCACGAGCCCGGACAATTTGCAGACCACATGCGGCATCGCGGCCAGTTCCGCGACCTGCTCGCCCCACGTCTTCGCGCCGCGCGTAATATCCGGTTTACCAAGGTGATCAAGTACCAGCCAGTGACGATCGTGCTGCGCGGCAAAGCGCGTGGCGTCCGCCAGATGTCGCCAGGTCACCAGCATTTCCCACACGTAATCACGCTGCTGCAGTTGACTGATGCCATTTGCCACGCGCGATTGCTGCAACCATGCGGCGGGATCAGGCTCATCCTGCACCTGATGACGAAAACCCCGCAGCAGCGGATGTTGCATTGCCGCTAGCTGCTCTGCCAGATCCGCGGCGGTGACATCGATCCAACCAACCACCTGCGTTGCCGGTTGCTGCTGCGCCCACTGCAACAGTTGTTGCGTTTCCGCCACGCACTGCCGCGCCTGGACCGCAATCGAGCCCTGCAACTGATGGTGCGCCAGCTGCGGTGCCAGATCCTCCGGTAAATAGTCCTGTTGCAGCCGCTTCATGGATTCATCGATCCACAGATAGCGCGCCGCATCATAGCGCCAGAAATGCTGATGAGCGTCGATTCGCACTTCAGCCTCCCTGCGCGTGGTAGCGGTATTGCTCGCGCGAAGCGGGATACATTTCGATGGAGAAGCCCGGCGCGGTAGGCGGCATATACGCCGCGCCGCGAATCTCGCATGGATTGAGGAAATGTTCGTGCAGATGGTCGACATACTCGATCACGCGGCCTTCGTGGCTGCCAGCAATACAAACAAAGTCGATCATTGAAAGATGCTGAACGTATTCGCACAGGCCAACGCCGCCAGCATGTGGGCAGACCGGCAGCTGGTATTTCGCCGCCATCAACATCACCGCCAGCACTTCATTAACGCCACCGAGACGACAGGCGTCAATCTGCACGACGTCAATGGCTTCACGCATAATCAGCTGCTTAAAGATGATGCGGTTCTGGCACATTTCACCGGTTGCAACCTTCACCGGCGCTACGCCCTGGCGAATCTTGCGATGCCCTTCGATATCGTCCGGGCTAGTGGGTTCTTCAATAAACCACGGTTGCGCAAATGCCAGCTGCTGCACCCAATTTACCGCGTCATTCACTTCCCAAACCTGGTTGGCATCGATCATTAACTGGCGATCCGGCCCCAGCACTTCGCGTGCAATGCGCACGCGGCGAATATCATCGTCGAGATCGCGTCCGACTTTCAGTTTGATGTGGGAGAATCCGGCGTCGACAGCCTGCTGGCACAGACGGCGCAGTTTGTCGTCATCGTAGCCAAGCCAGCCGGCCGATGTGGTGTAGCAAGGGTAGCCATGTTGCTCAAGCTGGCGAATGCGCTCCGCTTTGCCCGCATGCTGCGCCGTGAGTAACGAAAGTGCCTCGTCCGGCGTGATGCAGTCGGTGAGATAGCGGAAATCGATGCAGCGTACCAGCTCCTGCGGCGACATATCCGCCACCAGCCGCCACAGTGGCTTTTCTTCTGATTTCGCCCACAAATCCCACACCGCGTTAACCACCGCGCCGGTGGCCAGATGAATGGCGCCTTTGTCTGGGCCGATCCAGCGTAACTGGCTATCACTGGTAATGTCGCGCCAGAATTGCCCCATATCGGCGGTAATCGACTCCAACTGGCGACCAACAATTAAGTGTTCCAATGCGCGTATCGCCGCACAGCAAATTTCATTACCGCGTCCAATGGTGAAGGTGAGACCGTGGCCGCTAATCGCCACATTATCCGTTTCAATAATGACGTAAGCGGCTGAATAATCTGGGTCTGGATTCATCGCATCTGAACCATCGAGATGTTCGGAGGTCGGAAAACGGATATCTTCTACGCGCAGTGCGGTAAGCCTGGTCATTCTTCGCTGCCCTCGGTGATTTGACGCTGCTCGCCAAGCCCGGCGATGCCTAACCTGATGACCTGCCCCGGACGTAAATAGACCGGCGGTTTCTGCCCCATGCCGACGCCCGGCGGTGTGCCGGTAGAGATGATGTCGCCCGGCTGCAAGCTCATAAAACGGCTAAGGTAACTAATGATATGCGCAACCGAAAAGACCATGGTGCGGGTATTACCGTTTTGATAGCGCTTGCCATCAACCTCCAGCCACAGATCGAGTTGCTGCGGATCGGCGATTTCATCCGCGGTCACCAGCCAGGGGCCAATTGGGCCAAAGGTGTCGCAGCCTTTGCCTTTGTCCCATGTGCCGCCGCGTTCAATCTGGTATTCACGTTCTGAGACGTCGTTAACCACGCAATAGCCCGCGACATGTGACAGCGCATCCTCTTCGGCGATATAGCTGCCGCCTTTGCCGATTACCACGCCCAGTTCCACTTCCCAGTCGGTTTTTACCGAGCCACGAGGAATGCGCACCGCGTCATTTGGCCCGACGATCGCGCTGGTCCATTTGCCAAACACCACTGGCTCTTGCGGGATTTCAGCACCGGTCTCTGCGGCGTGATCGGCATAGTTCAGGCCAATACAGATAAACTTGCCAACACGTCCAACACAGGCACCAATGCGCGGCTGTCCGCTGATTTTGGGCAATTCGCTGAGTGGCAGCTGGCGTAGCCTCTCCAACTCGGAGGGCAGCAGTGCATCGCCTGCGATGTCATCGATAAAATGCGACAAATCGCGCAGTTCGCCCTGTTCATCCACCATTGCCGGACGCTCTTTACCCGGCTCGCCCACACGTAATAATTTCATTCTTCCCCTCCTGTTAGTTACTCCAGCCGCCATCGATGATCTGTGCGGTACCGGTGGTATATGCGCTGGCATCGGACGCCAGATAGGCCGCCAGATAAGCGATCTCCTCGGTGGTACCGATACGCCCAATAGGCTGACGCGCAACAAAGGCGCGATAAACTTCCGCTTCGCTGCGACCTTCTGCCTCAGCCTGCGCGGCAATGCGCTGGCGCAGCGAAGGCGAATCGATGGTGCCGGGGCAGATGGCGTTGCAACGGATCCCTTCACCTATGTAATCCGCCGCTACCGAGCGCGTCAGACCAATTACCGCGGCCTTGGTGGCGCTATAGGCAAAGCGATTGACCACGCCTTTTACGCTTGATGCCACAGATGACATGTTGATAATCGATCCCTGCTGCTGTTGCAGCATCGCGGGAAGAAACGCCTGAATCATGCGAAACATTGCCGTGACGTTAAGATCGAGCGCGAACTGCCACTCCTTTTCGCTGCACGCCAGCAGGCTGCCGCTATGCACAACACCTGCACAGTTGAAAAGCACATCAAGCGTGCCCAGCTCCTGCGCCGCCGCGCTAATCGCCTGACGATCGGTAACATCCAGTTGATAAGCGCGGATACCGGGTAAATTTTGTAGCGCTGTAAGGTTTATATCGCTGGCGATAACATCTGCGCCCTGCTGAGCAAAGTAGCGCGCACTGGCCAACCCGATGCCCTGCCCGGCGGCGGTGATTAACACGCGTTTTCCGGATAAATTCATTGCATTTCCTCTGGTCCAAAGATCTAATGGTCAGGCCATTAAAAGTAAGTTTTTACCGCTTGAGTTAGCAAAATAACCCTGGCTACTTTTTCGCTGACGCATTACGTTTTATTGACAATTGCGTAACATTGACAAGTGCCCTGATGATTATTTGTGCATCTGATCACTTAAAATATTTAAACAGGTAGCAGTGCGATGCCGATAAAAAAGATGGAAAACCCCAGGCTTTACAGACAAATAGCTGATCAACTGATCAAGTTGATCGACAACAACGAATTTCCTCCCGGCAGTCGCTTGCCAGCGGAACGTGAATTGGCCGAGCAGCTGCAGGTGAGTCGTGCATCAGTGCGTGAAGCGTTGATCGCACTGGAAGTCATTGGGCTGGTGGATGTTAAAGTCGGCAACGGTGTGATTGTAAAAGCGCGTTCCAGTATGCAGGAGCCGGTAATGGTGCAGGCCGGACGCGATCAGTGGATGGAACCGGACGATGAACTGGGTATCAACCTGGATTTTTCCACCGAGTTGCCGCCATTCTCCTTGCTGCAAGCGCGCCGCCTGATCGAGCCAGAGGCCGCAGCGCTAGCCGCGGTGCATGCCAGTGAACAGGAACTGGCGCTGATCCGCGCGGCGTACCAACAAAACTGCGAGGATAACCGCGCGCAATCACGCACCCATCCCGGCGACCGCCTGTTCCATATCCGCATTGCTCAGGCGAGCGGCAATCCTGCCTATGGCTTTATCATCGGCCACCTGCTCGGTCATCGCTATGGCAGCATGTTCCGCATGTTACAGGCGCACTATACGCCCAGCGATATGCCGTCGGATTCGGAATCTGAGCACATGGCGATTCTCTCGGCGCTTGAAAAACGTGATGGTAAGGCAGCGAGAAGCGCAATGAAGAAACATATCGACCGGGTAATTGCGACATTTGAGCGGGTGCAGGAGTAAAAATGTTTGAATTGAAAACAGAAGAAACGGGAGAGTTTTAGCGTTGATGTCCGCTTGGTGCCAGGAGGGGACGTTAAAAAATTATATAGATACAGTTAATTTATAAGTTAAAATAGCCGTGCACGGTAAGGCTGTTATCATCTCTTGGTAGATACAAAAATATAATCATGAATAAAATTTATCATTTCGAAAGTAAATATAAAAAATGGTCCATTACAGCCGTGGTATGCATTATTATGGGCGGATGGTTCTGGTATATGTTGTGGGCATCAAGTATCTCCCATAATACCATTTTAAAAAAATCGGTACCTGAATGGACAACGTATATTTCTTTTGGTGTATTGATTGGAAGCTTCTCTTTTATTCACGCTTTTTATTTTCGCACTATTAACAAAACAATAAAGTATCTTTGTAATGCATTCTTTGGCGGTTTTTGCCTGGGATTTGTATTGAGTTTACACTTTTACGATGTCTATGTTTATCTCTTCCCAGACAAAACAATTGGCTATAAATCTGAATATGAGGTTGTCTTCCCAGGACCATCGAGGGGCAAGCATGGGCATTGTGAAGCAGGTATCTGGTTAAAAGATCAAAACACCTCCAGATGGATACAGCTTTGTACAAATAAAGAATTTCTACGCAGCCACCGTAAGCAAGGAATGACAGGAGTATGGGTATCAGCTCGTGTTAATAAAATTGGAACTTACATCGTGAAATACGAATTTATTTATATATAAATGAAATAATCTGAATGTATTACAATCGCTAAGGTCGCCATTTTTCTGTGTCTGTGAAAATAAATAATAGCCAACGTCCTCTTCTCGCTCATAGCGGACCATCCCCTCCAGCGACCACTTAGTGTCAGCAAGAAAGCTGCTAACAACATTTATTTTGAACCAATGGAGAGCAGGCCGCATTTTCTTTGCCCTATTTAAATGTTCCAACATCCAGAATAGATAAATTTCACACCTGTTTTCGATTAACATTACCCTTTATTTCAGTCCCAGTTTGACTGCCAGCCGATGAAGATTACCCGGATCCAATTCCAGTTTTCTAGCCGCCTTAGCCCACACCCGATCGCAGCTTTCATAGGCCTGTTTAATGTAGCCGTACTGAAATTCACGCGTCGCCTCGTTGAGGTTCATCACTGGCGAGATTAGCAACGTTTTGATCGGCTCTGCCTGAACGGTCCCGCTATCCTGCAGTTGAAAATGTTGCGGAAGCAGAATGACTTCGCCGTTGCGTGATTCGGTCTGCGCGATGATTACGGCACGATATATGGCATGTTCCAGCTCGCGCACATTTCCCGGCCAGCTTGCGGCTTGCAGCATAGCGCGGCAGCCAGCACTTAACGCAACGCTCAACAGGCCAAATTTCACCCGACACTTTTCACAGAAATAGCCCGCCAGCAGCACGATATCGTCACGACGTTCATTCAGCGACGGAACGAACAGCGGGAAGACGCTAAGGCGATGATAAAGATCAGCCCTGAATTTACCATCGGTCACCGCCTTGCGCATATCGAGGTTAGTTGCGGCGATAATGCGCACATCAACGGTAAGCGGCTTATCTTCGCCCACCCGCTGCAGGTCGCCGTACTGCAGCACGCGTAGCAGCTTGGCCTGCAGCGAAAGCGGCAACTCTCCAATCTCATCAAGAAACAGCGTCCCTTTATCCGCCAATTCGAATTTGCCCGGCCGATCGTGAATGGCGCCGGTGAACGCCCCTTTGATGTGGCCAAACAGCTCGCTCTCCGCCACGCTTTCCGGTAGGGCTGCACAATTCAGATAAACCAGCGGCCTCGCTGCGCGATGAGAATGTTGGTGAAGGGCCTGAGCAACCAACTCTTTACCGGTGCCGGTTTCGCCCATGATCAACACGCTGAGATCGGAGGGAGCAACCACCCCAATCTGTTGTTTGAGGTGGGTTAACGCCGTCGAATCACCAATGATCTCCACCTCTTCACTCTCTTCACGTCGGTGTGGTGGCGGTGTAAAGGATGAGGCGGGTTTTTCTAAACGTTCCATTAGCAAGGCATTATTCAGCGCACCCGTCGTCAGGCTCGCCAGCACCCGTAACTCTTCATCGCTGTAATCATCAAATTGAGTGGCGTTAATGCCATCTAGCGTCAGGGCGCCGATCAGCGTTTGCCCGACAAAAAGTGGCATACCGACGCAGGCGTGGACGTGTAAATCGCCTTGGTCGGGAATCAATCCATCATAGGGATCGGGTAAATCACTGTCGGCGGGAAAGCGCACCACATCGCCAGCCCGCGCGATGGCCTCAAGCCGTGGATGAGCATCAAGATTGAATCGCCGCCCCATCACATCCGGTGCCAGACCCGCGGTGGCCAGCGGACGAAACTGCTGATTCTCGTAACGTAATAGCGCGGTGGCGTCACAGTTTAGCGCGCCGTGGATGCAGTTAATCATCCGCATAAACCGGTCGCGGCCATGCACTCCATTTTGGATATCAACAGCCAGTGCCGCCAGCGTCTGAACAGAAAGAGTCATATTGTCACCTGCACATGAATTGTCTCAAAGACAAGCAAAGACATTGTATTTAACACAACATGAAATTATCCATTTGATTAAAATCAACGTGTTATGTAATGGCACGGAATATGCCTTATCAGATTAGATAATGTAGCTCAGGAGTATCACCGTGTCAGAACAACTAAACAGTCAGGCGCTTAGCGCACAGCAAATTGCATCGGCCGCTGATGCCCTGCGTTGGGCAGCATTTGGTAGTGGCAGCCGCGGGCTAGTGTTCACGTATCGACAAACGTCCCCGGAACGCCTGCATTTTGAAACCGAATATGCCGGACGAAAAGCATGGGTCGATTTGGATATCCCTTACACCCCTCTTTCACTCATCGTCGCTGGTGCGCTGCTGTTGCAACAGCTGAATACTTATGTCGGATAACACCATGAATCATTTAAATGAAGTCATCAGAACGGTTGATGACACCATTCGCAATAATGTCATTCACGATATGAATGGGCTGCTGTGCGAACTCAGCGACGACCATCAGCTCACTCGCGAAGAGCGCTTCACCCAACAGCAGCGTCTGCGCGTGGCGGTTTTTAAACACAGTAGCGAGAAAGAAGAACTCGCCGAGCAGCGCCGTAACTGGCTCACGCAGGGCGGCATCATCTGTTAACAGGAGGCCCAACATGGCTCATATCATCCCTCAACATTTTGCACACACTCGCTCAACGCCTTTCTGGGATAGAAAGAGTGTGCCGCAAGCGCTCTTGACCCATCACAACACGAAAAAAGGCGTTTATGGCAGGCTTTCAGTTATGCGCGGTGCAGTGAAATATTATGGTTTTGCTGGTGAACACCAGACAGCACACGAAATGGAAATCACCATTATCGCCGGGCAGTTTGGCATCAGCCCACCGCAGTACTGGCACCATATTGAGTTATTAAGTGATGACACTTATTTCAATATTGATTTTTTTGCTGACCCAGACGTTGCTTTAGAGGGCAACGGATTTGAGCGCGAAGTTCATATTCCAGAATCGTCCAGGTAAAAACATTACTAACCCGCTGCGGCGGGTTTTTTTATGCCTGATGCATTGTCATTAATACATCCACATGTCAGTCACACAACATTATTTATTGTATTTTAAACAAATAAAAATCTGTAATTATTTATAAATCAATGAGATAAATTTTGGCACGTCTGATGCAATAACGAGTGTGAAACCACTTTACGCTAACAGGGCATCAAATGAATATTCACGTAAAAAACAACATTTTTTGGGTCGGCAAACGTGACTGGGAAGTTGAGCACTTTCACGGCAAAGAGTACAAGATGCAGCGTGGCACCAGCTATAACAGCTATCTTATTCGCGAAGCCAGGAACGTCCTGATCGATACGGTTGATCTGAAATTCCGTACTGATTTTGTTAAGAATCTGGCAGAAGAAATCGATCTGAAAAAAATCGATGCCATCGTAATTAACCATGCAGAAGAAGACCATTCAGGCGCACTCGCCGAACTGCTGGCGCTGATTCCAAACACGCCGATTTACTGCACCGCTAACGGCGTTGATTCCATCAATGGTCATCACCACCATCCCGAATGGAATTTTAACGTGGTTAAAACCGGTGATTCGCTCGATCTCGGCAACGGCAAAAAACTGATCTTTGTTGAAACCCCGATGTTGCACTGGCCAGACAGCATGATGACTTACATGACAGAGGACGCCGTGCTGTTCAGTAATGATGCCTTCGGCCAGCATTACTGCGATGAACATCTGTTTAACGATGAAGTTGACCAACATGAACTGTTTGATCAATGCCAGCGCTATTTCTCCAATATCCTGACGCCTTTTGCGCGTCTGGTTACCCCAAAAATCAATGAGATACTCGGCTTTAATCTGCCGGTCAGCATGATTGCGACTTCGCATGGCGTGGTGTGGCGCGATAAACCCACCCAGATTGTAGAGCTGTACCTGCAATGGGCTGCGGATTATCAGGAAGATCGCATCACCCTGTTCTACGACGCCATGTCTAATAACACCCGCATGATGGCGGATGCGATCGCCGAAGGTATCCGCGAAACCGATCCGCGCGTTGCCGTGAAGGTTTACAACGTCTCCACCCACGACAAAAACGAAATCATCACCTCCTGCTTCCGTTCCAAGGGCATTTTGGTCGGTTCCTCCACCATGAACAATGTGATGATGCCGAAGGTGGCGGGTATGCTGGAAGAGATTACCGGCCTGAAATTCCGCAATAAACGCGCCTCCGCGTTCGGTTCTTATGGCTGGACCGGCGGAGCGGTGGATCGCGTTGCCACTCGCCTGCAGGATGCCGGTTTTGATATGACGATTGCGCTCAAAACCAAGTGGCGTCCCGACCTCTCCGCGCTGGAAGAGTGCCGCGAGCATGGCCGCAAAATCGCCCGTGAATGGGCGCTCTCGCCGCTGCCGGTAGCCATCGTCGCAGCGAATACCACCGCTGCGGTTATGGCAGCTTCCACATCCATAAACCAGGAGGGCGTCGGTGTGGTAGAAGCGGGTGAGGACATCGGACAGAAAATGATTTGTACGGTTTGTCAGTGGGTTTATGACCCGGCCGAGGGCGAACCAAACCAGGATGTCCTACCCGGAACCGCATGGGAAGCCGTGCCAGACGATTTCTTATGCCCTGGATGCGCGCTGGGTAAATCCGTGTTTGATCCTTACGAGGGCTGAGTCCATGTCAGCAGACATTGTGATTGTTGGCTCAGGCTTCGCCGCCCGCCAGCTGGTCAAAAACATCCGGCATCTGGATAAACATGTGCCGATTCGCATCATTGCGGCCGATAGCTGTGATGAATACAACAAGCCCGAACTCAGTCATGTTTTCAGTATGGGTTATCGCGCTGAGGCACTCACTCGACAAACCGCAGCAGAGTGGGCGGAAAACCAGAACATCATGCTGCATCCTTTTACCACGGTTTCGCGCATTGATACGGCAGCAAAGGTTATCAGAACTCCCGCTGGCGATTACGTCTATGGCAAACTGGTGCTTGCTACTGGTGCCGAGGCCATCGTTCCGGCGATAGAGGGCAGTGATCTGATCTTCACGCTGAACAGTCAGCAGGAATACCGCCGCTATGACAACGCGCTGATAGATGCGCATCGAATATTGATGGTCGGCGGGGGTCTCATCGGCACAGAACTCGCGATGGATTTTAACCGTGCAGGTAAAGCAGTAACGGTAATAGACCGCAGTAACGGGCTTCTATCGGCGCTGTTACCGCCGGAAATCAGTGCTCGTCTGCAAAACCGTTTGATGAACAACGGGGTAGAGTTTCTCTTCAGGCATGAACTCACCAAAATCTCACGGCATGATGATTTACTGGAGGCAACGTTCAGTAACGGACAGCGGAGGATTTTTAACGCCGTGGTCTGTGCCATTGGCTTACGCCCTAATCTTACGCTGGCGCAGAGTGCGGGAATCGAAACACGTCGTGGAATTGTGGTTGATGACACTCTCGTCACCTCGGCTACCGATGTCTACGCCCTGGGTGATTGTGCAGAGATTCAGGGAAAACTGATGCCCTATCTGCAGCCCGCTACCCTTGCGGCAATGACGCTTGCTAAAAACCTTATCGGTCACGACGCCAAACTGATGCTGCCAGCCATGTTGATTAAGGTTAAAACGCCGGATATGCCGCTTCACCTGGCGGGCGATCCCGCGAACGCAGCTTATCACTGGGATATGGCGTTATCCCCGTCAGGCATTATTGCTCAAGGCCGTGATGAAGACGGGGCATTACGGGCATTTGTTGTCAGCGAAGAGCATATGAAGCTGGCATTCAGTATGTTGAAGGACATCAAACTGTCGGGCACATCTTAACCCAAGCATGTTATTAACAGACGATCGGACGCATTTAAGTTCGCTAATTGAAGCGGCGATGGTCCTTGCATCAACCAGGCCGGTAATCCACCGGCCATTGCTTCCAACTCAATATTAAAGGATGTGGCACAATGAATATGCCTGAAGCCCCAGCAGTAACCAATATTACCTTGCATAACCCCTCCTCTTGCACCTGTGGGAGAATTATTTGGTTAACCATGCACTGTGATTCCTTCGCCATGAATATGGGAACATGTGACGTTGATGCACGCATTGATGCAAGTATTGGAATGATTTCTCAGCGTAAAACGTTCCCACCTGAAATGCTCAAGGAGGCCGTTGCGGCGATATTTTGGGAGATGTGGAATGCGTGGAAGCCAGCAGAAGGCATAAAGGTTATGGCTGAATAATAAACAACACCTAAGCCGCATTTTTAATAATTTTCGATCAGTGCCAGTAGTGGACATCGATGAATGTTACCGTGGATTGAACGCCGCGAAATTTCTCTCAGTTTTGGCGTTATCAAAAAACAGACTGTGCCTTGCCGTTGTTCAGGCCTTCCGCCGTTATGCCTCTGACAAAACCAGTAATCTGAACAATCGTTGTATAATGCGCGTCCCTTGCTTCACAGCTTTTAGGGGCTGGCGGGTGCATCCTTGCACGTCACGCCTTTTTATCATCCATGGTTCGGTGGGTTCTTGTGCTCAACACGGCCATTCAGAGAATGATGAATTGTCGGTCATTCAATCCCTGGCTTTAGCTGTTGTAAAACTTACTCATCAGCTTCGGTTAAGCCAGCAAATATCCAACAAGAACTCCACTACCAGGGCTGACGACCATGGCTGCCAAAAAAACCACCCGTCGGCCCATCTGATTCCGTTAATGCCATTTTTATGGCCGTAATGGCTCCCTCATCTGGCGTCAGAAAACCCGTATTGCCATTTAAATCGGTCTGCACATGGCCGGGTTCAACGGCATTGACTTTAATACCCATAGGTTCGAGTTCTTTCGCGAATGAAACGGTAACAGCGTTCAGAGCAACCTTTGAAGAGGTGTAACCTAGCAGGTTTACGCTTGAATATATTGAAGTCGGATCGGTAATTAGCGTTAAGGATCCTACGCCGCTGCCCATCATGACAATCCGCGCATTGCTGGACGCTTTAAGCAGAGGTAGGAAAGCCTGTGTTACCCGAATCGGGCCAAATAGATTAACTTCATACACCGCTTTCAGATCCTCAATACTGACCTGGCTTGGGGGGATATTAATATCATTGATGATGCCGGCATTATTAATAAGGACATCAAGTGATGCGACTTTACGCGAGAGTTCATTAACGGCATTGGCCACGCTTGCTTCATTCGAGACATCCAGTTCAAGTAATCTGACGTCAAGACCTTCCTGGATTAAGCGTTCAACGGCTTCTTCACCCCGCCTGCGGTCGCGCGCGCCCATCCAGACGGTCATACCTGCCCTTGCCAGACCTTTGACGATTGCAAAACCAATACCTTTATTGCCTCCGGTAACGAGAGCGTTCTTTTTAGTGTCCACTACGCCTCCTCAGCCTGTGAACGGGCGGCAGAGTTGCCAACATGGAACTGAAGATTACCCATCAAGCGCGGAACAACGTTGCGGGATGTAAAGCGCCACTGGCCGTCATGTTTCTCAAAACTGTCGAAATAGCGCCCAGTACAAATTGGCTGCAATGAAAATCCATCCAACTCCTGATGAACGGTGAAATAGCTGATGCTCGTTGCTGTATCACCGGCCGGCGAGATGTCTATCAGTGCATTTGAAACGTTATGCGACGTCCGGGGCGTTCCGTCTTCATGGCGCTGAACGCCATGGATCAGAAATTGTTCAACCTCTTCGCGGCCCTGTGCAGTATCACTTAAAACGATAAATTCGGAATGCTTGAACAACTCAGCGTTTTCAGCAAATTTCCCATCATCCAGATTGTGGACATAGATAGCCAGCAAACGCTGGATTTGTAATTCATCGATATAATTTTGAATATTTTCAACTTTGTTAAAGTTAGTCATGATTAGAACTCCTCAGGATAGGATTAAATTCCACATTCTTTTAAAAGCGAACGGGTATAATTAACTTTATTTGATAACAGACTCAGAAAGCGTGAAAACGACAACTTCAGCCCAGCAGTGCAGCAAATGTATTGCTCACATTAAATGATGAAGAACGTCACTCGGCAGATGAGATATAATTGTTAGCCTCTTCGCTACATTAAAAATATTAGATCTGCGATGCACCGCCATCAGAAAATATTTCCGCGCCATTGATATAGGCGGCATCCTCACTGGCAAGGAAAGCAACCGCTTTTGCAATTTCGCTTATCTTCCCAATGCGCCCGATTGGGCTGCGGTCTCTTAACGATTGCAAAATTACGTCCACAGGCTGTGGCAGGAAGTCGCGTAAAGACTGCGTATCAACCGGGCCCGGACTGAGAACATTTATGCGAACGCCTGAACCTTTAATATCCAGTATCCAGCTACGTACCATTGCGCGTAATGCGGCCTTGGTACCGCCATAAATACTCATCCCCTCCCCGGGATTAATTGAGGCCGTCGATCCTGTAATAACAATGCTGCTACCGGGTTTCATCAGCGGTAAGGCTTTCTGCACGGTAAATGTAATACCTCTTACGTTGGTGGTGAACTGACGATCAAACTTCTCGGGAGTAATTTGCCCGAGTGGTTCAATTTCTCCCATGCCTGCATTAGCGATTAAAATATCAATACGACCAAATCGGGATTTAATCTGCTCATAAAATGTATCCAGATCGGGGAGGCTTGAAACATCCAGCTGAACCTGACTCGCATCAGGGCCTAAAGTACTGACTGCCGACTCAAGTTTATTTTTATTTCGGCCAGTAATGATTACGGTTGCACCGCGTGCGGCAAACTCTTGCGCGATACCCAGACCGATGCCGGATGACGCACCGGTTACAACTGCGATTTTGTTCTGGAATGACTGAGGCATGGTGATGTTTCCTTTCTGGTAGTGATTGATCATGTAGTGATCACTACATATAAAGAGATTCATTCACAAGCTTTATTTTAATGGATATTTATAAATCTATTAAATTCAATCATATAAATTTAACCTTTGATGCTTTGTCATTTAGCGTTTACTATATAAATAGTATTCAGGAGGTGAGATGACGCAGGTAAACAGGCAGCGACGCCCTGCTTTTAATCGCGAGGCTGGTGTGGCCATCGCACAGGCGCTATTTCATGAACATGGCTATGACGCAGTGAGCATTGCTGACCTGACTCAGGCGTTGAACATTAAGCCACCCAGTTTTTATGCTGCGTATGGCAGTAAGGTGGGTTTATATGAGAGGACACTGGAACGTTACGCACAGGAGAGCGCGCTTCCTCTACATAAACTTTTATCACCCGAGAAATCTGTTGCGGAAGGTGTGGAAGCTTTGCTTACAGCAGCAGCCAGACAATACGGGCGTCATACACATCAGCGTGGTTGTTTGGTTACTGAGGGCATGCGCGCTGATGATAAAGATGCCCGGGAAGTCGCCTGTAAGATAGCTCAGCCAGGAACTACAGCCATTCATAACTGGCTTATGGCTAAGTGTCCTCAATCAGCTGAATGCCTTACAGACTTTATTGTGGTGACACTGAAAGGTTTATCTTCTGCGGCCTATCAGGGCATGTCTCAACGCAGACTAATAGCAACAGCAAAAATGTCTTCTCAGGTTGTTTCTGCACATGCTAAATAGTATTGAGCTTTTGGGTCGCAAAAATTAATCCGTTCGTTCAAAAGGCTCTATTATAATTTTAAAATTACATTTCCCCTGATTATTCATCACCTATAGTGGTAAGGGGATAACTTATAAATCGTTATTGAAAAAAGAGCGCCTCTTTTTCTCTCACAGCCGCCTTGAAGACCGTACGTAATGCCCGCTGAGCCAACAACGGACATTACAAATGATTAGGCTATGCTGAATATATTGCGTGCTGACCTGATGTGCAGCAGCAGCATCTATTGATTTAAAAATGACTCTACCGTGTGGGAAAACCGTTCTGGCTGATCCAGCATAATAAAGTGAAAACTGTTATCGATCCGTGTGAAATGGATATCTGGCGCAGAAGCATAGGCCTGACGGTACATCGCATCCACGCTGGCGGCAGGAATCCCGAATAAGGTGTCATACGCGTACACGACCTCAATCGGCGCGTTAATGCGGCCAAGCTCGGGCCGCAGATCGGTAATCATTAATTCATACACGGCATCCGCCACTGTTTTGCGATCAGAATTAATCCCCGCAGTCACCAAAGCTGGCCTCACCGCCACGGTCTTAGCCAGACGGGCTATGGATGCTTTCTGAAACTCTACCATTTGCTCCGGCGACTGCCCCAATAGCCAATCCCGCGTAGCAGTAGCATGTGGGACAGCAGTATCGCGGGTCGCCGCAGGGTCAATCATCAGCGTATAGAACGGCAAAGCATCAACGATCATCAAACGACCGACCAGGTCGGGATGGCGGGTCGCCAGCATTATTGCTATTTCTCCCCCAAGAGAATGGCCTATGACCACCGGTGCGTTGATGTGCTGGGTTTGGATGTAATCAGCGATGGCGTCAACTGCCGGCGCGATGACCTTACCGTCAGGGTTGGAAATGGCAGGCGTACTTGCAAAGCCCGCAAGTTCTATAAGATGAATGCGGTGGCTCTTATGTAAACCTGATGCTAAATCGGCCCAAACTTCGCGAGACGACGCCAGCCCCGGAATTAATATGGCATCCGGTCCTGCCCCTTGCGTCTGTACAGAGATACGCTGCGAGTTTGGATGCTCTGAAGGTATGGACACAGGCTGTGTTGAGGATGCTGATACTAAGACTGACATCAGTAAAAGTGTTCCTCCGATCGCGGCGCGAATATTTGGGGTCGGCATGAGTTTAGTCCTTGTTATTTAATCCCTAATGAATCGGGGCAAGCTGACAGAAAGGTTTTTCATAAAAGATAAAATCATTAAGGGATGGATACAAAGACTTTGGCATGTGCAAGGTACAGTTCTGCGCTGCCAGAATAAACGCTAGTTGGCTTTTCACTCATAGAGGAGCTGCCTTGCAATGTCCGCATCATACCAAAAGCGGATGTTAACAAGGGGATGTCATAATTATCTGTTAATAGCTCATCCTCCTTTGCGTAGTCCTTTAAGTAGCGACTGCGTCGCACCAGAAGCGTTTCCGGATAACGAACACACCAACCCAAATTCCCGGTATATAGACGGTGTCAACGGCACCACGCACAGGCCGCGCAGTTCCTCCGGCAGGGCTGATTCAGGTACAAGGGCGACTCCCATGCCTTCACCGACCAGCTTACAGGCGCTGATCCAATCGCGTACTGTCACGCGTATGTCAGAGAGTTGCAAGCCTGCCTTTTCCATCAGGCTTTTTCCATTAACCACACATCCGCCTGTCGCCAAAATAAAGGGCTGGTCTGCAAGCTCCTTAAGCGTAATGCCATAAGTCCTTGCATGACGAGCCTGTAGATTACTGCCATGCAGTACCGCCACCCAGGCATCCTGTCCTAATACAACCTCTGCACGACCGGGTACGGGATTCATTACCACGCCCAGTTCAACGGTGTCTGCTGCCAGCCACTCCTCTACTTCCTCATCCGTACCTTCAAGGATTACCACTTCAATACCTGGATGCAGGCGCTTAAAGTTCCG
The DNA here is from genome assembly GCF_059730785.1 of Pantoea sp. X-Soil-ISGK-421. NCBI lineage: Bacteria > Pseudomonadati > Pseudomonadota > Gammaproteobacteria > Enterobacterales > Erwiniaceae > Pantoea > Pantoea sp. X-Soil-ISGK-421. Next base: position 87,991 of record NZ_AP035980.1, on the reverse strand, counting down.
CAGCAGTCCGGGCAACAATGTTGAAGTCACTGATGGAAAACTGGCCAGCCGAATGCGCCCGCTAGTTAACCCCCGGCTCTCGTCAGCCAGCACGCGGATTGCGCTCAGCTGCGCAAGCATGTTTCTTGCGTGTTCGATAACCGGCTCACCCAGCGCGGTGACACCGATATAGCGTCGCTCACGCGTAAATAACGGGAATCCCAGTGAAGCCTCTAATTGGGCAATAGCCTGGCTGGCACCAGACTGGGTCATTCCTATCTCCACGGCGGCGCGCGAGATATTACAGGTATCCGCCACAGCCACTATTAGTCGCCAATGTAAGAGATTCATCATGATTATCAGTAGCTCAGCTAATAGTAATTTTTTATATCATTAATTTTACAGGGTGATGCTCGTAAATTACAGTGCGTTCAGGATCGCGCAGGACGTTGCCTGACGGCTTTTCAATTGAAACGGAGAAAAAATGAAACTCTACTACGCCCCGGATACCTGTTCGTTGTCACCACACATTGTGCTGCGCGAACTGGAGTTAGAATTTGAATTAGTCAAAGTAGACAACAGAAGCAAACTCACCACTGACGGACGCGATTTCCGGACCATTAACCCTAATGGGTATGTGGCTGCACTTGAACTGGATGATGGGCAGATACTGACTGAAGGTCCGGCCATTGTGCAGTACCTTGCTGATATTAAACCGGAGAAGGGTCTGGCACCGCGAGCAGACACCTGGGCTCGGGTGCGTCTGCAGGAATGGCTGAACTTTATCACCAGTGAAATACACGCCGGTTCGGCACCGTTGTTCAACCGCATGCTATCTGAAGACATCAAAGCAATTTTTCGTGAGAAGTTATTCCGTCAGTTCGATTTCCTCCAGAGGACTCTCAGCGAAACAACCTACCTGACGGGTCCTTCCTTTAGTGTTGCTGATGCTTACCTCTTCACTGTGCTGGGTTGGTGTAGATTGTTCTCCATCGAGCTGAATCGCTGGCCGGCGTTATCGGCGTATAGGGACATTATCAATGCGCGTCCTGCTGTGCAGGCCGCATTACTAGCTGAAGCGCAATAAGGTCGTCAGCCACTCAATGTTGGAGTGGCTGCAAACTGGAAATACGGCTTCTCGCTCAAAGCGGACATTATTTAGCGTCGGTATTGTGCCAAAAGCGGACGTTGGCACTTTATTCAATATACTGGCTGAAGCGTAAGAGGTAGCCATCTGGATCCTGTACGAGAAACTCCCTTTGGCAGGCCGTCGTTTCTCCTATGTTATAGTGTTTGTCGCGTAGCTCCCTGTACAACTTGAAGCCATTGGCCCGGACACGAGCAAGCACCGACTCGACATCTTCTACTTCTATCTGAAAATTAATGCCGCGACCCAGCGGTCTGACGAGTTCAGCCGTATTCCATCCTTCCGGATTATATTTCTCAAGCATCAGTTGTGCTTCGCCGAGACTGACGTAGGCAAAATCTGGCTCATTACGCCTTATCATGATGTTGAAACCAAGCACGTCAACATAGAAGTGCAGGGAGACAGTAAAATCCATTACGGTCAGTTCGGGAACCATGCGATTCCAGTAGGGTGCTTTCAGCTCAGTCATTGCTCAACTCCATTTTTTAACTGACGTAGCATATATCAGATGGCTTGAAGAAGGTTCAAGTCCATGAACTCAGCGACACAAATGTCAGATGCATTGTGTTAATGTCAGTTGTTCGCTCAAAGCAGACCTAATTTGCAACAACACTAATCATTCCCAATCAGCCACAGTCGTCAGGCCCAAAGCGCCGCTTCTGTGAGTTCGATGAAAGCTTAACGGCTCTACTTACAGCAAACGTAAGCAGATTACTGAAGATTGTCTTGAAGCCAGCGACGAGTGCCCTCAACATCATACGCCTTTGCTCCGTAACCGCTTGCAAGCAGTGAATCTGGAAGGAATTCATCATATTTTTCCAGGTACTTCTCCGGAACGTCTGCGGCGAGTTCAGCCTCGGTGGGCAGGCCCGAGTTCATCATAAGTTTAAGCGCGTGCCTGACCGATGCCACGCTTGCGTCTTCAGCCTCAATCACACCGGCAAATGAACTGACTTTAAAGCCGAATCGCACGAGCAATGCTGTGATCGTATTGACGACTTTGTCCCCCATCCAGGGGAGCACGCAACAGTGCGGTCCCAAGGTGATAAAGTGAGCATCCTGCAGTTGGTAACGCCGAAAGTAGTTAAGGCCCTCTTTAAAGAGCGATCTTGCGGCGGCATCGGCATAGTCCACCCTCTGGTCACCAATCGCTATGCGGTAATCCCTTTCCCTGTATATCGCAAGCATTTCCTGGCGAACAACATCGTGCACAGACATGCCTCCACCGCTGAACAGCGGTGGCTGGCCACCTTTGGTTGATTCGACGTAAATGACCTTTTTCTCTGCATCAATTTCGGTCACCTTCCAGCGAAGCCCACCAAAGATGATGTGCTGCCCTGGCAAAAGGGGTGAGTCTACCGGAAGTGTGCCAAGAATCCGGCTGCCTGTGACTATGCGAAACTCTTCCGGCGTATTGAATACGGCATAAAACGTATAGTGGTTGGTAAGTTTCTCGCCCTCAGCGCCTACAACGACCTCTCCGCTCGCCAGCTGCGTGAGCAGCCCGCATGCACCCATGTGTTTGAGCAGTATTTTGAAAGCGGATAAATCGATATTCCGGAACGGACCTTTTTGACAGAGCTGTAACCAGAGCTGATCCGCCCGAACCCCACCCCACTGCGCGGTGATAGCGAGGATTTGATGCAGCAGCGTCGAGTAATGTTTCTGAGAAGTATCCGCTGGTTCGAACCATTGCTGCGAGATAGTGAGTCTAATCATTGCCATCGATTGAACCAGCTGCAGCCTCAGGTGGTCTATCATGCCACTTGTTGGTGTGAGTTCGCGTTCTGTAATGAGCATTCGCAGTACCGACGGAGTTCCACGCCGCCCTGAACGGCCCATGCGCTGACGCAGGCTTGAGACAGAGTGAGGAGGGGTAACCTGAATAACTGACTGCACCTTACCGATGTCGATACCCAATTCCAGCGTCATGGTACAAATAGCTGTAGTGGGCAAATCTCCTCGCTGTAATCGTTTTTCCAGCGTCTCGCGAAGTTCTCTGGCGAGAGAGCCGTGGTGGGGAAAGAACTCATTGGGGACGACCTTTTCCTCGCACATGTCGCTAAGCGTGGCAGCAATGCTCTCCGTACGCTTTCGGCTGTTGGCGAAGACCAGATGAGAATCACCACGGCAGAGCCTGAAGATGTCCGCACATACGCGCTCTTCAGCCGGCGCCTTTATCTCTTCGCCCTTGATGTTAACCGGCTCCAGATAGCCTTTAACCTGCACCTGAAGCATGGCCGAACTGCTGTTGTCCGTTATCGTTATGCACTCCAGCTGCCTGTCCGGGCGCAACTGTTCAGGCACTTTCTCCAGTTCGCCAAGTGTGGCGCTCAGCGCGACCCGGGGAACCGGATTATCGTGGCGACCGAGCACATGTTCAATTCTGTTCAGCAGAGACAATAGCTGCATGCCGCGATCTGTGCCAATGAACGCGTGAAACTCGTCAATGACCACATAGGCAACGGATGAAAATGCCTGCTTAAGCCAGCCCGATGAGTTAATGAGCAAAGACTCAAGCGACTCAGGCGTAATGAGAAGGATGCCGGAAGGATTGGCCCGGGCTTTCTGTTTTTTACTCTGAGGAACATCGCCGTGCCAGGGCGTCACCTTCATACCAAGCGCCTCGCCCAGACTTTCCAGACGACGATGCTGGTCGTTGATCAGCGCTTTAAGCGGGCTGATATAGACGATGCCAAACCCGCCGGTAACATCAGCCGTTGCAGAGCAGGCTGGCAGAAAAAACGCCTCTGTTTTACCCGCAGCTGTACCGGCACTGATCAGCACGTCGCGGTCACCTGCCAGGACGGCAGGAATTGAGCTCTCCTGCAGGGGTCTTAAAGCCGTCCAGCCCTGCCGGTAGACCCATTTCTGAACCCGGGGATCGAGGCTGTCATAAGCGCGACTCATAACCTGAAGCTGGCCAGGCCGTCATTATCTTCTTCGTCGTCAGAAACGGCGTCATCCATGTCGCTTGGTCTGTCATCCTCGATAGCAACGCCTGAGATTAACGACTGCCAGTTCATCGAACGGTTTTGCTCCAGAATGGCCAGCATATCCAGAAACCCCTTGATAGTATTGCGGGGGGTCCGGAAGTAAGCATCCCCGATAGTGTTACTGCAGTGGTGAAGAAAACCCGTGAGCGCATCATCCGAAACGAGATATTTATCCGTATCCCCACCAGCGTATACGTCACGGAGATTTTTTAGCAGAATATAGAGCTCTTCAGGCGTCAGGCTTGCGAGATGCAGTGCTGGAGAGGAGTAATCAATGACGCCAGAACGGTGTGCAAAGCGATTTTCAGCCAAGCGGGACTGAAGCGCTTCATAACTGTAAAGGCCCTTGCGCGGGTCAAACAGGAATTCGGGCGTGCCACCGAGGATAAACCCAAGGTTTTCAGCGGAGCCCTGCAGGCAGTCATTCAGGATCCGCAGGATTTGCTCATAATTTGCCGTTCTCGCCTGCGTATTGTTCAGCTTATAGAGATTCACCATCTCATCCAGGCTGACCAGAAGTCCGGCATAGCCCGCCTGGCGTACGAAGAGACTCATCAGCTTAAGCGCATCATAGAATGAGGCGTCTGAAATAATAGTACGGACGTCCAGATCGTTTCGGGCATCTATTTTCGTGGTGTATTCACCCCGCAGCCAGCGAATGGCATTGGATTTCAGCGCCTCATTATCCTGTTCATGCCCGCGCCAGAAAGCCTCGATGACTTTCGCAAAGTCATACCCACCCACCATTTCAGTCAGCGCTTCCAGACGTCTGTGGATCACCGCAGAAACGGCAGAGCTGTCTGCATCCGCCTCTTTTCGCGCCTCCGTAACGAAACGCTCCACGACGCTCAGAAGCGCATTACCATCCGGCTTATTCCGGGTGGACATATTTTTCATCAGCTCAGAGTAAAGATTACGCGCCTGTCCTCCCGATGAATGGATACGTCTGTCCGGGGAGAGGTCGGCGCTGACAGTGACCAGTTTTTTCTCCAGAGCAATAGATCTCACAACGCTCAGAAAGAAGGTTTTTCCCGAACCATATTCGCCGATGATCAGTCTGAAACTCGCGCCACCATCGGCGACTCTCTCAATATCCTGGTGGAGCGCCTTAATTTCATTTATGCGTCCAACCTGAATATGCTGGATGCCGATTCTTGGCGTCACGCCTGATTTCAGTGACTGAATAATGGCATCACGCTCTTTGGTTCTTATACGTGCTTCGGACATTTACACTTCCTCTAATTCTTCGGCAATTTCAAGGTCAACCCAGATATCATCTTCTGCATCGTCCAGTACTGGCGCATCGACCATTGCAAACGACCAGTCATTAATCACTTCAAGCGCTCCGCCCAGCATCAGGCCAAACTGCCCACAGAGATCGGTCGCTTCTTTGCGGGACCACTGTTCTTTTTCTCTCAGCTTTTCGTAAAGCTGACTATGAGCGAGGTCCAGTACTGCCGTCTGTGGCTCTGGAGGGGGTGCGCCCTCGCGCGGCTCTAATTCGTCTTCCGTAAAAATCGTGCTGAGTAGTTTGCGCACGTCATCCGTAGCCGATTCATGTCGGGCCAGCACCCTGGCATCAAGGGTAAACTCCTGTGGAGCAGGAGTTTTATGTGTGAAGACCTGTGCTGAGGGCTGTTCGTTCGTCGAATGCTGATGGATGATGCCGGATAGCGTGGAGGGATCGAGTCCCAGCCCCGAATAAATTTTTTCCAGCTGTTTGATTTCAGCGGCCTCGATGCGTCCATCTGAACAGGCCACGCTCACGATAAACTGGCCGACGGCTGCCTTTTCAGCAGGATTCAGCAACGCCAGCCTGTTTTTCATTCCCGTCATATTAGCCGGCGTGTGAAGCTGCCAGCTCAGATAGGCATGCAGGGAGCGCCTTTCATCTTCGTTAAAGTCCGGATTATGATCGATAGCGTTTTCCAGCACGGTCCGTTCTGACTGCTCTATGTTGTTATCGATCATGGCCACAATCGCCCCCAGCCGCAGCATCATGACGGCTGAAGTGAATGCCGGTGTCGGAGAGATGCGGTGTCCGTCTCCTGCTGCATATAACACCAGCACACCGCCGACTTCAGACTTCACATGGTGATAAAACGGATCAGGTGCCATCCGATATCCCATTTTTGCGGCAAAGGCCTGCATCAGATCGATTTCTTTTTTATTTAACTTTGGCGGGATACCCGCCCCCATATGCTCCCAGAAATCGGCAACCGAGGTTAAACCTGCTTGACCCGCAATGACGCCATCAGCCCAGTTCCTGAATGCACTTAATACTTTGCCTGCGCTTTCGTTGATGATTTCTGCTGGCAGTAACATAATCGCTGCAGTGTCGTTTTCAGAAGTATCTTTCCTGCCCAGATAACGACTGTAAGCATCCAGGTCTTCTGTACACACCTCTGCCAGTGTCACAATTTTCTGAATGGGACCTTTTAAGGAACTTGGATCAGGGAGATCGGCAACCGGAAGACGTACACCGCGCAGGCTTGGGCTGGCGGGCGCGTAATCAAGCCGCAGTCGTGTTTTGTTCGGCTTAACGACCATCCCGTCCCCAAATTTGAGGGTGTATCGCCGCTTGAAAAGCATCGCAAACTCTCTCGCACAACGACGGGCAGGGATACGTATCGCGTATTCCGCATGATGTGTCACCCACGTAAGCGCCAGATCGGCTGACACGGGTATTCCTGCTTCTACCGCTTGTGCAAGTGAGAGCTTAAACATCATGCCGTTACTCAATCCAGCCTCGTTGCCAGAAGCGGTATGGAGTTCAGTCTCCGGCCGCAAGATAGACATGGCTTCCAGCAACTGCGATGAGTAGTGGCGGAAGGAGCGGTTTTCAAAGAATACCGACCTCAGCCGCTCAACCTCAGAAAACAGCGAGCTAAATTCAGCATCGGATATATTTTCATCTCTGCTGTCCACAAGGGCCCTTCTCTCCAACCCATAGAGGTAGATAAACACATATCCTACAGGGCATGATGCATCACATCGGTCACTTGCCAGCCAACTGAGATATGCGCCGCGAGACTCTGGAGTAAGGGAGCAATATTGCGGCCAGTAACCCAGAGAACCGTCTTCGTAATCATAGGAAACATGCTGAGTCTTTAGCGTGGCATCAATCAGTGATGCTTCACTCCCATCATTATAATTTCCACTGAGGCTTTGCCCCGGAGGCTTCATCCGCTGGCCGAAATACAGGAACCCGCCAGCAATGACGAGCCCACCTACAGAGATCTCATTACCCGGCAGTATCCACTGAGCGAGAACGCCGCTTTTCTTGGAACTAGCCTGTCGTGGAGCGGCAGAGATCCGGTACTCCACAGTCCGTCCCGTTGTCAGCGTAAATGTTGCAAGCGCATCGTCGTCACTGTCATCGTTTACCACATTATCTCCACTGTTTTTGTTACCCGTTTTCCTCGTTCTGGGAGACTCTTTTTCGGCTTTATAGGAATTTGAATTGCCTGATTTGTGTTTTTTCTTTTTGAAAAACAATAAATAAATCAGATAAATTGCCGCTATGAATATCCATAATTCCATGAGCAATAACCTTTGTCTTAATTTGGTAATGAGTTATGACGCAAGTAGATTAATATTAAAATAATACTTTTATATCCACAGGGATAACACTAAATCCTTCACCCACCTAAGTCACTAATATTTATTAAAAAATACTTAAATGCATAAGCGAAGCCAGTATGATTTACTGTAACCAAACTAATCTGGGAGCAACCATCTTTGTGAGGGGGCAAAATCTTTCTGGACTCCAGCTCCTGAGATGCAGCAGGATTTTTGTGGGTGTCACGGTGAGGAAATTCGAATTGCTATCTTCCGCCGTCCGTTCTCAGCAGAAATTAGGTTTCATGTGCTTGTTGGCTGTGTGCATGAAAAGACTTTGCCAGGTGAAGACTTCACGAGAGTCTCTTAGCAAAACCTCCGTCTGCTAAAAAACCTATTACGTCCGCTTTTCGCTCATAGCGGACATTAGCGCCATGTCAGTCTGCTCTGTGCCAGAAGCGACGTTAACAATGCATGAAGGTACTCTCAAATATTATGGTAAATGTAGTGACGTCAGGTGCTTTGCTTATTGTTTATCAGAAATGCTTCAGCGAGTATTTCTGATAACAAAGTCCACGAAGCTGCATGATGAAAATAGACCTAATAGATCATATACATGTATATGTTGAAGATATTGAGCAGGCCGAGCGGTGGTATGATGAGGTGCTTGGATTTCCACGGGATCGTACGCTTCACTTTTGGTTTGAACAGAGTGGACCGCTGTTCATAAAGAATAACAGGACAGCACTTTCCCTTTTCCTGAGAAAGTCCCAGTGTCCCGGGCATACGATTGCTTTCGGAGTGGGAGCTCCTGGTTTTATCGAGTTAATACCGGCCCTTCAAAAGAATAATATCCCTTTCACCGTCTCTGACCATGATGTATCGATGTCTGTATACTTTAACGATCTCAGTAATAACAAGATCGAAGTCACGTCTTACGATTACATTCAGGCAAAGCAGATAATAGAGAGCTTAACTTAACGTTGCCTCTGTCGATTTCGGAAATTTCAGCGCTGTTTCATCTGGACAATCTGATAGTTAACAAAACGTCCAGGAAAGTGAATATTCGCTCCTCGCTCAAATGGGACCCTGACTAGCAGCTATTTGTTCTGTGCCAGTAGAGGAAAATAAGATGTCACCTCAGGTAATCGTCCGGTATCTTAGTTAGTGTCCGCTCTGTACCCAAAGCGGACATTGCTAAAATCGGGGTGTACTAATCTGCGGGGAGCAGATCGATTACATTCACTGCCAATGAATGATGCAGACATACCTCATGCCATAAGATTAGAAATAACTCAATTCTTTTAGACACTAATTTCGATTCCAAAAATAATTATTATATTATTCAGCATTTTTATTAACTGATTAAAAATAAGCGATTTTTAGCTAACACGATAAGGGACTTTTCTGATGATTGTATCATTTTATAATTGAGGCAGGCCTTTCAAAAAAGTCCTTCTTAAACATTATCAATCTTCTTCCTCGTCCTGAATCGGAACGATGAGGAGATCTGTTGTTAAAACATTGACCAGAGGCCGGGCTGAAGAAAGCAGTTTTCCCCAGAAGTCATGGTGATGGCCACAAACCACCAGATCGATGTGATATTTTTCCACAGCATCAGACAAAATCTGTGGAAGTTCTCCTCTCAAGTTCAATCTGTGAGCAATAGGGTAATTAGCTGTTTCCGACAGGGTTTTAAGGGCATTTTCGATCTCGAGTAAAGCGCTTTCATCTGTGACCCCAAGATTGGACTCTAAAATACCTGTGTAGAAAGTATTAGAACTGATATAAGCATGGACTAAAGATAGTTTACTTTTGTAAGGTCGAGCAATATTTACGGCCTTACGGACCAAAATCCTGCTCTGTGGAGAAAGATCGACTGCAACTAAAATATGGTTATAAGTCATGATTGAGTTCCTCTTAATGATAAATTTAAAGCTTTATCACCAATAAGTTTGAATACAAAGGGTAATTTCTCTAAGCAACACCCCACTCTCATGCAGTTCAGGCATCGGTCCGTCGCAGTATTTGACATTAAAATTTTTAAACATGTGATCTACTATGCCAAAAAAATAATAGTTATATTATTCATATCCATAGACAACGCTTAAGTAGAGATTTGAATATTAACTCGCTTCGCTTTTCTGACTTGCACTATGGAACTAAAACTTCAACCGACAAGGTTTCTTTATACAATTCGCCATTGCTATGCAATTTTCCTATATGCCCCGCTTCAACCAATACAGCTTCCAGCATCATTTTAGCGGCACTATCGCCATGATTCGTGGTTAATAAGTTAACTTGCTTGTGTATAAACTCATTGCTCAAGTTGCTACGCAGGCACTCCTGTAGCATAAGCGATGCCCACCGCCTTACTTCTGATTGAGTTAACATAATAACCTCCAGATAAGCAACCATGCTAAAATCATACGCCTGTAATTATCTTTAAAATTGATCAAAATCAATTTGTGTGACACGGTGTTAAGTTTATTAAATTCTCAATAGTGACAAATTAAATTTTTAAGATCTCATTACCCGCATACCTTGGGGCGAAATTTAAACGTCATTTAAGTTTGCATAGTCGCTTCGATTTAAATTGCGAAAAAAGACAAGCCAATGATTAGTAGAAAATTAAGCAATCCTGATGACAATATTCCCTATCACTCAACTTATAAATGTCGCTATTAAAGATGCGATATGATTCGGTTATGAAATCATTTATGGCATTCTCCATAAGATAACCATTGCTGCGAGTAAATTCGTGATTCGTCATTTCACTAAATACTATTTTTGACCACCTAATCTTCGTTTGGTTGATTTAGCTATCACCTTCCCCTACGCAGTAAAAATGAAAGCTTCAGCGAGAACGTGATGATTGAGTATTGCGTTAATAGCTTGCACTTTAGATAAGTTCTTTAACACGCCAACCTGAAGCTTTACTTAACGGATAGGCCGAAAGCTTGTCCCTTACCCCTGCCCCGGCGAAGCGGTAGACGCTGACCTGCTTCCGGTATCTTTTACGACTGGGGATACCCTGACCCGATAGGCAATAATCATTGCCGCAGCCAGCATTATGCATCCGGCGATGATGAATACTCCGGTGATACCGCTTAAGCCATAAACCAGTCCCCCTATAGCGGCACCGATGGCAATTGAGGATTGAACGGCGGCTACCACCATTCCTCCTGCACTTTCAGCCTCATCGGGTAGAGCACGCGCTACCCAACTGGACCACGCTACCGGCACGCCGCCAAATGCAAAACCCCACAACATAACCAGCAGAGTAAGTCCTGTGAGTGATACCGGCAGGGTTAACATAGCGAGTGCAGCCACCCCTACTAACGTGGGCATCACGATCAGCGTCAGGCGCAAGCTTCGTTCCATCAGCCATCCTGCCGCTAACGTTCCGAAAAAATTAGCAAGTCCAAATCCCAGCAAAATTAGCGCAAGTGTTTCACTTCCAACATGCGCGAGCGTTTCAAGCGCCGGACGTATGTAGGTAAAAAGCGCATACTGCCCGGTGTGTGCAAGCACGCAACCCAGCATCCCCACGCCAACGCCTGGCCGCTGCAGAAGAGAATAAACCGATGCTGTTTTGCCCCGGACAACCGGCGTCATACCGGGAAGCGTGAACCACTGAAAAATCAATGTGATGGCCCCTACTCCAGCGGCGACAAAAAAGGCGCTACGCCAGCCAAAAAGGCCGCCAATGTAGCTTCCCAGAGGAACAGCCACTACGGTGCCTAACGCGATCCCACTAAAAATAATCGACAGTGCGCGCGGTACTAACTTCTCTGGCACCAGTCGCATCGCCACCGCCGCCGCCATGCTCCAGAATCCACCGAGAGCGATCCCCAGCAAGACGCGCATTGCCAGCAACATCACGATGCCTGTAGATAGCGCCACCAGCACATTTGAAACGATCATCAAGACCGTAAAACTCAATAATAAGGTGCGCCGATTGAGCGCACGCGTTAGGCGTGGGACCATTAACCCGGCAAATAATGCAATTAACGCCGTAATGGTGACGGCCTGACCTGTAAGCGATTCTGACACCTGGAAATCCTGCGCCATCGGCGTGAGTAAACTCGCCGGCAGGTATTCTGCGGTTAGCAAGCCAAATACGCCCATGGTTAACGAAAACACGGCCCGCCAGGCAGGCCTGAATGGTTCATCACGGTTCAAGACTTCCTCGTGCGCATTCACACAGACTTCGTTTGTCATTACCGTTTTTCCTTCTTAATAGCTTTAAAAGCCGAAGTCTATGCAGGCTGGCGTGGATGATCTATGCTCTAAAACCCTCAATTTTTAACCCAAAACCCGAATATGAACACAGCGAATCCCTTTGCCCTGTCGTCTGAACTCATCAGTGAACTGCTTGCAGGTCTGCGGCTTCATGGCGTGCAGTATCGGCGGATACAGACTGGCAATACATTCGGTTTGCACTTTGCCAGCCGGCCGGGTCATGCTTATTTACACTATGTTGCCGTAGGAGATGTGCTGCTTAAAACCACAGGTGGCAATTGTCTTACGCTTTCTGCGGGTGAAGCGGTCTTTATTCCACACGGCATAGAGCATCAGCTGTTGTCGGCAACCACCGTTGACGTGATGAATATCGATGATTTAGAGACAGCACCACTGGATGATAATGTGAGTGGACTGGATAGCTGTCCCAGTACTCAGGAGACGCCAAGTGCGGTGATGTTTTTTGGTTGTATGGAAATCAATTTAGGCAGCATGCAACGACTCGCAGGGGCGATGCCCGAAATTATGCTAGCCGATGCACAGGGCACTCACTGGCCTGGACTCATGCATATACTCGATGCGATGAAACGCGAGATATGCTCCGGACGCGTGGGTTATGCCGGTATTCTTGCCAGGCTGGCCGATGTCGTTGCCGCGATGTTTATCAGAGGTTGGGTGGAAAACGGTTGTGATAATAGCCCGGGACTGGCCGCTGCCCTGCGCGATCCGCGTTTGGCCCGCGCCATTCTGGCCATTCATCGCGAACCGGCTCGGGATTGGAGTGTGGCAGATCTCGCCGCTGAATCGCATATCTCCCGATCCGCATTCGCGGAGAGGTTTCAGGCAACAATCGGTATACCTCCCCTGCGCTATGCAACGGAAGTGCGTATGCAACTGGCTATCCGCTGGCTGTCGTCAGAAAAAATCACCATTGACGCTGCCTCACAACGCTTAGGTTACTCCTCGCAAGCTGCCTTCAGTCGGGCATTTAAACGCGTGACAGGCAAGTCTCCCGGTACACTGCGTATGCCAAACTGAGGCAGTTTAGGTCGTAATGCTTGTCAGTTAAGAGATGAAAACCCCAACTACCTGGCGCACACCTTGTAGCGGCGCAATTTATTGCGCGATAAATCGCGCCGCTACGGAATGTACGGTAATTAATTCGGGGCTTAACTGATCGGCATTAGGCAGTTTAGGTCGGGATTTTATTCAGCGAATAGAGTGATATTTAATATTGGGCATCATTATGAAAACAACTCAATTTACATTCGCTGTCTAACACATCGCATGACCTACCCTACTTTTAATTTCTGCACAAAATCACGAATTTATTAAATTGAGCAAATGCGTCACGGTTCTGGAGGGATTATTGCGGCGCCAGGCAAAAGCGATATCGGTGAACAGAGTGTTATTCTCTATTTCACAAAACGTGATACCCGGGTTATTCACACAGCATAGGGACGCGGGTACCAGCGCGATTCCGCACCCTGCTCCCACCATGCCGAGAGAAGACGTGATTTGTGGCGCCTGAATAAATCGGGTCGTGGTGAACCCCGCACGCAGACACGTGCTGGCGATCAGCTCATAGAGACTGGGAGCGACGTCACGCGGAAACATAATCAATGTTTCATCCACCAGTTGTGATAGCGCAATGGTGTGCAGATGGCTATATGCATGACCCGCAGGTAACGCAACCATCATTCTTTCAGTAGCGATGACCTTCAGGTTGAAGGCTTTGCTGCTTTCACAGGGTAGGCGAATAAATGCCGCATCCAGCAATCCATCTCGCAAATCCTGCATTAGCAAAGCCATATTCTCTTCCCGCGTGTTGAGCTCCATTGCCGGATAACGCGTTTTAAAACGGTGGATAAGATCAAACACCGGTGCACCGAAAGCGACTGAACTGGCGAACCCCAGCGACATCTGCCCGCTTATACCTCGCGCCATGCCTCGAGCTTTCTCAAGCGCATGGTCAGCCAGCTGCACAATCTCTGTGGCATCATTCAGGAATGCCCTCCCCGCGTCGGTAAGCTCAACACCGCGTGTCAGACGTTTCAGTAAAGGTGTCCCGATCTCGTGTTCCAGCCGCTGAATTTGCTGGCTCAGCGGTGGCTGAGAAATCCCCAGCATCTCCGCGGCACGGGTGAAATGTAGCGTCTCCGCGACGGCTACAAAATAACGCAGATGGCGAAGTTCCATATCAAATACGTCTCAAAGTTAACAGGTTTCGCTATTGGATTCCGTAAGCCAAAAAGCCCACCATGATATTAACACGGCTTAACTATTGGTTTGCGAGGTAGCAAATGTGTAATTTTGTATCTGACTGTTCATGCGGGGAACAGTTGAAAGAGACCGTCTTAAAACTCAATGATGATTCACCAGAAAAGGTTATCTATCAGACCTCCCTCATGAGCGCACTGCTGAGTGGTGTTTATGACGGATCCACCACGGTTTCCGACTTATTAAACAAAGGCGATTTTGGTTTGGGTACCTTCAACCAGCTTGATGGCGAACTCATTGCCTTCGACAGTAAAGTCTATCAACTACGCTCCGATGGCAGCGCCAATCCTGCCAAACCCGAGCAACAAACACCGTTTGCTGTAATGACCTTTTTCAAACCTGAATATCATCACCGCTTCAGCGGAACCGCGACGCGAGAAGAGGTTCACCGGGTTATCGACAGCAAAATCACTTCAGACAATCAGTTCTGCGCCATGCGCATCAGTGGCCGCTTCCAGGCCGTTCAGACACGTACCGTTCCCAGTCAGTGCCGCCCTTATCGCTCAATGCCTGAGGTGCTGGGCGATCAGCCAACCTTTGCATTCAAAGAGACCCAGGGTGAATTGATTGGCTTCCGGACGCCGCAGTACATGCAGGGGATCAACGTGGCCGGTTATCACGAGCACTTTATTACTGATGACCGGCAAGGCGGCGGGCACATCCTCAACTATGTGCTCAAGGAGGGAACGCTGACTTTCGGTGCGATTAGCAAGCTGGTCATTGATCTCCCTCGGGATAGCGAATTCCTTCAGGCAGAGCTCAATCCCCACAATCTTGATGAGGCCATTCGGGCCGTCGAAAGCTAACCGCAGAGGTCACTATGAAAACGTTAAAAACCAACACACTCTGGAACAGCGGCGCGGATTTAGTTGTCGCACAGCTTGAAGCGCAGGGTGTAAATCACGTGTTTGGCATCCCCGGAGCCAAGATTGATAAAGTGTTTGATTCGCTGGTGGATTCACCCATTCAGCTCATCCCTGTCAGGCATGAAGCGAATGCCGCCTTTATGGCCGCGGCGGTAGGCCGACTCACAGGGCATGCAGGTGTTGCACTCGTGACCTCCGGACCCGGCTGTTCAAACCTGGTGACCGGTATGGCAACCGCCACCAGCGAAGGCGACCCGGTGGTGGCAATTGGCGGAGCGGTAAAACGATCGGACAGTGCCAAACAGGTTCACCAAAGTCTGGATACCGTTTCGATGTTTCGCCCGGTCACAAAATATGCTGTTGAGGTCACTTCTCCCTCAGCGCTGACTGAATGTGTCTCAAATGCATTTCGTCATGCTGAAAACGGACGCGGCGGCGGCACATTTATCAGCCTGCCACAAGATATTGTCGATCAACCTGTGTCCGGCAGCCCTTTGCAAAGCAATGGGCACATAAAGCTGGGCGCCGCTCCCGATGCCCTGATTGAGGCTGTCAGCCAGGAAATCACTCGGGCAAAAAATCCGGTCATCCTGCTGGGACTGATGGCCAGTCAGCCAGAAAACAGTGCCGCAATCCATGAATTACTGTCGAAAAGCCAGATCCCGGTAACCAGTACTTACCAGGCCGCAGGTGCAGTCAGACAGGAAAACTTCTCACGGTTTGCCGGACGAGTTGGATTATTTAATAACCAGGCCGGAGACCGTCTATTACAGCAGGCAGACCTGATCATCACTATCGGTTACAGCCCGGTTGAGTATGAGCCGGCCATGTGGAACAGCGGCAAAGCAATCCTGGTACATATTGATGTGCTGCCGGCTGATACGGATAACCTTTACCTGCCCGACGCAGAACTGGTAGGCGACATTGCACAGACCGTAAGCAAGATTGCCACCCGCATCACCTCGCCGCTTCAGCTCAGTTCCACCGCAGCCTCTGTGCTGGAAGATCGGCAGCAGCAACGGCAATTATTGGCAATACAAGGCGCCAGCTTGAATCAGTTTGCGTTGCATCCACTGCGCATCGTGCGGGCGATGCAGGACATCATTAACGCTGACATCAGCCTTACTGTTGACATGGGAAGCTTTCACATCTGGATAGCGCGTTATCTGTATAGCTTCCGCGCGCGCCAAATCATGATCTCCAATGGCCAACAGACCATGGGTGTCGCCCTGCCCTGGGCTATCGGTGCATGGTTAGTCGATCCCTCGCGCAAAATTGTATCGGTCTCCGGGGACGGCGGATTCTTGCAATCAAGCATGGAACTGGAAACTGCCGTCAGGCTCAAGGCCAATATTCTGCACATCATCTGGGTCGATAACGGCTACAACATGGTCGCCATGCAGGAAGAGAAAAAGTACCAGCGCATTTCAGGTGTCAATTTTGGCCCGGTTGACTTCAAAGCCTATGCCGAAGCGTTCGGCGCTGCCGGCTTCTCAGTAAACAGTGCCGCGGACCTGGAGCCAACGTTGCGCCGCGCCATGGATGTCAGCGGCCCGGCAGTGGTCGCTATCCCGGTCGACTACAGCGATAACCCGCTGCTGATGAGTCAGCTACACCTCAGTCAGCTTCTCTAAATAACTATGAAGGATGTCATTATGAAAAACAGCGTCGCATTTGTGACCGGCGCCGGTCAGGGCATTGGCGCAGCCATTGCCTTTCGCCTGGCAAAAGACGGCTTTGCCGTTGCCATCGCGGATTTCAACCTTGAAACAGCGCAGCATGTCGCTGATGAGATTGTCCGCTCGGGGGGAAAAGCTTTGGCGCTGCAGGTTGATGTCACCCAACGCGACAAGGTATTTCACGCTGTTGACGAGGCACGCCATGCGCTGGGCGATTTTAATGTGATCGTGAACAATGCCGGTATTGCGCCATCAACACCTATCAGCGATATCACCGAGGAGCTGGTTGATAAGGTTTATAATGTCAACGTCAAGGGGGTGATTTGGTGCATGCAGGCGGCGATCAGCGCTTTCGCCGCTGAGAACCACGGCGGCAAAATCATTAATGCCTGTTCTCAGGCAGGACATGTAGGCAATCCGGAACTTGCCGTATACAGTTCCAGTAAGTTTGCCGTTCGCGGGCTTACGCAGACAGCGGCAAAGGATCTTGCGCCTAAAGGCATTACGGTTAATGCTTTCTGTCCCGGCATTGTGAAAACGCCCATGTGGGAATCCATCGACAGACAAATTTCGGAAGCGGCAGGTAAACCCGCCGGATTTGCTACGGAGGAGTTTGCCAAGCGGATTACTCTGGGCCGCCTATCTGAGCCGGAAGATGTGGCTGCCTGCGTTGCATTTCTGGCGGGACCCGACTCCGATTATATGACCGGGCAATCGCTATTAATCGATGGCGGTATGGTATTCAACTGATTCCAGGATCCTGCTTACCCGCACAACAATGTGGGTAAGCTGTTAGCCCTGAGCATTTACCGATAAATCTCATTCCGTTGTATATAAAGCAATTCCGGCAAAATAGGATGTACGCCTTAATAACTTCACGTTGTAGGGAAGCATCGTTGCTTTCTTCGCTGATGCAATATGATCTGTATCCATTCAGGTAAACGTTTTTATTTCTTTTTTAGTCCGGCTCAAAACCCCTATATATCTTACTGAGTCGATCCCTAAACACCACGGGATCGTGCTCCAGACGTATGCGTGCGACTGACTGTATAGAACGCGCTGTAATGGTTTTTCTGTCGCTGATAATATGCAAAACATGGGCTTTCAGCTGAGAAACGATAGCGCTTCGCAGTGCATTTTTGTCGCTGAGCGAGCCTACCGTCAGCTCTGACATGAGGTTCAGAGGACAGCGGATAAGCCAGCCGGCATTTTCCGGATTGATCTCCGGCAGTGCCCGGACGTTAGTTGTAATCACCGGGCAGCCGCAGGCCTGCATTTCCAGAATGGAAAAGCCGTATGTCTCCTGCCAGGTTGGCAGCAGCCCGACGTCAGAGGTCTTAATCAGCGCCAGAACCGCCTCGTTGGTTAGCGATTTATGGTGCCGGAATAGCGGGCATTCACGTAGCGTGTTCTCCACGCCTCCCCGAAAAACGGCGTCGTCCTGGAATGCCTGGTGGGCCACGTTATGCGTCTTGTCTGTATCGCCCACGATATTGACGCGCACGTCGTTCACGCTGATCAGGTTTTCCCTTAACAACTGGCTAAAGGCCAGCACAACTTCTGCCCCTCCTTTGCGATAGAACTCCTTTCCCACGAAGGTAAACGTCAGTGGGCCTCTCTGAACTGCAGCATTTTTTTCCTGTAGTACCGGCTGCGGGGGATGCAGCACGTGCAGTTTTGGCGCGATGAAGGTCTGCTCTTTCGGGAAATGCTCCAGCAGCCGCAGCTGGATCTGCCTTGTGGCTTCGGAGATAGCGATGATGCCTTTACAGCGTGCAGAGCAGACATGCCGGAGTTCCCGTGCCAGCTCGGGATTGTCAAACTTCAGTATTCCCCTGACGGGCAGAACACGGGGCAATTCGGTTTCAAAGGTCGCTACCCAATCGTCCGGCCCCGAAGAGACTTCGTTAAAAAGGTGGATAATGTCCGCTTCAACTGAAGACATCAGGGGCAGCGGCCGGAAAATAAAGAGTTTATTTTTGTGCAGCACGCGCTGCCTTATGAGGTTGATCCAAGTCCAGATGTTTCGGGGTCGATAATCCAGGTAATGATGTGAAGGGTCTGTAATGATATTTCTCTTTTCTGGGTAGCCGCTCCCCCCCACGATAATCTTCATTATTCCCCCTGCTGGCGAGTATGAGAAAAATAAGTCCCATGAATAATTAAAAAACCGGCATTTGATAATGTTCAGCAAGTACGTGCGCGTTTCATCGGTGGTTATTGTTTGCAGAAAAGACCTAAAGTCGTCATGGCCATCAATACTGTTCAGATCAACTGCGCAGCACCCATTTAGGAACAAGCAACACAGCGGGAGAACAGAACCTGGATTGCTGCGGTCTTTAACGTTACCGACATCTGATCAGGTGAATGCAGCACCAGACTCGCGCAAAATAGGCCGTGCGCAGACGCCTCCCGACATGGGTAATTATGCACAGGCACGGAAGTAAAATGCGTGTATCTGCCGGGATTTAATAGCTTTCCGGAAAACGTCGGCAGAGAAAGTGCCACTGCTAATTAAAAATTCGGGTTGCCATTCGTAGGTTGGGTAATATGGCAAATCGTTGATCATCGACATTGGCAAACTTTTCTTAGCAATAGCTGGGGGCAACGGTTAACCGCCTGCTAATTTTTTTTGATCCCTGATTGGAGTGCCTGATATCCCACAAGGCCATCATTCACAGCAAGGGATCGAGTACGCGAAAAGCTGATATCGGAGTCGACATGATCGGGTTTGCCGGCGTTCTTGCGGTTACTATAAATGCATCAAGAGAACATGCTGAGTGCTCCCGTCTAAAAAACGAATCTTATCGCCTAATCACATCATCTGGTGAAAAAACACCACTAATGAATGGAATCATTATTCGCAAATCTCTGTCACTAATCTGATTAATAAAAAAGACCTTCACTAATTTTATTCTAACAGCCACACTATTAACCAAATAAATTTAGGGTGATTCATTAACAACACTAACACCATCAACACAGCCATGTATGTGAGAAACGTTAAATGTACTCTAACTCAATATGGATCATGTTAGAAAAGTCAGTCAATATCATTGGACTAATATATATCAATGCACTGATGGCAAAATACATTGGCCCTGAAGATTTTGGTAAAATAAACATTTCAACTTCACTTTTTATCTTTGTACAAACGCTATCGTGGTTTGGTGGTCAGAATATTATTTTCAAACGCATGAGTGAAAACACAAAGTCTGGCATCGCACTGGCGATGCACACGCAAAACCAACGGCGAGTGTTCTTTTTACTTTCATCAGGTTCAGTTTTACTCTATCTCTATTTTTTTACTGATTCAATTGTGTTTTTATTTGGTGTGGCTAACTGCATTGCCACATACTATATTGTGATGGACTTCTTTTCTATCTACAACAACACTCAGTTAAAATCAAAAATTAATACAATAACTAATGTAATTGGTTTATCTACCGCCCTATTGATTCGATTCTATATTTCACATTTCAAGCTGCCAGTATATTACTTCACTATCCCCATCATCGTCATCCCTCTCATACCCTACATTATGCGCCTCATCTATTTTCGCTACACTACCCAAATTAAAGAAAATAGTAAGGATGTGAGGATATATAACCGATACATGCTATTCACTGGGGGGGCTTTGATTTTATCAGGTCTATCTGCAGACATATACACTCAGATATCGAGCATTTTTCTGGCAAACATCCTTTCTTACTCAAACTTAGGCGTTTATAGCGTCGCGTTAACCATAGGAGGTGCCTGGTCATTTATTGTGCTGGCATTAATAACAAGCTTCTTCTCAAGAATATACAGTGAAAAAGATCAAATCATCGTTGAGTTACTGCTGCTTAAAATCAATCGACTCGTAATCCTGTTTTCACTTATTGCTTTAGGTGGGTTCTATATTTTTGGCGATTTTTTTATCCATTTACTTTATGGTGACAAGTATATGGATTCGGTCAACATCATCCCTATAATTATTATTGGCACTATGTTCTCATCATTAGGGACTATTTGTTATCGCTATATGATAAAAGAGTCTGGATATAGTTACCTGGCTAAAAAAATGGTTTTATGTTGCATCTTAACAATACCGTTATCCTGGTTAATGATTAATGCCTTCGGGATTAACGGTGCCGCTTACTGTTTTTTGACGGTTGAGATTTTATCTTGCACGTTGCTCAATTACTTCTTCAAAAATAAAACGATTATCAAAATGCATCTTAACATTTTCAAACTGAGATAATTTTAATGAAAATGATAAAACACACAGTTAAATCAGCTTTAAAAATCAGTGCTTACATGTACCCTGAGTTTTGTGCTAAAACCCACTACTATATTAAGTTCAAGAAAAAACTGAACTTAACAAACCCTATTAATTTCAATGAAAAAATACAGTGGCTTAAATTCAATGAATTGAGTGGAGACATTTATACTTTGTGCGCTGATAAGTATAAAGTCAGGGAGTATATTGCATCTAAAGGGTGTGGTGAAATCCTTAATGAACTTTACGGCGTGTATGATGACCCACAAGATATTGACTACAATGCGTTACCCGAAAAATTTGCACTTAAGTGCAATCATGGCGCTGGCTATAACATAATATGTAATAGCAAATCATCACTGGATATTGAAAAAACCAATAAGCAACTCAATAAATGGTTAAAGCAAGATTTCTCCACAAATTTTGTTGAACCGCAGTATAAGAAAATAGACAGAAAGATATTATGCGAGAAATACATCGAAAACCAGCACGGCGGTTTTCCTGAAGATTATAAATTCTACTGTTTTAATGGAAAACCTTACGCAGTAATGGTCTGCATGGAACGAGAGAAAGGCACCCCTAAGTTCTATTATTTTGATATGAACTGGAACCCTCTGCCCTTTGAAGATACTGTTGAATTAATAAAGAGCAATCAGCAGCCAAAAATGCCTCAGGGGTTCATTAAAATGAGAGAGTATGCGGTTAAACTGGCATCTGATTTTAAATTTGTTCGCGCGGATTTCTACCTTCTTAACGGCAATGTTATTTTTGGTGAATTGACATTTACCCCCTCTGCGGGGCTCGATGTTACATTGCAGGAAGCAGATGTTATTTTAGGCAGCCAACTGAAGTTATAGCTTTAAGAGTGTTAAAATTACTGACTTTCGGAGCAGGACATCACGTGACGTAAACCTGCCTGCTCCGCTTCACTTTGAAATATTTCTCTTTTTTCCTCCCTCATTCGCGATCCTAAACACAGCTGATACAGACAAGGGTTATGAGTGGTCTTTACTTTCAAAGCAAGGCCGGAAGCCCCACAACCTCTCTTAACGCGGTTCGATTTAACGGACCCATTTACCGCCTGACAGCCTGACCTGTTGAAGCGTCTATACTGATATGCAGGAATAAATAATCCTCAGATAACCGATAAGAGAATGGTTACTGATTGTTTTAACTTATCCGACAACGTAGGTTGTTGGCTTAATAAAAGGGAAAGTGATGCCATTTATATTTGTTGAGTTATCTGGTGCTCCAACATGGGTGCCTGCTGTATTGCTCGTCACTCTCTCACTTGTCGTGGGTTTTCTGGCGCGATTCATTCTTCTCAGGTTTATCCGCTACTGGCAAAATCGGGACAGAAAGCTTTTTAAATCACTCGAAAAGCATCTGCGAGGATCCCTGTTTTTGTTCATTCCCTTACTGTTAATCAGTGCGGGGCTTAATTATGTTAACATCCAACCTGGATCCCTTAGCTTCATTACAACAACCGTTAATATATTTATTATCTTATCATTCTGTTCTGTACTCATTCGATTGACTAACGTAGCGCAGGATATGCTTTTCATACGCTATGACATTAATCTTTCGAATAACCTTCGCGCCCGAAAAATTCGCACTCAGATAATGTATGTAAAGAAGGTCGCTATTGTTGTATTGGTGACATTCTGTGTTTCTCTCATTCTCCTCAGTTTCCCTGGCGTGCGAAAATTTGGTACGACGATCCTCGCTGGTGCCGGGGTTGCCGGCATAATAATTGGCTTTGCCTTGCAGAAGTCGCTAGTTAATTTGTTTGCCGGAATTCAGATAGCCTTTACACAACCGATAAAAATTGATGATGCCGTAGTGGTTGAAAATGAATGGGGCTGGATTGAAGAGATAAACCTGACATATGTTGTGGTACGTATCTGGGATTTGCGCCGCCTGGTTTTGCCCATTACCTATTTTACAGAAAATGCTTTTCAGAACTGGACGCGTAACAACGCCCAAATATTAGGATCTGTTTTTCTTTATCTCGATTATTCAATGCCATTAGATCCGTTGCGAAAGCATTTTGAAAAAGTGCTCAGTGAAACAAAACTCTGGGATCAACAAACTCAGGTGCTACAGGTTACTGATACCAGTGACAAAACCATGACCATTAGATTATTGATGACGGCACAAAACTCCCCCACTGCCTGGGATTTACGCTGTTACGTGCGGGAAAAAATGATTGAATTTATTCAGCAAAATTATCCACAAAGCCTTCCTCATGTCAGGGCGACACTGACTGAGGCAGGTGTGCGAGAGACGAGCAGTTAACCCTCGTAGTTCTCCAGGCGAGAACAGGATTTAATTAAAAAATTGTAGCGACAAATGCATTCTGCCTGAGGCTGTGTGGCAAAGGGTGATAATGCGAAATCCAGCAAACGTTGCGGGGACCGGAGGACGAATGGACCCCGCAACGTAAAACGATCGATTAAACCTGGAAGGCTTCAACCATGCCACGCAATGCATGCGCCTGAGTAGACAGCTGCTGCGATGCTGAGGAGGACTCTTCAACCAACGCAGCATTGTTCTGAGTCACGCCGTCCATCTGGCTTACAGCAATGCTCACCTGAGAAATCCCCTGCATCTGTTCGGACGAAGCCAATGATATCTCGTCCATAGCATCCGCGAGTTCACCAACCATGCCGACAATTTTCATGATGCTTTGTCCGGTTCCTGCCGCTACGTTCACGCCGCTTTCAACCTGCCCTACGGCCTGCTCAATGAGTTGTTTAATATCTCGTGCCGCAGTCGCACTTCGTTGTGCTAACGTTCTGACTTCACCGGCGACCACAGCAAATCCCCGTCCTTCTTCCCCTGCGCGAGCCGCTTCAACAGCGGCATTGAGTGCAAGAATATTAGTCTGGAAAGCAATGCTTTCAATAACTGAAGTTATGTCTCGCACTTTTGTCGCGCTGAGTGAAATCTCATTCATGGTATCAGACATTTTCTGCACATCCGCCTCGCCTGCGCGTGCCAGATCTGCGGCTCCCCGCGCGACCTGTGCCGTTTGCTGCGCGCCAGCGGTATTACTTTTCACTGTTACTGTGAGCTGCTCCATACTCGCGGCAGTTTCCTGAAGCGCAGCAGCCTGCTGTTCAGTGCGGGATGAGAGCTCAGTGTTGCCTTGCGATATTTCATCAGCGGCTAAAGCTACCGATCCTGCTGAGTCTTTTATTTGCGTTACCAATCCCCGCAGGCTCTCCTGCATACGATCTAACGATGCCAATAGGCTGTGCTTATCATGACGGCGTAAGGTTATTGAGGTTGTCAGGTTCCCGGCGGCGATGGCAGCCGCCAATGCCTGTGCCTGGGCAGGCTCACCGCCTAGCTGACGCATTAATACCCTAACGATGACATAACCCGTGACCACGGAAATAATCACTGAAAGCGCGGAAATAATGAGTAGTACAAACGCTGTATGTGTTGTTGATGCACTGATCTCAGCCATCGTATCCCTGCTGAGGGCCATTTCAATATCCGTCAGCGCGTCCAGCGATCCCATTAATGCCTGCTGCGCCGGTCGAGCAGTCTTCAAAAGGTACTCAGTCGCTTCCTGCTGACGGTTGTTAAGTCCCAATTGCCCAGCCGTCATTAACGTCTCCATCGCCGCGCCTTCAGAGGCTATGACCTTTTCCAGAGCCTCCTTGCCGTGAGGTGAGACATGTTGTGACATGCTATCGACCAGCTCGCGACGCTTCTCAATATAATTCTTCTGCTGCGATATCAATCTTTGCCATTCGGGCTGCATGTCAACGGGATCGTTAAGTAACGCCAGGTTGCGCACGGCAATCGCCATATCGCGGGCAATTCCCCGCATATCCTGAACCAGCGTAAAGCGCTTCATCTTGTTATTAACCGTATCTTCCATTCCATCCCGCGCCTGCCATAACGCGTTTAGAGCAATACCTGTACATAATACGAAAAGAAGAATTAGCAGGCTGAAGCCCGCTGCCAGACGTGTAGATATTTTCATTTAGGATTCTCTAAATATTCAAGATACTTCGCAGAAGAAGGGAAATTATAGACAGTGAAATTAAGTCTGCCTGGCGGGATATTTGATACTTACCACGTGAAAATTTATCACGCACGAAAACAATAAGAACCACTTGAGTAATCTTATATAACTTAAGTTAAATTATGCTATTTTTTGGCTATGGATTTGATTTAACTTTAATTCTGGCTGAATTAAAATTAATATTTATTCAAGAAATAATTATGCAATTTTTTTACTTACTTTAATTTACACGGTTATCTTGCTGCACTTCAGAGCAAGCAAGCGAAGCCGACTCGCCTAATCTTGCAACGGCAAGGTAGCAGGCTCGAAAAACTGATAAGACCCATCACGTCGTGCTTTCGCCTGATACATCGCCAAATCGGCATTTTCGATTAAGGTTTTGGCTGTAGCTTGCCCGAACTGTGCGAGGCTGATGCCGATAGCTGCCCCGATTTGTACTTCCACGTCATTGAGGATAAATGGCGCTTTCAGGCCATCAATGAGGCGCTGGGCGATGGCGGAAGCCACCTCGCGATTGGAACATTTGGCTGCGACCACGAACTCATCTCCCCCCAGACGCGCGACCGAGTCGCCCGGACGCATGCAACTTTGTAGCCGTTCACTTACCCGTTGCAGCAACACATCCCCCACCGCGTGTCCCATTGAATCATTGACTGCCTTGAACCCATTGAGATCGATGAACAGAACCGTCGTATAGCAAAGGTCTTCGCCCTGCGCGAGCATGCCAAGCACCCTGTCGTTAATCCAGGCTCGATTGGGCAATCCCGTTAAGGTGTCGCGGGTAGCCAATTGCTCGAGCATCATCATCTTCTCTTTGTCACGCGTAATATCGCGCGAAACCAGCACTGCCCCGATGTTTTTGCCGGTAGAGGGATCGCTGACGCCGCAGGCCTTCGTGCCAAGCGTAATGTAGTGACCATGGCGATGTAGCTTGCGCACCTCGACAACGTCCGGCAGTTCAGCACCGTTGAAGATATTGACCAATACTTCCGTAGCGGGTGTACGGTCGTCGGGATGCAGAAAGTCCACCACTCGCTGGCCTACTATTTCAGCTGCTGACCAGCCAATCATTTCGCTGTAAGAAGGCGAGATCGAAACGTACCGGCCATCTGCATCGCAATGGGCGATCAGATCCGTGCTGTTTTCAATTAACAGACGGTATTCTGTCGCCGTACGCAGCGCGTCCTCAAGGGCTTTACGCTGTCCGGTAATATCCAGAACGAAGCCGCTGTACTGCAGACGAGATGCACCTGGCTGGCATGCTGGCAGGCCTGAAACAATCACATGCCGCATCGTCCCATCCAGGCAATTGATCGGCACTTCAATATGAAAGGATGTTTTAAATTCTAATGCTGCGGTCAGTTGCAGCGCGATCTTTGCATCTTCATCAGCCTGCGCGAATCTAAGCCATTCACTGAGGGTTATGCCTTTAAGTACTGGCATTAAGCCAGCAGGGCACTCCTGGCTAGCGATGCAAATGCCTTGTTCGTCCGTGGACCAAACGGCGGAGAGGGTAGGTTTGATCGCGATGTGCATGCTGATGGTTCCGTTATTTGCTGACGATGCTGTATACATTTCAAACTGCTTCCAAAACCCCGCAGGTGCTTCGGAAAGAATCTCTGATAAAGAGAATGGCTGGCACAAACGCCGTCGCTCGCTGCAGCCTGTTAAGCAACATTCTCCAGGGTGCCATTCAGCTACAGAGAGGACCAAAATCATCAATGGCCCATTGCAGTGCTAAGATGGCTGATCTGTGTTTATCGGCTGATTCAGCCACAATCTTTAATCCGCAGGGCATAATTGAAAAGAAGTGATTGATGTGAATGTATCTGTGCTTAACGTTTAGACAAGTCGTCATTCACATAGGATGGACTGAAGACTTTTGGATTAATTTTCCCGTATTTTACGCAAAAATTGATGCGCTCAGCGCTATCCTTAATAAAAGCAGATCTCTACATCCATGACGTCTCATCAAACTACTTACCGATTCATGGCAATACCTTAAATAGGCTTGCATAGGCCAGGAATGTTCATTTCTCTTTAAAACTACAGTGAGTGCCAATATCAGGCAGGATAAACGAAGGTAACGCTTAATGAACGAATTCACCCGGCTCAAAACCTTAATATCTATACGGGTTTGCTCACTGCAATTATTACCTCTCCCAGACTGTCAAAGAGAGTTAAATCTGCCGCTGCCATCTAGTAACAAGCCGAAACAGTAACAGCTATAAAACATATTTAAATTTATGCTTATATGACTTTTAGGAATAAACCTTGAGCAATATTTTCCTTTGGGCCTACAGTTGGTGTTGAGGTTGTCATAAACGTTAAATGGAGGATGTATTATGTCTTTTCAACACGACGAGAAAGGCTACGTCATTATTGGCGAAGCGGCATTAAGCATCGCATTAGGTCAACGAGTGGTGAGTGTTCATTCGCTAATTGACGAACTTGACTATATGGCAAATGCTGGCGGCAGCGATGCACGGTTGTCTGATATTTCTGAAGCAAGCAACTGGCTGAAGAGTTTTGATGAGCCCGAGCGTGCTGTGCGACATGTGCCTTACCTGCAGACGCTTGCAGGCCTTAACGACGAGACGAACTGACGCCAAAGGACGTAGTCCGGCTCTGGCCGGAAGACGACGACGAAGATGACCTCAGCGGTCACGTTTAAACGTGTACCGGCCGGAGAATATGTCAGGGACGACACTCTCTACCCTATCAAATACCCTCTTGTCTCTTAAACGCGACTCCTAAACCAAACTGGCTGATTTCGTTTGATTAAACAGCGGATGGCGGTATGTGTATTTTTAGCTTTAGCGGTTTTAAATGACCTTCTGAAATTTACCTCATGTCAGCGCTATTGCAACTTTGTAAGGATGCATGCCCCTTACTTATTTTGGTAATATTTATTCGCTTATTAATGATGTTTGGATAAGAAATCTTGTAATTTTAGCTACCGTTTGGTTTGAAAACGATTTCAAATAAGGCCATAACAAATTGAGACTATTCTTTATAAAAAATGCGACATGTAAATAATGCTTTTTATTTAACTTACTTATCAACAAGTTGGAAGTAACCTTTCACTGTTACAAAGTTCGAAATAAAGGTATAAAATCACTGCCCTTGGATTTAGACAGGAACATGATGAGGTTTGTTACTACACTGTCCACTGTGGTTACCACAAATTTATTGGAGGAAACACAGTGTTATTTCATGATGAAGAACAAGGGCACATCATTATTGGCGAAGCAGTGTTTAACCTTGCCACCAGCCAGAAAGAAATCAACATTGATTCACTGATTACAGAGTTGGGCACCATGGCCGAATACGACGTTAGCGATTACAGACTTGCACAGATTGCTGAGGCAAGGCGCTGGCTAAAAAGCTTCGTCAATACGTCTCCACGAAATCGTGAAGAGTTACGCTGGCTTGCCGGATCCGGTCACGTACAGGCGCCAGGCAGAAATAGCTAAATAACGCCCGGCCTGATTCCATCAGAGGACGCGCCTCAGGGCGCTCCGTAATCAATCGACATCCTCCCTATCTCACTCCTGGCCTTTCATTTCCTACCGATAAATCCCCCTTTTGCGCGCAGACTTTCCCTTTGGAAGACAAGAAATGCCTATCTTTTCACCATTTACTCTACTGTAATTGATTGATAATAAAAGATAAGCATTTTTTCGCTAAAAACGCACCTGTACATAACAGTAATTTCTGTACAAGTTTTGGTATGTTGTCTAACTTTATGCTCAAACAGGTTCGACTCTATTTCAATCTCTTACGAGGTTCGCCTGCGTCCAGAGATGTCTAAATAGCCGGATAATGCCAGCGGTATCGGGCATTATTCCCGCAAGTGAACGGCCCCAGCTCAGCAAGAAACTCTGGGTAAAATGGTTTTAGACATCCTGCAGGCAGACAAGAATCCTCGCCGTAAGACTATTGGGAGTAAAAAGACAGGTAATAACAGCAATATGTTCTAAATTTAACGCTGGATGGCTTTTCGGTGCTTGAACACAGATTTCTATCCTGAGTGCCCCGGGATGTGGGGCGTATAAAGTACAAGCTTAAGTAAATGTTGCTTCAGGAATATCTGACAAAAGGGGAGAGAAAATGCAACAAACTACACAGTTTACGTCCGGTGAAAAAGACGTCGCTCATCATCTCCACAATGCAGGTGACAAATTTTCTGCGGAAACAGCTATTGTCGACGCCGTAGTGCAACAGTTAGTTAGCCAGGGTATGAGCGTGACTAACAGTGCCATCATTTTGCGCCTCATTACGGAAATCGAGGTCACCTCTGATCCACTGCAACTTGATGTGCTACTCAACGCATTAAAAATCGTGGTCGGTTCTACCCCGGGTGAGGAAGATCGCTGGGCATACTTTTACTGGTAACTCATGAGCAGTGAAATCTCAGAGAACAGAGCGATGCATACATGCAAAATGGATGACTCGTTGAGGCGAGCTGGAGAGAGTTAACCCTGCGACTTCACACGTATTGGGTAATCTCACGCATGTCAGCTGAACGTCTTAGGGATGGCAGAGCATGGTATTCCGCGTATTTACGCTCAGTGCATCTGCTGCGCAAGTAGTCTAATGGCTCGTTCACAAACATCACGCCTCTCCACTCCGGCAGAGTGAACCTTCATCAGCTGCAGTTCAGCAATGAGTTGGTGAAGCTTAAGATGTTGGTCTGGTGTTAGCAGGCGAGTGACGGCTGCCCCAATGATGGCGTGGATGTCTTGCACAGTTGTGTCATCGCTCAAATGAACTCCAGATTTCAGTGGACATATATACAGTATACCATTAAATCTTTCTGACCAACATCCGACTAGACGAACATCTTAACTGGCGGGGATTTCATACCTCTCACCCCGCCGGAAACGTGGTGGTGGGCAAGATGTTTGGCCTTCATCGTCAGGCGTGCGGCCCACAACGATTTCAAGGCAATTGCACAGCACATCGAGTTAAAAGGCGTGCTCGTCGCGAGATCATGGCTTTTTCGGCTGGCAGTGCTTTTACGGCCTCGCCGATGCGAATATCGCAAACGTTTACTTCACCGCTGTTTTTCATGTAACGCTAAATCCACATAACGATGAACGCATTACCGCACGTTCAGCTCCCGTTCAGACAGTGTCATCAGCGGGTGATTCATGCTTTTCCTGAAATTGAGTTGCGCACCTGACATAAAATACAATCTCTGTTACTTATTAGATTTGCCTAAATTCTGTTGCCTAAAAACCTTATGCACTTATAAGACAATCAATAAGCCCCATATTAAAGTTACGCCATGTTATCAAAACTGGAACGCTTTATTAGGGCTAATTTAAAACCGATGAATATTCCTGATATGATTTATCTTACCGTGCAGGTATAGCAGGTAAAAAATTACCTCTGAAAGTGGAAATCCTTAACGCTTTCAGAGGCGATGCAAAGCATCATTCGTTACGTGCGGTGAGGACCGCCAGGTCAATTTATAGAAAATTTAAAAAAATGCACGGAAATTATTTTTTATTCACCCATTCAATACAGTCATTCATTTTACATGTTTATATTAATGAAACCGCTTCGTTTATTAATGACCTTAACGAACGTTAAAATATTTTGCCATGCCATAAACTTTCCCAATATCCGTGCCATCATATCTTTGAAAAAATAACGCCACCGTACGGTCACCCACGCTTTACTCATTAAAATGACGTTCAATATGGCTAACTTCAGCTGTGTCATCACTCTACTGTGATTGATGGATATCTGCAGCATCGCCACGCCCATTAGCAACGCCAGCGATGAAGCCGCCAGTTTGATCTCCCTCTGCGAGACGGAAAAAAGAAAATTTTGAGGATTTGGTAATAGGCGCTGCGTGATAGTCTGCTGCAGTAATGTTCATACGAAAGGAGCGTCAAAAATGGCAGCACAGGAACACCATTATCAGGTCACGGTGCGCTGGACAGGCAACCGCGGCAAAGGCACTGCTTCCTATACCGCTTACGATCGTAACGCTGAGCTGATTGCCGCAGGCAAAGAGACGGTGGCGCTGAGCGCCGACCCGGCGTTTCGCGGGGATGCAACGCGCTGGAACCCGGAGGAGTTGCTGCTGGCTTCGGCCTCAGCCTGCCACAAATTGTGGTATCTGCATCTGTGTTCTGACGCCGGCATTGTCGTAGAAGCGTATGAGGATGCGGCGGAAGGGACAATGATTGAAGGGACGCGTGGCCGGTTTACCCGCATCACGCTGAAACCGCGCATTACACTGCGCGATCCGGCGGATGCGGATCGCGCGCGTGAACTGCATCATCAAGCCCATGAGGCCTGTTTTATCGCTAACTCGCTGAACGTTCCTGTGTACTGCGAACCCGAATTCGGGTAATTCAGGCCGCGCCGGCAAGCGACGGTTGCCAAACGCGCACACCGTTGCGTCCGGCGCGTTTCACCTCATATAGCGCTTCATCAGCGTGGCGCAGCCAGTGACGAATCGACTCCGCATGGGCTGCCGACGCAATACCTATACTCACCGAACAACGATACTCTGCCGATGCCGGTAAGCGCACCTGCGCAATCTTTTCTCGCAAGCGTTGCGCCAGCGCCATCACTGATTCGTCGTTGGCATGATGTACAATCACGCCCAACTCATCGCCGCCAAAACGCGCAGGGATATCCTGTAATCCTACAGAATTGCGCAGCAGCGTGGAGATCTCCGCCAGCAAAAAATCTCCCGCTTCGTGCCCCCACGTATCGTTGACCGATTTGAAATAATCGAGATCCATCAGCAGCAAATAACCCGCGCTATCGCCGCGCCGCGTACTGAGAAATTCACTTTCCAGCCGCCGCTCAAACAGACGGCGATTAGGGATTTCCAGACCGGGATCCATTAGCGCAATGCGTTCCAGCTCGCGGTTACGTTTGCGCAGTTGCCAGGTGAGATTGTACGAGGTAACGCTCAGAACCAGCATGTAGCAGGTTGCTAGCGGCAAACTGAGCCAAACGGTTCGCAGACTGAATGTGAGATTGACGTCCGCACCATCTACCAACCAAACCAATATAAACGCGCAAAGAAACGCCTGCATTGCAGCAATCAATTGTGCAGGTCCGCCTGCGGCATAGCGATCGGATGCCAGCACCGCCATGATGATAAATGAGGGCAGCGGGCTCAACGCCATTAGCGCCACCCATATGCCGCCAAATGCGGCATCGAGCGTCAAGTTGTGCCGCTCGGTGGTCGTGGAATCTTCGGCACGCAGTGCGCGGCGATAGGCCAGCCACGGCCAGAGAAAAGCGTTCAAAAATAACAGGGCGCTAAACGCCAGGCCACGATCCCTCTCCATCATTACCGAGAGAATCGGGAAAAAACATAAAATCGTGCCGAGCTGGCGCATGATAAACATGCGGCGTACGAAGCGTTGAGAGCGCCGCTTCAAATGGCTATCGTCAGGTGAGTAATAGTTCATGCACGAGAGAGGTATCAGGGCGACAAGAATTGCAGTTTAACGGGAAAAAGTAGCAGCGGATCGCTTTATTTTAAGAATATTTACCTTGCAATCATGTAACCGAATAAAAAGCACACATTCCGCTTTAATCAAAGACAGTGGAAGACCATCTGGACCGACTTCCACTGTGACTTTTTCTAGCGAGCAGCACCCTGTAAGCGGAATTGTGCCACCAGCCGTTCCAGCATCATCGCCTGCTCTTCCAGCGAATTCGCCGAATGGGAAGAGGCGCTAACCAGCGTGGCATTCTGTTGCGTGGTGGCATCCAGCTCGCCCACCGCACGGGCAATCTGCTCGATGCCGCGGCTCTGTTCATCTGACGCCGCTGAAATCTCTTCCATGATTTCATTCACGCGCGCGATGCTGCCGAGAATGTGGTCCATGGTTTCACCCGCGCGCGCCACTTGCTGGTGCCCGTTGCTGATGCGTCCGACTGATTCGCTGATGAGCTGCTCAATATCTTTCGCCGCACCGGCACTGCGCTGCGCCAGATTGCGTACTTCGCTGGCCACCACGGCGAAGCCTCGTCCCTGCTCGCCCGCTCGCGCCGCTTCCACCGCCGCGTTTAACGCAAGGATATTGGTCTGGAAAGCGATGCTGTTAATTACCGCGGTGATATCGGCGATCTTCTTCGAGCTTTCGGAAATTTCACCCATGGTGTTCACCACATCACGCACGGCGATGCCGCCTTTATTGGCGTTTTGCGAGGCCTCAGCGGCAATCTGACTTGCCTGACGCGCATTGGCGGCGTTGTTTTTCACCGTTGCGGTCAGCTGCTCCATGCTGGCAGCGGTTTCTACCACCGCCGCCGCTTGTTGTTCGGTGCGCGATGACAGATCAAGGTTACCCTGATTAATAGCGCTCGCCGCCTGCGACACGCTGCTCACACTGGTCAGCACATCACCGATCATGCTGCGCAGTCGTTCATTCATGCGCCCCATCGCCGAGGTCAATTTGCCGAGTTCATCATGGCGATCGGTAGCAAACTGTGAACTGAGATCGCCATTGGCAATACGCTCTGCCAGTTCAAGGTTATGAAACACCGGACGTGTAATTTGGCGAATGATGTACCACGCCACCAAAATGCCAAACAGAATCGCCAGTCCACCAATCAGCAATGACATCGCCGCTGAGCCGTTAGCCAGTTCATCATTGCGCGCTTTGACGATGGTAATAATCTGTTTGATGGCCGCACTGCTCTTATCGCCAGCGACTTTTACCGTATTCTCTGCAGCAACCAGCTGGCCATAAGCATCCGCCGCTTGCAGGCTGAGGCCTTTAAATTTTTCAGTATCCTGCCACAGCGCGGTAAATCCGCCCTGCTGTTCCGGCGGCAACTGCGCCAGCAACGCGTTCATACCCTGATCGGCCTGTTGGAAATGATTCTCCAGCGTTTTACGCAGCGCATCGCTGACGTTAAAACGCAGCGCCCAGGCTTCTTCGCGCACGTTGCTAATGGCGAAAAGCTGCTCATAAATTTGATTGGTGAGTTCAGGATGGGTAACAGGGGTGCGAATCAGTTGGGTGTAGCGCGAGGTCATGTCTTGCTGGCTTAAGGAATCGAGTTGCGCGCGCAGGCTATTGAGTTGCTGCGTGGCTTGCGTCATGGCGCCAATGCTGCTCTGGAAACTGGCGAGGTGCGTGCCGAGTTCATCCATCCGCACTCTGGCGCCATCCGACCATGAAAGCTGGTTCGCTTCGCGGGTGAGTTGCTGCGCATGTGTGACGTAATTCGCCATCACCTGACCGGATTTGTCATCGCCATAGAGATATTTGAGGCGATTAATTTTGGCCTGGAACACTTCAATGTTGATGTCATAAATCAGGTTGGTTTTCTGATAGATATCGTGAATAGCATTGAAGCGCTGCACGCTCAACCCAGTCGCCAGCGCCACTAACAACAGCACCATACCGAATCCTGCCGACAGCTTACGCGTGATGCGCACATTACGTAATCGGGATACCAGTCCCATGTTCCCTGCTCCTGCGTTTGTTGTTTTTGTAAAGTTTCAAAAGCAGTTATCGGAGCGGTGTGGGAAATGTTTATTAAGGATTGTGCGAAAAGTAATTGCAGGATGTGACGCGCCGCTGAAAACAGCAAATAGGTTTTTTAAGGCAAGCCCGCGGCGCTGACGGGTTGATAAACAAACAGGGCCCGATAACCGCATCAAACGCTGTGAATTAACGGCTTTTTAATTGAAGCGTTAATACTTTTTGATTACTTCAATCAAAGAGGTTGTCGATACTGAAGGGGTGCGTTCTAAATAGATGACTTCAGCGAGTGAAGAAAATTTATCAAACTTCCCTTTCCAGTCATCGCCCATCACCAAGGTATCGGCGTTATATTTTTTAATATAGTCAGCCTTCAATTCCAGCGATTCTTCCAGAAAAACCACATCGACATATTTAATTCCCGCGATAATCGACATTCTGTCATTTTCATCATAAACGGGACAGCGCCCTTTTTTGTGAAAGTTCAAGGCATCGGAAGAGACCCCAACGGCTAGCCAGTCACCCAGCTTTTTTGCGCGCTGTAAGATATGTAAATGCCCGACATGGAACACATCAAAGGTTCCGAAAGTGATAATTTTTTTCATGGCTATGATATCGATTATACGTTAAATCCCTATAGAGCAATTTACATGCCATAAAAATTAAGATTTATTTTCAATTGGATAGGAGTAAAACCTGTTTTAAGCGGAAGCAAAACTTCCACTAAAGCGGAAATGACTGATGCGGTTAAATAAGAAATCTCGAATGGGTGGATTGCCACACTTGAGCATAAAAACCGCGTTTTTGCTGTTGAACCGGCTGGTCGCAACAGAGTTAAAGCAAGGTGCTATTAATCTAACACGTTAAAGTATGTTGTAACTATATGCGCTATTTCTCTCTGGCGAGCTGATACAGCCGGTTAAGCGGTAAACCTCCATTATATCAATGCAATGAACATATTTACCCCGGCGATTTCAGGATGAAATCGCCGGCTTACAAGCGCAGGCGATAAGTGTTTTACCAATGGGTTGCTTGCATATCGATAACGAAACGGTACTTCACATCGCCCTTCAACATACGTGCGAAGGCCGTTTCGATCTCTTCACCAGCAATCAGTTCGATATCGGCAGTGATATTGTGCAGGCCACAGAAATCCAGCATTTCCTGGGTTTCCTGAATGCTACCAATCGACGATCCGCTAATGCTCAAGCGACGATTCACCATCGGCGTGACATTAGGAGAGTGATGCGGTTGCTCAGGTATGCCGACCAGCACCAAGCGACCATTGGTTTTCAGCGTAGCAAGGTAAGGATCGAGATCGTGTGGTGCCGACACGCAGTCCACAATGAAATCCAGTGAAGTTTGCGCGGCAGCCATCTGCTCCGCATCGCGTGATACCACCACGCGCGTAGCGCCTAAGCGCAGCGCATCTTCACCTTTCGCCGGTGAAGTGGTGAACAGCGTCACTTCCGCGCCCATTGCGCTGGCCAGCTTAACAGCCATATGACCTAAGCCGCCCAAACCGACTACGCCAACTTTATCACCGGCCTTCACGTTAAAGTAACGCAGCGGCGACCATACGGTCACGCCTGCACAGAGCAGCGGCGCAACGCCAGCTAAGGGTAAAGTTTGCGGCACGGACACCACGAAGTGCTGATCGACCACTACATTTTGCGCGTATCCGCCCCACGTGCTGTCGCCAGTATATTTATCAATGCCGTTATACGTTGCGACAAAGCCAGATTCACAATACTGCTCTTCTTTCTGTTGGCAGAAATGACATTCACGGCAGGAATCGACCATCACGCCCACGCCGACAATATCGCCAGTGGTGAAATTCGTTACGTCCGCGCCGGTTTCCACTACGCGTCCAACGATTTCATGCCCCGGCACCAGCGGATAGCGACTTACCGCCCATTCGTTGCGTGCCATATGCAGGTCCGAATGGCATACCCCGCAATACAGAATTTCAATTTTGACATCCTGCTGCTGCAGCGGGCGCAGCGCGATTTGGCTGGAAGAGAGCGGTTTGGCCGCGTCGTGTGCGACTAATGCATTGATTTTCATAGTGCCTCCGAAATGAGCTGGCTATGGCTAGCTGAAGGCG
Source organism: Pantoea sp. X-Soil-ISGK-421 (assembly GCF_059730785.1). Lineage (NCBI taxonomy): Bacteria > Pseudomonadati > Pseudomonadota > Gammaproteobacteria > Enterobacterales > Erwiniaceae > Pantoea > Pantoea sp. X-Soil-ISGK-421. Next base: position 51,346 of record NZ_AP035980.1, on the reverse strand, counting down.
GCAGACTATAGTGAACATGGTGCAAAATTGATAGTAGTTACCATTTGGTAACCACAGAGGAGACGCAAGCGATGCCCGCAATAGTTGACGGTAAACTGTTTTTTTATGCGGATTCGCCGCCGCGACGCTTGATGGATCTGTTTTCGGTGAAATGGAGCAGCATGGTTCTGCACGCTCTCTATCACTGGCCCAATCATCGCGCGCGCACCGGCGAGTTACAGCGCAGCCTGCAGGGGATTTCAAAGAAGATGCTGTTTCAGACGCTGAGGGAGCTGGAGCAACGCGGGCTGATTGCCCGCCACGTTTATGATGTGGTGCCGCCGAAAGTTGATTATCGCTTAACACCGCTTGGCATGACGTTTGCGGTGCCGATCGAGCAGATGTATCAGTGGGGACTGGAAAATCAGGCGGCGCTGGATGCGATGGAAGCCCACTATCGCGCCGCTACGGACGCGCCATTAGCCGCGACACACAATCCCTATCGTGCTGCTGGCGCGGATTAAACACCACTAAACTTAGACCGGGCTTGCCTTCAACCGCGAAGGTGCTGTATTCCAGCTCCAACACGCCTTCATCAGGCAGCCACAGCTGTTTGATACCTTCGCCATGCTGACTCACTTCCTGCGATTGCCACAGCTGGCGGAAGGTATCGCTCATTTCGCACAGCTCATCCACCAGCGCGCGCACATGCTCGCTAGCACCGGTCCGCGCCACGTCCGCGCGGAAGTTGGCCACCATGCCATGCGTGACTTTATGCCAATCCGGTAGACGCTTTTTCATCTCTTCGTTGCGAAACATCATCAACAGGATATTACGCTGGGCGGGCGGCAGCTCGGCATAATCAACAAACACTTTGGTCGCTGCACGGTTCCACGCCACGACCTGCCATTCAGCTGTTTTGACCAGCGCAGGCGTGTTCTCCATGCTATCAAGTACGCGCTGTAGCGAAGGCGAAACATCCACGCCCGCTTGCCATGTCACGCCAGGCAGCCGATTTTGTGCCAGTAAAAACAGATGATCGCGCTCGGCGGCACTGAGCTCTAACGCACGGGCTAAACGTTCCAGCACTTCTTCAGAGGGCGCCCCCCCTCTGCCCTGCTCCAGCCAGGTATACCACGTGGTGCTGACGCAGGCGCGCACCGCCACTTCTTCCCGGCGCAGGCCCGGCGTCCGGCGGCGCAGCAAGGTGTAGCCGAGTTTCGCCGCATCCAGTCGCTGGCGGCGTTCGCGCAGATAGTTGCCGAGCACGTTGTCATCTTGCTGAGTCATGCCTTTATCCTGTTAGTGCATATACCTGTATAAGCTCACGACTTTTCGCCGTGTCACAGCCTTTTATGATAGTGCTTCAACTTTGAAAAAGTGGAGCAGGAATATGCGAATTTTTGTGACCGGGGCGAGCGGTTTTATCGGTTCCGCCATTGTGAAAAAACTGCAGGCACGCGGTTATGAGGTGCAAGGTCTGGCGCGCAGCGAGGCTTCCGCAGAAAAACTGCAGCAGCAAGGTGTGCAGGTGATTCGCGGCGATTTGCAAGATCTCGTCGGGCTGCGGAAGGCGGTGGAACAGAGCGATGGCGTGATCCATGCCGGTTATATCCACGATTTCAGCCGTATGGATCATGCCGCCGACGTCGATCAACGCGCCATTCTGGCAATGGGTGACGTATTGGCAGGATCCGATCGACCGCTGATTGTCACCACCGGCACTGCGTTAGTGTCGCCAGGACGTCTCGCCACTGAACAGATTCGTCCGGCACCGGGTGCGCATCCACGTTCAAATTCTAACGTGGCCGCGCTGGCGCTAGCCGAAAGCGGTGTGCGTGTGGCGCTGGTGCGCTTACCGCCGACGGTGCATGGTGCCGGCGATCACGGTTTTATTCCGATGATTATTAATATGGCGAAAGAGAAAGGTGCCGCGGTGTATGTCGGTGATGGGGATAATCGCTGGCCTGCGGTACATCGTGACGATGCAGCTGAGCTGTTTTGTCTCGCCGCTGAACGGGCTGAGCCTGGGGCGATTTTGCATGCGGTTCAGGAAGAAGGCGTGCCGTTCCGACAGATTGCCGAAACCATCGGCGCCGGATTAGCGTTACCGGTGAAAAGTCTGACGTCAGAAGAAGCCAAAGAGTGGTTAGGCTGGATGGCCTTTTTTGCCTCTACCGATAATCCGTCATCCAGCACCTGGACGCGTCAGACGTTTAACTGGCAGCCGAGCAGGCCGGGGTTACTGCAGGATATGCGTGAGGCGGGATATTTCAGTTAAGCGCCGCTGAGATGACAGGTGCGCATTTTGCGCACCTGAAAATCTCTCAACCAAACGGGACTTCTCGCGCCAGAATGCGCGCAATCACGTTAAGCGCGCCTTCGTCATTATTGCTTTCGGTTCTGTAACGCGACACGGCGCTAACCGGGGCTGCAGCGTTCGCCATCGAGAAGCTGTAGCAAGCCTGACGCAGCATTTCGATGTCGTTGGCGCTGTCACCTACCGCCACCACTTCACAATCATCGATGCCCCATTTTTCCTGCAGTAGCGCAATGCCGTGCGCTTTGTGGCAGCCGGGAATAATCAAGTCAACAAAACCAAAGCCACTGGATACCGGATGCATGATGTTTTCAATCGCGCCCAGTTCAGCGTGCAAACGCGCCATCAAGGCATCAACGCCTTCATGCGCCAGATTCAGTGAGAACTTAAAAATGGTGTCATCGATATCGTACAGGTTGTCGCGCTTTTCCAGACGATGATAATGATTCGCCAGCATGGCGATCACTTCGTCGGACATCGACGTGTGTACGTACGCACCGTTGCGGCCGCAGACCACCGTGCTGATGTCTGGCTCTTTGGCGAGAATATCAAGGATTTGATGCACGCGCTCCGGCGCCAGTTCACCGCAGAAGATCTCTTCATTGCTGTCAGAAACCCAGGCGCCGTTTTCCGCGACAAAAGCGATCTCATCTTTGATGTCAGGAAAGTAGCGCAGCAACTGATAATACTGATTGCCGCTGGCGACCACGAAACGAATGCCCTTCTCTTTCAGCAACGCGTACTGACGCGCAAAGCGCTGCGCGTTGTACTGTTTATTGTCATCGAGAAAAGTGCCATCCATATCCACCGCAATCATTTTTACTGCCATTTTGCTCTCCCGTTTGCTCATTCGGCTTTAAAAAGGTTTTGTTAAGCTTACTCGCGGTGTGGATTATTGAGAATGTTAATAATGAGTTTGTTAACCGCTTTCAGAGATTTCCAGTCCGTCTTTTACTGTAAAGCGGTGCCTTTTTCCCTGATCCAGGTACAGAATATGAGCACCGTTTGAGAGAGATAGCGCGGAAGGGATGGCGGTAACATGATGAAAGGGTTAGGGAGACTGAGCAATCTCCCAATGATACACGCCATCAGTCAAACCAAGGCTGGAACGGATCGGGGAATCCAACCCAGTTATTGGGTCCGAGCGCCATTTCCTCATCCGTTAATAACGCGCTTTCCAGCCTCTCCCGCAGCGCGGTTTCATCCATTTCAATGCCGATAAACACCAGTTCCTGACGCGCGTCGCCGCTACCGTCAACCCAGTTCTCTAAGATGTATTCAAGGTTTTCCGCATCGTCCGGCCAGCGGTCTTTGGGTACGCTGGCCCACCACATGCCGGCCAATCCCTGACGTGAAACGCCGCCCGCCTGCGACCATGAACCGGCATGACGCGGACGACTGGCGAGCCAGAAGTAGCCTTTAGAACGCACCACGCCGCGCATCTCGTTTTCTATGACGTGAGAAAAGCGCATCGGATGGAACGGACGACGCGCGCGGAACACGAAGTTACGAATGCCGTACTCTTCCGTTTCGGGCGTGTGTTCGCCACGTAATTCCTGCAGCCAGCCTGGCGCCTGCGCGGCGGCATCAAAATCAAACAAACCGGTGTTGAGAACCTGATCCAGCCCCACTTTGCCGAACTCAGCGGTGATGACGTTGGCGCGCGGATTGAGCGACGTCAGGATCGCCATCAGTCGCGTTTTTTCCGTCTCGCTAATCAGGTCGGTTTTATTGAGAATCAGCACATCGCAGAACTCGATTTGATCGACCAGCAAATCCACCACCGTACGCTCATCTTCAGCGCCCAGCGATTCTCCACGTGATTGAATGCTTTCATTCGATTCATAGTCACGCAGGAAGTTAAAGCCATCGACCACCGTCACCATGGTGTCGAGCGAGGCGACTGCAGACAAACTTTGCCCGTCTTCATCGGCAAAGGTGAAGGTCTCCGCCACCGGCAGCGGTTCAGAAATGCCGGTTGATTCGATCACTAAGTGATCAAAGCGGCCCTCTTTTGCCAGGCGATTGACCTCCAACAGCAGATCTTCGCGCAGCGTGCAGCAGATGCAGCCGTTGCTCATTTCCACCAGCTTTTCGTCGGTACGTGACAGCTCTGCCCCGCCTTCGCGCACCAACGCGGCATCAATATTCACTTCTGACATATCATTGACGATCACCGCCACGCGGCGTCCTTCGCGGTTATTCAGAATATGGTTGAGCAGCGTGGTCTTGCCCGCGCCGAGAAAGCCAGAGAGCACAGTGACGGGAAGCTTTTTAAAACCATCGTGGGTTGGGGATAACGCGGACATAGTAACTCCTCTGAATGACAAGGTTCACAAGGCGTATAAGCATACGCGCAATGCTGTTTTTAGTTATGTTATAACATAACATCTAACCTTGTCATTGAGGAATGTTGATTGGTCGAGGGGTTACCATGAAACCCTTCACTCACCGCACATTGCGTAGCGGCGCCATTCATCGCGCAGTGAATGGCGCCGCTGCGATACTTATATGACCAATTACTGGTTGTTTGGGTAACTCAACGCGATCGCATTATCCGGCAACGTTGTGAATTTTTTAACGATAGTGCGGAAATCCGCGTTAGGCGTCAGATCGGCAAATTGTTGCGGATAGAGATCTTTCGCCAAAATTTCCATACCGATGATGTTGTACGGATGGTTATAGAAGTGGTGATATACGCCGTACACGCGGCCCTGCTTCACCGGCTCGATTTGTGCCAGGCCGGTGCGCTTCAGCAACGTCTGGAAGGTGGCTTTCACTTCCTGCGGCTGCACACCATAACCAAACGGCAGCACATTGGCATTCGGACGCTTTGAACCGGTCATGATGTACACATCCGGTTTCATCGCGATGATTTTTTCCAGCGCGACAAACCCGGCGTTGCCCGGCAGCAGTTCAGAACCGATATTTTTGCCGCCCACCGCTTCCACCAATCCGCCCCAGCCATTGTGGCTGTGCGTAAAGCAGCAGTTGTCACTGTTCCCGGCAATCGGTTCAATAAACACCGTCGGCTTATTTTTCACTTTCGCCACACCTTGGGTAATACGCGCGAATTTCTGCTGATAGAAATCGGTATAAGCCTTGGCCTGGGTTTCGCGGTTCAACACTTTGCCGATCAGCGTAACGCTCGGCGCGGTGTTCTGCGCGGGATGCAATTCATAATCCACGAACACCACCGGAATATGCAGATTCTGCAACGTATCGAGCACGCCCGATTGCTGTAACGCCGGTTTGGCGCGCAGCTGTGCAATCATCAAATCGGGTTTCTGCGCCAGCACGCTTTCGAGATTAACCTGGCCCTGATCGTTAAAGCCCATATCGACAATTTTCGTTGCTTCAGGCCAGCGCCCTTTCAGTACATCCCAGGTTTGGGTGTCCTGTTTTTTCGGCAGATTATTCCACGCCACCACACGCTTAAAGGGATCGTCACGATCCAGCAGCGCCAGCGTCAAAATATCGCGGCCATCCTGCAGAATGATGTGTTGGGGTTCTTTATTAATGGTTTGCGTGTTGCCGTCCATATCGGTGACGGTCAGCGGATAGCTGGAGGCAGCCGCCGCCGTGGAAGCCAATAATCCCAATGCCAAAAGCAAGCGCGTTTTCATCCCATCACTCCGTGTTAAAAAGAATAGTTATTATTATCAATTACCTTAACACAACCTGAAGCGGCGAAAATAAACGCCTCTGGAATCAGTTGTAACGGATTTTTACCTGTAAAGGAGTGCGGTATTTCAGACAATTTCTGGCCTGACGCATTCAATGCCTGCAACAGCATCTGCGCCTCAATAATGTGGACGCTCAGCATGCCTATCTTTTGTTGCCGGATACGCCGCTAATGGAGGATGATTTTTGCATCACAGATTCACTGAAAACAGCATTTTGATGAGGTATTAACCGGTTCACAACCCCGCAGCGGTGCAATGAATCGCGCGTTTTCCAGCAAACATTCCGCCCAATAAAAAAAACGGCGCGATAAATCGCGCCGCTATAATTGGCAGAAACATCAGGTGCGCATGGCTGCGCCCTTTGAAACTCAACGCCAGCCCAGCTCCGGTGCCACGTGGGTCAGAATGCTTTCAATCACATGCGCACAATAATCCACGCCTAATTGGTTTGGAATGGTCAGCAGCAGCGTATCGGCTTCAGCAATCCCTTCATCTTGCGCCAGCTGTTTGATCAGCTGATCCGGCTCGGCTGCGTAGCTGCGACCAAAAATAGCGCGGGTTTTCTCATCGAGGAAACCAACGGAATCCTGATCCTGTCCACTGCGACCAAAGTAGGCGCGGTCGGTGTCATTGGTCAGCGCAAAGATGCTTCGGCTCACCGAAACACGCGGCGTACGCTGATGGCCCGCCGCTTCCCATGCCTGACGATAAGCACGAATCTGTTTTGCCTGCTGCACGTGGAATGGTTCGCCGGTTTCATCATCTTTCAGGGTGGAGCTTTGCAGGTTCATGCCCTGCTGCGCTGCCCAGATGGATGTCGCGTTAGAACCAGAACCCCACCAGATGCGCTCACGCAAACCCGCCGAGAACGGCTCAAGACGCAGCAAGCCCGGCGGATTAGGGAACATCGGCTGTGGATTCGGCTTGGCAAAACCTTCACCGCGTAGCACTTCCAGCAGTTCCTCAGTATGACGACGGCCCATATCGGCATCGCTTTCACCGTTCTTTGGATCAAAGCCAAAATAGCGATAGCCTTCAATAACCTGCTCCGGCGAGCCGCGGCTAAGACCCAGTTGCAAACGACCATGAGAAATCAGATCCGCCGCACCGGCATCTTCCGCCATATACAGCGGGTTTTCGTAACGCATATCGATCACGCCAGTACCAATTTCGATCTTTTTGGTACGCGCACCCACCGCCGCCAGCAGCGGGAACGGCGAGCTCAACTGACGTGCAAAATGGTGCACGCGGAAGTAAGCGCCATCGGCACCTAACTCTTCGGCAGCGACCGCTAAATCAATCGATTGCAGCAGGACGTCCTGCGCCGAACGGGTGGCGGATTGCGATGATGGGGTCCAGTGACCAAAGGATAAGAAGCCAATATTTTTCATGCTGAAATTCTCCTCGTGAGCCGCGCAGGCCCAAACGTTTTCAATACCGCAAGGTTACGCCACAGACGAGGTGACTGATAGCCAATAGATTTCGCGCGCTTCATCAACTTTTTTGCATAAGTAAGAAAAAGAGATTCTTTGTGTTCATCACGGGGATCACGCATCGTCGGAGGCCTAATCACTGTTTACAGGTTCGGCTTCTCCATGAGTAAAGGGACATCCGCCTATCTCAGTACACAACAGCGCGACCAGGTGCATCAATTGGCGCGTAGCTGGCTGTGGCGCAGCGAGTTGCCGACGTGGCTGTTAATGGCGGCGGTCTATGGCGGCTGGTTCGCCAGCATTGTCTACTGGCAAACGCTGGGAGTAACGTTGAGCACGTTACTGCTGATCCTTTTTACGACATGGTATATGTCGTTGCAGCACGAATTGATTCACGGTCACCCGACGCGCTTCCCCCGACTCAACCAGCTGTTCGGCACGCTGCCGTTGGCGGTGTGGTATCCGTATGGTTTGTATCGCGACTCGCATCTGGCGCACCATCGCAATCACACCTTGACCGATCCCGATGACGATCCCGAAACGTACTATATTTCTCCCGAGCGCTGGGCGCAGCTGAAGCGGTGGCAGCAGCAGATCATTCATCTGCGCAATACCTTTCCTGGCCGCTTAGTGCTGGGACCGCTGCTGGATATGGCCGCCACACTCAAAATCCTGGTGAAGGCTTTTACCCAACGCGATAAACCGGCCATGGCGATGTGGATCACCCATCTCACGTTATTAAGCGGGCTGTTTTACTGGATGACACAGCAAGGCTTTTCGCCGCCAGGGTTCGTCCTGACGGTGAGTTATCCGGCGCTGATGCTGACCAAAGTGCGATCCTTCTACGAGCATCGCGCCGAAGAAGAACCGCTGGCACGCTCGGTGAATAACGAAGCCGCCTTGCCGTGGCGCTTGCTGTTCCTCAATCTCAACTATCATTCTGTACATCACGATCTGCCCGGTTTGCCGTGGTACGGATTACGCAAAGTCTATTTGCTGTATCGCGATGGCTACTACCAACGTAATCACGGTTTTCGCGTCGCCGGTTATGGCGAGTGGATAACCCGCTTCTGGCGCAAATCGGTCGAGGTTAATGCCCATCCGGGTAGGCAAAAGGATGCACAGGATGCCCATCATTTCGTTACCGATGTACGACATCAATCATCAGGCTACGATCGGCCTGACCTCAGCGCTAACGACGCTGCTGCAACAACGCGGCGTGCAAGCTGAGGTCACCTGGCCGCAGGATTTACTGCCGCACTGGCGCGATGACCAGCTGCTGCTGAGCCAAACCTGCGGGTATCCGCTGGTGGAACAGCTGGCCGATGTGCAACTGGTCGGCACCTTTCATTCAAGCGCCCAGGGCTGCGACGGCCAACGCTATCGCAGCTGGTTAGTGGCGCGCAGCGAAGATGAAAACCTGACGCTGAGCGATTTTCGCGGACGGCGTGCGGTGTGCAACAGCAACGATTCCCACTCCGGTTTCAACTCGCTGCGCTACGTGATTGCGCCGCTGGCGCAGGCGGAAAAATTCTTCAGCGAAACCCGTTTTAGCGGCAGCCATCGTCAGTCACTGGCGGTGCTGCGGGAGGGCGATGCCGATATCGCGGCGATCGATTGCATCACCTGGGCACTGCTACGCCGCAATTACCCGCACGAGCTGGCGGGGCTAGAGATCATCGGCGAAACGCCGTTGTGCGCCGCGCTGCCGCTGATCACATCGGCCAAAACTGATGCGGCAACCGTCGAGAAACTGCGCAGTGCGCTGAAAGAATTGACCAGCGATCGGCGTTATCAGGATCTGCTTGATGAGAGTTTGATTAGCGGATTCAGCGTCACCGATCGCGCGTTTTATAACGAAGTACGGGAGTGGAAGGATCGCGCCGCGGCGCTGGGCGTAACGGCGTTGTAATCATCAAGGATGCGCAATAAATTGCGCCGCTACAAAATAATGCACCTATCCGTAGCGGCGCCATTCATCGCGCTCTTTTGACCTTTACGCAACCTGCTGACTATTGCGCTGTACCGCGAACTGGTTTTCTGGCTCGGCCAACCCCAGGTTCTCGCGCAGCGTCTCGCCTTCATACGCTTTGCGATAAATACCCCGCGCCTGCAACAGCGGGATCACCTGCGCCACAAAATCGTCAAACGCCGTTGGTGTGCCGCCACGCACGATAAAACCGTCTGTCGCGCCCTGTATGAACCAGTTTGCCAACCCTTCCGCAACCTGCTCCGCCGTACCAAGGAAACTCGGTCGCGGCGTCGCTTCTTCCAGCGCCGCCTGGCGCAGCGTTAAACCGCGTTCGCGCGCGTTGTGTTTAATCTTGTTGGTGGTACTGCGGAAGCTGTTAGCACCCAACTCGCCAATATCTGGGAAGGGTGCATCCAGCGCGTATTGACTGAAATCGTGATGCTCGAAATAGCGGCCAAGATACTCCAGCGCTTTATCGATGGTCACCAGCTCGGCGGTTTGTTGATAACGGCGTTCAGCGTCATCTTCCGTTTCCCCGATAATCACGCTGATGCCCTGGAACACACGAATATCATCGGCATCGCGACCGCGCGCCACCAGCCTGCTGCGTACGTCTTCGCGGAATTCGCGCGCCTGCTCCAGCGTTTCCTGACGTGTATAGATGGCATCGGCGGCTTCGGCGGCAAAGGCTTTGCCCGCTTCCGAGGCGCCCGCCTGGAACACAATCGGGCGACCCTGCGGTGAGCGACCCACGTTAAGCGGTCCCTGCACCGAGAAGTAGTGTCCCTGGTGGTTGAGCGTGTGCAGCTTGTCGGCGGCGAAGAATTCTCCGCTCTGTTTGTCACGCACAAAGGCATCACCTTCCCACGAATCCCACAGCCCTTTCACCACCTGCAAATATTCGCTAGCCACGCGGTAGCGCTCGTCGTGTTCCGGATGCGTGCTGCGTGAAAAGTTTTTCGCCGAACCTTCCAGCGGCGATGTCACCACGTTCCAACCGACGCGACCGCCGCTCAGATGATCGAGACTGGCGAACTGGCGCGCCACGGTAAACGGCTCGCTGTAGGAGGTTGAAAGCGTCGCGACCAGACCAATTTTTTGCGTGACCAGCGACAGCGCCGACAGCAAGGTGATCGGCTCAAAACGGTTGAGGAAGTGCGGAATCGACTGCGGCGTGATGTACAAACCATCGGCGACAAACAGGAAATCGATCTTCGCCTGCTCGGCTTTGCGCGCCAGATCCAGCACGTAATCGATATTAATGCTGGCATCTGCGACTGCATCGGGATGACGCCATGCCGACATGTTGCCGGAAACGCCCTGAATAATCGCGCCCAGCCGTAGCTGGCGTTGTGTCTGACTCATGCTGCTCTCCTTAATAGGCATTCGCGGGCTGCCAGTCAGGAATGACCGGCAGCGCCTGTAACAGTTTTTGCGTCCACGGATGCTGCGGCGCGGTGAACACCTGCTGCAACGCCCCGCTCTCTACCACTTGCCCGTTCTGCATCACCAGCACGCGGTCCGCCAGATGTTGGATCACGCCAAGATCGTGAGAGATAAACAGCAGCGCGGTGGCATGTTCGGCCTGCATATCAGCCAGCAGATCCAGCACTTGCGCCTGCACGGATACATCGAGCGCGCTGACCGGCTCATCGGCCACCAGCAGCGCCGGATTCGGTGCGAAGGCGCGCGCAATCGCCACGCGCTGACGCTGGCCGCCGGAAAGCTGTTGCGGATAACGCTGCAGGAAGCGGTCGCCGAGCTGCACTTCATCGAGCAACTGGCGCACGCGCTGACGGCGCGCATCACCGTAAATCCCCGCGCTATCGAGGCTTTCGCCAATGATTTTTTCCACCGTGTAACGTGGATCGAAGGAGCTGAACGGGTCCTGCGCGATCAGCTGCAGGCGCGCACGCCGGGCGCGACGTGCTTTCTCGGGCAGGCGATCCCAGCGCTCACCTTCCAGCAGCAGGGTGCCGCTGTCCGGTTCGGTTAAGCCCATCACCACTTTCACCAGCGAGGTTTTACCGGAGCCGGATTCGCCGACCACGCCAAGCGTCTCCCCGGCGTGCAGCGTGAAGTTAATGTCCTTGAGCACCGGACGACCGCCGTAAGCTTTATGCAGGCCGATACCCTCCAGCAGCGGTATGCTGCTGCGTGTCGGCCGCGACGGCAGCGGCGTCGGCTCTGCCGCGCTGAGCCGCAAACCGCGCGTGGCGGGCGTCGGCACCGCACGCAGCAGGCGCTGCGTCCAGGCGTGCTGTGGACGATTGAGCAACGCGCCGCTGTTACCCTGCTCTACTACTTCGCCATCGCGCATCACCAGCACGCGATCCGCCAGCTCCGCTACCACCGCCAAATCGTGGCTGATCAGCAGCAGGCCGTGACCGTCGCGGCGGCGCTGCGCCAGCAGTTGCAGAATCTGCCGCTGCACCGTCATATCCAGCGCGGTGGTCGGTTCATCGGCGATCAATAACGTTGGCGTACCGGCCAGCGCGGTCGCAATTAAGGCACGCTGGCGCTGGCCGCCCGAGAGCTGATGCGGATAGCGTTGGAGCCGACTTTCGGCATCGTGAATACCCGCCGATTTCAGCAGTTCGAGGCTTTTGTCCTGCAGATTGTCGCGATGACCAGCGGCGCGTAAAGCATCACTCAGCTGCTGGCCGATGCGGCGCAGTGGATCGAGCGATACCAGCGCGTCCTGCAACACATAGCCAATGCGGCGACCGCGCAGCGCGCGCCAGTCGCTGCGGCTGGCATTGCGCATATCACGACCGTCAATGGTGAAGCGGTCGGCGGTGATGATGGCGCCTTCCGGCAGCAGGCCAAGCAGACTGCGCGCGGTCAGGGTTTTGCCGGAGCCGGATTCACCGACCAACGCCACCGATTCACCCGCCGAGACCTGCAGGTTGAGGTTTTTCACCACCTGCTGCGGCCCGAAACGGATCGAGAGATTCTGGATATCAATAAACGGCTGGCTCATGCGGATCGTCCTTCAAAACGTGCCTGCCAGTAACGGCCCAGCGTATTCACTGCAATCACTGTCAGCGTGATGAACACCCCCGGCCATACGGCGATCCACCACGCGTTGCGCAGGTAGTTGCGTCCTTCCGCCAGCATCAGACCCCATTCGGCGGTCGGCGGCTGTGGCCCCATGCCAAGGAAACTCAGTCCGGCGGTGCCGATAATCGCCGTGCCAAGCCCGAGCGTGGCCAGCGCCGGCACCTGCGCAATGGCGTGCGGCAGAATATGGCGTGTAATCAGCGTGACGCGTGACAAGCCAAAAGTGCGCGCCTGCTCGACGAAGCCGGAGGTCATCACGCTGTAGGTTTGTGCCCGCACCACGCGGGCAAAACGTGGAATGGAAGCAACGCCGAGCGCAATGATCAGGTTGTTGGTGCCGGGCCCGGTAAACGCGATCAGCATCAGCGCCAGCAGCAGATCGGGAAAGGCGGAAATCACATCTACTGCGCGGCTCAGCAGCTCATCAACCACGCCCCGCGCCAGCGCCGCTGCCAATCCCAGCAACGTGCCAAACACCACCGCCAACGCCATCGCCGCCACGCTGATCAGCAGCGAATAGCGGCTACCGTAGATGACGCGCGTCAGCAAATCGCGGCCCAGCTGATCGGTGCCAAGCCAATGCTGCGCTGACGGCGGCAGCTGAGCGTTAACCGGATCGGCCAGTAAGGGATCGCTGTGCGCCAGCCACTGTGGCGCGATGACTGCGACAGCCAACACCATGAGAAACAGTATCGCCGCCCACACCGCCGCGGGCAGCGCAACAGGCAGGCGTTGCAGTGCAGCTATCATGATTTGCTCTCCCCACGCAGACGCGGATCAATCCACAGCGACAGGATGTCAACCAGGGTGCTCATCACCACGTAGATCAGCGCCGAGAGAATCGCCACCGCCAGCACCACCGGCAGATCCTGCGCCAGCACCGCATCGACGGTGAGTTTGCCGAGGCCCGGACGACCAAATACCTGCTCGGTAATCACCGCGCCGCTCAGCAATCCGCCCACCAGCCAGCCGGTCAAGGTCACCGCCGGCAGCGCCGCATGACGTAGCGCGTGACGCAGCCGAATGGTGGTTTCCCCCACGCCCCACGCGCGCAGCGTAAGAGTAAAGGGGGCATCCAGCGCGCGCTCCAGCTCGCGGCGCAGCAGTTGGGCAATCACCGCCCCCTGCGCCAGACCGAGCGCCAGCGCGGGCAGCACCAGCGATGACAGCGAACGATCGCCCGCTACCGGGAACCAGCGCAGCGTGAAGCTGAAAATAAACAGCAGCACGATGCCCATCCAGAAAGACGGCGTGGACGCCAGCAACAGTTCAATCCCGTTAGCCACGCGGCGACCAATGCGACGATGCGCCGTGCCGACGGCAATCACCACCGCAAACAGGATGCTAACCAGCAGCGCCGCCAGCGTCAGTTTGAGGGTTGGCCACAACTGCGTTGCCAGGAGGTGGCTGACTTCGGTGTTCAGCATGTAAGAACGACCAAAATCGCCGTGTAGCACACGCCACATGTAGTGCAGATATTGCCACCACAGCGGTTCGTTCAGTCCCCATTCAGCGCGAATCGCCGCCTCAATCGCCGGGGTGCGCAGCTGCTCACCGATTAGCAGGCTGACAATATCGCCCGGCGCCAGATGCACGCCGAGAAAGGCCAGCGACACCGCCGCCCACAGCACCAATACGCCCCCCAGCAGACGGCTGACGATGCGGCGCGTCAGGTCACTGCGCCACACCGATGGCCGACGCGCGCGTGGCGTACGGGTGACAATGCTTTCCAGACTCATCTTCGCCTCCTGATTAGTGGTCGCTAAGCCAGATGTCGTACGCGTTCTCCGGCATCTGTTTAAAACTGCGGAAACCGGCACCGTGCACGTAGCTGGCGGTGGCGATCTGGTCTTCGGGTTCATATAACGGAATCGCCAGCGCCTGTTGCGGCAGCGCATATTGCTGCAGCTGGCTGTAGAATTTACGCCGCTGATTGATATCCAGCGTCGCTGCGGCTTGATCGAGCCAGCCGTTGATTTGCGGGCTGTTGACGCGGCTGTAGTTAATCGGCCCGCCAGCTTTCACCAGACGATAGTGGTTTTCGATATCAATGCCGTCGGTTTCGGTGTTGGAGTTGGCAATCGAGCCGAAGTGGCCGGTGTTGCGTACGTCGGTGTAGGTGCCGGAATCGACATAGCGCAGTTTAATCTCTACGCCGAGACGCTGACGCGCCTGCGCCTGAATCGCCTGCAACAGCACATCGCGCTGGTCGCGCACCGTGGCCTGCGCCTGAATCACTTCAATGCTTAAACGCTGGCCCTGTTTACTGCGGAAGCCATCGCTGTCGCGTGTTTGCCAACCGGCTTCGTCCAATAGCTTATTCGCGGCGTCAGGATCGTTGCCGTACTGGCCTTCGAGATCGTTGTTGTAGAGCGGATCGACCGGCGAGGTGATGCCCCACGCGCGGGTGCGTTCACCGCGATACACCGACTTGAGCAGCGGACCGATATCCAGCCCCTGCAACAGCGCCTGACGCACTTTCACATCCTGCGTGGGGCCATATTCCACGTTGAGGAATAGCGAATACGGCGTGCCGGTATTCAGCGCATGCTGATAAGTAAAATCGGGATTGTCTTTGAACTCACCGGCGTCATTGCCGGAGATGCCTTCAATCGCGTCCAGCTGACCGGACAGCAGCGCGCCGGTGCGCACCGAGGATTCGGGCAAGAAACGATAGGTAACACGTTCCAGATAGGCTGGACCCTGATGTTTAGCCGTGGCGGGCGCCCAGTTGTAGTGCGGATTACGTACGAAAGTCACCTGCTGGCCTTTTTCGTAGCTCTCGATAATAAACGGCCCGGTACCGGCAATCTCTTTACCACCCGCTTTGAGCTGCGGTGAGTTCCAGCTGGCTGGCGCCAGAATTTGCAATTTGGCGGCAAAAGACAGGAACGGTGAATAGCCTTGTTTCAACGTGATGGTGACGGTGTAATCGTCTGGCGTCTCCACGCTGGCAATGCGGGCACCCAACGCGCAGATGCTGCTACCGGCGCAATACGTTACATCCTGCACATGGCGGAAATTCTCGGCCACCGCGTTGGCATCCAATTTTTCGCCGTTGGAGAAGGTGACATCGCGGCGCAGGGTAAAGCGATACGCTTTGCCGTCCGGGCTGACGTGAAAGCTCTCCGCCAGCCACGGCACGAAGCTGCCGTCGGTACGCCGCGCCAGCAGCGATTCCCACACGTTGCGCAGCGTCACTTCCGCTTTGGATTGGCCATTCAACTGCGGGTTAAACGGCACGGGCTCGGTTTCTACGCCGAAAGTTAAACTGCCGCCGCTGCGCGGTTGCTCCGCAGCGAATAACGCTGTGCTTCCCAGCAGGCAGGTCACACCCAGCACGAGAGTAATTGCATTCGCTTTCATAAGATCCTTGATGGTTGCAGGTGCTTTTTTAGTTGTTCAGGCGATTTTGGCGATGGGTTGATCGGCTGGCGGGTTGAATTCCTTTTTCAGAAAGACCAGCGCTTCGCCTAATGGGTTGGTGCGGTGATGGAACGGTTGATAACCACGGCGCAGATAAAGCTCGCTCAGCCACGGATGCTTGATGGCGGTGGCCAGATAGACGCCCGGCGCTTTCAGCGTCTCTTTCAGCAGGGTTTCTTCGGCATAGTTGATGATGTCGCGGCCGTAGCCCTGCCCTTTGTAATCGGGATCGACGGCGAACCAGTGAATGAACGGCAGCGATGACGGCGCGTGTTCATCCTGCTGCCACGGAAAACGTACCGTGACGGTGGCCACCGCGCGTTTCCATTTGCGCAGCACCAGCACGGTTTCCTGCTCGATTACGCGGCGAACCTGCTCAACGTTGCCCTGCGAAATGGTGAAATGCACATCCAACGCCACCAGCGCGGCATAGGCGCGTTGCAGCAGTGCAAAAACCTCTTCGGCGTCTTCGGGTTTAGCGACTTCAATCAGCTGGCTCATATTTACCGTTCCTTTAATCAATCTTGCGGAAAGTATTAAAATCCGGCGGATTAAAGTAAACCGAGAATAACGGCAATCGATTTGTTGAATATGGGAAATACGCTGTGTTGTAGGGTGCGCATTAATGCGCACCGCAAAATAGGTCGCCATGAATGGCGACCCTACGGTGATAATGTGATTGTTGAATAGTCGGTAATCGCGAAATCAGTGTTTACTCACCCACACATCGTACACGCTCTCTGGCATCTGCTTGTAGCTGCGGAAACCGTAACCGTGCACGTAGCTGGCGGTGGCTAACTGATCTTCGGGTTCGTACAGCGGCACTGCCAGCGCCAGCTGCGGTAATGCCACCTGCTGCAGTTGACTGTAGAAATCGCGGCGCTGCTTCAGATCCAGCGTGCTGGCCGCTTTGTCGAGCAATCCATTGATCTTCTCATCGTTGACGCGGCTGTAGTTAATCGCGCCACCTTGTGTGATCGGACGATAATGGTTTTCGATATCCACGCCATCGGTTGGTGTATTGGAGTTAGCGATGGTGCCGAACTTGCCGCTTTTACGCACATCCGCATAAGTACCGGAATCGACGTAGTTAAGCTTGAGATCCACGCCAAGACGCTGACGCGCTTGTGCCTGAATCGCCTGTAACAATACATCGCGCTGATCACGCACCGTTGCCTGTGCCTGAATGAGCTCAATACGCAGACGCTGGCCATCTTTGGTACGGAAACCCTCGCCGTCACGGCTTTTCCAGCCGGCGTCATCCAGCAGCTTATTGGCGGCATCCGGATTGTTGCCGTATTTGCCTTCCAGCTCTTTGTTGTAGAGCGGATCAATTGGCGAAGTGATGCCCCACGCGCGGGTGCGTTCGCCGCGATACACTGATTTCAGCAGCGAATCGATATCCAGACCTTGCAGTAACGCCCGTCGCACGTTGACATCCTGCGTCGGACCATATTCCACGTTAAGGAACAGCGAATACGGCGTACCGGTATTCAGCGCATGCTGATAGGTGAAGTCGGAATTGTCTTTGAATTCACCAGCATCGTTGCCCGAAATGCCTTCAATCGCATCCACCTGACCGGACAGCAGCGCGCCGGTGCGCACAGACGATTCTGGCAGGAAGCGATAGGTCACGCGATCGAGATACGCCGGTCCCTGATGCCTGGCGGTTGCTGGCGCCCAGTGGTATTTCGGGTTTTTAACGTAGGTCACCTGCTGGCCTTTCTCATAGCTTTCGAGAATAAACGGCCCGGTGCCCGCCAGGTCTTTGCCACCCGATTTCAGCTGCGGTGATTTCCAGCTGGCCGGTGCCAGAATCTGCAAGCCCGCCGCGAAGGACAGGAACGGCGAGTAAATCTCTTTCAAGGTGATCACCACGGTGTGATCGTCTGGCGTTTCAATCTTCTCGATGTGCGAACCCATCAGGCACAAACTGGTGCCGGCGCAATATTGCGCGACCTGAGTTTGACGGAAGTTATCAGCAACCGCATTGGCATCAAACTTCTCGCCGTTGGAGAAGGTGACGTCACGGCGCAGATTGAAGCGGATCACTTTGCCATCCTGGCTGGCTTCATAACTCTGCGCCAGCCACGGCACAAAGCTGCCATCCGGACGACGCGCCAGCAGCGATTCCCAGAAATTACGCAGCGTGATTTCTGCTTTGTCCTGACCGTTAAGTTGCGGATTAAAGGTGGTCGGTTCGGTTTCGACGCCGACCGTCAGACTGCCGCCGCTCACCGGCTGATCGGCGGCCACCACGCTGAACGCGTTTCCCAGTAAGCTGAAGCCTACTGCCAGAGCGATTGAAGTTAATTTCATAGTGTCCTTGGTGAATGCGAGTCTATTTTCTGAATGGCCTTAATAGCGCCCAATGATATTCCCGCTAAATTATTAAAATTCGGACAAATAAAAGTAAAACGACAATAGTGGCAATGGATTTGTTGAATATGGCAATTAATAATTAACAGCGTTGTTTAATCGCGGTAACGGCTAGCGTATCAACCTGCCACAAGCGGAGGAACACCGGTTAAACCGCGCAGTCCATACTCGACCATTGCCATATAAACGGCAAAATAATCCAACGCCATTTGCATGAAGGACGGATGTAAAATAATGCTGTTGTTCACGGTATCAATCGTCAGCAAGCCAGCCGCTTCAGCAGCTTGCAGACAACGTTTTATATGCGAACGGGACACCCCGCATTTGAGCGATGCTTTCAAGAAGTTGTATTCGATCACGCTGCTCTTTTGCTTGATGGTTTCGATGTAAAGATCCATCAGAAGCATATGCCCGGCGTCCCTGAAAATGAATGCTTTACTATCCGGTACCATATCGAATAAGTGGACGTGATTAAGGGTAATTTCTGCGTATTTTTTGAAATATTCGGTTTTGAACGTTTTCATTTTTAAGCAAGCTGAGACATCAAAATCTTCATACATCATGCCGTAAGGGATCATCATGGTATTAATTAGAGCCCGTGTTTCATCCAATGCTTTGCGGGTAACCTTATACGTTAACTTACGTTTATCCTGCGCATCTTTTTCCACTTCCATACGTCCGCCTACCCGAATAAACAGCAGAAATGAGTCAATGGTGTTATTGCTGATGAGTCCCGTTTTCTTACAGAAGTCCTTTACCTGACACAGTGTTGGCTTATCGGTGGTGAAAAAATACGCCATGATAGCAGAGCCGATAATAAAACGATTGGCTTTAAAAATGACTTTAAAATAGAGCGGCTTAGTCAGATAGAGTCTGAACAACAGGTTGTAATGCTTTTGCATCACTAACGCTATATTTTTATGCGACTTAATCTCTTCTGCTCGCTGAAAAATCAACTGCGTGAGTTGTTGTTTGCTTTTCATATTGCTGTTTTGTGTGCCCGGTTGCTAAATGAAAAAAATATTCGCCATGCTTCTGATGTGTTATTCACGGCCTGATGAGTAACGGTTCAGGATGCTATATGGCAACATGAGTAACAGTGGAAATTTTCTAATATCTGCAAGGGTCTTTTTTGCCCTTCTCAGCATAATCCTATCATCAACAACTTATTTTGTATAAGGCTGAATTTATTTTAACCGGATTAAATAAATACTAACTCACGGAATTAACTTATTTTTTTATAGCTATTTCATTGCGTTAGCTTGCTTTGCATTGGAAAACAATCTCTTTGATCAAAACCTCAAAAAAATTAACCACAAAAATGGACAGTGACTCAACAAAGTCCGTATGAGAACTTTCTTAACGCACGGCTATTCCGGTGATTAAGGCATCCTGGCTTACAGATAAACCGATCAGGAGAGGGAATATTCGACAGGTTTTTAATGGATTTTATAAGGATTTATCATGGACGATTCACTGCATTTCACCCGACGTCGCGGCTTTTCTTTTGGCGCATTATCAAAAACCCATCTTGCGAAAAAACTCGCTTACCCTCTGATAGCAATGGGTTTTCTCTCATCCGCATCGGCTTGGGCAAATATGAGCGTCTATCCTATGGAAGTTACCCTGAATAACCAGGGTACGGCACAGGTCCAGACATTATCGCAGAGCGGTGAGGCGCAGTTTATTAAAGTCAGCATCAAGCGAATAGAGCGTCCTGCGACACCGTTTGAAAAAGAAATATTGGTTAACGATAGCGTTTCACAGTCGCTTATCGCCACCCCGGATAAGTTCGCACTGGCTTCAGGTTCACAACGCATCATTCGCCTGATTGCACTACAACCGCCGGAAAAAGAGACCGCCTGGCGTGTTTATTTTGAGGCTGTGGCTGCGCCGGATGAACTGAAAGATAAATCACCTCAGAATAATAACATCAGCAACCAAGTCGGCATCAATTTAGTTTGGGGCGTGCTGGTCCATATTCCGCCGCGCACGGCCTCGTTAGCTCTCAGCTCGACAACGTCGGGGGAAGTAAAAAACACAGGTACGGTACGCGTTGTGATTCGTGAAGTTGCGGTCTGCTCCAGACAACATATCAGCAGCAGCTGTCAGTGGAAAAAAGAACACGCGACGGTCTATCCGGATGAAACACTGCGCTTCAAAGCATGGCGTTCTGCAGAATTAAATGCAGCTCAGGAAATCAGAATAAAACATGTTGATCTTAACACGCGAAATATCAGCGAATACGTTATCGGACATTAGTCAGCATGTTCTAAGGGAATAACAACCTGTTGTTATAAAGCAGTTCACTACCAATAAGACGGTCATTCAAGGCCAGTACAAGGATTTTCACGGAGCTAAAAATGCAAAAATTAATTAAACCACTCGTCATCGCTGCTGCGTTAACGGCTGCATTTAATGCACAGGCTGTGCAGAAAGATATTACAGTGAATGCTAACGTCGATGCGACGGTCGATATGACGCAGGCAGACGGCACCGCATTACCGGGCACCATTAATATGCAATATATTCCGGGCCGTGGTTTGTCTACCTATTCACTGGACACCAAAATCTGGTCGAACTCGCAAACCGCAAATATCAACGTTGCGCTGGTGAGTGCTGCCCAGTTGAACGATACCGTCACCGGTACGGCGGTACCGTTGACCGTCACACTGGGCGCGGATTTAAAACGAATCACCACCACCGCGACAGCATTGACTTACGCCTCTCTGTTCCCGGCGGGGACCACCAATGGTTCGTCAGTACTGCCATTGAAAATCTCCCAGACTACGCCAGGCGTGCTGGCGACCGGCACCTATTCCGGTGTAGTCAGCTTATTAATTACTCAGGCCACCACGCAGAGTTAATTTGTCGGCATTGACTGAACAATTATTTCGGGGGGCCTTTCGCCCCCTTTGTTATTCTTTTTCAGCAGGACGCTGTAATGAAGGTTAATATCCGCGTTGTTTTAATAGCCTCTTTCATTACCCTGATCCCTTCCCTTTCAACCCGTGCTGCCACACAGGTTCCGCCTGGTTTTGAATCGCTGGTCACCGGCCAGACGCTGTGGGTCAACCTTTCTGTTTACGGGCAATCGCTCGGCCTTTTTGAAGCTTCGGTTTCACTTGATACCGTCACATTGCTAAAACCGCATGAGGTTGCACTGGCGGTGATGAAGCATTATCAAAAAGACCCGCAACAGGAAAAACGCCTGGACCAACTGATGCGTGAACCTCTGGCACGCAACGGCAACCGGGCATGCAGCAGCAACGGCGGCGCGGCGGGATGCGACTATCTTGAGACGGATTCTCTTGCACTGATCTATGACGAAAACAATGCCCGGGCGTCACTGTTTCTTGGTCCCGAATTTGTACCGCTTGCCGCAAAGCCTCACTCGCCCTATTACCAACAGACCGCAGAAACGGAAGCGGCATTTATTCATCAGCAGAATATCAATTTCGTCACTAATCGCGGTGATCAGACGTTATCGCTGCAGGGTGCGGGCGCGCTCGGATTCACTGAGAACAGTTATGCCGGCATTGACTGGGACTATCTCGCGCAGAAATACCGTCAGCAAAATCATCAGGAAGTGCGTTTCAATAACGTCTTCCTGCGCCGCGATCTGGGCAAACGCTATTACGTTCAGGCCGGACGCATGGATTCACGGGATATTTTCAGTAACGCCGGCGGCAACATTACCTTAAGCCAGCTGCCGCTCAGCACCATCGAAGGCGCGCGCGTGGGTTCGACTCTCGCCTGGGTGAACCGTGCGCAGGCGGCACAGGGCACGCCGGTAACGGTATTTATTACGCGTCCATCGCGTGTTGATGCCTATCGCGGTCAGCAACTGCTTGGCACGTTTTACCTCAATGCGGGCACGCAAAATCTCGATACCACCGCTTTTCCCAACGGCAGTTACGGCGTGACGCTACGCATCTATGAAGATAACCAGTTGTCACGCACCGAGCAGGTTCCTTTTAGCCGTACAGGCAATGCGACCAGCCAGAATATTGAATGGTTTGTACAAGGTGGCACCATCCCCGACCGCGAGGTTCAGGGCAACGGCACAGCGTCGGAAAAGGGTGCCGACCGCCGCGTGATGCAGGCGGGGGTTAAAGTCCCTGTGACGGAAGATGCCGCGCTAACCGGCGGTGTTGCCCTGACCAACCGCAACCGCTTTATCGAAAGCGCGCTCGACTGGAATCATGGATTCGACAACCTGCTGCTCGATGGCATTCTCACCACCCGCTTCAGCTACCTGAAAGGCAGTGAAGGCTCGCGCGGTAATATCCAGCAAGTCTCCTATAACGACGGATTCTCTCTGAGTTTTTACCGCAGCGCCCTGTATGCGCGGGATTGCTATAGCAACAACGGCGGGCAATACGGTTTCAGCGGTTGCTATCAGAGCAGCAGCCTGATGTTTAGCGTGCCGGTGAACAGCTGGTATCTGAATGCCGGTTATAGCGCCAGCAAGAATGAAGGTCGCAATGTGATCCCGGTCCAGCTGGATGATAACGCGGTCGTGCCGGTATGGGCGCGCCGTAACACCTACAGCAAAACGCAGACCACGACATGGCAGGCTGGCCTTGGCCGCGGCTTCAGCGTCAACGGCATCAATATTAATACCAGCGCCACTCTCTTTACGCGCTCCACCAGCAGCGGGATCACGCGCGATAACGGCGGCTTCCTCTCCCTTTCGCTTTCGCGCGTTAGCACGCCGGCCACCCAATCACCTTCAAACTACAGTTCGGTTGGCGTGACCTACCAGACCGATCGCAACAACAAAGATCAGGTTGGCTATAACGTGGCGCAAAACTGGTATTTCGATGCGCAGAACCAGCAGGAAATCGGCGTGAACCTCAACGGCAATCAGGAAAATACCCTGAATGCCTCCGTTTACGGCAAAACCGGCGGCGAATATGGCAGCGGCAGTCTGGCATTCAGCTCGGCATCTTCCCGTTCATCCGGTCAGCGTTTAAGCAGCAGCGGGAGTTATAACTCCTCATTGGCGGTGGCGCGTTCCGGCCTGTACTGGGGAAAATGGGGCAACGGCCTGCCCAGCGCGGCTGTCGGTCTGCACGTTGCGAGCAGCGATGAGAGTCGCGATAGCCGGGTGGACGTCTCCGTCGATGGCGCAGGCAGCGCCAGCTTGCACGGTACCGGCCGCACGCTGTTCAGCCTGCCGGCTTATACCCAGAGCACCCTTAGCATCAATGATTCCATTGAATCGACTGATGGGATACGCAGTGAAATCACCCAAGGGGCCGGACGACGCACGCTGTTTATCGCCCCGGGACGCATGCTGGTCAGTGAGGTGAATATTGTCTCACGCTATACCTGGCTCGGCAGGCTGATGATCAATCAACATATTCCGCTGGAAGGTGCCACGCCGCTGAATGTCGCCAGCTGGTCCGGTTTAGGTCAGGGCGGATTCAGCGCAGAAACCGATCACCGCATCAAAAATTTGTACATGGTGCGCGGCATGCAGATGTACCGCTGTGAAATGAAGGTGAAAAGCACTCACGACGTGGTGCGTTACGTCGGCGACAGCGACTGTAAACCCATTGAACTGGCCTCCATGCCTCAGGACGTGCAGCAGCGGGCAAAATTGCTGACGGCCACTCGCCGCTCGGATGAGGTGCCACTGGCACGCACCGCGCTTTCTTTGCAGGAACAACAATAGGGACTTTGGATGAAGAGTAGATTTCTCACCGCGCTGGCACTGTTATGGCTGATGGTGGGCACGCAGGCGCAGGCCGCCATGCTTACGCCTTCAGGGCGCAATACCAGCATTGCCGTCACCTTTGACCGCATGTCTGTACCGGCGCAATTGCCGATCTGGACCAATGAAAGTGGGGGTTACGATACTAACGACGCGCCGAAATGGGGGCGAAATACACTGGTTTGCCAGTCGCGCACCAACAATCAGTATGGCGCCTGCCTGACCTTTCCGGTGTGGCTGGAAGCGTCACCATCGCCGTATCCCGTGCCGGTGTTGTTTACCGAAAGCAGCACCAAACAGACGCGCGTATTGAACGTCTATCTCACCAAACGTCGTTCACTGAACAACGCGGTGGTGGCCACCAATTTGGTGCCATTGAATGCCTTTGGCGGCGCCGTCACACCGGCTGGCGATGGTACCGATTATTCGGCATATCTGCCCTCTTCAGAGCTGAGTAAATTTCCGTCGGCGGGCACCTGGAGCGCCACACTGAAAATGTCGCTGATGCAGTGGCCAGTCACTGGCTGCACCGGCAATTCCCAGAATGTCGATGTGGGATGCACTAACGTCACCAAGATGGGTGACTGGATCGCCACGATGACATTTACGGTGACGGACTACGGCAATCAGCAGATCTATTTGCCAGAGTTTGGCAATGCGGCCGCCAACGTTGACCTCGGTTTGAAAACCTTCCCCGGCGCGCGCGCCAGCACCACCGTTAGCGGCAGTCGCTCGCTGGATATGTGCCTGTATGATGGCAATAATTCTGACAGTAACCGGGTGAGCCTGATCTTTCAGGATGAAGGTGCAGCCGCGCCCGCCAGAGCCACGGGATTGTTTTCACTATATCTCAATGGCGCGGACAAAAATCTGGCGCAAAATCGTCTCGATTATGCGATTGAAGTGATCAATCCGCTGACCAAAGCGCGTCAGGTGGTTGAGAACGGTAATGAAATCATCTGGAGTGGCACCAATAGAGGGATATTGCGCCGAGTGGTGTTACCGGGACAGAGCAATTCGGTATTGTGCGTTCCGGCACCCATACAACTCATCACGCCGGCCTTCACCTTATCGTCAAAAACAGCGGGTCGTTATCAGGGGACGTTGAGAATTATCTATACCCCGACTACGCAATGACGTGGTCAGTAAGGACATTTCACGGGGTAATATGTCGTTGGCCGCGCATTATTGCGCGCCCAACGTTATTGGTCCACTGTATCGCTGGCTTAAAAGTTATTGGTAAAACGCTGATACAGATGCAGGCTATTTTTCAGATTAAGTTTTTTGACGATTTTGTTCTGATGGCTGTAGAGCGTTTTTTTGTTTTCACCGGTTATTTTCGCCACACCTTCAATGGATTCGTAAGTGAATAAGCAACACAGGAAATTAAATTCTTTCTTCGTTAAATGATTATTGACGACGGGAGAGGCGAATGACAGACCATTTTTATGGTGGCAAAGCCTGATGGCTAGCGTACTACTGATGAAGTCCGTCGACGATTTTTTATTGATAAAACAATCAGCATTGATGGCATGACTGCTGTAGTTAATTTTGTTTTTCTCTAAATCAGAAAAGAAAATCAGCGTCGCGTTTCGGGAGATCTTCAATTTTGTTAGATAACGAATATAAGTCAGCGCCGTACGGAAGTTTGCAGGTAAATCAAAAATAATGACGGGTGGAAGGCGGGTTATTTTATCCCGTTCACTGAGTCGAGTTTTCAATTCACCGATATTTTTACAGCAGGTAATAGTTGATTGTTCCAGAAGCGCAGATAAGCCCTGCTGGTGAAAGCAGGACTGATCCAGATAAAATACATCCATGATTAATTTCCGGTAATTATCCCTCATCCTGCGAATACTAGCGGCTTACCGGCAGAAATTAACTGTCCATTTTTGGTGCTAAGTGATTTACGCGCGCGCCGCGATGATACTGTCGGCCACGTTGCGAGGTGCTTCCGCATAATGCGCAAACTCCATGCTGTAGGTTGCGCGGCCTTGCGACATCGATCGCAGCGTGGTGGCATAACCAAACATCTCGGACAACGGCACTTCGGCGCGAATAATGCGCGCACCAAAGCGTTCATCCATGCCCTGCAGCGTCCCGCGCCGCGCCGAAAGATCGCCCATCACGCCACCGGCATACTCTTCCGGCGTCTCCACTTCCACCTGCATCAGCGGTTCAAGAATCACCGGATCGGCCCGTTTCGCGGCGGCTTTAAAGCCCAAGATTGCCGCCATGCGAAACGCCATTTCCGAGGAATCGACATCATGGTATGAACCAAACGTCAGCGTGGCTTTGATGTCCACCACCGGATAACCTGCCAGCACGCCGCTGTTCAGCGCTTCACGAATCCCCTTCTCCACCGAAGGAATAAACTCGCGCGGCACCACGCCGCCTTTGGTCGCATCTTCAAAGGCAAATCCGGCACCCGCCTGCTGCGGCTCCAGCGTCAGCACCACATGTCCGTACTGACCTTTACCGCCCGACTGGCGCACAAACTTGCCTTCGACTTCGCGCACCGTTTTGCGGATGGTTTCGCGATAGGTAACCTGCGGCCGACCGATGTTGGCTTCCACGCCAAACTCGCGCTTCATGCGGTCAACGATAATCTCCAGATGTAGCTCGCCCATGCCGGAAATAATCGTCTGGCCCGATTCCTCATCGGTGTGCAGACGGAACGACGGATCTTCGGCCGCCAGCCGCTGCAACGCCAGGCCCATTTTCTCCTGATCGCTCTTGGTTTTCGGCTCAATCGACAGCGAAATCACCGGATCGGGAAACTCCATGCGCTCTAGCGTGATCACAGCAACAGGATCGCACAGCGTTTCGCCGGTGGTGACCTCTTTTAACCCCACACAGGCGGCGATGTCGCCCGCATGAATCTCTTCGATCTCGATACGGTCATTGGCCTGCATCTGAACAATGCGACCGATGCGCTCTTTACGCCCTTTCACCGCGTTCCACACGCTGTCGCCTTTGCGCAGCACGCCGGAGTAAACGCGCACGAACGTCAGCTGACCCACGTAGGGATCGCTCATCAATTTGAACGCCAGCGCGGAGAAGGGCTCGCTGTCATCCGCATGACGTTCGTCGTGTTCGCCCTGCTCGTTGACGCCGCTCACTGCCGGTACGTCAAGCGGTGAAGGCATCAGTTCAATCACCGCATCGAGCATGCGCTGCACGCCTTTGTTTTTGAACGCGCTGCCGCACAGCATCGGCTGGATTTCACCCAGCAAGGTGCGCTGACGTAATCCGGCAATCACCTCGTCTTCACTGAGATCGCCCTGTTCCAGATAACGATCCATCAGTGCTTCGCTGGCTTCTGCCGCCGCGGCCACCATGTTCTCGCGCCACTCGGCGGCGAGTGCGTGCAACTCAGCAGGAATCGGGGCATAACTGAAACTCATGCCCTGGCTGGCGTCGTCCCAGTAAATAGCGCGCATTTTGTTGAGATCGACCACGCCGCTAAAGTGCTCTTCCGCACCGATAGGAATAACGATCGGTACCGGATTGGCATGCAATCGGTCTTTCATCATCTGCACGACGCGGAAGAAATCCGCACCCTGGCGATCCATTTTATTAACGAAGGCAATGCGCGGCACATGATATTTATTGGCCTGGCGCCACACGGTTTCTGACTGGGGCTGCACGCCGCCGACCGCGTCATACACCATCACTGCGCCATCGAGCACGCGCATAGAACGCTCAACTTCAATGGTGAAATCGACGTGTCCGGGCGTATCGATAATGTTGATACGGTGCGGCGTAAAGCTGCCATCCATGCCCGGCCAGAAGCAGCTCACCGCTGCCGAGGTAATGGTGATACCACGCTCCTGCTCCTGCGCCATCCAGTCGGTGGTTGCCGCGCCATCGTGCACTTCACCTAACTTATGGCTCATTCCGGTGTAAAACAGGATGCGCTCTGTGGTGGTGGTTTTACCGGCATCGATGTGCGCGGAGATGCCGATGTTGCGATAACGTTCGATGGGGAGGGTTCGGGGCATGATGCGTCCTTAGTCATTCGACTAGTCATGCGGCGCGCACCATTGCCCGCCGCTGCGCAACAGCCTAACCCCATTGTACGAGTAAATACGAACAGTTTGAGCCTTTTTTAAACATCGTTAGAATCTTGCAGCCGATTCAGCATTTACGGGCTGGAAAGCCATCGCCGGTCACTTTAAGGTAAGGCTTTCACTCTCAACAGGAAAATTGACCATGCGTATTCTGGTAGTCGGCGCCGGCGCCACCGGCGGCTATTTCGGTGCGCGTCTGGCGCAAGCAGGACGTGATGTGACTTTTCTGGTGCGCGAGCGCCGCTTTCAGCAGCTGCAGCAAACCGGTTTAGTGCTGAAAACACCCGCCCGCAGCGAAGTGATTCAGCCGCAGCTGGCGCAGGCCGGTTCGCTTGAAGGTCATTTCGATCTGATTATTCTGACGGTGAAAAGCTTCGGGCTGGAACAGGCGATGAACGACATCGCGCCCGCTGTCGGCCCAGACACGCTGATCATGCCAATCCTCAACGGCATGCGGCATATCGATACGCTGCGTGCGCGCTTTGGCGACAAGGTGATTGGCGGCTTGTGCAAAATCAACGCGACGCTGGGAGAAAACGGCGAAGTGGTGCAGATGACGCCGCTGCACATCCTTTATTACGGTGCGCTGGATGGCAACAACGATGTGCGTTTGCAGCGCGTGGATGAAACGCTGCGCGCGGCGCAGTTTGATACCGTGTTTGCCGACAACATCATGAGTGAGCTGTGGGAAAAATGGTTGCTGCTCAGTACGCTGGGTGCGGTGTGTTGTATCGCGCGTGGCAATACGCAGCAGGTGCTGACATCCCAAGGCGGCGAAGCGTTACTGCAGACGATTTTTGGCGAAGTGTTGTCGGTGCTGAGTGCGGAAGGTTATCAGCAGCGCCCGGCAGTGACGGCGAAGATTTATGAGACGCTGAACAACCCCAAAGCGGCAATGACCTCATCCATGTACCGTGATTTAACCCAGGGCTTTGAGATTGAGGCCGATCAGGTGATTGGCGATCTGCTGGTGCGCGGCGCGCGCAGTGGCGTCGTGACGCCGTTGCTGAACGCGGTGTATGTCAATTTGCAGGTGTATGTGCAAAATCGATAACAGCGGTCGCCATATATGGCGTAATGCTCGTCAGTTAAGCGCCGTATCAAATCGCCGCACCTTCCGTAGCGGCACGATTTATCGCGCAATGAATTGCGCCGCTACATTGTGTGCACTCGGTAATGAGGATTTTCATCTCTTAAATGACGAGCATTAGCCATTTATGGCGACAAGGACACCATCCTTGTGCAGCCATTGAAACGGTCGTCATTAATGACGACCCTACGCCAAATAAATTGAGCCGCTACGGGAATGCGCGATCATTTGTTACAACCGTGACTGCACGCCCGGCAGCTGCTTCAGACGCTGCCATCCTGCTTCCACTTCTTCCGGGATCTCTACGTGGCCAAGGAAGCCGCTACCGCGCGGCCCGTAGCCGTTTTCGTCATCGCGCAGGCGCTGGATTTCCCCCATCAGCAGCGACAGAAAACGCTCCATCGACCACAATCCCTGCGGCGGCGCGCCGATAATGCGCAGCATGCCGGCATCCATCATTACCTGCGGTACAAAAACCGGCCAGCTAATAAACTCCGGCGCATCCGCGCGATCGCGCCACTGATAGCGGAACGTTTCCAGGGTGCGACGCTGCATCAGCGGATCCTGCACCAGCAGCACACGCTGCGGCTGCCAGCTGTGCTCATCCAGTAACTTTTGGCTCAAGGCAGCGTTTTCACCACAGTTGCGTGAGGCGGTTTCCAGCAATAGCAGTTCATCCGGCAACGCGGCAAATACGCGGGCTACATCGCCTAACAACTCGGCTTCGCTTTTGCCTTTGCTGTCGATTTGGCGATACAGCGGATGCGACGCCAGCATCTCCACCAGTAGCGAAGTTGAGTGGCCTATGCCGCCGCTGATCAATAACGGCAGCTGATACTTTTTCGCTACGGCAATCACGGCTTCCACGTTTGGTAACACGGCATGACCGGCAAGAATCGCTAAATCGATGTCGAGCGTGCCATCTTGTGGCATCTGATCCAGCGCCAGCCAGGCCGCCAGGGTATTGATATCCTGAATCTGATCGTTATTAAGCTGCATCCGGCTCTCCTCTTTTTACCTTTGGCAGTGTAGCGGCTTAAGTACGTGTCGGCAGGGAAAAATTTGCTACACTCGCAGCTTAATCTTCAGGAGAGATTCATGACTGCGCGCTCCGTAACCCTCGACGATGTTGCTCATCTGGCTGGGGTTTCTTATCAAACTGTTTCCCGCGTCCTCAACCATTCCGAACAGGTTTCGCCGCGCACCCGCGCCAAAGTAGAAGCCGCGATGCAGCAGCTCAATTATGTGCCGAATCGCGTGGCGCAGCAGCTGGCAGGTAAAAATACTCGCACGCTGGGCCTCGCCACCAGCGATTTGGCCTTGATGGCGCCGGCACAGATTGCCTCGGCGATTCAGCAACGGGCGGCGGCGCAGGGTTATCATCTGGTGATTGCCATGGCGAATACCGGCAGCGCGCCGCAGGACACCGTGCATGAACTGCTGGCGCAGCGCGTGGATGCGTTGCTGATCAACCTGCCGCTGGATGCCACGCAAGCAGCGCAGATCCAGCAGCAGTGCGATAACAAGCCGGTGCTATTTCTTGATGTGGAGCGCAGCGCTGAGGTCGCGCAATGCCAGTATCAAAGTGAATCTGGCGCACAACAGGCAGTCGATCACCTGGTGGCGCTCGGTCATCAACAGATTGGCGTGTTGAATGGCCCGGCAAGTTCTGCTTCGGCGCGTGCACGTTTCGCTGCGTGGCAGCAGGCGCTGGCGGCGCATCAGCTGACGCCGTTCTGCGTGCTAAGCGGCGACTGGAGCGCGGCATCGGGTTATCAGGCGCTGCTGACGCAGTTGCACGCCCCGCTGCCACAGGCGCTGCTGGTCGCCAACGATCAGATGGCGCTCGGCGCGATGCGCGCCCTGCATCAGCATGGCGTGAAGATCCCAGCGGAAATGTCGCTGATTGGCTATGACGATACGGCGGAAAGCGCGTGGTATCAGCCGCCCTTAACTACTGTGCGTCAGGATCTGCAGCAGTTGGGCACCGTCAGCGTTGATCGGTTGCTGGCGCAGCTGGAAGGCGGCGATGTGGTAGAGAGGACGCTGAAAACTGAATTGGTATTGCGTGAAACCACCGCGGCGCCGCAGCAGGATGGCGTGGATGTGGCAGAGATTGCCCAGCAGTTGCAGGCGCTGGCGCGCAAGTTGAAGCGCACCTCATAAATAGGTGAGGTGCGCGTCTGGTCGCCATGAATGGCGACCCTACGAAAGCGCGAGTTTTACGGCGTCTTCTGCGTGGATCAACGTAGTATCGAACAGCGGAACGCTGGCATCTTCCGCCTTCACCAGCAAGGTGATTTCGGTGCAGCCGAGAATAATCGCCTCTGCGCCCTGCTCCACCAGCTCGGCAATAATCTTGCGGTAGTGCGCGCGTGATTCATCGCGGATCACGCCAAGACAGAGTTCCTGATAGATGATGTCGTGCACCACTTTGCGTCCGGCTGCATCAGGCACCAGCACGTCAATCTCCGAATGATTAAGTCGGCCTTTGTAGAATTCCTGCTCCATGGTGAACGCCGTCGCCAGCAAACCGACTTTTTTCACCCCCGCCTGACGGATGCGCTGTGCCGTGGCATCGGCGATATGCAGCAGCGGAATGCTGACCGCATCGGTGATCTGTTGCGCGACTTTGTGCATGGTATTGGTACAGAGCACGATAAAATCTGCGCCGCCTTTCTCCAGACTGATCGCCGCTTGCGCCAGGATCTCACCCGCTTTTTGCCACTCGCCTGCGGCCTGCAGCTGTTCGATTTCATGAAAATCGACGCTGTACATCAGGCTACGCGCGGAGTGCAAACCGCCCAGTTGCTGTTTCACTTGCTCATTGATAATGCGGTAATAGAGCGCGGTGGATTCCCAGCTCATGCCGCCAATCAAACCGATCATTTTCATCTGCTTAACTCCGTTTTAAACCTGCTGCTCAGCACTGTAAGCGAAAAAGCCAAAGCGCGCGATAAATCCCGCCGCTACGGAAATATGCCATGTTCCTGTCGCGACGCCATTTATTGCGCAACCTTTTCCGGCCAGCGCGCTGACGGAAACAAGGTTAAGCGGATATTAAACAGGTGGAACATCGGTGCAAATAGTGTGTTTTCCTGCATCGCCGCCGTTTCCAGCCGCAGCAACAACGTATTCAGTTCCGCCAGCAATTCTGGCGGCGGCGAGGTTTGGAGCGACTTCAACCTGCGCTTAAGAAACTGGCTTAACTCATGAAACATCGCCGCGCTTTCAATGTGATGGGCGAGCAGCAGCTCTCGATGGCGCGTGTAGTAGTCATAACAGTTAGCGCCCAGCCAGGCTTCAGCGATCAGATTACCGCCGGAGACCAGTTCCGGCACCGGATCGACGCGTTTACGCGGCAGGATGATGTTGACCTTATCCAGCGTGCGCGAGACAAACTGCTGACGCGCGGTCAGCGTGACACTGTTGAGCCGCACCGTGGCGATAAACTGCAGCAGATCGCGAATACCTTTGCGCACCGCGCGTTTGGCCGTCCACGACGGACGCTTGTTGCGGATCAGCGCCGTGATCACCACCGCGAAAGTAATGCCCACCAGCGTCGAGATAATAGCGTTCACTATAAGCTGTAAATCGGGTTTGAAGTTGTGGCTCATGCCAATCAGGCCGGGAATCTGCGTGGCAACAATCAGGCCAATCAGGTTGGTGGAAGGATTGGCGATCACCAAGCCCAGCGCCAGCAAGCCCGGCGCAAGGCAGATCACCAGCGCTTCGAAGGTTACCGCCTGCGGGATCAGCAAGGTGATATACAGCAGGCTGATCACCACGGAGATCAGCACGCCTTTGAGGAACAGCTTCATCGGCGCAATTGGGCTGTCCATCCCGGCGAAGAAGGAGCAGAGCACCGCGGCCATCATCGGCGCGGTGGCGCCATCCACCCAGCCGCTGCCAATCCAAAATACGCAGGTGACGAAGGTGGCGATAAAGGCGGTAAACGATGACAGCAGCAACAATCCCTTATCGACGTGTTTGTGCGCGCGCGCCATCTTTCCGGCTTTTACCGCAGGCGTCCACTCACTAACGCGCTCGCTAACGCTGTGATACGCATCGACAATCCGCACAAAATTAAGCAAGCGCTCCAATAATCCCAACAGCAGAATACTCTCTTCGCTGTTGAGCCTGCCCTCTTGCCACGCCCGTTTCAGTTGATCCTGTGCCTGGCTGAGTTTTTCGCGCACCGGCAGTTGATCCTCTCCGTTCAACCACAGTAAGCATTGCTGGAAGACATTGGCAATGTAGTCGGGAAAACGGATTTGCTGCTGAGCCAGCAGATTCAGGCGTGATTCGATTGCCGTCAGCGTGGGGATGAAATAAGACAGATGCTGATACTGTACGCTGACTAAGCGCACCAGCCGCCGCGCGGCATCGCCTTCATAGACGCAGTGGGTGATCAGCGTTTCGACGTTAAGCGGGTAGTTGGCCATCTGGATCAGAATATCTTCGCGTTCCACCGACTTCTCCGCTGGCATCGCCGTGACCAGTTCGCTGCACAGCTTGCGCGCGTTCTGGTACCACAGATTGACGCTCTGCTCTAACAGATTACGCATCGAGACCGGCCACAACAGGCGATGCACCAGGCTGCTGCAGACGATGGCGACGGTGATCTCCTCAACGCGGGAAATCACCGTGTAGGTGATGGCCGATGGCGACACCACATCGGGAAAACCCATAATTGCCGCGCTGTAACCCGCCAGCATAAATACATAGCTCTTCGGCGTGCGGTCGTGCAACGAGAGATAAAGACATACCGCCACCCAAAGCGAGATGCATAAGCTGAACAGCAGCGGATCCTGCACTGTGGCGGGATAGATCAGCAGCGTAAACAGGCCACCCAATAGGGTACCGAAGAAACGGAAAACCGATTTCGATACCGTCGATCCCGAATAGAGCTGCGAGGCAACGTACACTGTAGTCAGTGACCAGGCCGGTTTATCCAGATTGAGTTCCAAAGCAATGTAAAAAGCCAGAAAAGCAGCAAGACAGGTTTTGGCAGAAAATAGCACTGCGCTTTTTGAAAACCACTTCATAGAACAGGTGAAACCTTATGCCAGCGGCGGGATTGCTTATCCTGACAGAAGCTTTTAGTAATGGCTTTTTGATTTGTTATACAAATTATTACCGTGCTAATTATGTAGGCATCTATGGAAATCCAGACGCGTTTGCTGATTACAGTAAATGATCCAGATCACATAAATAAAAGTTATAAGCGATCGAAATTAGTTATTTATTGGTTATATAAGGGCTTTGCTAAGGTGGCAGAAAAACCACGAGAGAATCATTATGAAAGCAACACTTCCTGTCATGAGCGCTTTAGCTCTCAGTTTTGGCCTGCTCTCCACACATGCCTTTGCCGCTAACCCAGAAACCGTCACTATCGGCTATCAGAAGGCCAACATCTTTGCCCTGCTGAAATACCGCGGCACTTTGGATGAAACCTTTAAAAAGCAAGGTATCGCTATCCGCTGGGTGGAATTCCCCGCTGGCCCGCAGATGCTGGAAGGCTTAAACGTCGGCAGCATTGATTTGGCGGCTACCGGCGATGCGCCGCCCGCTTTCGCACAGGCCGCGAAAGCCGATTTGATCTATCTCGGTCATTCACCGGCTAACCCTAAAACTGAAGCCATCGTGGTACCGAAAGAGTCGGCGATCAAGCGCGTGGCCGATTTGAAAGGCAAACGCGTCGGCCTGAATAAAGGCTCTGACGTGAATTATCTGCTGGTGAAAGCACTTGAAGATGCGGGACTTAACTATAAGGACGTTACGCCGGTTTATCTGCCACCCGCCGATGCGCGCGCTGCCTTCCAGAAAGGCGCGATTGATGCGTGGGTGATTTGGGATCCGTACCTGGCAGAAGTGGAAGCCAATGCCGACGCACGTGAAATCCGCAATGCAGAAGGATTAGTGCCGCATTACACCTTCTATCTCGCCAGCCGACCGTTTGCCGAAGGTCATCCTGATACCGCGAAGCAGGTGGTGGATGAGCTAAGCAAACTCAGCGATTGGGCGAATAAAAATCCGGATGACGCGGCGGCGATTCTGTCGAAATCAACCGGCCTGGATAAAGCTATCTGGCAAACCACGATCAAACGTCTGCCTTATGGCGCGTCACGCATGTCGCCGCAGGTGTTTGATGAGCAGCAAGCGTTAGCAGATACCTTTACACGTGTAGGTCTGTTGCCGGTAAAAGTAGATGTGCGCAGCGCGACCTGGTCGCTGGATAAGAAGTAAGTCGTCCAATGCATCTCTCGTAGCGGCGCGATTTATCGCGCCGCTACCATGTGTGCGCTCGGTAATTGCGGTTTTTATCTCTTAACTGACAAGCATTAAGCCATTTGTTATCTGCCTTCATATTCGCTGGCAATCACCTGCACCTGACCCGCTTCGGCTTCAGCCAGCATTCGCCGCCACAATCTGCATTACATCACTGTTCACATGGGCAACATATGCTGATTGCAGTGAATGTGTCGCGTGGTGTTGCCAGTAAGCTCATGGTAACTCCTGATGTGAAAGATCGTCGATGTCGTGGCGCGTGGGCTCGTGGCGCACCGCCAGCAGGAAGAAGATCGGAATGATTGCCGCCAGCGAAACCACCCAGAACATGTTGGTGCCGAGCGCGGCCTGCAGCATCGGCAGGATGAACAGCGCTAACGCACTGCCGATGCCGGAAAGTGCACGACTGAAGCCCACGCCGGTGGCGCGGATAGAAGTGGGATAGGAAAGCGCCGGATAGACCATCAGCTGCGCACCCGGACCGAATCCTTCGGCAAACAGCCACAAGCCGAGCATCAGCACCGCGAAGACAATGCCGGCGATGGCTTCAGGATGACCAATCAACGCCAGCACGATCAGCGCAAAGAATTGCAATGCAAACCCGGCAATCGCAACGTGCCGCGACGGATATTTCCATGCCAGACGCATGCCGAGCAGCCCGCCGGTAAAGGCGAACAGCGCGTTAAGTCCCAGCGATGCCGAGATGGTTTCAAATACACCCGCGCCAAGGAACTGCGCCAGTATCGACGGCAGGAAGAACGCAATGGCGGTGTATTCAAACGAGATGCAGATGTTCATCACGCCCGCAACAATGGTGCGTTCGCGCCACGGTTTCTCAAACAGCACGCGGAAACTCACTTTCGGCGCCGCAGCAGCCGGTGGCGCCTGGTGTTCCGCTTCGTGCGCATGAATGCCGTAGGAATCACGCAGAATGCGCACCGCGGATTTCAGATCACCCTGATTCGCCGCCCACAATGGCGATTCGTTCATAAATTTGCTACGCACCGCGATGATCAGCAGCGCTGGCACCGCACCGAACAGCAACGACGCGCGCCACAGCCAGTCAAGATGTTCTTTCGGCAGCAGGAAGTAGAGCGCGAAAATCAGCAGGAAGCATACCGTTGAAGCGGCGTACCACATTGGGCACCAGGCCGCGAGTCTGGCAGCTTTGTTGCGATTACCGGCAAATCTGGAGAACTCCGCCAGATACGACATCGCCACCGGCAAATCGATTCCAACACCTACGCCCATCAAAAAGCGCGCGCCAATCAGCACCCAGACGTTCGGCGCTAAGCCCGCCGCAATCGCCGAAACGACAAAGAACAGCATGTCGGCCATAAACACCGAATAGCGGCCATATTTATCCGTCAGCCAACCGCCCACCAAATTGCCGACAATGGTGCCAACCATAATTGAGGAGGTGACTAACCCGGTGATCAGCGGCGAGAGTTGAAACTCGCGCACCACATCATCGATGCCGTACGAAAGCGTGGTGAGATCGTAGGCGTCGAGGAACACGCCGCCGAGCGCGAGGAACACAATCATGCGCGCGTAGTTGTCATTTTTACTGCGGGTGTTGATAAGCCTGGCCACGTCACTGACCGAACGTACCGGTTCGGAAACCGGCAGGGTGTTTTCTAAAGGAAGTGAACTCATAACGCCTCACGTTGTTGTTTTGTAGTGCAGGTGAGGTTTTTATAAGGGGTTTATTGGCTGCGCCAAAACAACAATTCTTGATATTAATTTACATAAATATCAATAGGATAAATTAATTTTATCCAACACAAAAACCCGGACACGCCTGGCGCGTCCGGGTGTGCAATCATCCGTAATTTATTCGGCTGAGACCGGCACCAATACGCCTTTTACCAGCGGGTCATCGGTGGTTTTCAACCACTGCTTTACGCGCGGATCGGAGAAGGCTTTTTTCAGCTTCTCGATATTTTCCTGGTCCAGATAAGGTGTGCCAATCACCAGCTGTGAGGCAAAAGTACGCGGCGCAGGCGGGAAGAGAATGCCTTTCTCGCGCGGCACTTTTCCGGCATCAAATTGCGAGACGTAACCAATCGCCGCATCCACCGAGTTAAGCGCACGCGGCATGGTCAGCAGATCGAGTTCTTTAAACACCAGTCCATGCGGATTGCCAACAATGTTCTTTAGTTTGGCCGTGCGCGGCTCAACGTTAGGATCGAGCGTAATTAACCCCTGACGTGCCAGCAACCATAATGCCTGGCCCTGATTGGCGCCATCATCCGGGACTACAACCGTCGCGCCCCGCGGCAAGTCAGCGACCGATGTGTAACGATCGGAGTAGATGCCAAACGCCCACTGGAACAGCGGCAGTGCGGAAGTCAGCGCAAAGCCGTTGGCATCCACGACTTGCTTCAGCCACCACTGATGCTGGTATACCGTTGCGGCATATTGCCCTTCGGCTACCGCGCGGTCGGCTTGCACCGGATCCTGCACACCTACTGCCTCAAGCTTCAGGCCGTAATCAGGCGCGATGTGCTCGCCAACGTATTCAATCAGCTTCTGCTCGCCCGCCATTGCCGGTTCAAAATGCACCTTTAGCGTGGTACCAAAAACTACCGCCTGCGGCTGCTGGCTGCGCCAGAACCAGCCGCCAGCGGCGAGGATAACGACCACTATAATCAGTAGCAGCCACGGCCAGCGGCGTGTTTTACGCAGCTCGAAATCTTGTGTTGTCATAGCGATGTCCCCTGAGGATGGCGTAATGCGGTGACCAAACGGTCGCCGAGAAGTTGAATAGTTTGAATAAGGGCGATCAGCACCACGATGGTGGCGATCATGATGTGATTGTCGAAGCGCTGATAACCGTACACCACCGCCAGATAGCCGATACCGCCAGCGCCGATAGTGCCGGCAATGGCGGAGTACTCAATCATCGAGATCAAATTGAGCGTTACCGCCGCAACTATCGCGGGCAGCGCTTCGCTGAGTTGTGCCGAGCGGATGATTTGCCAGCGCGAACCACCGCATACCAGACCCACCGCGGTGACTTCGCCAGGCAACTCACGCAGCGCGTTGTCCACCAGACGGCCAAAGAACGGAATGCCTGCAGCGATCATCGGCACTACGGCGGCAGGAATGCCGATGGTCGTGCCGGTGAGCCAGAAGGTGAACGGAATGATGGCGGCCATCAATACCAGAAATGGCAGCGAGCGGCCCATGTTGACGATCCAACTCAACACCCGGTTAATACCGCGATGTGGAAACAGACCGCGCGCTGAGGTGTTAAACAACACCACCCCGACGATGCCGCCGAACGTCACCACAAACAGCATCACGATCACCACCATCAACGCGGTTTCGCCCAGAGCGGGCAGCATCAACGCCGGAATTTCTGGCCACGGCGTATCCTGACTAATGACTGATACGCTCATACCGCCTCCCGCAATGGCAACACGCTGCCGGAAACGCTGGCAACTAAGCCCAACTGCTCCAGTTGCGACAGCAAACGCGCCAACGGCACGCGCTCATGCTGAAAGTGAATGCCCACCTGCAGCCGTCCGGCTTGCAGACCGTTAACTTGCTCAACGTGCGCGCCGAGCAGATCAATACGCAAACCAAACTGCTGGCTGAGGCGCGATATCCAGTCGCTGGCGACCGGCACATCGGTGCGATAGCTGAGCTGGAGCAGCAGTTCGGCATCACTCGCCTGCGCCGCCAGTGGGAACAGGCGCTGTCCCAATAGCGAATCCGGCTGTGCCAGCAACGCTTTCACCACGCCATACTGAACGATTTGGCCGTCGCGAATTTCCGCCACTGCATCTGCCGCTTGACGTACCGCATCCATTTCGTGGGTGATCAGCACAATCGCCAGCTTGTAGTCATCTCGCAGCTTTTTCAGCAGGTCGAGCACGGTGACGGTGGCTTCCGGATCGAGCCCTGATGTGGCTTCATCTGCCAGCAACACCGACGGGCGCAACGCCAGCGCACGCGCGATGCCGATACGTTGACGCTGACCACCGGAAAGCTGGCCGGGATAAGCTTTAGCTTTGTGGCTGAGACCGACGCTATCGAGCAATTCACCCACGCGCGCTGCGATATCGCGATCCACCACGCCGAGGTAGTGCAGCGGCAAGGCGATGTTCTCCCACGCGGTTTTACGTTGCAGCAGCGCGGAAGACTGGAAAACAGTGCCAATCGAGCGACGCGCCTGACGCAGCGCTTCACCATCCAACCGGGAAAGATCGCTACCGTTGACGCGGATGCTGCCGGCACTCGGTTGCTCTAGCAAACTGATACACTTCGCCAGCGTCGATTTACCCGCGCCGCTTGGCCCAACTACCGCGGTGATGTTGGCCTGCTGCACCTGCAGGCTGATGGATTTCAGCACCTCAGTAATGCGGCCGTCGGGCGCGCGATAGTGTTTGCTGAGTTGATCTATTTCGATCATGAGACCTCCTGCAGCGTGGAGGTTTTCACGCGATAGCCCGCGCCCGGGTGCGGCGACTGCAGCTGCGGGCCGGCGGCGAATAACTTCTCGCGCAGCGTGCCCTGCGCATACTCTTTTTTGTAGACGCCGCGTTTTTGCAGTTCCGGGATCAGCAGTTCCACCACATCTTCAAAGGTTTCATGCGTCAATGCATAGGCGAAGTTGAAGCCATCCACATCGGTCTCTTCTACCCAGCTTTGCAGTTCATCGGCGACGGTTTCCGCGCTGCCGACAATGAGCGGACCAAAGCCGCCAATGCCAACCCAATCTGCCAGCGCTTTTACCGTCCACTGACGATCAGGATCGGCGGTGGAAAAGGTTTCGACCGCTGATTGGATGGCGTTGGTGTGGATATATTTCAGCACCTGATCCGGCTGATACTGGCCGAAGTCGATGCCGGTCCAGCCTGATACCAGCGCCAGCGCGCCTTCGTAGCTGACCCAGCCGGTATACTCTTTCCACTTCGCCTGCGCCGCCAAATCGGTTTCACCGACAATCACGGTTTGCAGATTGAAGATCTTAATGCTGTAAGGATCGCGCCCCGCTTCCGCCGCGCGGCGACGAATATCGGCAACGGTTTTCTTCAGCAGCACTTTCGACGGCGCAGCAACAAACACGCATTCGGCGTGTTCCGCCGCAAACTGCTTGCCACGGCTCGAGGCGCCCGCCTGATACAGCACCGGCGTACGTTGCGGTGACGGTTCGCACAGGTGAATGCCCGGCACGTTGAAGAAGGTGCCCTGATGATTGATCGGATGAATTTTGCGCGGGTCGCTGAAGATGCGGCGTTCGCGATCACGCAATACCGCATCCTGCTCCCAACTGCCTTCCAGCAGCTTGTATACCACTTGCAGATATTCGTCGGCATAGTCGTAGCGGCTATCGTGATCGGTCTGCGCTTTGTGACCGATGTTGCGCGCGCCGCTCTCCAGATACGAGGTGACGATGTTCCAGCCGACGCGGCCTTTGGTCAGGTGATCGAGTGTCGATAAACGGCGCGCAAACGGATAAGGATGTTCAAACGATAATGATGCCGTGAGACCAAATCCAAGGTGTTCGGTGACCAGCGCCATCGGCGTGATTAACGCCAGCGGATCGTTCACTGGCACCTGCGTCGCCTGGCGGATCGCCGCATCGCCGTTGCCGTTCAATACGTCGTAAACGCCAAGCACGTCGGCAATAAACAGGCCGTCAAATTTGCCGCGCTCCAGCAGGCGTGCTAAATCCACCCAATATTCCAGATCTTTGTATTGCCAGGAACGGTCACGCGGATGCGCCCACAGGCCCGGCGACTGGTGTCCGACACAGTTCATATCAAATGCGTTCAAGCGAATTTCACGTTGCGATGGCATAGCAATCTCCATAGCGAGGCCGTGATCGTGTTACGACCTGGCGTTCGTCAGTTAATTTTTAGGATGTTGCGAGATTAAAGCGTTGAGGGGGGACATCGCTCAGCGTGAGCGATTTGCAGTTCTTGTAAAATATTCTTCGCCACATCAGCGGCGTGATCGGCAACTTGCGGCAATCCCATCAGTTCACCGAAGCGCGCACGCGCAGCGGGTCCAACGACAAACAGACGCGGGTTGGGCTGGCCGGTAAGATTGAGCGTGTGTGACTGGCTGTCAACATCCAAACCAAAACCCAACGGGTCAGCACGGATCAAACCTTGCTGACTGAGTGACTGCAGCAGCGGCTGACTGACAATTAAGGCCTCATGACCGGGACCGGTGGTGACAATCAGATGATCGAGGCGATGAATTTCGCTGGCACCCTCGCGCGTACGCAGCGTGATTTCCAGCTGGTGGCCGAGACTGCTGATATCTACCAGGCGCGCGGCCAGCACCTTCATACTGCCCTGCTGCTGCCGAGCACTCATCACCGCTGACACCTGCGGCGCAATGCGATAGCGATGCACATCCCACCACGAACGCAAGTGACGGACAAAGCGCTGCTGCTCGCGCAGTGGAAGCGATTGCCAGATCGTTTGGCCTTGCACGCGCACCTGATCCAGCACGCGTTGCCACGGTAAACCCTGCTCAGCCGCACCCGCCAATTCAGCACGAATATGCCGCAGCCACAGACGCGCGCTGGGCACGCTCTGTGGGGCTAACGTCCATTCGGGCCACTCACCACTCAAATTATCGCGAGAGAGCTGGCCACGGCGCGAGAAGGCGATTAACGGGCCACAATGCTGTCGTGTATCTAACGAAGCCACTACGTCCGCCATACTCAAGCCGGTACCGATAATCGCAACCGACGCTTTAGGATTGATGGCGTCCAGTACGCCGTGCTGCCATGGATTAGCAATCAATGCCGGGTGCGCCAAGAACGGTTGCAGCGCACGCGGCAACGACGGCGGCGGATGACTGATTGCTAATGCCAGCACATCACCCTGCAGCGCTTCGCCGTTGCTGAGTAACAGCTGTTCTCCTTCCCAGGCCACGGCACTGGCCTGGATGTGGCGCAACGTGATATGTGGATACGCCTGCGCCGCCGCCGCAAACTGTTCTGCCAGATAGCGACCAAATAGGCTGCGCTGCGGATAGACTGTGCCGTCATCGCAATGTGCTACTGAATCCAGTGAACATTCCGGCTGTTCGCGGTACCAGCGATCAAACGCGCCCTGCTCTTCACCGCTTAATTGCATGCGCGAAGCCGGCACGTTGATGCGGTGTGCTGGCTCTTGCGTGGAATAGGCAACGCCGCCGCCAAGATTGGCGCGCGGTTCGACCACTGTAATCAGTAGCCCGGTTAACGAGGTGCGTGCGAGATGAATCGCCAGCGCCGTGCCGCTGAAACCACCACCAACAATGATTACCTGCGCCGTTGACATTGCCTTCTCCTGCATTAGCTGGCGCTCGTCTGTTTTGAAGGACGCTTATCGCCACCAATGGTTTCACCAAACGGACCGGTGTTAATCGTACGTTCACGCTGCTGCTGCGCGTTAGCCAGCGGTAGCAGCG
Organism: Pantoea sp. X-Soil-ISGK-421; assembly: GCF_059730785.1. NCBI lineage: Bacteria > Pseudomonadati > Pseudomonadota > Gammaproteobacteria > Enterobacterales > Erwiniaceae > Pantoea > Pantoea sp. X-Soil-ISGK-421. Next base: position 8,490 of record NZ_AP035980.1, on the reverse strand, counting down.
GCAACAGCAATTCGGCCACGCGATGCGCTTCTTCCAGATGCGGATAGCCCGACAGAATGAAGTTGGTGACGCCTAATGACTGATATTCGCGAATACGTTCTGCCACCTGTTCAGGACTGCCCACCAATGCAGTACCTGCGCCACCGCGCACCAGACCTACGCCGGCCCACAGATTTGGTGAGATATACAGATTGTCACGCGAACCTTTGTGCAAAGCACTCATCCGCGCCTGGCCGGCGGAGTCCATACGCGCAAAGATTTTCTGCGCCTGCGCAATGGTCTCTTCATCAAGATGGCCAATCAGTTTATCTGCCGCCGCTTTAGCTTCTTCTTCAGTCTCGCGCACAATGACATGCAAACGAATGCCGTACTCCAGTTTACGTCCACGCTGTTCCGCACGTGCGCGCACCACTTCCAGCTTTTCGGCAACCTGCGCTGGCGGCTCGCCCCATGTGAGGTAGGTATCGATTTGTTCCGCTGCAACATCAATCGCCGCCTCTGATGAACCACCAAAATAGAGCGGCGGACCCTTTTCCTGCACCGGCGGGAATAACACTTCCGCGCCTTCTACGTGGATATGTTTACCTTCGTAATCCACTTTTTCACCGCGCATCAGGCGGCTGTAAACATCGAGAAACTCTTTGGTGACTTCGTAACGTTCACTGTGGTTGAGGAAAATGCCATCGCCTTTGTTCTCAATCGGATCGCCGCCGGTCACCACGTTAATCAGTAAACGCCCTTCGGACAGACGATCGAGCGTGGTCGCCATGCGTGCTGCCAGTGTTGGCGGCTGCAGGCCAGGGCGCACCGCCACTAAATAGCGCAGACGTTTTGTGATGGGCGCTAATGCGGAGGCCACCAGCCAGGAATCTTCACAGCTTTTGCCAGTAGGAATTAATACGCCGTAGAAGCCGAGATTGTCGGCAGCAAGCGCCACTTGCTGTAAGTAGGGTAAATCGACCGGGCGCCCGCCTTCGGTGGTGCCAAGGTAGCGTCCATCTCCATGTGTCGGTAAAAACCAGAAGACATTAATTTTATCGTTCGCGGAATCGGCCATTATGCTTTTCCTATATAACTTTATTAAAAAATCATCATTTTGAACTGCTCATTTGGTTATAAAGCTATTAGCAGAAAGCGTGCCAGGTTATTTAAGGCCGCGAATCGCCTTAATTCAGGCAGTTAGCCCTGTCGTTATGCGTTTAAGCAGTTGCATTTGCGACTTTGATGCAACAGCAATTGCTGCATATGCAACTGCTTATGCTTTTTACATGGTGTTCATAGTCAGCGAGAGCATTTAGCGTAGCGTTATGATCGTTACAGGACTTAATGCCATGTTAACCACTTACGCTAACCACACTGATTCTCCACGCTTAGTCGATCCTGCTTCACTGGCGTTTCAGTCGCTGCTGGACAAATTCGCGCCTACCGATGCTACCGTTTTGATTGTTGGCGAAACCGGCACCGGGAAAGAAGTGGTGGCGCGCTACTTGCATCATCATAGTCCACGTCGTCATGGCCCCTTTCTGGCAGTTAACTGCGGCGCGCTGACGGAAAGCCTGGCCGAAGCAGAGCTGTTTGGTCATGAGAAAGGCGCATTTACCGGCGCGACACAATCTCATCCTGGCTGGTTCGAATCAGCGCAAGGCGGTACGTTGCTGTTGGATGAGATTGGTGAACTCAGCCCTTCACTGCAGGTTAAATTGTTACGCGTATTGCAGGAACGAGAAATCACGCGCGTAGGCTCGCGTAAAGCGATAAAGGTGGATGTGCGGGTTATTGCGGCTACGCATGTCGATTTGGCACAGGCAATCCGTGAACGACGCTTCCGCGAAGATCTTTTTTATCGCCTCAATATTGCGGTAGTTCCTCTGCCGCCGCTGCGTCAGCGTCGTGAAGACATTCCACTGCTGGCGCAACATTTCCTCACTCTGTATGCACGACGTTTGGGTCGCCCGGCACGTCGCCTGTCGCCTGATGCGCTTGAGGCACTGCACGAATACAGCTGGCCGGGCAATATCCGTGAATTGGAAAACACGCTACATAACGCCGTGTTGCTGAGCCGCGAAGAAACGCTAACGCCTGCACAGCTGCGACTCGCTGGTTACAGTGAACATGGATTTAGTGAGTCAAACGATTCTACGCTCGACAGCTTTCTGCAGCAGCAACTGAAGGGCCAGCCACAACAACTGTTTGATCGCGTCATCATGAGCCTGATTAGCAATGCGCTATCGATGACAGACCACAATCAAACGCAGGCCGCGACGCTACTCGGCATCAGCCGCCATACCTTGCGCACGCATCTGGCGAATCAGGGAATGATCAAAGGGCGGCGCAAAGCGCCTGTATCTCCGTCGATATCCATTACGCACGCAACGCAGGAGCGCGAACTGCGTATTGGCTATCAGAAATTTGGCAATCTAGGCGTGTTGAAAGCCCGTCAGAGCCTCGAACACGGTTTCGCTCAGCAAGGCATTAGCGTGCTGTGGAGTGAGTTTCCTGCTGGTCCACAACTGCTGTATGCACTGCAGAATAACGAAATTGATTTCGGAACGACGGGTGAAGTGCCGCCTATTTTCGCGCAGGCGAGCGGCAATGCGGTGACGTATATCGCATGGGAACCCCCGGCGCCGAGCAGCGTTGGCATCGTGGTACCCCATGATAGCGAAATCCGCACCATCAGCGATCTGCGCGGTAAGCGTATATCGGTTAATAAAGGCTCGAACGTTCACTGGCTACTGCTGCAGTTGCTGGAAGAAGCGGGCATTGGTCTGGATGAAATCAAAGTAGTGTACGCGCCACCGAAATATCCGCTGACCGCCAGTGATTATCTCTCGGTGGATGCGTGGATGATGTGGGATCCGTTGCTCAGCGCCGCTGAAAGCAATCCTGAACTGCGGGTTTTAGTGAACGGTGAAGGGCGTGTACATAATCATCAGTTCTATCTGTCACGACGTGATTACGTCGAGCAACACAATGACATACTCAAGCAACTGGTGGAAAGTTTGCAGCAAACGGGTTTGTTCATTGATTGCCAGCGACGCGAAGCTTCGATGTTATTGTCTCAGGAGCTTGGAATGGACATCGCGTCAGTAGAAAGAGCGTTGACACGCCGCAGTCATAAGACCCGTGCGATGGCCTTTGAGGTGATTAAAGAGCAACAGATAATTGCCGATCGTTTTTATGCGCTAGGGCTGATCAGTAAACCGGTGCGGGTACGCGATGCCGTTTGGCAATTTTCATCAGCGCTGGCGTTGATTGAGTGAGGTCAGCCGGAAAAGTTATCCACGCTTTCTGTGGATAAATCGCTGAATATCATCTGGCTAATCTCGCTTAGGTTCTATCACTAAAGACTGAAATGACGTACTCAATTGGCGATTTCAGCCTGAAATATTATTTAAAAAACCTTATTTTTCATAATAATAGAGATGAAATTGCCTTGGCGAGCCGATGAAATTTCATTCGGTTTCCACTCGCTAATTTTGCATAAAATTTTTGCTGCCGCCTTAGCGCACACTTGGTTAAATTGGCTTCAGTTAGTTAACCTGCATTGAATAGTTTGAATCGTTTCCTTTAATAACTCGATAAGATACTGGCGATTTCAGCCTGAAATTTCTCCTACGATAATCGATATTTCATACAGTTAGCGATAAAATTCCGCTGGCGAGGAAGGTAAAAGGGCATAAAAAAACCGCCCGGAGGCGGCATAACGATTATTGGTTTAGAAACTTATTGAGCGTCTCGTTAATCACTTTATCCAGTTCTTCCTGCAACTCTTTTGACTGACGATTGAACTCGTAGCTGAACATACGTCCGCGCGTTTTCTTACGTGCGAAGCGATCTTTATCGGCGAAGCTCCATAATGGCGTCGCTACCGTTTTATCTTTGGCCGGTGACTGCATTAGCGTCTGGCTGCCGTTACGCACTAATCGCAGAATGCCATTCTTCACTTCGTCTTCAGCTAACCCGTCGCGTGCGCATACCGTATCAACATCCATACCGATGGTATCGATCAATGCATCAACCGTTTGTCCGGTTTCCTGCAGCTTCTCGTACGCTTGCAGCAACGATTTATAGTCGGGATAGGTCAGTTCAGAATGATTCGGGAACAGTGTGACAAGCTCCAGTGGCACGCTGGCAGCCTGCAATGCACGCGTGACCTTCGCCTGAGATAGCCCTTCGCTTTGCGCGATCTCTTTCTGAGACAGTCCACTCTCTTTGAGCGACAGTAAACGCATACCCACTTCACGCAAGTTATGCTCGCGCGCAGTTTGAATGTCCTGCGCTAACCGACGCGCTTCTTCTGCGGAGATAGCGACGTCAGTGACCAGCACATCCAGCCCGGTTTTGCAGTGTAAAGCCGCCGCGCGACGACGAGAACCATCAAGAATCTCAATGCGATCGTCACGCTTTACGCCAATCGCTGGGAAAAACTGCTGCAATTTGATGGTACGGATGATGTCGCGCAGCGATTCAGGCGTAAGACCAGACTGATCGCGGCCATTGGTTTCCATCTTAACGAAGGTTTTCTCTTCGATTTCCTTCGCGGCAATGTGTTCAAGCGTGAAGAGGGCGCGTTTACCCGTCGCCAGAATGAATGTCTGAGAATGGCCATCGGCACTTTCCTCAGTCTGCAAAGGTGTCTGGCTGAAGGTTCGGCCAATAGTGATTCTTTTTGCGCTCATAGTAACCTCAGTTCAGGCGAATGAATTCAATACGGTCAAATACGGCTTTCGCGAAATCTTCCGCCGCTGAACGCGCATTCTTTAAGGCTTCGGTGCTGCCCACGTAGGTTGATGGATTGGCTGAAATAACCGTGTCAAACGACTCTCCGCAGCGCTCAAAGCCATCCAGACGCGGCAACGCAGCATCCAGCATATCGCCACCAAAAATCTCTTTCGCCAGGCTATGACACAGCTTATGGTCCGCTTTATTCGAAAGTTTAGACATAAAGCCAATGTTGCCCTGCAAACGGCAGGTAGCGCCAGATTCTTCAATGATGCCAATCAGCTCGGGTAAACGCGTCAGATACTTTAACGTGGAGTGGAAATCCACCTGCGCGGGGGGCACCGGCGTCATCAGTAAGTCCGAAGCGGCAATGGCGTTCTTGAGGAAAGCATCCAGATGCGGACCGCTGTCAATGAAGATAAAGTCGTAATCTTTTTTCAGCTTTGCCACCACATTGTCATACAACACGGCGTGGATGTTCTGATCGGGCAAATGAGCGGCACACAGTTCTTCCCAGCGCGATGCAATGAAGGCGTCATCAATTGATGCCGGCAAAACATCAACGCCCGGAATAATCGACGAAACAATAAACTCGTTGAGTAATTCTTCACGGCTAACGTTCTGCAGCATCGCCTGCGCGGCAGTAGCTTCCACTAATCCTACTGAACGTTGATGGTTAAGGAACATGGTGGCTGATGATTGCGGGTCCAGATCGATGACCAGAATCCGCAAATCTTCGAACAGTAGATGCGGATGGGCGCGTAAGGCATGTGCCAGCGAAACGGTAGAAACCGTTTTTGATACGCCACCTTTCAGATTACCAACAAAGATGCTGAAGGCTTCATGGTGGCGATCACGATACTTGGGTACGCCACGATGATGATAGATATCGATGATGTTCTGAATCGACATCGCATACTTGGTTGAGCTGCCCGCAGCACGTTTATCAAACGGATAGCCGTTCTCTTCCATCTCATTTACAGCGTAATCAACGCTCGCTCGCGTCAATTTAGGCAGTTTTGCTAAAGCTGCTTTCGCGTAAACCTGATAAAACGTGTTTTCCCGCAACTCTTCTTTCTGCGCCTGAATCTGATCGGTCAGGCTCATCAGCATTCTTTCTGAACGTTGTGCGACTTTCAGAACTTGCTTGTCATCGTTAGCCATACTTGCTCCACACATGTAGGATTTATGACTTTATACATAAATCCAGCACATGAGGCAAATATATCTCTTCTGCACAGGAAAAATTAGTGATGTGAAAACACCTTGATTAAGAGCGCTTTAGCGAAAACGTTCACTGTATTCAGTGTTCTTATTTTAGCCATAAGGCTTTATCGTTCAAATTTGAACCGCCGCATTCTTGTCCAAAGACGGAAAGATTCACTGTAATCAGTGGTTCGTTTCTCATTCTTGTACTGTTAGATAAAGAAGGAAAGAAGGGCGGTTACAGCTTAAATTACTGAAATGTTCACTGTAGTCAGTTAACTGAATACGACCAATGCAGGCGTTCACTGTAGTCAGTAAAAGATTCACTGTAATGAGCAAATAACGGATAAGCATTCACTGTAATCAGTAGATGCTATGTGCACGAGTGGATCAGGCGAGCGAGCAAGTACAATTACCTTGGTAATCAGATGTTCACTGTAATCAGTAAATCACGATGTACGCTCACGCGTAACTGCTAATGTTCACTGTAATCAGTAAACGCCTTGTTCTCATCATCGGCAAAGATTCACTGTAATCAGTAGAACGTGATTGCGATTCGATTAAACGTTCACTGCAATCAGTACGTCAAATGGGTTAGAGGGAAGGCATTCACTGTAATCAGTAAAAATTATGACGCAGTGTAGAACGTTCACTGTAATCAGCAAAGCCTGCCAAAATGTTGAGTCTAACGTTCACTGTAATCAGTAAGACCTGATTTACCGACAAACGGATGCCCCTGAAATCGCCATTAACAATCCAGCAAAATCCGCTAAACGTCCTTTAGAACATTCACTGTAATCAGTACACCCTCAGGTTAAATGGCTTACTCGTTTACGGGTAAGTAATGGTGATGTTCACTGTAATCAGTAAAAAACCCACTGTTGCCTGAACGCCCAACGTTCACTGTATTCAGTAAAAAACGACGCGTTGAATTGTTGTTTGTCATGCTGCGAACACAGCAGGGCAGGGGACGACATGGCAGCGTTCACTGTAATCAGTGACAGTGTGATGTGCTCGTCAATCAGCATAAAAGAGTAGATACAAATGCCTCTCGCTTTCGTTCACTGGAGTGAGAAGACAGGCCAAACGTTCACTGTAATCAGCGCACTGACCAACCCTGTCACTTTTACTGGCTGTATTAACAGTTAAATTACCGATTACAGTGAATATAGTTAGCAAACAGTTTTTTTATACTTATAAATCATTAACTTGCAGTTAAACATTCACTGTAATCAGTGCACAGACTTGTCATTAACATTCACTGTAATCAGCGAACTGAGCGTGAACACAAAGATTCACTGTGATCAGTAGAAAGGCAGTAAAAAGGGAAGTTAAGTGGAGCACTACCGCCCTTGTAAGTACTCACTATCATCTTAAGCAGCTTAATATGGCCTCAGCTTAGTGCATGGCAAGGCACAAGACCTGCCAAGAGCTGAAGGTTTCCGATTACAGTGAACGTTGCTGATTACAGTGAATGATGCGAGGACAGCTGATTGCAGTGAATGTTAGCGGAAGAGCAGGTGTCACTTTTGCTCAAAAAGTGACACCGCTTTACAGGATTTGCTGAATACAGTGAACGGTTGATATCACTCTTCGAACTCAATATCTTCCAGCGAATCGATACTTTCGAGATTGCTGATGCCGTCGAGTTTTGGTGTCCTGCTGTGGATGATGAAGAACACCGAGCGACCACGTTTCACTTCCGAATAGTCGAGATAGCCAATCTCCTTGAGCTGCTCCATCGCACGTCGCACCACGTGGTTTTGCGTGGTGGTTTTCGAGCCAAGGTTTAAACGCATACGTAAACGCGCCAGAGAGATGGGCGCCGGATTGGTCGGCAAACTTTCGAGATAGGTATACAACGCCTGAGCAGATTCTTTACGCTTCAAACGCGAAATGGCTCGCAGCTGCAGCAACACTTTATGGTCGAAGTTATAGAGCTCGAATAACTTCGGATCGGCCTGAATGCGCACAAGATCCTTTTCACGATCGTAATACGCCGATTGCACCAGGTGAGTGTGATACGCCTTGCCATTACCTTCAAAGGACAGCGTATTCGTCGCAATGCGCCGTAAAGAGGCATCTAAACGCTTACGTAACGCGGCGGACGAGTTTGCCGAAGGGATCCCGCACATCTTGACGAAATCAATAAACGGCAGCGTCACGGTGTCGCCCTTTGAGGGATAACGCGAGAAAGATTGGATAATCCCGGCCCAGGTTTTGAAATCATTATCCATATCCAGTCTTGCGCCGGTAATGGTAATCTTTTCATAGCCTTCCGATTTCACCAAAGAAAGGTTCTTAAGTTCTTTCGTTGCATCCGTCGAGGCCATCGCGCCTGACTTACCCCGTGCGGTGGACTTCAATGTAGGAACAAACAGACCCAGGCGCATTAAAGCGACCGGTTGTACGGTGTTATTTTTATTGGGGTGGAGTTGAATAACTTCACCGCTGTTTTTTGTCACCGACAGAAAGGGCTCGAGTAACGCCTTGTTTTCACTCTCTTTATCTGCCATAGCCTGAGATCTTCATTCTGTGGATGAAAAGGGTCGTTTTCTG